>NZ_AZUY01000026.1 GCF_000513935.1 Mesorhizobium sp. WSM3626 | reverse complement strand
ACCTCCAAAAATCAGCGTTGAATCTGATTTGCCCTTCCTTGGGAATCCCAACCCGTTAAATCGTCACTACGCCCTAGGATTTTTGCTCTGGAGGACGAGAGACCCTTTCGCGTACGGACTGCTCTGTCGTGTCAGCCGCAGACTTGACGATTTCACCAATCTGGTCGGCCACCGTGCCTGCTTGTGTGTCCTGCCGTCCAGCTTCCTGCTTGATCGTCTCATAGGCGTCTGCGGCAACCTGCTTGGCCTGATCGAGGCCTTGCTCGAGTATGCTCTCCGAGGTCTGGCGAACCTTCTCGCGATATCCGCCCAGTTGCTCATCCTCGATCGCGGTATGGGGCAGCATGGCGCCTATCGCGGCGCCGATGGCGAGACCGACCGCCGCAACGGCCAAGGGCTGATCATTCAATAGCTCCTGTGCCGAGCGGTTGGCTTTCGCAGCCATCCCGCCAGCCGTCGATCCTGCACTGGTAGCGTTGCTCGCCAGTCCTTCGGCGGCACCCCGTGCTGCTCCTGATATTGTGGCTCCAACGCTGCTTGCGGCCGATGAGAGCGATTCAGCGGTTTCGGAGAGCGTGCTGCCCAAGCCGCCGCCCTCCGCCTCGTCAGGCCCGCTGGGGGGAGTAGGCGCCGCATACGCGGCCGGGCGGCTCCGGCTGCCGTTCGACGGACCGCTGCCCAGCATCAGCCAAGCCAGACCTGCGCCCACCATCGTCACGGGCAAGGGATTGTCCCTGACCTGTGTTCTCAGATTGTCGAGCATGGCCGAACTTTCTCCCCCNGAGAAGATGCCGGTGAATTCGTCCAGCAATTGCCCCGGTGTCATCTTGCCTCGAATGGATTCGGCGGTTTCCACCACCCTGGCGCGCGCGGCCTCCGCCTCGCGTTCAAGTTCGGCTGCGGATTTCTCGGTCATCTCACTTGTCCCTTGATCACATTCGCGTCGCGCCTGAGCTGTTCCTGCGTCCGGTCAGGAGTAAGTTCGGAAGGCGCCATGCTTGCCATCCCGGTGCGCAGCAGGATGACGCCAAGAATTGCTACCACCACGCCGACCAACAGGGAGGACCACCCGGCGCCCAACCCTGCCCGAGTCAATGCGATGACCAGTGCTTGCAGCAGCACGATCAGAGCCGCGAGCAGGCAGATTGCTCCGCCCAGCACCTCGGCGGCGCCAGCTCCCGTCTTGTTAAGCTTTTCTGAGAGCTCCGCCCGCAGAAGCCTGGCTTCGGTTTGCACCAGCGTGGTGACGTTTTGAGCCAAGTCGGTCACCAGCGTCGCGAGGCTGGGATTGTCCTGAGTGTTCATCTGTCTTGCTCCGCATCCTGCGTAGTCAGGTCGTCATCGGCATTGCCATAGCCTCGGGATGCTCGGGGCCTGTCAGCCGACCAATCAGCAGCTCGAACGGTCTGCGAGTTGGCGTCTTCCGAGGCACTCCGAGATGCTTCGGGGCTTGTCGGTGGGGAGGCTTTGATGAACCGTCCAAGCGCCAATCCAGCCAATACGGAGCCAGCGAGCAGGGCACCGGGGTTTTGCCGGCCGAAGGACTGCACATCCTCAAGCACCTGGCTGAACGGTTTTTGTTTCAACGAGGAGGAAAGCCGCTCCAGGCCGCCAGCGGCTTCCAAGGCAAATTTCGATGCAGTCCTTTCATCATTGTTGGCCAGGTGATCGCTGGCCGCGCGTAGCGCGCCGCCCAACGCCGCCAAGCTCGATGCAATGTCGCGCTGCGTCTCCTGCGCCTTGTCCGAAACAACCTGCGTGGCTTCTGTCGCGTAGTCGCCAGCCTTGCGGGTCAGTTCGTCGCGGGCATCGTGAAGCAACTCGCTCGCGCGCTCTTTTTCCCGGGCAAGCCTGTCGGAAACGTCACTTGTCGCCTTGTCGAAATCAGCGGGGTTACGGCCCTGGCCGTCATTACGTTGCATGGATCACCTAGTGAAAACCGAGGAAGGAGAGGACCGCGAGCACGACAACGACGAGGCCGATAAGATAGATGACACTGTTCATGGCACGTTCCTCCGTACTGCCCCAACTTCATGGAACCTGCGATGTTCCGTCGGCCAACAGCTTTTTGGGATCCAAGAGCAACGCGGGGAGAGTTGGCCGAAAGTTCCTTGTGAGAAAGAATGCCTTTCCGAGCCAATCCAGCGTCAAAGTGCGCTTGAGAGAGATCGCTTGACCAAGTTAGGGTCCACCGTGCCCACGCGAATGCCAGGACCGCAATGACCCACGCTCCTATCGAGACACTGTCCAGCCGCGCGCAGCGGTGGGCGATCGGACTGACCGAGCAGAAAAGCATCACCGGCACTGACGGCGAGGCTGCCTTCGGCCCATGGTTGGCGGCGCACCTCCGAGAGCAAGCGGCATTTCAGGACGCCGAGGTCTGGACGATCGAAGTCAAACCTCAGGACGGCCGTCACTGCGTGGCGATGCTTCTGCGCGGCTCCGCTCGCTCGACCGTGCTCTTGACCGGTCACTACGACACCGTCGGGACAAGCGACTACGGACAGCTGGAGCATCTGGCCACTCGGCCCGACGCCCTGACAAAGGCATTGCGCGATTCCCTCGTCCTCGCCAAGGCGCCAGCCGCCGTCCTGGCGCACGAGGATTTCGCGGGCGGCGAATTCGTTGCCGGACGCGGCCTTCTCGACATGAAAGCTGGCCTGGCAGCNGGGCTGGCGGTATGCGCCGAATTTGCCGAAAGCGCAAAGCCGGTTGGAAATCTGCTCTTTATCGCGGTGCCGGACGAGGAGAACAATTCCGCCGGCGCCCGTAAGGCGGCACAGATCCTGCCTGGACTCTGCGAGGAGCGCGATCTCGACTTGCTTGCGGTGATTAATCTTGATGCTATCGCCGATGATGGCGACGGCAGCAAGGGTCGCGTCATCGCGCTGGGAACTGTCGGCAAGCTGCTTCCGGCCGCCTGGGTGGTTGGCGTCCCCACACATAGCGGCTTTCCCTTGAATGGGCTCAATGCGGGGGCGATCGCCGCCGCGATCGCTGCCCGCGTCGAATGGGCACCCGAGCTCACCGACGCGTGCGGAACCGCACCCGGCACGCCGCCCAGCCTGCTCGGGATTGCGGACGGGAAGACCCGATACGACGTTACGACACCGGGGACCGCCCATGCCACTTTCAATGTGCTGAGTTATCGCCGGACGCCCGATGAGGTGCTCGACCGGTTCGATAGCCTATGTGCTGAAGCGGCTTCGAACCTGTTACGGGAGTTCCGGCACCGCGTCTCTGCGCAGCACGAAACAGGTCTGCTGGAGATGGTGCAATTGATCCCGGTCCACCGGTATGAGACTTTGCTGGCGCGTATCGACCAGTCGGAGCGGACGCGGTTCGAAGGTGTTTCTGCCTCGATCGCCGCCGGCGACCAGCCACTACCTGAGAAGTGCCGATTGCTGACCGAGCAGGCCTGGGAGCTCAGCCGCTTGGCCGGGCCAGCCATAGTGACAGGCTTCGGATCAATACCCTATCTGCCGACGAACCTTTCCGCGCAGCCGGCAGCCGTCAGGCTGCGAGCGGCTGCAATCGACGTCGCCAATGAGGCAGCGGCACGCTATGGCGATGTGGTCACCTGCGCGGACTATTTCGCCGGGATCTCGGACATGAGCTTCTTTGGCGAAGCGGACGACTCCTCCCTCGACATTGTCGCCCGCAACACGCCGGCATGGAAAGACGCCGTGCGCTGGCCTCCGAAGCGAGCACTGGCCAACATACCGACCATCAACATTGGTCCATGGGGACGCGATTATCACACGCCGCTCGAGCGGCTGCATGTCGGCTATTCGTTCAACGTCCTGCCGCGGCTCATTCGCGATGTCTGCGCCAGGCTCCTTCAGCCTGACGCGTCGTGATGGAGGGCCCCACGCTCGAATACAAACGGCGCAAAGCGGACGCGGTGGCTTTCGCCGCCGGCTTCCGCCTGCGGGTTTTGCCTATTCGGCTGCCTTCCTGTCGAACATCTGATCACTTAGGGCACCGGAGCTTGGCCGGGGCGGCGAGAGCATTGGCTCCTCGCCCATCGGCGCGCCGGGAACCATGGAGAATTCGCCCTTGCCGTCCATCGAGGGCCCTTCGCTCCAGCGTCCCTGCGCTGGAGCGACACCTTCGACGAAGCAGTTGATGACCCTAGGATACGTCCTGATGCTCCTTCGCCTGCGGGAGCCCTGTGACAAACTACCCCGATGCCGTCGTAATGTCCCGCCTAGTTGACCGTCCGCTCTAAGGAACTCGCAGATGTCGTCTGAACGGCTGGGATGAGGCGCATCGCCCCCCTGCAGCAATGGGGCCGGCAGCGGACACGCGGCTTCTGGCGTCCAAAAAGCACTGGGCAGACATTTAAGCAGTGGGTTGAACGCGCTAGCTGGCCCAAACAGGCCAGCCGACATTACGGCCGATAGGTCCTTTTGCACCAAGCAAATCTCAACCAACGCAGATTGGAACCACCCATGAACTCGTGGCAGCGCCGGGGTTCAAGTTCCGTGACGTGGCGACAGTGCGTTGCGACTGAATGGATTCATGCGGCGCGCCTAATCGCGTTTATGCATCCCCTTATAAATTTCTGGCCTACCTTTTGGGCGGCATATACTAATGCCCGATTCCTACAGCCTTTTGCCGCCGAGACCTGACCGCCTCAAGCAATTCGCATTCCCTGGTGTGAACATTTCTAAACACGGCCACAATCATCACCGCCAAGATTTCGGCGTCCGGGTCCAAAGGGTCGAGATGTTCATCCGCGCAGATCCGTTCGAACACACGTTCGCAAACAGTCAGATCATGAGGGCTGAGGCAGGTGCGATACAAATCCCGACGCAGCATCTGGGCGAACCTTTCAGAGCCCGCTACCCGTTCTTTCGGCGGGCTTTTTTGCTGATGAACCGCTAAAGCGATGGCTGTCTAAGTGCGACATCGCCCGCAGTGCGATGAAATTCGTTTACTTACTGACTGATGACTGCTCTATTATCAAACCTAGAATGATCGCGCACTCTCGGGATTTATATTGTCCAGCGATCATGAGTCTGTAGTAATCTTGCAGTTTGTTTTCAGGGATTTGGAAACCACGCCGAAATTCGGCTGCTTCCTTTGGCGTTCTAGTGCAACCGAGCTTACTGGCGGTGACTTTTAAGCTCGCCAGCGAGCATCCGATCTTTGCCGCAATATTTTTCAACGGCTCGTTGTTATCATATCCGTCAAGAATTATCCTGCGACGAGCTTCGCTATCGAGTTTTGTGGTCATTTCGGTGGTCTCCTCAACCAGTATCCCACGATGCTCGTTTCTATACCCTCAGGTCGAAGAGTGTCGTTGGCTTCGCATCCAGAAACTTATCTCGGGATGCATTTCTTGCCGTAATCCAGCGTGATCGCCGTTTCGGTCGACTCGAGTTCACCAGTCTTGCCAGATGCCTGAAGTACACCACATGATTGAGAGGGGCATGGGGCATACCCGATTCGGATATGGCACCACGCGATGGACACTAAGAGGCAAGACGAGCCCTCTGCGGGGCAGCCGCGGGACAGTGATCGGCGTCGTTGGCCGCGCGCAGGCCAAGTCCACCAAGAGGATGCGCCATCGCTCGCGCCGGCGTTCGAACCCCTGCTCTTTTCAACGCTCGAACTGGCGCCAGCGGATCAATTCGCCGCTTGGCAAGCGCATATAGCGCCGCTTGTCGAAGTCAGATTGCCGGATGACAAATCGCTGAACGATGGCTTTCCCGCCGACCACACGACTTGGAATCTCGGTGGCATGCTGATTGTTCAACAGCGCGCGGCGGCACACAGCTACGTGCGCTCCGCCGCGAAGCTCCGATCCAGTTCCATCGATCACTGGTATATTGTCTTGCCTCGCACCGGCCGGTCGTGGACGGAGGTCGATCGCCGCGTTGCGGAAAACCAGCCGGGCAAATTGGAGATCAGATCGCTTGGCTATCCGTTTCGCGGGAGAGTAACGGGCTCGGAAAGTCTCTTCCTCTACCTTCCGCGTGACTTGTTCTCGGACGCGGCGTCAACCCTCGACGCAAAGAACAATTCAATTCTGTCCGGCAACTTTGCCAACCTCCTGGTCGACTACCTCAACAGCATCGAAGCAAGAATGCGCTATCTGACGGCTGAAGATCTGCCCCGCATCGTTCACGCGACGCGCAGCATGGTCATTGCCTGCCTCGCGCCTCCGACGGAACATGCCGCGGTCGCCGAACAATTGACGAGTGTTGCGCTGATGGAGCGAGCGCGTCGACACGTCCAACACAATTTGGACGCTGCTCATCTGACACCGGATTCAATGTGCCGGGCGCTCGGCGTCTCGCGCTCTCGTCTCTATCAATTGTTCGAACCAAGCGGTGGGGTTATCCATTACATACAAAGCCGTCGCCTTCTGGCATCCCATGTCGCGCTCAGCGATCCGGCGGACGGTCGGCGCATTGTTGAAATTGCGGAAGCCTTCGGGTTCAGTTCAGCGGCTAATTTCAGCCGAGCATTCAGCAAGGAATTCGGTTACAGCCCCCGCGAAGGCCGCAGTGCCGTGGTGTTGCCGCGCCCTGCCCACCCCGTTTCGCCTGGCGGACACGACGAGGCCCCTTCCTTTGAAGGCTGGCTAAAGGCGCTCGGAAGCTGATTACCGATCGGAATGTTGATGCGGGCGGGTCACAGGGGCGGCAAAGATCACGCTGCCACATGAACCAGAATATTTCGTGTCCCATCCACCGCGCTATCAGTCATATAGCCGATTCCGGTTTATTAACCAACTGTTCATTGTTATCGCCGCCAATCACGGGGAGCATGCATTGCAAATACGCGGCACGCGATTGTTGTTGAGATTGCGAGTTGAATGTTTGCGAAGCTTGACAGCTATGCTATTTCTGGACTGGGGAAGCACATTCTTACCGCCTATGGAGGTGGCTATTGTACCCGGAGGCAACAGGGGTCGGCACGGAGAGTGAGGGGCCTTCCTCAGGCGATGCACCACGTCCCGGCGAACCGCTGTTCGCTGACCTTTTGGCGTACACGACCGAAATTTTGTCGTTTTATGATCGCGATTTCTGTCTGACGCACTACGCAGCCAAACTCAAAGGCGTGTACGGAGGTGCGGTGGTGCCGGGTGCCGCCGTTTGGGAGATCTACCCGAGCTTCCTCGATGCGAAATATCGTGACGAATTTCTTCGTGTGTTCCATGGCGGCTCACCGGCAAGCATTGATCTGCCACCATCACCGGATGAATCGCCGCGGTCCGCTTTCGTCTTCGCCACTGCAAATGGGGTGGGAATCATCGAATCAAGGGAGCGCGATGGGCGGAGCGTGGTAGAGGAGCAAGAGCATGTAATTCTGCTCCATCAAGCGACACACGACGTGCTGACCGGACTGCAAAATCGCCGGCGATTCGGCGATCGGCTGCAGCGGGCAATGGCCGCCCTCGGCGGATCAAAGCCGAAAACCGCCCTTCTGCAAATCGACCTTGACGATTTCAAAGCGGTCAATGACACGCTCGGCCATGGCGCAGGCGACACTCTTCTTCAACTCGCGGCGGGTCGTATCCGCGACGCGTTACAGGACGGCGAATCCGCATACCGGTATGCCGGCGATGAGTTCGCTGTCATCCAATTGGGAAAGGAGCAGCCCGCAGAGGCTGAGCGCCTCGCCGGATCGCTGGTCGACGCTTTCAAGAACCCGTTCGTCATCAACGGCATTCCCGTCTTCGTCGGCTCGAGCATCGGAATTGCTTTCGGGCCGGAGCACGGGACCGATGGCGAACAGTTGATGAAAGCCGCCGACATTGCTCTTTACGCGGCCAAGACAGACGGACGCGGCTGCGCTCGAACTTTCAACCGCTCGATGCTGCTCTTGCTCGAGCAACGCGAGAATCTGAGACGCAGCCTTCGAACCGCGCTGGCGCGGGGCGAGCTTTATCTGGAGTATCAGCCGCTCATTCGGCCTCCTTCCTCAGTGATCGGTTTCGAAGCGCTGCTGCGGTGGCGGCACCCCGAGGTCGGAATCATTCCGCCCAACGTGTTCATACCGATTGCCGAAGCCGACGGTCTGATGGACGACATTGGACGATGGGTGCTCGAGGAAGCCTGTCGCCAGGCAATGAGGTGGCCTTCCTCGCTGACAGTCGCAGTCAACCTGTCACCAGCTCAGTTCCTTAGCGGTTCGCTGACGGACACCGTCGCTCAGATCATCGACGCAGTCGGAATCGACGCCGACAGACTTGAACTTGAGATAACTGAGACGGTCCTGCTTGAGCAGACGATCGACAATATCGACACACTGAATACTCTGAACGTTTTGGGAATACGAATTTCCCTCGACGATTTTGGAACGTACTACTCATCACTAAGCTACCTCAAGAACTTTCCGTTCGATACATTGAAGATCGATCAGTACTTTATCGCGGACCTGGATACCGATCTCAAAAGCCAAACCATCGTGCGATCAATCATGAATCTGGCACACGGCCTGGGGATAAATGTCACTGCGGAGGGGGTCGAGACGTCGGCACAGGCAAGGTGGCTGATCAAGGAAAATTGCGATTGTCTGCAAGGAAATTTCCTGGGGCGGCCACTTGGCGTCGAGGCGGTCAGCGATTTCATCAGGCGGTCCCCGCTGAGGGTGGTACGGGCGATGGAGCGATCAAATCGGGCGCTCTAGCGCCTCACACCCTTTGTTTACGGTGAAGTGGAGATTTGCAGAACGATCAAGGCAGATACCGCGCAATTCTTCGGGTCGGTGCGAGACTGACTCATCGGGGGCGCGGCGAACCTTGTCTCGCGGAGGCCATCCCCCCGGGAGGATTCAATAATGATGGAGCAAGTGAGGAAGCCAATGGGAACCGTTCATCATCACCTGGCTGGCGAGCCGACCTTTGCACCGATGATCCAGATCGATATGGAAATCAAAGCTTTTGTCTCCGCTTGGAAACATTGCGACTATGTCTCGACATACATGGCGCGGATGATCAGCCAAAACAGGTCAGACTCGGTCCATCACTCAAATCTCTTTTCCTCTGCCTTCAATGAATTGCTGGAAGTCGCCTTTCGCACGCGCCATGCCGACGGCGAACTGGCATGCAGGGTGTCTCGCCATGGTGGAACGGATAGAATCGAGTTGACATTTCCTTGCGTGCCTGAGGAGCGGCAATTCTACGAAGAAGCCGTGTCCCAACTCGCAGGGATAGAGGCCACAGAGCGATACCTCAATTCGGTGTCTGGGGATCTCGCGCCCAGCCGTGACGTTGTACTTCTGGAACTGGCTGTCGACTACAACGCGACATTCTGGATCGAGGAAGCCGAGGGCGATGCAATCAAGCTTGTCGTGGATCTTTCCCTGGAGGGCTTGCAAAATTGAGCCCTTACGACCTTCTCCCGCGCTTCAAGGTGCAATACGACGCCAATAGCCAGGAGTTTTGCATATCGGGAGTGGTCCGGCCTCAGGCGATTGATGAGCTTGGGCCCAGCATAGCGTTGCTTCGCGATGCGATCGGCCGCGTGCGCGGCGTTCTCTACGTCAATGTCAGGCGCCTAACGCAGATGAACAATGCTGCGTTTCACACCTTTTCGAGGATCATCATCGACGCTTGTCGCGCTCGACCCGATCTCAAATTCGTCGTCATCACGTCAAGCGTCGTCGGATGGACCTCGCGAAAATTTGGTCGCTTGAGCGGCATAGAACCGAATATCACGGTCGAGGAGTATGACACCGAATTCTATCCGGGGCAGGGCTTCCTTGAGGAAGGCGGGTTCGTACCGATCCTGCGCACTCAGACAAAGATGACATGGCGCCACGAGCGCGCAATCTTGCCGCGACACGGCATGAGGCCCGGGATCGTTATGGCTGACATTTGTTGTGGGATCGGTGATTTCGCCGTGCTCGCGCAGAAGGAGTTCCAGCCATCGCGGATCGTCGCCCTCGATCACTCCATGTCAAGCCTGAACTATGCTCGACGCGTGATGCGGGAGTTCGACATCCGGGGCATCGAGTATACCTATGGTGATGCGTCGGAGATGCTGCTCGATGAAGGGCAGTTCGACTTGGTCACCTGCCGACATTCCCTGCAAATCTTCAATCGACCTGAACTCATTCTCAAGGAGCTCTACCGCATATGCAAGCCAGGCGGGCGGGTCTACATCACCAACGAGAAGAATTCGCATTGCCTCGGCGAGCCCCGCGCCGAAAGCATTCGCTGGACCTACAACGAGGTGGCGAAGCTCTTCGGGCATTTCGAGATGGACGTCGAGCTTGGGCCCAAGAGCCGGCGATACCTGGTAGAAGCCGGATTCGAAGACATCCGTGTGGAGACCTTCATGGTCACTAACCTGGACGGCGATCCGCAGGACTTCGCCGACGTCATTGCGGCCTGGTCGGATGTCTATGCGGGCGAGATGGCGACCAAGCGCGGCGATGGACCGGAGTTCGTCGCACGGTTCCGGCAGGGCTTCGAGGACCACATTTTCGCCGCGCTCCACCCCAAGGGTTATGCGGGCTGGCCGATCTGGGTCGCATCGGGGCGACGGCCCCAATGAAAGCAGACGATGAGCGTACACCGCGCTTCGGCCTGCGCTCCTTTCGAGCGAAATTCGTATTGGTCGTTGTGGCGCCGTACTGTTCGACCTCCTTTTGAGCGGTGGGCTGGCGCTTTGGAACGTTCAAAAGCTTTCGCGCGATGCCACGTCGGAAGTCGGCGAGGGCCTGACGACCGCAAATCAGGAATACATTCGTTCCTATGCCGAATCGACAGCGCTGAGCGTCGACCTGCTGCTCGATCGAGTCCATGGCGACGTCAAGGCCCTGGCGGGCGTGCTACAGGCTCAAATCGACGATCCAGGCAGGCAGCAACAGGTCGGAGCCACGCTTTCGCAGGAGGCGCCCGGCTCCGCGAAGGTAGTCTACGATGCGCGGGGCGATTGGGCGCAGAACCTGCCGGGCGCGCCTTCCGTGGTCAGCGTCTGGGGCTACCTGCTGGGCGCCGACCACAGTCCGCTGCCAGGCGTTCAACGGGAAATAGAAGACAGCACCGTGTTGGATCTCGTTGCGCCAACGCTCATGGCCAGCGGGGCGTCCAAACTGCAGATGTACTATATTGGTCCAAAAGAACGGCCGATCTTCAGGACGGTACCGTATACGGACCAGGCACAGACCTTCGACCGGCTTTATCCAGGGCACAACAAGGCGGAGTTCTGGGAGTTTTTCTTTCCCGGAATCTATGGATCATGGCAGCAGTGGGCCAGGGATTCGGCCTCGCGTCCGGTTGCTGACGATATCACCCAGACAGCGCCTTACACCGATGCAATCACGGGAAAGCTGATCGTCAGCTTTTTCCACCCGTTGTGGACGCGCGATCGCACCGGCATCGCCGGTACGGCGGGAGCGGACATCACTCTCGATCAACTCGCGGAAGTCGTCGAACGTGTGAAGATCGCTGGAACCGGGTTCGGCTTCCTCACGATGTCGACCGGCAACGTGGTGGCGATCAATCCGTCGGGTCAGGCGATCATCGGCCTGACGTCATCGAGCGATGCGGGCACCCAGGGCGTCACCGGCCTGGAAAGATCCCTGCGGGGAAGCACGCAGCCAGCTATCGCGTCGCTGCCTCTCGACCAGAACAATGACGGTGTCATTCAGCATATCATGCTCGATGACAAGGGCGAACGCGTACCCTACATCGTTGTTCTCAAAAGATTGAAGCCGACCAATCTGTGGAGTTCGGGACCGATCAAGTCCGAAATGATGTCGGTCGGGATCGTCGTTCCCGAACGGGAGATCTATGCCTCCCTGTTCGCCGCGCAGAAGAGTATTTCCCGCGCGACCAACCGTATACTGCTCTTCCAGATCGCCGCGATCGCCGTTTCGCTTCTGATTGTTTTTGCCGCTGTGCTCGGAATTTCGAAGCGAATCACTGCGGGGCTCAGAGCACTTGCCAGCGCTGCCCAGCGGCTCCAGTCCAAAGACTATTCAGTCCGCGTGAACATTCCAACGCGCGACGAGGTTGGAGCGGCAGGCATCGCCTTCAACCGGATGGCCGAGCAGATCAGCTTTCACACTGAAAACCTCGAGCAACTCGTCGATGAACGAACCAGGGAACTCGGGGACGCAAATCAGGAGATTTCCGCACTCAACGAAAAGCTCCAGGACGAGAACGTCCGCCTTGGTGCCGAACTGGCGGTCGCCAGGCAGATCCAGATGATGGTCCTGCCGAAGCAAATCGAACTCGAGGCCATTCCGGGGCTGGAGATCGCAGCTTACATGCGGCCAGCCGACGAGGTCGGCGGCGACTATTACGACGTCCTGCAGAATGGGCCACGGGTCAAGATCGGCATCGGCGACGTGACCGGTCATGGTCTCGAGAGTGGCGTGCTGATGCTAATGGTCCAATCCGTTGCACGCGCGTTGCAGGAGACCGACGAGGGGGATCCGCACCAGTTTCTCGATCGATTGAACAGGGCCATCTACAAGAACATCGAGCGGACGAACAGCGGCAAGCATCTCTCGCTGGCCTTCCTTGACTTCGAGGATGAGCGGGTAACGCTATCCGGCCAGCATGAGGACGTTCTCGTCGTGCGTGCGGATGGGGCAGTCGAACGTATCGATACGATTGATCTGGGTCTGCCGGTTGGCCTGGAGAACGACATCTCGAAGTTCATTGCCACGCGTGACATCCTGTTCGGGAGCGGCGACGTGATCGTACTCCACACCGACGGTGTGACCGAGGCTGAGGATCAGGACAAAACTCTGTTCGGGTTCGAGCGCCTGTGCCGAAGTGCGCAAAAGCGTCACGGCAGCAGCGCCGAGGAAATCAAGTGCGGCATCATCGACGATCTGATGGCCCATATCGGGATCCAGAAGATCCACGACGACATCACCCTCGTGATCATAAGGCATACATAGCCATGACAACGCTGTTCGGGACCCCTGATATTGCGATCGGGATGAAGGAGAGCATAAGTCGCGTGCGGCTGTTCGACGGGCCTCTCGACTTAGGTTGGCGTCAT
The DNA here is from genome assembly GCF_000513935.1 of Mesorhizobium sp. WSM3626. Taxonomy (GTDB): domain Bacteria; phylum Pseudomonadota; class Alphaproteobacteria; order Rhizobiales; family Rhizobiaceae; genus Mesorhizobium; species Mesorhizobium salmacidum. The sequence continues at coordinate 67,536 of NZ_AZUY01000026.1, read as the reverse complement.
TGTGCCACGACCTCAGACTTCATCGCCGATCTTTTCGCGTTGCGCTTCCGGTCCTCCCGCAATGACTACATGGAAGTGCGGCACAGCATTGGATATCTGGTCAACGAACTCATCGAAAATGCCGTCAAATTTCGCGCACCGGGTGAGATCGTGATCGAGGCGTCGATGGATTCGGAGTGCTTCAAGCTCAAGGTGTCGAATGACGTCGGTGGTGAAGATGCGTCTGAGTTCCAAAGCCTCCTGGCGGACATCACGGTTGGCGACCCTATGGACCTGCTAATACAGCGAATCGAAGCCAATGCCGCCAACCCAGACGTGGGAGGCTCCGGACTAGGATTGCTGACGTTGATGAGCGACTACGGCGCGCGCCTGGCTTGGATATTCAGCGCCACCGACGAAACCGATCGGATTTGCGTGGAGACATACGCCTCCATTCCGATCTCGCAACCCACAACCAAATGAAACGATGCCAAGCTATGGAAATCAAGACAGACGACTACCGCGTGTGGACTGAAGAAAGCGAGATTTTCTTTTATGGCGCAATGCGACTTGCCAGTTCCGACGCTGGTGCGCCTATCGCGGCGTTGGCGGCGAGTGTTCTTGCCTCGAATCCCGCCTCTATTACGCTCAATCTGAAGGACCTTCACTTCCTTAACTCTTCCGGCATCAACCTGCTGGCGAAATTTACCATCGAGGTGCGCAAGCATCCCGATGTTCGACTTGTCGTGCGTGGAACGCCCGACATACCCTGGCAGTCAAAATCATTGCCTAATCTGAAGAAGCTGCACCCTGCTGTGGTGCTTTTGATGGACTGACCAAGTTTGTCCGAAAATCGCAATCCAGGAGAAGCATCAAACGGTTTCGCCCCGATTGGATCGAAATCAAAGAGTGAGAGCGGTGTGCGTTTCCGTGAAATGACGAACGGCTCTAGGCAAGAGCTACGCAGGCTGGCGGCAATCCCGACAGCATTAAGCCGGTCGGGAACGGTGTAAGAGCCCCCGCACCGAGCGAGATATGTACGCCAGGACAAGTATTAGGATGCAAAGCTAACGACAAATCGGCCTTGTGCGCAGATATTCGCAGCGGCTCGGGGGGCTCGGTACAGGTGGCAGGCATCATGTTGGGTCGATGTCGTGCTGCCTGTGCCGGTCGGCCGCCGCTGCGCGATCAAAGGTGGCGCCATTGAGCAAGCGTGCCAAGGTCAATGGCGGCCGGCTGGAGTTTATTCCGCCGCAGATCCCGACTCGGGTAGAGCTGCCGCCTGCGGATGATGGATGGGTCCACGAGACCAATCTCGACGGCTATCGAACGCAGATCGTCATCGATAATGACGGCGTCCGCCTTTACAGCAAAAACGGCCGTGACTGGACCAGGAAATACTGGCCCATCGCACTGGCCGTCGATCTACCGTGCCGGACTGCCATTCTCGACGGTGAGGTCATTGTGCCAGGCGAGCAGGGAGATCCCGATCGCCCTGTGCTCGAAAGCGCGATCTGGAACGAGCCGAGCCGGCTGGTGTTCGTCGCGTTCGATATCCTCCATCTCGACGGCCGCGATCTAGCCGCCTTTCCGCTGCTGCGGCGCAAGGAGGCGCTGTGGCAACTGGTTGAGCCTGGGCTCGGCAAGATCCAATACAGCGAGCATTTCGAGGGCAGTGCGCTTGCGATCTTCCGCTCCGCCGGGAGGATGGGACTCGAAGGCATCATCTCGAAGCGCGCTGACAGCCGCTACAGCAGCGGACCGTCAAGCACATGGTTACTGAGCGTCGACTACCGCATCCGGCGCAACCGCGACCTCAGCATCGGCACCAGTAATGTCCGCTTTGGCCGGCGGCCATATCGGCCGGAATGACCGAGATGCTCGCTGACGTAATCAGACTGGCATAGGGCTCTCTCGTTGTTTGGAAGAAACGGCTTCCCAACGCGGCCCCTACCTAGGCTAGTTGCAATAAGAACAAACACGGAATGCTAAATTAGGAATTAGCTTTCGATGGACAATTACGAGAACAAAAATGAGTAACTTGGAAACTTTTAAGAAAATCTTTTCTACATTCTTAAACAGATGAGAACCACGACGAACGACGGTAATCTCCGTTAAGCAACTCAAGGCATTAGCAACGCCGGCCTTGGCGCCTCTGTGGACGGCTCGGGTGGCGTAAATGCCGGAGCCGGCTGGGCTTGGCGCCAATGTCGGTGGAACAGCCGGCGTCGGTGCAGGTTGGGAGTGGGTACCGGTCTCAACGCTGGTGGTCGGAACGGTCCCGGGCACGCTAAGCACCCCAGGAGCAACCCGCATTCCGGGTAAGATGCCGGCCGTTGTGGCGGATATGTCGAAGTTCAACTGACGAGGATGAAGAAGCGTTGTGTCGATGTGCTGAACAGCCAAGACACCTATGACGGCGACCTGCGTCAGCTGTGCCTCATGATCTCTCGCCGTTGACGCCTGGGAATGGGGCTGCGGAACCAGCGGTGGGGCTTCGACCTCACTCTCCTGGCCTCCGGCCGGCAGGAAAGCTCGCCGCCCAGGCGGGCTTTCCGCTGCGATTGATAATTACCGTGGCCCAAGACAATGGGGGCGCTTGTTGGAGGCCCCCTCCCTCATAGGTCAGACAACGGTTTGAAGAAATCAAAGTCGATCCCGCGGCAGCCGCCCCTTAGGCTAGATCTTCAGGAAGGCAGATGTCGCTGGCGCGAAGCTCTTTTCTGCGCTGGGGGCCAGCAAGCGTCGTTTTCATCCACGCGGTAGTCGAATCGCATAGCTCAGCCGGCCTTTTTGCCAAGTACCAAAAAATTGACATAAATTAGTAATCGCTAATACACAGTACACTGCTATTTTATTTGGCAGTAGGACATGTCCTGAGAGTTCGAGCCGGGTACGGTTCGACCTCAATAAGGGGGTAGAGATTGCAAAGGCACGCAGCTGTTGCTGGACGCAAGCCGAAAACGGCGGCGCCGCAGAGGATTGGGGCTCACTCGGGTCATTGGTTGCGTGCTTTGCTTAGGCCCGTTCTTTCTCCAGGTGCCAATGATGGACGATGGTAAGCGGGCTCATACTGAACCGGAGACGAGTTCCTGGACCGGCCGCAACAGGCGTCTCGACCCATCGCGCCTGCCGGAGACGGTGAGCTATACCACGCACGACGACTATGGCGACGTGACCTTCACCCTCAACCAACGTGGTGTGGTGGTCCGCCGCACGCAGGATGCAAGCAGCGTGCCGGCAATCATTGCCCTTCCCGCCAAGGTTTTCCGCGGCGTGGCCGCCTGCGCGATGGAGGATCCGGATGAAAAATTCACAGCGGAGCTCAAGCTTCTGCACAATGATCCGATGCTGACGGTGCCGCTGCTGGTGTCCGACGACCTCGAACTTGTTGCCGCCGACTGGCGTGCCTGGGCCGAGGCCTACCGACTGCCTATGCTTCTGCTTGGCGCCGACGGCATTGCCCGAACGCTTGACGAAACGCTTGGTGCCAACGCCAACGCGCTCTCACCCCAGCTACCGCAACATGGGCCGCGTCTCGACCATGCACCCAGGCTTTCCAAGGCTGGCCTGATGAACAAACTGACGTCTCTAGAGCATATCGGCCGATTGGTGGATCGGAAGTGATGTGACGCGTGTCTCGTGTTCATTTGGTCTGCAGGGTCGATCCTCCCACTGCGTTGGTCGCTGGGGAACCTCGACAGGCGCGGCCAGGTCGCGTCGGCTTGGTTACGAATCCGATCGATGAGGATCCATCTGAGACGGCAGGGCTGCCGAAATGAAGCTCGCCGCCAAGCATTGAGGCAAGAGAGCGTCGGCGCCGTAAGGTTCGCCCATAGCTGCGTCACCCCATTGCAAGAAAGCATTGGTGACGGGGGCGAAGAGAGCAGAACTGCCGCAGCATGATGGAGACGGCAAACAGCACGACAGGCAATGCTGGAAAAGGGAGGGCCCGCCGGCACGTAGCGGGCCGTTCGATCAGGTCAAAGGGCTGCACGAGCAGCCCTTTGACCAGGCAGCGTAGGCCGACGGCGCTCAGCGCATCGAGATGATCGAGCACCGTCGTTGCGCCACGTTCCCGAACCTCCACAGAGCGGCGGCCAACAGCAGCAGTAGGTTGGCTGTGGCTTTGGCACCGGCCGCCTCAGGGAAGTGCCGGGCGATTTTGGCCAGCAAAGATACGGTGGAAGACCCACAGAATTGCTGGGCAAACCAGGAGCATGACCGCGCCGAAGTCGAGCGCGGCACTCGCGGAGCCGAGCGACGTGGAAAGCCGTATAGAATATTCCCATTCCGATCGCCCGCGTCTTCGGCTCGAGCACGCGCGCAGGCAAGGCTCATAAGGCGCCGGCAGGCAGCCCGCAGCTGAAGGCAGCGGTACCGTGAAGGCCGTGTCAGATGCGGGATCGTGGCTGCAGCGCATAGAGGCAGTCGTCGAGCGGCAGCGGCGTGTAGCCCCGGAAGGCGACGCTGACGGCCTCCTCGTCGATGACGGCCCATCAAGCAGGAGCAAAACCTTGAGCGAACTGCCCGCGCGCCGGACGCGCACTCGCCAGGATTTGCCTCGAAGATCGACCTTACAGAAGGGCGCGTCCTGCTTTTCAGGGCGGGAACATACCTTGCGGCAGCAAGTTGGAAGGCGATCGGAGACAACGGGCACGCAGCAGATGGGCGTCCACATCAATCACTTCGTGAAGGATATCCTCATCGAGGTCGCTGAAATGCTTCCGATGACTCAAAGGGAAAGAACGCCAACTGACGAACTGCCCGTCGCAGCGCCGAACTTTCCCCATGATCTGGAACCGGTGATCCGAGCGAACCCATCACGCACTGGGCCGGCTGGGCTTGGCCGCACGCAAGGCTCCAACTAGGGAGCGTACGGCATCGACGCCTGAGCCGCGGGGCGGGATCGACGGCCTGAAAATCAGCCGGCCGTTGCGGAACTCGAAGCTCTGTGCGTTTTTAAAGCGCCATTCGGATCCCACCGTTTTCTTGCGGAAGGTGATTGCGATGGCTTCGGGGCCCACGTCGACTTTGCTGATGCCCAGTTCCGCCGCGCCTATGCGCAACCTGGTCAGTTCCAGTAAATCCGCTGCTTGGCCGGGCATATCTCCAAAGCGGTCCTCGAGCTCTTCGCCGAATGAGTCGAGATCCGTCTCGGAAGTCATGCGAGACAGCCTCGCATAAAGGCCAACGCGCACCGCGGGCTCGTTGACGTAGCTTGCGGGAAAGGCCCCATTTGCGGCGCCTTTGATATCGGCAAGCTGCTTGTCTGGATCGGCCCTTCCCCCAGCCAGCGAAACCGCCCGCTCCAGCAGATGCTGATAAAGTCCCGCTCCGATCAGCTTCATGTGCCCGGCTTGATCTTCGCCGAAGAGGTCTCCTGCCCCGCGCAGGTCGAGGTCTCTTTGACTGATCGCCAGGCCGGAGCCAAGCCGATCGAGCGCAATCATGGTCGAAAGTCGAGCTCTTGTGCCTTCGGCCAGCTCGACGCCAGGCTCGGTAAGAAGAAGGGCAATGGCCTGCGCCGCTCCCCTTCCGACGCGGCCGCGAAGCTGGTGCAATTGTGCCAGACCGAACCTGTCCGCCCGCCAGATCAGGATGGTGTTGGCCCGCGGTACGTCGAGGCCGCTCTCGATGATGTCGGTGCTCAAAAGGATGTCGCCTTCACCGTCAGCGAATCCGACCATGATTTCGTCCAGCCGTGTCCCTTTCATTTCTCCATGGGCCGTGACAACCGCGAGTTCCGGCACCAATCTGTTTAGCTGCTCGCCAACCGGGTCGATGTCCTCGATGCGTGGAACCACTAGGAAGCTCTGTCCGCCCCGGCGAAATTCGCGCAAAAGGGCGGCTCTAACCGAAGCTGGATCGAAGGGCTCCAGAATCGTGCGGACGGGACGCCTTTTGGCGGGCGGAGAGTTGAGGACGCTGACTTCCTGGATGCCTGACATCGCTGATTGCAGCGTGCGCGGTATCGGCGTGGCGCTCATGCTCAGCGTATGAAGGCGGGGCGCCATGTTCCGCAGCGCCTGCTTCAGCTTGACACCGAACCGGTGCTCCTCGTCGATCACCAGCAGTCCCAGATTGGCGAAGGTGACGCTCTTGGCCGCCAGGGCTTGCGTACCCACAACCACCGCGACTCGACCGCTCCGCAGCCGCTCTTTGACCGTTCTCGCCTCCGCCCCGCCAACCATTCTCGAGAGGTGGGCGACATCGAGGCCGGTCCCGGCAAACCGGCGGCTGAACGTCTCATAATGCTGGCGTGCCAACACGGTTGTCGGGGCTATGACCGCAACCTGCTTCCCGCACAGGGCGGCGGCGGCGCAGGCACGCAGGGCCACCTCTGTCTTGCCGAAGCCGACGTCGCCGCAGACAAGCCGGTTCATTGTTCTCCCTGACGACAGGTCGTCGAGCACATCGCGAATGGCGGCGGCCTGGTCGGGAGTTTCGGTATAGGGAAACTTCGCCGCAAACCGGGCGAGATCCGCGCGCGAGGGTTTCATGATCTCGGCAGGCTGGCTGGACCTGGCTTTGGCAAGGCCCGTCAAGCGCTTGGCAAGCCTGTCGATGTCGCGCAGCGCAGCCTTGCGTCGGCTGAGCCACCCGTCGCTGTTCAAGCGATCGAGCGACACGGCATCGGGTTCCGAGCCGTAGCGCCAAATCCGCCCAAATTCATCGACCGGAACCAGCAACGACGCCCCGCCATGATATTCCAGCCTGACGACATCCTGTGGCTGGCCGGCCAAGTCGACCTGTTCAACCGCCACCAGAATGGCCAGGCCATGATCCTCATGGACCACGACGTCGCCAATGCGCAACTCGGGTTCGAGCATACTGGTGGCGGCGCCGCCGTTTGCCTTCAAAGCCCGGCCAAAAAGATCGGTCGCAGCCACCAGCGCGATACGGGATTGCTCGTCGACAAACCCTTCGTCGACAATGAATTCGGCCTTGAGAAGAGAGCCCCTTGCGGCCGAACGGATTTGCGGCCAGTCCTCCGCCTCCCCCATTCGCCGGCCAAGCCTCCGTTCGAGCAGACGATCCGCACGCTGCAGTTCGGAGGCTTCGCCGGCGAACACCACAGTGACACCCGACCTCGTCTGCCTTTCCACAAACTCGGCGAACTGATCTCGGGATCGCGCCCGCCGAACGAATTTGGGAACTCGGGTGGCTGAGACGGTATGACTCGTGCGGCGGCGTTTACGAACCGCAACATCCCATTCCTCGCGCGACAGGTAAAACTGTTCAGGCAATGGTGTTGCGGGTTCGGCAACCTCTTGCCTGGCACGACGTGCATCTTCGATCAGATCCAGGACGCGGTCGAGCGGCGGGCCTTCGAGCCCTTCTGGCAAGGAGATTGAGGCGCCGGATGCCACATCGAAGACCGACGGCATACTGCCATACAACGCGATCAGGCGTTCTTCCATCGGTGTCGTTCGCATTGGTGCCAACTCGGAATGATCAGCTGTTGCGAACATCAGCTCGGATGCCGGTCCAACAGTGATCGACTCTCGCGAATGTTCGCTAAGCTGGGTGACGGGATCGTAGATCTTGAGTTCTCGGATGCAGCTATCTGGACCGAGGACAAGACGGACCGGGTGATCGGCGCCAGCAGGGAAGATATCCATCAGGTCGCCCCGAAAGGCTATCTCGCCGGGTTCGTCCACCCTCTCGTCGACGGCGTATCCCACCGCCTCGGCTTTCGTTCGGAAGTCGTGCGGGTCGAACATTTGTCCGAGTTCCAGAATTGTGAAGCCCCCAGCAATAACTGGTGCGGGCGGCACCCGCTGGAGAGCGGTCTCGATCGACAGAACCACGACGCGCGGGCGTTTGGGCTCGCCTGCGATCTCATGCAGCGCGCGAAGCCTCCGCCCCATATTGGCGCGTGTCGGCCATACCCTGTCGTAGGGCAGGCAGTCCCAGGAGGGCAGGAAGATGATGTCTGCGCCTGGCAGAAACTGACGCAAAGCTCCAGAGATCTCTTCGGCACTGCGTTCCGAGGCGGATATATGGATAATATGCTTGTTCGGACCGTCCTCCAGCGAGTCGGCCAGCGCCGCCGCAATTGCCGCAGAAGGCGAGACGCCCTGTTCTCTCGCGACCTCCCTGTCGTTTGAGGGGTGATCGAGTTGTTCGATAATTTCAGTCCGCGAAATAGGTCTGTTCACTGAGATCTCACCTTGCCAACGGTGGGGAACGTCAAGGGGGCGACCCCGTTCCTCTGGCGCGGATTAAAGTGTGGCAGGCAGTGGCAGGGCGTGCGGTTTATCGAGCGGCGATGCCAATACGCATCGCCTGCCGGAACGGGCGTAAAGCTGGGCGGTGTCCGGCAGGGGTAATATCCTCTCGAAGTCGCCTGCCCCGCTTCATGCATTCGAACGGAGCCCGTGTCATTGGTTCATGCCGCGCGACGCCCGTCGGTTCCGAACTGTCACCGCCAGCCGGAACTTTTGGCGTGAATAAAAGTTCGGTAGCCAACATCAGCTAGGTAGCCATTTTGTCTCCCGCCTCACCCTCGGATGTACTTGTCCGTAAACTGCAGACCATCTCGGACATTCGAGAAGCTGAAATTAGGGTTTTGAAAAACATACCGATTCAGGAGAAAGATTTTTTGGTCAACCACGACCTCGTGCGTGAGGGTGACCAACCTGTTTACTCGTTTGTCGTTCTGGAAGGCTTGATCGGTTCCACCAAATACACGGGGGAAGGAAAACGACAAATCACCTCCTTCTTCGTGGCCGGGGACATTCCGGATCTGCACGGGCTGCATCTGTCGGTCATGGATTGTAATTTCTCGACGCTTACGCCGGCCCGAGTGGGCTTCATGCGACACGACGCTCTGCGCAGCATTTGCGACCAACACCCCCGCATCGCCGCGGCTTTCTGGCGGTCGACGCTAATCGACGCCGCAATATACAGAGAGTGGGTCACCAATGTGGGGAGACGAGAGGCTTATACCCGCATGGCTCACATTTTATGCGAACTGATATGTCGCATGCGATCGGTGGGGCGCATTGAGGATCACGTTGCGGATATTCCCATAACTCAGGCCGCACTTGGTGATGCATTGGGTTTGTCAACGGTCCACGTCAACCGAATGCTTCAGGAACTACGACGTGAAGGCCTCATCGCCACCACAGGATCGAGAGTGCATGCTCGCGACTGGGCCGGCCTCAAACGGGCAGGAGATTTCGACACAACCTACCTGCACCAAAAGACCCCCGCAGATTAGTGGTGACGGGAACTCTTCGATGGCACGATTTTTCTTTGACAGCGGTGATCGCGATCTGGTCTTGCAGGATGAGATAGGCGTGGAGTGCGCTGGTATCGAAGAGGTGCGCCGTGTCGGATTCGAGGGCCTCGTCGACCTCTCGAGAGACGAACTGAAAAGCATCGACGGACAGCAATTGTTTGTCGAGGTGCGTGATGAGAATGGGGAAAAAGTCCTGCGACTAAGTCTATCACTTGATATCAAAATGACGAGATGAATTCGTACGGTTTTCACGCCGGCGGCTGCGCCCTTGCGACGGCATCCGGTTGCTCCCGAAATCTCTGCAACAGGAACGTGGCAACGGCGCCACGAACAAAGTTGCTTTAGTTTGCCGCCTGCCGGATCAGGCCCTGCCCACAAGCTAACCATGCCCATCGGACGCCATCCAGCGACAAGACGTCGAACGCTGTGACGCCGGGAAGATGGTTCGGGCTTGATCACGGAGTAGATCGGCGCAAGTGGGCGGGCGCTTTAATCTATGTAAGTGCATCAAAGTCGGTGAGCGATTAATTGGTCTATGCGTGCCGAGCGACAATGCCCTGCTTCGCACGCAGGACTTGTCAGCTGACGGGGCCCGATATCAGCTTGGAGCAAGACATGACAATCGCTTCCTGGACCTTCATCTCGCCAGATCAGACCAACAAGAAAGAGGTTCCGTCGGTAGAGGATCCGTCTAATGGCTGAGCACCGTCGCAAGCTCAACGCGTCAGGTCCGGGCCTTCCGGAGCAGATACAGCCCTCTACCTGTCCTGGCGGCTCATCATTAGCAGGTTCTGGCGAACAGACGAACCTGGTCGAGCTTATTCCAGCACTGCGGGCGTTCGCACGCTCGCTCAGCGGCAGCATCGACGAAGCTGACGACCTTGTCCGAGAAACGCTGATGAAAGGAATTGCAGATCTCGATGGCCTTGATGGGAGCCGGGTTAAACCGTGGATCTTCGCTACGATGCGCAGGGCTTCCTTGGCCAGGCTTCAAGGCACAGCCTCTCAACCTCGAGAACCCGCTAGTTGCTTGTCGCAACCCTTTGCCGCCGATCCGCGGGGACAGATGGAAACCGGCCCAAAAATCGCTCGTGCCATTGACGTCCTGGCGAGCCTGGAGCGGCAAGCCATCGTTCTGGTTTGCATGCTCGGGCTCTCATGTGAAGACGCCGCCGACGTCTGCGATTGCGACACAGCCACTATCAAAGGCCGGTTACAAGACGCGAGGAAAGGAATGGCTGTCCTGTTGGGCAGCCCCACTAAGCCGGAGAGGCCGAATTGACGACGGGCAAGGCGGGACGGCTTTAGAGCAAGTTGAGTGCTGTCAGACAGCCGTCCTTTAGTTACCCAGGTCGCCGATTGCTCAACCGCAGTTTCATATGCAGCCAGGGAACCATCAGGGAGCCGCCGAGTTCGACCAAGGATAAGCTTGGGTTCCCAACATGGAAGAAATCGGCAAGGCCCAACAGAGGGCCATAGCCCGTCTCATACGTCAGTGGATTTCCTCGGACGCCAGCCGTCGCCAGCTTCGGCAGTTGCTGGATCTGCCGACAGATGCGGACATGCCCCGCGAACATCGGTCATTGCTCGACGAACTCGACCGCAGGGTCGACGAATGAGTGCATGCTTGCTCGCACGAGGGAAATTCCGACAGACACCCGGTCGCGGCGGAGTATTTTCTCGGAGCCCCCGGAACTGCAATTTGCAGTAATCGTTGGTTTATCTCAGCAGCGGATAGTGCAATGCAACGAGCAGCAAAAGAAGCGGGCCGAGTGGCAAAGGGCCAGGAACTTGAGGTTGAACACCTGGTTGAGATCACGGAGATCGATCCCAAGCAGGCGCGAAGGCTTCTTCGCAGGCATGGGGCCGACTGGCCGAAGCTCAGAGACGAGGCGGAAGCTCTGAAGACGGAAGATTAGTCGTCACCTTCCCAGCGGCTGCCGAGAAAGCTGTTCAAGTTCGTTCTCGTCCGTAATCCCGGCTTGATAATAAGCAAGGATGCGCGATGCGCGCCGTTCTCTCTCGGTTTCGGTTTCGTTTTTGATATTGCTGCGTGCCAGGACGCGGCTCAGTACGGCAAGTTCTGATGGGGTATAGGCGTCCCTATGCATCGCATCTCAACTCCCGCGCGGCCCGCCTCCGGAAGGGCCGAGGTGGCCTCAGCTGGTGTGCCAGCTCCGACGCCAAAGAAACAAGAAATCGTAAACAAGCATTCTCCGGCGCGGCCTAACGCTGAACGGGAAAGAATGTTCCGCAGGTTTCGTGGAAGGAGGAAAAACGAAAAACGATGGGGCTTGCTGTGCATTTTGAAGTTGAGAAACGGCGGTTGTGATCCGCGGTAGAAAGAAGACTGTCGCCACTTACATATAGTCGGGTTGGACCTCCGAAAGCCGAGCGACGTCCGATTGTCCCGGCCCCAGGCGATGTCGGTGAACGCGGCCTTGGGATCGGGTCGAAAGCCGCGCTTGAGCAGCATTTCGACCGCCGACGAACTGGAACCAAGCCTCCTCCAACCCTGACTCGAGGTCGAGCAGTGTCATCGGCTCATCTTCGACGAAACGGCGCCATCGTTCACCGCTACCTCGGCGTCAACTTGGTTCCGTCTGATACCCATCGGCGGTGGGTGACTCCGAAGCGTTACGCCACCGCGACATCCAAGCGGAGTGATGAAGGCCCGCCTCGGACAAAACCGAGACGGGCCGAAGCTGCTTTGACAGCCTTGAGGCCAAGACAATGAGGGAGGATTGTAGGCCTGCAACCAAACATTGAGCAGCGGTAAATGTTCCTCGGGGGGTAAGCTCTTTCTTTGATCGGTCTCGGCGGCGGCCCACTCGACCTGTGCATCTTGTTTGCTCAAGATTTCTCCTGATCTGCGGAAGCTTGCTGGATTTGCGTCATCACCTGCCGGGGATCGACATTCTCGGCCAGTTGCGGCAGCTCCTCATCGGCCGGCGTCGAGACATTCAGACGGCCTGTCAAGGCGGCCACCATTTCGATGAGCCGCGTGGTTTCGTGCTCGTTGAGAAGGCTGATCTGGAGGTCCAGTTCCGCTCGGCGCTCGCTGTGTTCGGCCATTCTGTTTTGGTTGATCAGCACGAAAGTGGACAGGAAGATTGCCTCGACCGAGGCGACCATGGCCAGGATCACAAAAGTTGGGTCCCAAGCTGGGATGGCGGGTATCGCGTCAAGGTTGGCAAGAATCCAGGCGACGAGAATTGCGAGATGCAAATAGACAAAGGCCATACTTCCCGCGAAGCGCGAAATGGCGCCAGCAATTCGCGCTTGAACGCCTTGGTCCTCCTCCTGCTGTCGCCTGTGGTCGATCAGGGCCTGGATGTTCTGGTGAAGGACCGACTGTATGTCGGCGGGATGTTGATCGTTCATTTTTTTAAAGCCCGGTTTGGCGGGGATATCATCTGCGGGCCCTCATCGCCGGCTGGTACCTCCGGCGAGACCGAACTCGTCGGCTGGCCTAGGTCGCGGCCGACGGCCCCTTGAAACGAGGAGTGCCGTCCTGCAATCGCGTGGACCATGGCCACCACCGCCTGAGGGGCGCTCTGGTGAACCATATGGCCGGCGTCCGCAACGACGTTGAGGAGGGACCCGCTGACCTCCGCATGCAGGCGTCGTGCTTCCTGCTCCGCGTCGAACAACCGGTCTCCAGAGGCGGCCACGATGCCGGTCGGCACGGCAATATCCCTGTAGCTGGCCTTCGTCAGCAGGGCCGCGGCCAGCATCGATGCCGACTCCGAGCACACGGCGCGCAGTTGGGAGGGGCGGCTGGCGACCTCTTTTGCGCGAGCGGCGAAGTCGGCAGCGACAACCGCCGGGTGAAAGATCTTCTGCATCGCCCACGGCCAGGCAAGCCTCACAAGCGGCGGCAGCAAGGTGTGGCGAAACGCTGTGCCGGCGACCGGCAAAGCCGGAAGTGCGGCCAGCGCAAGATCAAGCCGCGGGGGCGGATAATAATAGCCCGAGACCAGCACGATGCCGGCAATCGAAGGAGAATGCCTGCGCGCCAGTTCGAGGGCTATCCAAGCGCCCCAGGAATGTCCAAGCACCAGATATTTCTCGATGCCCAGCCTGCCGGCGGCCGCATGTATGAGATCGGCTTGATCGCGGGCAGACCACCGCCGGCCGCGCGCCCGTGTGCTTCGCCCGAAGCCCGGTCGATCAAATGCGAGCACCCGATAGCTCTTTGCCGCCTGATCGAAGATGCCACTCGACTTGAAATCCTGCGCCATGGATCCGTTTCCATGCAACAGAATGAGCGGCATGCCAGTGCCGGCTTCGAGAAAATGCAAGCGTATACCGTCAATCTCCATCAAACGCCCGTGCGCCGCCCGGCCGGCGAGCGCACTCTTGGCGCGGACGTGGTTGTATCCGGCCAGTGCCGCCAACGCGGCGACAAGCAGCACGGTCGAGAGCTTCGGTCCATCTCTGTCGAACGCCATGCCAATGCCTGCCAGGAACTGTCTTGCTCGGTTGCCCGCCGTGTCGAACCTTCCTGGCGACAGCTTGTTCCGCCAGACAAAGACAATGCTTTGTAGCCGGCTGAAACGGCTTAGGCGGTAAGCTCTCTATGGGCATGTGACGCGGCAATGGCAGCCTGTCCAAACGCGACGGCTATCTGGTTCAGCGCTTTTACAACGTCACCGATCGCGTACATGCCGTCGACGGACGACTGCTGGTGCTCATCGACCGTGACGTAGCCCTCCGCGCAACATCTCGCGCCGAGGCCCAGGGCGAGTTGGGACCGCACCTTGCAGCCCAATGCCGCATAGACTGCATCGAAGCGGCATGTCGTTCCGTCTTGCAACATCGCCGTACACCCGTCAGCAGCCGGGCTGAGCCTGTCGAGAGTGTGATGGATGAGTATCCCTCTTTCGCCGGCCGCGCGACGCGTGCTGGTTGAAAAGTCCGATGCGTGGGTCCCCAGCATCGTTACATGTGGCGTGAATCGGCTAAGGAAAATGGCCTCGTGCAAGGCTCTGTCGCCCTGCCCGACGACCGCTATCTTCCGGTCGATCACCTCGTATGCGTCGCACACCGGGCAAAGCCGAATGACACCTGCGGCAATTGCCTCCGCCATGCGAGGCAAGACGGGTGTCGTGTCGATAATTCCGGTCGACAGGAAGACCTTACGCGCGCGGATTGTGCCGATCGAGGTCTCAGCGTCAAAGCCTCCGTCGGCAGAGGCCAGCGAAAAGACTTGCCCCCGCATCACGGTTGCTCCGTACAAGCTCGCGTGACGTCGGAGCCGATCCAGAAGATCGGGGCCACTTATCCCTTCGGGAAAGCCCGGACAGTTATGGCTCCTCGGGATCAGGGCGGCACGGGGATCGCCGGCATCGACCACCAGCACGCGATGGCGGAAGCGGGCAAGATACTGGGCCGCGGTCAGTCCCCCCGGCCCGCCTCCGACGATCAGCACATCTTCGGCCTCGGCGTTCGGGTGACTGGCGTGGCTGTCATGCCTGGTTTGTTCCATTGGTGGTGAACTATCTGGATTGTTCGATGTTCCAGCACGACACGACAAGCCAAGCGATCACGCGCCAGTCTGGATCGAACTTGACTGGCGGCCCGGCTATTGAGAAATCCGGGCTTCAGAGCGATTGTGCGCACCTGACCGTCAACATCAGGCAGCGTTGCTGTCTTCCGTTTTCCAATCGCCCTGCCAACGCGCGCGCACGGCAATCATCAGCATGGCCGGTTCCGTCATCCCGGTTTGGAAAAGCCTGATCAGCTCTCTCGAGATGGAATGTGCTGCCGCGGTGTCCGGGAGAACGTCAAACTCCTGGCACATCGCGTCGAAGACCGCACGGAGCGTATCCAGATCATTGGGGTAGAAGGTGTCCGTGCGAATGGGTCGGTAAAGCATCAAGCGTCTCCAACGAGCGAGAGTGCGATGGTCTCCCAAGCAGCGGAGCATTGCCCGCTGACCTCGCGTTTATGCGGCACAGCGCACGATGTGTCGCTAACCTATGATGTACCAAGCAAGTTCGCGTACAAAGAGTCAGGCCCGTGCTCATCCGCTGCCGCGCTCAAACCGCACGGAGCGGTTTCCGGGTCGAAGCACCCTCCAGAAATCGTGTTGGTCGCCTCGATGAGTGCTGATTAGAGGGCTCGCACGCCACACTTGCGAGCAGCGGGCGAGCCCTATCCGCGCAGGAAGGGACATAGCTGCGCGGATCCCATTGGCCGCCCTCGTCAACCAAGGGCTACGCCGATTGCCAGGAGAGTAATCGCCATCGCGAAGACCGGTGCCAGCAACCAGCCTGCCTGGCCAATACTTTTTTCCATGACGCTTTCTCCAAATTTGCGGCGGTCAACGGCGCCGGTCATGTGACGGTTCCTCGATTTTGCTGACGCAGACCTTTTCAGCATCATTCCAAGCCCAAAGTCCGAGACGCAATCGAACTTAGGTACGGGCTCGGAACGTTTCGGATTCGGACACGTTGGGTCCGGGGCGATTATGCCCGAGCTCACAGGAAGGCTGTCACATGAGAATGCATTTCACCGCCGCCGCTGCTTCGTTTCTGCTCCTTGCCGGTGTCGGCGTCGCTGCAGCCCAGGACGTCGTTATCGCGCCTGAACAGGACACGGTCATTCAGGAGTACGTGCACAAGCAGCCCCTCGCGTCCGTGGAAGTCCCCGGCGTCGAACTCAGCGTCGGTGCCGCGCTTCCCGACACCGTCGAGCTTCGCGAAGTTCCCAACGTCAAGTACCGCTATGTCGTGGTCCACAACCGGACAGTTCTCGTGGACCCGGGCACCCGCAAGATCATCAAGGTCTATAACTGACCAAAGTGCGGGTAGGCCCGTCGCTGATTGGGGCGACGGGCTGTACCGATCCAGGAATGGCGATCATAGTGAGCTTCTCGCCATAGGCGAGGTTTGCGACAGCATCGACCATGACCGCAAATGCTGTCAACTTCCTCCCCATTCCGATATCCCGCCTTCACGGCATCCCGATCACGCGTTCACCGGTTCGGCCGAAGCGCCGACTCGGCGACCGCTGCGGTGAACCCAAATAGGAAAGCTAGCGCTCACCTGGCGAGTTGCGCGGCAGACCATTGTGGGCGCGCTCTCCGGCGGTGAGCGTCAGTGGGAGGAAGGCCGGTGCTTTCTCAGCCTGGTAATGGCCGAGCGTCCGACGGTGATCACGCCGCCGCAGTCAGTCCGCACCGTCAACTTGTCGGCTTTGCGATCGATGCGGATGATGTCTCCAACAAGAACGACCTTATCTCCAGCACGGGTTTTAGGTGGAGGGTCAACCGAATAGGGTCGGTCATACGATGGAATGTTTACTTTGGCGCGTCCGCTAGGCAGCATCGTGCTGACCGTACCCGTCAAGGTGACCTCGTCACCGATCTCAAATTCCCGGGGCACGCTATAGTGTAGCATAGACCTCCTCCGGCGCGTTCCTGATATTAATGCCGGCAAACTGACTTGGTTGCGTGAAATCGCAAGTCTCTGCCCCGTTGCCTCCATCAGGCCGAGCACCCCTGTGCCAATGAGGCGGGTAGGAATTGCCGACGCCGCCGATGAAGCATGGATTGATCGCCGCCCATCCAGCGCGCCCCTCAGGGCTGGCTATCTTGTCGAGAACCGCGGCTCGTGACAATTCCCTTACGGAACAAAAGGAGATCAGAGACATTCTTTCCTGCTCAGACAGGAGACCTCAAATGCAGAACCTAACGGACAATGCTGATGTTTCAGCCAATATAGACAAGGACCCTGATGAATGGGTTAGTGGAGACGATCCAATGACGCCATCGCAAGCCTCATACTTGAAGACCCTGAGTGAGCAGGCCGATGACGCCGCGAGCTTCGAACAAGGGCTTAGTAAGGCCGAGGCATCCAAGCGCATCGATGCGTTAAGGGCTAAGCTGAAACTCTAACCGAACCTCCCGCGCTAGCCGTTCAACGCTGGAGACGGCGCAGCGCGTCACTTTGACGGCGCACGATTGCGACTGCCCCACGAAAGCGGAGAAGGCTATTAGCCCATGTACCGTGACGCTGCTATGAGCGAGTCCGATCCTTCTTGCACGCGTCCCGGGATAGGGGCAGCACGTTCGATTGAGTCGCTTCCTCTTCGAGCATCACTAGCTTTGCCCGGATCTCCTCGGGTTCGGCGTGCTCTAACCCGACAACATCGTTTCTGGTCTCTTTCAACGAAACGACGATCTCATCGAGCTTGGCATGAAGGGCGGCGGTGTCCCGATAGCCTTGGATGAGGACAACGCCAGTGATCACGATGGCCGCTACCGACAGGGCATAGGTAACGGCATTCGTTAGGCCGAACGGTACCAGCGCGGTACACAGCACCATCGCTACAACCATGACATAAAAGCCAGGTGGGCGCGAAAGGAAGTCGGCCGTCAGAAAGAGGATGCGATTCATGAGGGGATTCCTGTCGCGTACTCCTTCACGGTTGCGCCAAGGTGAAGAGGGCAACCAGCGCAGCGATAGCAACACAGATCGGTACAGCCGCGAACAGTCCAATCTCAAGGATACGCGTCTCATTATTGCTGAACATCGTGTAACCTCAGTGTATTTGAGGGAACAATGACCAACGATGAGGTCGGTTCCGAATGTTCACATGGGATAGGACCATTGCGGAATTCCATACGACCAAGGTCCAACTCATCAGCCCTCGGCCATGCCTGGAACATCAAACTGCAGTTAAGCGATCGTGTCGAAGCTATGCGGATTTCAAAGGGCGGGTGAAACTGGCAGCCCCGATACGCTGGCTGCACGCGTGGGCAAGCTCAGGGCCAAAATGAAGGCGGCCGAGATCGGGAAGGCGAATTGAAGGGCTTTCAGAAAGTCGTAGCCATCCTCATCCTAAAGGGTGGGCTGGGATGGATGCAGGCGACGATCTGATCCCTGCTCCTTCGTCAATGGTCCGCCAGACGACGCCGTCCCGCAGCCTAAACATTCACGGCAATCGTGCACAGCGAAGTCCGTTAACGATAGTGCCGATTTCGCCGAGGCTTAGGCGTGCACTGAACCAGACCCGCAGCTTGAGCGCTCTTGCCGATCGAAGCTGACTGCCATGGTCCTACATTGCGAAATTCACGATCGCGGCGGTAAGGGCTTCGTCGGTATCATGGGAATGATGCGCAAGGGCGCACAGCAGGCCTCACGGACCGAGATGATTTCGCGTTCGCGACAATCCGCGATGCAGCATCAACCAACTCCTGGGTAGCAAGGCTAAGTGCAAGTGGGCGCTCGAGACTGCCCATAGATGTCCCTCGAAACGGTACGCTCCCAAGCCAGCGCAAAAATTCAGACCAGGCATACGGCCGGAGAGCTAAGTTCGATCACATTCTATATTAGAAGGTGTTGATAAGTTACATTAGAAATATGTTAATAGGGGTTAACCTAGCCTCACTCTCGCCTAAAAGGGTGGTAGGGTCGCTGGTGTGATGTACAGCGTCCTCGAACCATCGATCATGTAGGTAAAAGACGGCGTGTGTGCGTTAAAGTAGGAAGCGGGGACGCCTGTGCTTGCTTAGGAGCGCGGGTGGAATGAAAACAAAAAATACGCGATGAACTAAGGATTCACTGTGGTTATACTACACGGCAAACTCGGCGACGTGTTCGCTGGGAGGGATGCCCTCAACGTCAATTCGGCTGCGCCTCGACCCGTTGAACACCTTAAGGTCTTTGGCTGCAACACCGGTTATGGGTTCCAAGGCGCAGGCCCAACGAGCACTCCCGTCGAAAGAACTCATGTTCGATGGCGAGTTCCACGTTAATCTCACTCGGCGATATCTGGGGCGAGAACATCAAAATCTCCGCTATTTGAAGTCCGTTCGCGGTGCCTAGCTGCGGGGATGATGCATCATGTCGCGCACCGCCGCGAAGCGCGGCAGCGGAATTCCCTATTTCAACCCCAAAGAAGGATCACGGAATGGCTCTTTCCGCACCCACAGGCTTTAATTCTAGCAACCTCGTCTATGAGGAAAACTTCTCCGATTCGGCTCTCGGCAGCGACTGGCGTACCTACATCACAAGCAATGCCGCCAAGGGCTGGGCATGGAATAGCAATGGGTCAGGAGGCAGTACGCCGGGCGGCCCATATAACGCCGACTATGATATGCCGAGCCAGGTGACCCTGAGCAACGGGGTCTTGGATCTCACGGCGGTGCGACAAGCCATCAGCGGCGTGAATCAGGGAGGGACGACACAGACATTCCCGGTCACGTCCGGCGCCGTCAGCAGCTACGGCAACGTCGAATTCAATGGCGGCTACCTTCAGATTGCAATGAAGGCGCCGAGTGGTGACGGCGCATGGCCGGGTCTCTGGCTGATGCCTGGCCAAGGGGCGGGCAGCAGCGGGGACAATTTCGAGCTCGATATACAGGAGGGTGGATTTACCGGTTCAGGGCCGGCAGACCAGAATTTCTCGTGGCACCTCCACGGCCCATCAGGGTGGGTCGGCGGCACCATCGACAGCGGCACGGACCTCACCGCCGGCTTTCACACATACGGCATCAACTGGGATCCCGGCAAATCGATCACCTGGTATCTCGACGGGAAGCAGATGGCGCAGGTGACCAGCTCACAGGTCGCGATCCCGGATGAACCGATGCAATTGATGATGAACAATGGGGTCGCGAATTCGAACGCGGCCGGATGGCATACGGCTCTGAATAGCTCGACCCCTTCGTCAATGCAGATGCAGATCGACCAGGTTCAGCTCTATCAGAAGGCGGGCAGCGGCGACACCGTCACTGGTGCCAACGTCACTCCCGCGACCACGCTGACGACCGAGCCGGCAGTGACGCAGGTCGCAGCTTCACCGGCCACGGGAATCGAGCATACCGACGACTCCATCATGTTGACAGTCGGCTTTAACGAGGCCGTGACCGTCACGGGTACGCCGTCCCTGTCCCTCAATGACGGCGGAAAGGCCAGCTACGTCAGTGGTTCGGGCACGAGCGCGCTCACCTTCCGCACCACGGTCGCGTCGACGGACACAAATACCTCGGCGCTCGCCATTACCGGGGTCAATCTTCCGGACGGGGCAAGCATCAAGGATGGATCTGGTACCGCCGCTAACCTTTCGGGCGCGGTGAAGACGTTCTCCGGTCTCCAGGTCGAGACATCATCGGCAGCCCCAACAACCCCAGTCACCCCGCCATCGACGGCCACTACCACCCCGCCGTCGACGGCCACCACCACCCCGCCATCGACGGCCACCACCACCCCGCGATCGATCGCGCCGATCCTCACCGTCGCAGATCCCACGCTTGACGTGAACGGGCTAGGCGGCAGGGTCGACCTCGGGGTCCAGGTGACAACGACCGACCCCAACGATGTCGTGACCGTTAACGTGACGGGCCTGCCAAAGTACGAGACGATCACCGACAAATTCGATGGTAAGATGTTTAGTGGCAACAACATCACCTTGACGGCCGCGCAGGTCGACAGCGGATTGACGCTGCAATCGAACTACAAGGGCGCGGCTCATCCGGTGGCGACACTCACGCTCACTGCGACGGCGAAAGATCCTGTCACCGGCGCCGTGGCGACAGCCTCGCCGCAGACCATGACCATCACGGATCCTCGGCCTGCTGCCACTACGACCGCAACATCGCCGCAGACGATCACGCAGGCGGATCCTCAGCTTGCTCCCACTACGTCGCTGAGTTCGAGGGCAAGCCGGGGCTCCTCGCTGCTGAACGAGCATCGGGATCTGGTCGCCGGCGCCGCTAGAACCTTGGGGCATCAAGGCGTCGCTAGGGCGGATCATCGGCATTCGACCGGCTCTGCGCTGCTGAACGAGCATAGGGACCGGGGCGCCAGCACCGTTAAGGCCTTGGGGCACCAAGACCTTGCTGGGGCGGATCGTCGGCACGCGACCGTCTCTGCGCTGCCTAACGAGCATAGGGACCGGGTCGCCGGCGCCGCTAAGGCCTTGGGGCATGAAGACGTCGCTAGGGCGGATCATCGGCATGCGACCGGCACGGCCACAGCGAGCCTGGCAAGCCAAAGTTTTGCGCTGCTGAACCAATACCTGGCCGGTCACTCCGGCCGGGTCGATCCCGGTCAGATCGTGGCGTCCTTGTCGAATGGAACCAGCTGGAATCAAGACTCCTATCTGACCAGACCGCATCATTGATCGCCTCCGCACCCAGGGGCTTCAGCCGCTGGGTGCCGAACCCTCAAGTTTGTGAATGCCGAGGAGGAACATTGAACGCGGACGTACCATCCACGAAGGGTTAGCCAGAATGGCGATGCAGAACGAGAATGCCCATACCGCAGACCTTGGACTTCAAGCCCTGGCTCTGTTCCTGCGCGTTCATGGCGTAAATGCTAAGCCCGATCAGATCCGTGATCGCTGCGGCGCCGGCGGTGCGATCGGGATCCGGGCGATGGTTCGCTGCGCCCGCGGGCTCGGGCTGGAGGTCGGCTCGCGCACAATAAACTGGAAGCAACTTGCGAGTGTCCAGCTCCCTGGCATCGCATCGCTGCGGAATGGCGGGTTTCTGCTCCTTGGAAAGGTCAACGATAAGGCAGCGGTTGTGCTTGATCCAACCTCGACCCGTCCGAAGCAGATCACGCGCCCTGAATTCGAAGCAATCTGGGATGGCCGTTTGGTCTTGGTTGGATCAGGGACTGTCGTGAATCGGGTGGTTCATGCATTCGTCGGAATCGGCATGCGCGGACGTGATCTGGCGCGAGGTGCAGGCCATGCCCTGATGCACGCTCGCCATACCTTGATGCGAGCACGTGTCGCCGATCGATGCGATCCACCGCCTCAGGCCGCGAGCGACGATTCCGATGACTCAGGAATACTTGCTCTGGCGATATTGCTGCATTGCCACGGTATCGCGGCCGATCCGGGTCAGATTCGCCACCGCATGGGCGCGGCGCGTGCAGGTGTCACTGAAATCCTGCGCTGTGCAAGGGAGTTCGGGCTCAAGGCCAAGGTACAAAGGACGAGCTGGGTTCGGCTCGCGATTACTCCGCTGCCGGGGATCGCCGTGCTGCGGGACGGTGGATTCCTGATTCTTGGCAAAACCCTAGACGACAAGCTCATAGTTCAGCGCCCATCGTCTCCGCAACCCTATTCATTGACGCAGGCGGAACTTGAGGCGATTTGGGACGGCGACATCATCCTGATGACACGGCGCGCAGCCTTGGCGGACCTCTCTCGGCGATTCGATATCGGCTGGTTCGTGGGCGCGGTCCACAAGTATCGCCATCTTCTCGGCGAGGTGTTGATTGCCTCATTTTTCCTTCAGGTATTTGCCGTCATTTCACCGCTGTTTTTCCAGGTCATCATCGACAAAGTCCTCGTGCATCAAAGCATGAGCACACTCGACGTTTTGGTCACTGGCCTTGTCACCGTGACAGTTTTCGAGGCCATTCTCAGTACGCTGCGCGTCTATCTCTTCGCGCACACGACAAACCGAATCGATGTCGAGCTCGGCGCCCGGCTGTTTCGCCACCTGATGGCATTGCCGATCGCATATTTTCAAACACGCCGCGTCGGCGATTCAGTTGCACGCGTGCGCGAGCTCGAGAATATCCGCCAATTCCTGACGAGCTCGGCACTCACCCTCGTCATCGATCTCCTCTTCACCGCCGTTTTTATTGCGGTGATGTTCTATTATTCCACGCAGCTGACACTGATCGTTCTAGCCTCGTTTCCATTCTACATCGGCATTTCTGCGGGCGTCGCGCCGCTGTTTCGCCGCCGCCTCGATGAGAAGTTCGATCGCGGCTCGGAGAATCAAGCTTTTCTGGTCGAGGCCGTCACTGGCGTCGAGACACTGAAGGCCATGGCAGTCGAGCCCCAGATGCAGCGCCGCTGGGAGGAGCAGCTCGCCGCCTATGTGACCGCAAGCTTCCGCGTGCTGAGCCTGAATAATACAGCAAGCCAGTCGGTGCAGATGATCAACAAGCTCGTCGCCGCCGCAACCCTCTACGTCGGTGCCAGGCTGGTGATCGGCGGCTACCTGACAGTCGGTGAGCTGGTCGCATTCAATATGCTGGCTGCGCGCGTCAGCATGCCGGTGCTTCGGCTCGCGCAGATCTGGCAGGATTTCCATCAGGCCCGCCTGTCGATCGACCGTCTCGGCGACATACTCAACACGATCCCCGAGCCAAGTTTCAGCCCCGGCCGAGCCGCACTGCCGACCATCCGCGGGCAGGTCACATTCGAGCATGCCGCTTTCCGTTACCGCATCGACGGCCCCGAGATACTGCACGACGTGTCGTTCAGCGTCGAGCCCGGTCAGGTCATCGGTATTGTGGGCTCCTCAGGGTCAGGCAAGAGCACCATCGCCAAACTGATACAGCGGCTCTACGTGCCGGAGAGCGGCCGGGTCCTGGTCGATGGCGTCGACCTGGCAATGGTCGATCTAACCTGGCTTCGACGCCAGATTGGCGTTGTATTGCAGGATAACGTCCTCTTCAATCGCTCCATTCGCGAGAACATCGCCCTCGCCGATCCGGCTATGCCCATGGAGCGTGTCATTGCGGCGGCATCGCTCGCCGGCGCTCACGATTTCATCTTGGAGCTGCCCGAGGGTTACGACACCATCGTGGGCGAACGCGGCAGCAGTCTTTCCGGCGGGCAGCGCCAGCGCGTCGCAATCGCTCGCGCACTCATTACCGATCCGCGCATCCTCATCCTCGATGAGGCGACCAGCGCGCTGGACTATGAAAGCGAGCGCGCCATTCAGCAGAACATGAAACGGATTTCTGCCGGCCGAACCGTCTTCGTCATCGCTCATCGGCTCTCGACCG
This sequence comes from Mesorhizobium sp. WSM3626, assembly GCF_000513935.1. Taxonomy (GTDB): domain Bacteria; phylum Pseudomonadota; class Alphaproteobacteria; order Rhizobiales; family Rhizobiaceae; genus Mesorhizobium; species Mesorhizobium salmacidum. The sequence goes on along the minus strand of NZ_AZUY01000026.1, from coordinate 43,536 downwards.
TGCGCCACGCGAACCGGATCATCACGATCGAGCATGGCCGCATCGTCGAGGATGGTACCCATGATGACCTAATCCGCTCGAATGGGCGTTACGCAAACCTCCACTATCTGCAAGCGGGCATCCATGAAGTCCGCTAATCGAAATATCGTCGAGTTCCCCAAAGCCCCGCTTCGGCGCCGCGAGTACGAAATTGCGTTCCTGCCGGCGGCGCTCGAAATCACTGAATCCCCTCCCTCACCGATCGGGCGCGCTATCGGGGCGAGTATTATCGCGATCTTCTGCCTCGCGCTCGTGTGGGCATCATTCGGCACAGTCGATATCGTCGCAACCGCGACCGGCAAAATCGTGCCAGACGGGCGTACCAAGCTGATCCAGCCATTGGAGTCGGGCGTTGTGCGCGCCATTAACGTGCGCGATGGACAGAGCGTGAAGGCCGGTGATGTGCTGATCGAGCTCGACCCCACCATTACGGAAGCCGACGAGGAGCGCCAGAAAAGCGATCTCATTTCGGCTCAACTCGACGTCGCCCGGCTGCGCGCGGCGTTGGCCGAGGATCCGCTTGCGGCCTTTCGCCCGCCGCAGAGCGCGGACGGCGCGGAGATCCAGATGCATCGTCAGTTTCTGATCAGTCAGCTCGCCGAACAGAACGCCAAGCTGGCGGAGATCGAGCGCCAGCAAAACCAGAAGGAAGCTGAACGAGCGACCACTTTAGCGAGCGTCGCAAAGCTGCAGGCGACGACACCAGTGCTACAGGAGCGAGTAGACATTCGCAAGAAGCTCGTCGACCAGGCGCTTTCTTCCAAGATCGACTACCTCTCCGAATATCAGGAGTTGGTCGGTCTTCAGCAGGACCTTAATCTGCAGAACAGCCGGCTGCGGGAAGCCGATGCAGCCATCACGTTGCTAAAGGAAACGAAAGAAAGAACCGTCGCAGAGTATCGGCGCGCGACCTATGACGCACTCGCGAAAGCCGACCAGAGGGCTGCGAGTGCTGAGCAGGAGGAGATCAAGGCAGAGCGGCGTACGAAGCTCCAACGATTGACCGCGCCGGTCGATGGCGTCGTGCAACAACTCGCCGTTCACACGGTGGGAGGCGTGGTTACGCCTGCTCAGCCGCTGGCCGTGCTAGTTCCGAGCGAGACCCATCTCGAGATTGAGGCCATGCTCTCAAACCGGGATATCGGATTCGTCCATCCGGGGCAGAAGGCCGAAATCAAGGTCGACACATTCAACTTCACCCGCTACGGGCTTCTTCATGGAGAAGTGCTCAGCGTGTCATCGGACGCCATAGCTGGCGAGAGGCAGAGCGAGTCGAACGACCGCGTGACGGGCGCAGCGGAGAGCGGGAGGGAACCGAGAGGTCAGGAACTGGAATATGCCGCGCGTGTTTCACTCGACCGTGCGTACATGCAGGTGGACGACAAGCCCGTCAAGCTCGGTCCCGGCATGGCGGTGACGGTCGAGATCAAGACTGGCGCGCGCAGTATCATCGGCTACTTTCTCTCACCGCTGGCGAAATATGAGCAGGAAGCTCTACGGGATCGCTAAACGCGCACGAGCAATCTTGCGGCCCTCGGCAGACATGCTCCATTGGGTGCAATCGGGGCGTTCGGGTTACCCCTCTTCATGAAGGGCGCCCGGGCTCGGCAGCGTGATAGGATTGCTCCCGTGCAATTGCGGAGCGGAAACCGTGACGCCCAACATAGTCGACCAGGCCAAGTCGAACAGGTTCGCCTTCGAAAGCAGTGCGCTCATCAAGGCGGCTGGCTTTTGGGAATACGACGCGCGCTGGTGGTTCGGACATCCAGGTTCAGAGACAGAACCCGAACTCAACCTAATGGACGTGCAGGCGCTCGGGATCGGGCTCGGCGCCTTGATTCAACGAATGGGCGTCGGCCCTGACATCGTCCCTGGGCATGATTTCCGCAGCTATTCCATGGCGATCAGGAAGGGATTGATCTCCGGTCTGATGCCGGCGGGCGGGCGCGTGAGGGATATCGGCTTTTCATCGTGCCCCATGGTCTCTTTCGCGCAGTTCGCGCTCCACGTCCCGTCCGTGGCCATGGTGACGGCGTCCCACAACGACAACGCCCAACGTGGCACTTGGGGTTGGTCAGTGCCTCGTCGAACAAACCGGAAATCGTCGTAGTGGTGGAAAGCCCTGTCTCACCGGAGCGACGTCGCGAAATGGGTCCAGGGTCTCGATGCCGTGCTGCGCCCCAATCGGAGCCTACAACCAGACATTCTAAGGAGCAGCCATGGCACACCGGATGGTAAATTTTGTCATGAGCGGTGGCGTCGGCTCACGATTGTGGCCGCTGTCGCGCGAAGACAATCCTAAGCAGTTCCACGACCTTTCGGGCGACGGCTCCATGCTTGCAAAGACGGTCCGACGCCTCAAGGCGCGGCCGGATAGCGAGACGCCGATCTATCTGATAGCTTCCGAACGACATGCCCACCGGGTTGTCTGCGACATCGTTCCGCTCGGCTTGAACGGCGGCAGACCGATCTTCGAGCCGGTCGGCCGCAATACCGCCGCCGCAGTTGCCGTAGCCACCCTGCAAACGATCTGCGAACATGGCGTCGACGCCCTTGTGCTCATCGTTCCGTCCGACCATGAGATTTCGACGGAATCGCAATTTTGGGAAACCGTCGAGGCTGGCATGCCGGCGGCCGGTTCGGGAAGCATCGTCGTATTCGGCATCAAGCCCACACATTCTGAAACCGGATACGGCTACATTCAGGTCGCCTCAGATGGTGCCGGAGTGCACGCCGTTTCGCGCTTTGTCGAGAAGCCCAACGAGGAGACGGCCCAAAAGTATGTGTCTTCGGGAAAATTCTACTGGAACGCGGGCATCTTCCTATTTCGTGCCGACACCATGCGGAAGGCATTTCTCGACTTCCGGCCGGACATCTGGGAAACGGCCGAACGGGCTTACCAGGCCGCTCGGAGGGACGTCTCGGGAATTTACCTGCCCCAGGTATTCTATTCAGCTGTCCCCTCGACGTCGATCGACTTTGCGGTCATGGAGCATGCACGCGGCATCGCCATGGCGACGGCTTCCTTTCGCTGGAACGATCTTGGATCGTGGCGATCGCTGCTCGAAGCCAGCCCAACGGACCGCGACGGCAATGTTGTCGCGGGCGACGTCGTCGCCATGGATTGCGGCAATTCCTATCTCAGGAGCCAGGACAGGCTGCTGGCCGTTATTGGAATGAAGAATGTGGCCGTCGTGGCCACCTCGGACGCGGTATTCGTCGCCCCGGTCAGCCAAAGTCAGAATGTGAAGAAAGTCGTCGAGCACCTAGAGAAGAGCGGCCGCATCGAGACGAAGTTCACGGCGTCGGAAGACCGGGTCATCACCAGCGGATCATGGCGCAAGCGCGTCGAGCACTGGCTGTTTAAGGAAACATTGCCGCTGTGGTCCACTGCAGGTGTCGACGATATATACGGCGGCTTCCATGAGGCTCTCGGTTTCGATGCAAGGTCGTTGGGCAAACCCAAGCGCATGCGCACGATGGCTCGCCAGATTTACGCTTTCGCGGTAGCCAAGGAACGCGGCTGGGCCGGACCGAGCGACCAGCTGATCGACCACGGCATTGGTTTCATTGCGAAACGCGGCCGGACCGACCGGGGCGGCTGGGTTCGCGCGCTGAACGCCAATGGCGGCGTGGCGAATGCTATGGAAGATGCTTACGACCAGTCCTGTGTGTTGCTGGCCCTCGCCCACGCCCATCGGTGTGGCCATCCCGACGCCCTGCAGCTTGCCCAAGAAACCCTCCACTTCATCGACACCCATCTCGAGGACGGCAGCCTGAATGGTTTTCTCGAAAACCCGGGCTGGAACGGCGTGCGGTGTTCGAACCCCCACATGCACATGCTGGAAGCCTTTCTTGCGTGGCACGCCGTCACCCGGGATCGCTCACACCTGCGCCGGGCGGCACGCATCATCGATCTGTTCCGCTGCCATTTCTTCGACGGGGAAAGCTGGACGCTCGGAGAGTACTTCGACGCGGACTGGCTGCCGTTGCCGGGAGAAAAGGGCCAGTGGACGGAACCCGGCCACCACTTTGAATGGGCGTCGCTCCTGGTTGAGTTCGCAAGGGAAAGTGGCCAGAAGGACTTGATAGGGTATGCGAGGAAGCTCTATTCGTCGGGGATCGCCAGTGGCTTGAACCGCGCGACCGGCCTTGCCTACGCAGCCGTGTCAAGGCAAGGCATCCCACTCGATAGGCTCTCCCGAAGTTGGCCACAATGCGAAGCGGTCAAGGCGGCAGTCTCCCTCGACGGCGTAGGTGGGCCGGATTTAAAACCCGAGATAGAGGCCCGCGTCGCACGCCTCTTCAGGTGGCATATCGATTCCGCACCGCTTGGCCTTTGGGTCGACAGGATAGACGAGCGTGGGAGGTCAGTTGCGACGGAGGTTCCCGCGAGCATTTTCTACCACCTGGTCACAGCCTTGGTGCAGTACCTGGACAAGACCGGTGGGCAGGTAGAAGCTTTCCCGCTGCCAGTCGCCGAAACAGGCACCCCCTTTGCAGGCAGGTCTGCGCCTAAATTAAACGTTGCATAGCTTGCGCCACGACAACGGATCGCTCAGCCGGAGCTGATCTATTTGCCAGAGGGGGGGGCACGCCACCGCTGCCGGCCGCCCGATGGCGCGATGGAACGAACTCACGCCAGGTGCTCATCACCACGGACTTTGAACCGACAACAGCACGCCGCCGGCGGCAGCGGGTGGACTGGTTGCGCACGCGGTCATGTGACGGTGCCAGCTCTGGCAGCGTCGGCGTTTCACCATTCGGTCACCAAAACGCAGGGCCGGAAGCGGCGATTATCTTCGCTGCGACTGAACCCGTGGAAGGCTGTCGAGCTTCCCCGCGATCAACTCCAGGATATGGTCTATTGCGGATAGCGCTACGGCGATATGCTCAAGCGCTTCGGCAATTTTTTCGTCCGTCTTCATCGGTAATATCGGGCGTAGCCACAAAAGAACGGACAACATTTAGTGGTCCAGATTTGCCTATGCGCTGCATTGGTCTTCCTTACAAAGAGGACACCAGACCACGAACCGGAAGGATGCGCGAATCCTTTAGTCCTAGCGCTACCCATCCGTAGGGGACGGACCGGCATTAACTAATTTAGCAACCTCTCCCTTGAAGCCCCGGCTTCGGCCCGCATATCCCCGTATATGCCAGGTAGGGACATTTCCATCTTCGATCTCGACACGCTACGCGAGGCTTTTATGAAGTCTGTCCGCGACAACAACGTCTCGCCTGGCGAATGGGGCGAACATGCCCAATGGTTCATTCAACAGTTGGCGGTCCACAAACTTTCGGAAGCAGCGGTTAGTCAGATCACCGGAGAGCCGGACGATAGCCGGCCATAGAAAAGCCCCGGCGCTTGGGTCTGCACCGGGGCTTTTGACATGTACGCTTTACATCAGCATGTCCGCTTATAAGCATGTGCTGATATGGTGAAGGAATGGTGAATGGGCAAACCTAGCCAGCGTTTAATCGATTACATGAGAGGGCGTCCCGCGCTACAGGCCGTGTAGCGGAACTTTTATTTTCATGCGATTTGCGCGGACATCGCCGGGTCTGGGCGAGAGCATGGTCCGGCCATATGATGGACGTGGTCACCCTCGCAATGAGGCGATCGGCGGTCAGGCCGAATGGCGAACATCCGGAGAGCTTCCATGCGATTGCTCATTATCGAAGACCACCCGGCGATGCGTGACATTATCGCCGGCTATTTCAGGGAACGCGGCTTTGCCGCTGACGCCTATGCACGTGGTGAGGATGCGCTGGCTGCAACGGCAACGACTGCCTATGACGCGGTGGTCCTCGATCTCGGTCTGCCAGACATGGACGGAATGGATGTCTTACGCCGGCTGCGGGCCGAAACAGCGAACCGCCCGCCAGCCTTGATCGTAACCGCGCGCGATAGGATCGAGGACCGCATCGGCGGTCTTAATGGCGGCGCGGATGATTACATCGTAAAACCGTTCAACCTGGCGGAACTCGAAGCGCGCATCCGCGCGGTACTGCGGCGGCCGGGCGTGCGCCACGAGGCGGCCTATCGATATGGCGATGTCAGTTTTGATCCCGCCTCGCGCACCGCTCAGGTAGCCGACACGGCCCTGGATCTCTCACGCCGTGAGGCCTCCGTTCTTGAAGAACTGATCCGCGCCCGGGGCCGCATCGTCGTTAAGGACATGCTGGAAGATCGTCTTTACGGCTTCGAGCAGCAGGTGAGCGGCAATGCTCTCGAAGCTGCTATCTCCCGATTGCGGCGCAAGCTTGCCGACGCCGGATCGGCTGTCGGCGTCGACGTCAACCGCGGGGTCGGCTATCGGCTCAAAATCGGAGGTCCTTCATGAAGCTGTCACGCGAGAGTCTGCGCGGGCGGTTGGTCTTGTCCATGCTCATTGTCTTCGGTCTCGGTCTTGCCACATCGCGGATGCTGCGCCACGAGGGTCCCATCCGGGAACCCTACCAAGATATTCTGGTCCTCATTTCTTCGACCCTGTGCGCTGCGGCCCTGAGTTGGATCATCATTGCCTGGAGTCTGCGCCATCTTGCTTCGGCATCGCGTGAGGCGGCGATTGTCGGCCCCGCCAACCCCGGTGTACGCATCTCGATGAAGCGGTTGCCGGAGGAGATTCGGCCACTGGTCGTGGCGGTGAACGGCGCGCTCGACCGGCTGTCGCAAGCCTATGAATTGGAGCGGCGCTTTGTCGCCGATGCTGCGCACGAATTGCGCACGCCGCTTGCCGTCTTGAGCCTGCGTCTACAGCGCGCCAAACTCGACCAAAATCCTGATTGGCCTGCGATCGACAGCGACGTCTCAAGCCTTCATAGGCTCGTGGAGCAATTGCTCGACCTCGCCCGCAAGGATCAGGTGCAGCTTGCTTCGATCGATCTTTCTCGTGTCAATCTTTCGCGTATTGCGCGCGAGGCAGCGGCCTCCATTATCCCGCTTGCTGAAGAAAGACACCGGGAGATCGAGGTCGATCTGCCGAATTCGCTTCCCGTGCGCGGCCGCGCCGACGATCTGCGCGACATGATCCGAAACCTGCTCGACAATGCCCTTATACATGGAAGCGGCAAGATCAGGCTCATCGGCGAACTGGCCAACGAGCCGGGTGGGCCGGAGATCTGGATGACAGTGAGCGACGAAGGCAAAGGCGTGCCCGACCAGCTTCGCGACGCAGTCTTCGAACGCTTTCGAAAAGCCGACACAGAATCGCCGGGACATGGGTTGGGCCTTGCGATCGTTCGGGAAGTGGCTCGTACGCATGGAGGCTCTGTCCGCTTCCTTTCCGGATCGCCAGCGCGAATTCGCGTCAAATTGTCGGTCGTAAAAGTCGAAGACAGATCACGAGTCTGAAGTAGCGGAAACATTTAGGTACGCCTGGCCGCGCCGCACGCCGCCGCTGGCAGGCCAGGGCGAGGCTGCCAACCAGTGATGCGGCTTTCTATTGGCTCTACGAACAAAGGCTTCGACGTCAGGTGCGCGAAGATCCGGTGCCGGATCACGTCGGCATCATCCTCGATGGTAATCGCCGATTGCCCAGCGACGCGGCTATAGCGAGCTCCGACTGGCCTACGAACTTGGCGCCGAAGTCCTTGCTGCTGCATCGACCTTAAAGTCCGCTCCGTCACGCTGTGGGCTTTTTCGATCGACAATATGCGCCGTCCCCCGGCGGAGGTGTCGGCGATACTGACGGCCGTAGAGAAAAAGATCGCCGCGCTGGCCGAGGATCCTTCGACGCGCCGGCAGGGCGTTCGATTCAAAGCTGTCGGCCGGCTTGAGCTTCTCTGCTTCGACGGTCGACGTGCTTCGACAAGCCGTGGAGCAGACCACCGACAACGATGCGCTTATCGTGATCTTTGCGATCGCCTATGGCGGCCGCGAGGAGATCAGTGACGCGGTTCGCAACCTCATTCGAAGCCAATGTCGAACGTGGGCGCGACCTCGACGCGATCATCGACGAATGAGCCCTGGAGCGATAGACGAATGGCTGTACACCGCCGGCCTGCCCGATCTCGATCTCATCATCCGCACGAGGGGTGAAATCCGCTTTCGGGTTTTCTCCTTCGGCAGAGCGCCCGAAGCGAGCTGCATTTTTCCGATGTGAACTGGCCTGAATTCCGGAAGCTCGACCATTCGCGCCTTCCAGCGCCGGCGACCCGGTTTGGCAAATAGGATTGTCTGGATCCTTTGCCTTTCACGGCTCCTTTCCGGGCCAGCGATCGAATGCGATCTTCGAGAAGCCGGGCCAGGACTGGGCCCCGGCAAGCTATCGATGCACTCCGAATCAGAGGAAAGACGACCCAAGGTTCTGGAAGGAGAGATGTGCTCGTCAGGCTCCCGTCAGGTTCGCCCGTTATCCAGTTGAACAGGCGGGGCCGTTCGCGTTCATCTCCGGGCAGGCAGTCTTTCCAGGAAGGAATCTCGCATATATGAGCACTCCCGGCATACGCCTGCTTTTCGCGCCTGTGCCGACCGCCACCGCATTGACGGCATGGGAGTGGCTTTCATACCAGCCAGCGCCGAGCGCAGCTTCGCCCGCCCCTGCCCCGATCAGTCGGGTCAGTAACGAAAACAGGCTGACCGTCGTAACGCTCGACGACGCCCAGAAACGCAGCGGCATCGAAACCGACGCGCTGGTAGCGATATCTTCTCGGCCTCAGTCTTGGCGTCGTGCTCTGGGCCTACACATGGGTTTCACGCAAGGCTTGCTCGCGACGCTCGTCGCCGAGACCGCGCCGGTGCAACTGTGGGGGAACCGCCTTAGGCGTGTTCCACCGGATCATCTGCCTGGCACTACTTCTCGCGAGCTGGCGCGCTTTGGGACGCGGCTGGGCCGCATGGGACAGTTCTAGCCGGCGCCGGCTTCGCCGCGACAACTGTCGGTCGCCACGGCGCAGTTATCACCAACGCCTACATCCAGTTCCAGGCCCAAAATACCAGCACCGGCGCGCTGTGTCGCTCCTGATCCAGGCCAGGACAGCGAAGAAGCCCTTCCTCTTCGAGAAAGTGACAAGCAACGATGGGCTTCTTGGATGATCTGGCGTAGAGCTGGCCGACCTGGCGCAGCGCCTCGGTCAGGTGGCATCCAAGCCACCGAGGCTATCCGTCATTGGGCGCGAGGTTGCGGAACCGACGTCGGCCTTGTTTCGTTCCACCTTGCCCTCCCCTTCTAAGGAACAGCTCGACGTCGTTTGGCTGGGCGTCCAGGGTTAGTCGGCTGATTGGACACCTCCGGAGGTACTCACGGCGAAAATCTCCTGATTGATCAAGAAGAGCGGGGGAAAGTATGTCTGCCCACCCAGTCTATGGCTTCCTCGACCGTGTCAAAATTCCTGTGCTGCCCACTCAGCAACCCAAAGCCCGTCTCGAGGAACCATTTTCCTTTCATGGAATAGGCCTCCTCGTCGATGCAAGTAAGGACTGCAACCAGTTGATCGAATTTCCAAACCAAGAGCCCAGATTCTCCGCCTTCGACAGTGCCGATCCGGGCTTTGTCGAGCGAAAATCCAGGAGCAATTTTTTCGATGCGCATCTTGATGCAACCTCGACTTCGCAGAAGTAGTGAAATCTGTAGCCCTGAAAAACGGCTGCTTGTTTCCTGATCTTGCCGTGAATATCTCGCCGGCCAGCCTGTGACCTCTCGGAAGTGCTTCGCCGGGCAGAAAACTTTTTCTCCCCGGGTGAGTTCAAGCCTTTTCGCTCATCATCACAAGTATTTTCGGCAGAGAATGGACCTGCCGAAAATGCCTGCCGGACCTTCGGTTTCGCGCAACACTCACGCTCAGCGAATGTAACCAGTCCGGATGATCTATCAAGATGTGGACGGCATTCACATCGGATGAAGCATTCTCGAGTGGTACCCCTTTTGTGCTTCAATTAGCTCTTGCGGATCATGAGAGGGCAGAGGCCCGCTGCCTGACTCGGGAGTGAGCACGTCATGATTCATCGCCCAAACTGCTGCCTGGGTACGGTTGCGGACCCGAATTTTCCGTAGGATCGCTTTGACGTGTGCCTTCACTGTGGCCTCCGCAATGTTAATTTTGCGCGCGATGGTTTTGTTAGACTCCCCCCCGATTAAGCAACGCAGAATAGTTTTCTCGCGATTTGACAAAACAGACCGCTCTGTCTCCCCGCTTTCAGTTTCGTAGCGCACGTTTGCTGGCTCGGTTGCCGCGATAGTTTTTACGTCGAGCCTAATTTCTTGGATACAGGTTGAGGTTTCCGCAGGAAGAACTGTCTGCCCAAGCATGACCAGTTCAAGGGCCTTGATGAAGGTTTCGCGAGCGGCGACTTTCGTCAAATATGCGTCGGCCCCCGCGCGAAAGGCGGAAACTACATCATTCGATCGACAGTGCTCGCCCAGCGCAACGACATGGCTCGACGCATAAACTGCTTTGAAGTCGGCAATTTGTGTGAATCCAGCGTCCTCATCAGGAGCGTCGAGATCTATGATGAGCAAGATGGGACGCTGCTGGGATAGCGGTTTTTGGAGAAGATCGTAGACAGAAGCCGCGGAGGAAAGAATACGAAACTTTTCTGCTTCTAGGATGCGAATAAGGCCTTCTCTTAGCAACTCGCTCGGCCCGACAAGCACCGTCGTAAAGGACTGTCTCATGATTGGCTCTTTGTATGCACCAAGCGCTACGCGCCATCGCCAAACCCCCACGCATACTTTACGCCCGCAATCGCAGCAGCGAAAATACCCTCCTTAGGCTCGCAAATGCCCTCTTTAGGCGTAGAGGGGCCGTCAGGGTCTACCCAGATCCTCAACCACAGGCGTACATCGGGTTTGCGGCGAGGAGCCATCAATCATTCTCATGTTGAGTATTCCCATGTTCAGTATTCTGCCGCGAGTTCGCCCAGGGCGGTGTTTATCCGGAAGGAGTGCCCACAAAGGGACAGTTGTGCCGCTGGCGGTGAAAGGCCACGATCAGGCAGAGCCTTCCTCGGCTCGATCAGTTCGGGACGGGATGGCATCTCCAATAGCGAAAGACACGCGCAATGGCCATGGACACAAGTCGCAATTCCGAACCGGTCGCTTCCTCGCCACAAGCGACCCGCCGTGGGGAAATGAAAGCCGTCCTGTTTGTTCTGGGACTCTCCGGGGTCGCCGCCATGGGAGCTGTCAAAAACTGGGAGGCCATTAAGCACGCCTCCGGACCCGCTGTGCAGAAGATCCAGGACGTCTCTGATGCCGCGGCGCAGAAGGTCGAAGTCGTCTCCGGTGCCGTGGCGCAAAAGGTCGAGGATGTCTCCGCACCTGTGATGCAGAAGATCCAGGATGTTTCCGGAACCGTGGCGCAGATGGTGTCTGCCGCGATCGATAACTGGCAAGATCAACGGGGTCAAACCACGGCCAACCGCTCCCGCGCGATCGTGTCCGGCACCGATGCGTCTGCCGCGACCGCGACCATGGTCGAACGAACCCCCGCGCCCACGAATCCCGGCGCCGAGCGGTCGCAAATTCTCAGCACGGAACCGGACACGTCTGCCGCGACGTTGGTCGAACGGAGCCCCGCGCCTAACGTCGCTTCCAACGCCGAGCGCCCCGGACCGCTCAGCACGGCGCCAGACGTGTCAACCGGGAGTCTGTTCGGCGTCGGTGACCGCCTCAAAGTCGCGTTCTTTGAGCGCGTCGTGGTGGAGGAAGATAAGTGGGGGGCAGTGTCCTCCGCCTCGGCCCTGAGCGGCATCCAGCAGCGTCCGGAACTGAGCGGCGAATATACTGTGCAAGAGGACGGCACGATTTCTGTGCCCTTGCTCGGCTTCATTCCGGTCGCGAACCGATCGGCGCAACAAGTACAAGCCGACCTGGTGGAAACTTTCGATCGACTGTTGGGCCGCAAGGGGCTGGTCAATATACTGTCGCTGGAGCGCTCGCCCATTTACGTGCTGGGGCCGGTCAAGAATCCAGGCTCCTTCAAGTACACGCCCGGCATGACGATCCTGCACGCCATCGCACTGGCCGGCGGACTCAATCAGGGCCAGAGCGAGCCTTGGCAGAACATCGAAGCCGTGCGTGAAACCCAGAAGCGGGGCGGGGCGATCGATGCCATAGTGAAATTGCTCGCGCGTGCGGCAGTGCTGGAGGCCGAGCGCGACGGCACGGCGCCCAAGACCCCCCCGCGGTTGCTAGAACTGGCCGGCGCGACCGAAGCCACCAACCTCATCAACGAGCAGAGCGACCGGCGTAAGGCTGTCACGGTGGCGCGCAAGTATCGCGAACGCGCTACCCTGGATGCGCTGGAGACAGCCAAGCAAGACGTCATGGCGTATGGGCAAATGGACTCTCTCGACGAACTCGTCAAATTGCGCCAGGAGCGCGTCAACAGTACGCGCATGCTCGTGAACCGCAAAGTTCTCAGCACGACGGTGTTGGACCAGGTCCAGAGCGAGTTGTCCGACGCGGAACAACGCCGGCGGGAGGCCCTCAACCAGTACGCGTCCGCCAGGCAGCGCCTCATTTCGCTCGAGTCTCAGGTGTTGCAAACCCGCGCCGACGCCAGGAACGATCTGGAGGTGGAGATTGAAGCAACGGACAGCCAGATCGCGGCCAATGTGCGCGAGTTGAACGCCAGCGAAGGCGTCCTGTACACGTTGCCGGCGACCCGCGCCCAATTTGCGGCCCAGTTCGCGCAGGACGCCAACAGGGTTACCTACCAAATCGTGCGGCAATCGGCAGCCGGGCCGGTCAGCATCCAGTCCATGGGAATGACGGTGTTGCGGCCAGGTGACCTCGTCAACATCACCGTGGGCGAAAACCAGCCAAGCGAGCGGGATGGTTCGTCAGTCCAAGCCTCCTCACCGAGCGGCGACAGATTGCCGGGCGCGAGCACTCTCAACGAGCTAGGGCACGGCCCTGTGGTTGCGGAGCAGATGATGGGTCCGAATTGAGACCTCTAGCAACCGGCCGGGTATCCTGCACTGGGCACGGCAATTTGCCTTCCAGTGCGGATACTGGCATGCCCGCAGCAGTCTCTCAGAAACGGCCTGCGCGGTTCGGTTCCCTGCGCAGTCCATGCTTGAGCTTGGCGGAAAAATATCGAATCGGCGAAGTATCAGAAGAAGATCGGTCTATGTCGGGATCTCTTAATGTCTCACTTGTCGATGCCGAACCCTATCGCGCGGCTTCAGACGAGCATGCCGTGCCTCGAGATACGGTCATCGTTGTTACTGTGGAGAGCTTGCACAACATTGCGAAACTTGAGGCCGATTGGAAAGCGCTCGAAACGCGAGCAACCCACTCATTCTATCTGTCCTGGCTCTGGATGGAAACTTGGCTAAGGCATCTGCCGAGGAGCACGCAGCCGCGCGTGCTTGTTGCCCGGGCCGCAGGCAAGATCGTTGGCTTGGCGATTATTTGCAGGCGGAAGGCATGGCGTTTTGGACCGCGTGCTCGATCGCGTTGGCTGCTCCATGAAACTGGAGATGTTCGTTTCGACCGATTGTGCGTCGAGTACAACAATATTCTTGCAGAGCAATCCATGGCCGACGCCGTTCGAGTGGCGTGCCTCGATGCCTTAGCGCGCCACTTGCGCCACTCTGACCAGCTGGTGCTCTCCGCGATTGAGCCGGACTTCGAGTTGGCCGCATGTCGAGTTGCGCAGCGTGCTGGACTCATCGCCGAGTTGAAAGCGGAGGACACGGCGCGGTGGATTGATTTTGCCAAAGTCCGGCAGATAGGGGGAAATTTTCGTGCCACGTTGGGGCGCAATACGCGCCAGGCAGTGAGCCGCGCCATGCGGTTATATGCGGAGCGTGGCCTCATTGAGTTCCGGACCGCGGAAGCGACATCGGAGGCGCTCGTCGCGTTTGATTCGCTCGCCGAACTTCATCAGGCGCGGTGGGGGCGCAAGGGAGCCTTTGTCAATCCTAGCTTCCGCCGGTTTCACCAGGAACTCATTGCGCGCGGAGTTCCCACCGGGGCCGTCCGCATCTCGCGGACGTTGGCTGGAGACCAGACAATCGGGGTCTTGTACAACTTCGTGCATGACCACCGCGTTTTCAATTATCAAAGCGGGTTTCTCTATGAGCGCGATTCCCGGCTCAAGCCCGGGCTTGTGAGCCATGTGCTGGCTATTGAAGACAGCATCATGCGCGGCGAGCGCGGCTACGACTTCCTGGCAGGTTCCGCCGGTCACAAGTCCCACTTGGCTAATGCGGAGCATGCGATGCGATGGATCACTATCGCAAGAGACAGCTTGGAGCGCCGCGTCGAGGCGAAGCTGCGGCAAACCAAGCGGGTGCTAGGGACCATTGCTACTCACTTGAGACAGGCCGCGCCTTGAGGTTGGGCCAACGAAGGAACTCACAATCATGTCTGGGGCAGCTTCTTGGACCATCGATCGGCGGACTCATCCCTAGCACGAGGAGAGGCTGGATCCGTCTAATCTATGTTTCAGCGTGGCGGAATTGGTAGACGCACCGCACTGTTCAGGCGACGCCGAAAGGCTTGTAGGTTCGAGTCCTACCGCTGGAGCCATAGATTTGGACAAAGTCGATCTGATATCCGGGATCACAGTTGACGGGTTGGAGGTCCTGGCGATCACGCTCGATGCGGAGCGGAACGTCATCGGCGAGACAGTTCTTTGCCTCAACGATGAGGAGCGTCGCCGCGCCGAGGGGTTGAGACGGGGGTCGGATCGCCGCCGCTTTGTGGCTACCCGTGTCCAGTTGCGCCAGATTCTCGCTTCCAAACTAGGAATCCCGCCCTCCGAGGTAGAACTGGTATATGGGCGCCTGGGCAAACCCCGCCTCTCACCTCGCATGCCTGCTCACGATTTGTGCTTCAGCGTCTCCAGATCCGGAGATGTCGCGGTAATCGCCCTCTCGAGTGGGCACGAGGTCGGGGTGGACATCGAAGCAGTTCTCCCTGTTCCCGAAGCCGACGAGATTGCGGCGCTCTGCTTTTCCGCCTCCGAATACGGTGCCTACGCCGCGCTTGGTCCGGAAGACCGGCTGGAAGGATTCCTTGGGCACTGGACCCGAATGGAGGCCGTTTCTAAGGCCTTGGGCTGCGGCCTGGGACAACTCCTTTCCTGGCAGGAAAGCGATTGGGCTGTCCGCCGGTTCGTACCGAAACCTGGGTACATCGGAACTGTGGTAGTCCGCAATTGAGTGGTAATCCAGAATTGAAAGTGTCCGCGCTGCCATCAGCGACTACGATGCACTGCAGATACACGGAACTGGACAACGAGAAAGCTTGGGCTCGACAACGGCACAGCAGTTCCATGCCTTGTCCCGGGCCTACAGAGAAAAGACGGCAGTTTCACAGAGGAAGCCGCCATGCTGGAGCAGTCGGGTAGCGGGACCACTTCAGCTCCCTCTTGAATGATAGACAAACTGATCGGAAGGCCCCTATGTCTTCAGGCGTGATGCAGTTTCCGGAGCTTCTCGCAAACCTCGCGGTCAAGGACATCAAGCTTTGGGTAGAAGAGGGCGACCGGCTGCGGTGCAACGCCCCAGTTGGCGCGCTGACGGCCGAGTTTCGAGACCAGTTGCGGGACCGGAAGGGCGAGATCATCGCGTTTCTGAAAATGGCCAAGGCGGCGGCCCAGCAACAGCCTGCAATCATTCCGCTCCAGTCTGGCGGAACACGCACGCCCATTTACGCGGTACCCGGGCATATCGGTGCGCCCTTCTCGTTCTCCGACCTATCGAAGCACATGGGGAGCGATCAACCGTTCTACGCACTACAGCCGTCTGGCTTCGATGGGCAGAGTGAGCCGATGGACCGCGTCGAAGATATCGCTGAGTACTTCGCCCGCCAGATCACCGAATTTCAGCCCACGGGTCCGATGATCATCGCCGGCTACTGTTCGGGTGCTGCGACCGCTTTCGAGCTGGCGAAGATCCTGGGCCAGCGCGGAGCGGAGGTCCCATGCGTGGCGCTCTTTGGCCCTCTTCATCCTGCCACCTATCA
This sequence comes from Mesorhizobium sp. WSM3626, assembly GCF_000513935.1. Lineage (GTDB taxonomy): Bacteria > Pseudomonadota > Alphaproteobacteria > Rhizobiales > Rhizobiaceae > Mesorhizobium > Mesorhizobium salmacidum. The sequence continues at coordinate 27,574 of NZ_AZUY01000026.1, read as the reverse complement.
GGAATTGCCGCGCCTGCTCTATTTCTTTGCTAAGGGGGGCGCCGATTCGTTCATGCGCGAGATCGCGAAATTGCCGACATTCGGGGCCCGTGTGCGCCATTTCGGCAGTCGCCTCCGGAATCTCGGCGTGCGCGTACGCGCACTCGTGCCCCTCGTTCGCAAAAACAAAGAGCCTTTCGCGACAGATCCGGTGCTGGCCAGCAGGGCTCGGCTGAAATCCGCGGCGATCACCGCCTTGCGACGGTACATTCCCACTGCGTATTCGGGTCGAGTATGTATATTTCTTCCAAACAAAGCCTGGCTGCGATCGGGTGCGGCCCCGCATCTATGGCTTCGGGTGGTGCCGCATGCCGAATTTTATTTCGGGCCCGAGGACTGCAATGATGGCCTTATGCTGGAGGAACCGGACGCACCTGCCATCGCGGAACTTTACCGCCACGCAAGCCAAAGCTGAGCCATTGACGTGATTGGATTTTTTGATGTTCGCGATGGGAGCGTATCTCATGAATGAAGTCCTACCTATCGCGGCGAAGGACGTAGCACTTCCCCTGCAGAAAGATGCCCATCATCAGGCGCTGGTTGTCGAGTACAACTCCACGGCAGCGCCCTACCCGTCGGACAGAACGATCGTCGATCTCTTCCGCGACCAGTCAATGCGTAGTCCTGACGCTGAAGCGATCCGCTTCGGCGACGCAACGCTGACATACCAGCAGCTCAACGAGCGCTCCAACCAGATGGCAGCGCATCTGAGCTCGATCGGCGTTGGGCCGGCTCAGGTTGCCGTTGTGTTCATGGAGCACTCCATTGAGGTCGTCGTGGCGATTTTGGGCGTCCTGAAGGCCGGCGCTGCCTATGTGCCGGTGGATCCGGCAACACCGAGAGGGCGTCTGGCAACAATCCTGAAGGACATTGCCAATGGGACCGACGGGCGGGCGCCGGTGGCGATTACCCAGGCGCGACTGCAATCCGGTATTTCCCCGGACCTTGCCGACATTTTCGTGCTCGACGCCGATTTCGGGTCGATCTTGAATCAGCCGGACTTGGCCCGAGCGTCCGCCGCCACTCCGGAGGGCGCCGCCTATATCATCTTCACCTCCGGCTCGACCGGCACGCCAAAGGGCGTCGTTGTCGAACACCGGAACTTGGTGAATTACATCTGGTGGGCGGCTCACGTGTACGGCTCCCGAGAAGGTGTCGCATGGCCGCTTTTCTCATCCCTCGCCTTCGACCTGACGGTTACAACACTCTTTACGCCACTTATCACCGGCGGCCGCATCGTCGTCTATGTTGGTGATCCCGGAGTCGAGAGCATGGTCGTGCTAAAGGTCGTCGACGACAACGCGGTCGATATCATGAAGCTGACGCCGGCGCATCTCGCGATGATCCGGAATTGCAACCTTGAGACGACAAGGCTGAGCAAGTTCATCGTCGGTGGCGAGGACTTCAAAACCGAGTTGGCCCGCGCCATCACTAAAGCCATTTCTCATCCTGTCGAAGTCTACAACGAGTACGGACCAACGGAAGCCACTGTGGGCTGCATGATTCACCGTTTCGACATCGACCGGGATCAATCTGCATCGGTGCCGATCGGCGTGCCGGCGGCCAATGCTGGCATCTATGTCCTTGACCAGGCGCATAAGCCCACCGCACCCGGCATTATCGGTGAGATTTTCATTGGCGGCGACGGCCTCGCGAGAGGCTATTTCAATCGGCCTGAACTGACGGACGAGCGCTTTCTCACCGCCATCGATCCACGGGATGGGTTTTCGAAGTTGCGGCTGTACAAAACGGGCGATCTCGCCCGCTGGAACTCGGAGGGACGGTTGGAATTTCTCGGGCGCGTCGATCATCAGGTGAAGGTTGGTGGCGCGCGTATCGAGCTGGGCGAGATCGAAGCGCGGCTTCTCAAGCACCCGCACGTTCAGGAATGCGCTGTCGCCGCCATCGCAAACTCGATGAAAAAACCAGCAGCGCCAACAATAGGCGAAATCGGCGATGCCGAACAGTCAAAGCCCGAAGACGGCATCTCACGACTGGTGGCCTACTACGTCTTGTCGAAGCCCCTGACCGTGGCTGACCTGCGCGCGCACCTTGCCGAAGAACTGTTGGAGTCTATGATTCCCACGCACTATGTTTGCCTCGAACGGATGCCGCTCACGTCCAACGGCAAGATCGACCGCTCGTCGCTTCCCGAGCCGACGGCGGAACACTTACAGTCTGCGCAAGAATTCGCCGCTCCCTCGACCGAAACCGAGAAGACTCTGGCGGCGCTGTGGAGCGATCTCCTGAAGGTCGAGTCCATCGGACGTCACGACAACTTTTTCGGCCTGGGCGGGGAATCGCTCCTGGTAATGAGGGCAGTATCGCGCATGCGGAAGGTCTTCGGCGTTGACGTGCAGCTTCGCAACCTCTTTGAGCGGCCGACGCTAGCCGAACTGGCGGAAGTGATCGATGGTATGCGTTGGACTGCCCATTCAGAAGCCACTTCCGTGTCGGAGGGACCGAGAGAGGAGCTCGAACTTTAGCTCATAAGGCTCTCCGATTATCCGGGCAATCGGGGGGAAGCTTTTTGGACTCATGACAGATCGGATGAACATGTTGGACAAAGCTTGGGCATCGGCGCGAGAACCGGGGCTGCCTTGGGCGGCGGAGGAGTACGAACTCTTGCGCGACCAGGTGCGCAGGTTCGTGGACGAGGAGATCAAGCCCCGTGCGGATCACTGGGAGGATGACGGATCCATTCCCCGTCCGATCCTGCGCCGCATGGGCGAGCTCGGCTTCTTCGGCATCCGCTACCCTGCCGCGTATGGTGGTGCCGACATGGACGCGGTCGCATCGACCGTGTTCGCCGAGGAGCTCGGGCGCTCGACCTATGGCGGCGTTGCCGATGCGATACTGGTCCATGCCGAGATGGCATCTTTGTATGTCTTTAACGACGGCACCAAAGCCCAGCGGGAACGCTGGATGCCCAGCATCATCAGCGGGGAGGTGATCACCGCGGTCGCCATCACTGAGCCGGATGCGGGCTCGGACGTGAAGGCCATCCGCACGCGCGCGCTGCGAGATGGCGATTCCTATGTGCTCGACGGCACGAAGCTCTACATCACGAACGGGGTCCATGCGGATCTCTACTGCGTCGCAGCCAAGACTGATCCCTCGGCGGGAAGCAACGGGATCACCATGTTCCTCGTCGAGAAGGGCACGCCAGGCTTCAGCGTCGCCCGCGAGGTTGACAAACTCGGCTGGCGCTCCTCTGATACCGCGGAGCTCGTCTTCGACGGCTGCCGAATCCCCGCCGAGAACGTGCTCGGCGCGGAGGCACAGGGCTTCTACTCCATCATGCGCAACTTCCAGAACGAGCGCCTTGTCCTCGCCGCCATGGCCATAGGGATGGCCGAGGCCGCAATCGATGTGACCCTCTCCTACGTGAAAACTCGCCGCGCGTTCGGAGGCGCCCTATGGGACATGCAGGCGATCCGTCAACGTATCGCGATGCTCTCCGCGAAGGTGGAGGCAGGCCGTGCGTTTCTCTATGCGACCGCTTGGCGCATGGACGCTGACGACGATCGCCTGCGCGAGACCTCGATGCTGAAGGCCCTCTGCGGTGAACTTGTCAACGAAGTATTGTACGCCTGCGTGCAGTTCCATGGCGCTATGGGCGTCATGCGAGGCAGTCCGATCGAGCGCATCGCACGCGACGCACGCATCCTATCCATCGCCGGTGGCGCGACAGAGGTGATGCTCGAGGTGGTCGCATCTACGTCGTGAGTCCACTGCGGCAGTGAGGATATCGCTGTGGTGTTACAGCAGCAGACAAGGCTGCCGACGCTGCAGGAAGCGTAAGCCAAGTGCGTCGCGCCCCCTGCCAAGAGCGCCTCCAAGGTGGCTGAGTCGAGGCGGCCGGTCGGCAACGCGGATAGGAAGCGCCGCGCATCTCGCGATCAATGGACCCTGGTTCCGGTGCGCCAGCTCAGTTCCCTCCAAATTGACGCGTCGCTTCCAAATCGCATCATGGCTGGACCGGCGGCGTGGCGGGTCGGTCGTGCGCGGGGCCGGCGGCAGAATCCAGTTTCGCGAAGGCCAAAATGATGGCCGCACATGCGCCCTCAATGGTTGTGGCAAGCGTCCAGCCCAAGACCAGGCCTTGAAGTCCGTCAAGCTTCGCCCCCGCGATTACCAGGAACAGCTCCAGCAATCCGCCAAGCGCGAACCAGCGAGATGCCTTGCGCATCTTGTCGGCTAACCGCGCCAGGGTGCAGGCATGAAATTTGAGCGTCGATCCCAACAGGCTAAAGCCGAGAAAGCGCAGGCTCGAACCGGCGATTCCAGGATAGGTCGGATTGAAGACCGCAAGGATCGTTTGCGAATAGGTGAAAATGAAGAGGGCGCAGACAAGCGAGAAGAGCAATGACGTCATCACCGATAAAAGGATGTCGTGTCTGGACTGTTTTGGGCTCGCTCTCACTACGGGGAAGAGCACCGTGGCCATAGCTGCGGGAATCAAAGAGGCGATGGTGACCAACATCCATAAGGATACGAAGGCGGCATTGATGGCTGGGGACAGGACGGTCAGCACAAGGTAGGGCATGATAAGGCCGGGGGCTTGCAAGGCCACGTCGAGTGCGTAGTGGTCAAAGATCTTGCTGCGCAGCGTGTTGAGTAGCTGGAAATCGGGAGGTCCAACGAGGCGCCGCGCGCCGCCGCGGGTCAACAGGTCCACACCCATGAGGGACGCTAGCAGGCCGGCCACCCAGCTCAGAAGAAGAGCGGCATGGGAGGTGTAGCCGCCAGCCACTGCGACAGCGATCAGCATCAGCTTCAACGTGCCGAACAGCATCTGTCGGATCATTTTGCCAGTGGCGCGCAGATTGCCCAGGAAGGCTTGGTCAGCCAGGATGGCGAGAACGGTCAGACCGCAACCGAGGAGGAACGCAACACCCTCAAGCCAGCCGCCGATCAGGCCGGTCGAGCTGCTCAGGTACGCATGCCCGACGACGAACACCAAGGCCAGGGCGACCGCCAGTGTCACGCCGACGCACACTGCTGCGGCCACCAGTCCGCGCTCCTTGCCGGGATTCCGGACGATCTCGCCCACCAGCATGGTCCCGAGCCCCGCCTCGCCCAGCGTGCCGATAAGCCCCATTACGGACAGGAGGGCGGAGGTGTTGCCGATCACCTCCGGCGGAAATAGCCGCGCTGCGAGCCACCAATAGACAAACCCGAGACCGGCCGCTGCGATCGTCCCGATTGCCAGGGCGCCGGAATTCATCACGAGCGCGGCGCTCTTTCGAAGCTCGCGGCGCACACGAATGATGGCCGTTCCGGCGCGGTCTACCGACATAATGGCTGTCCCGACCCGTGCTGCGCCGGCACAGCGGACCTGCGGGCTGCTGGGCGCAAGACGTCCCGATAGACCTGCTCGATCTGGGTCACGACCGCTCCGGCCTTCAGTCGCTCGACCCTGGCGAGGCTCCTCGTCTCCAAGCGGGCAAGCAGGGCGCGATCCTTCAGAAGTGTCTGCATCGCATTGGCGAGGGCGTGCGCGTCGCCGCTCGGCACGAGAAGGCCTGTTTCGCCATGATCGACCATATCCGGCATCCCGCCGACGTCGGTTGCAACCACTGCCTTTCCGGACGCCATCGCTTCCATGATCACCGTCGCGCAGGCTTCTGGCCCCACCGACGGCAGCACCCCGAACAGAGAGCGCCGCCAAGCGTGCATGATGGCGGAATGGGGCCACATGCAGAAGACTCGGACGTTCGGGGGGAATTGGGTTGGCGTGTCGGCGACCCGGCGCCCGATCAGGACCAATTGCGGCGCCTGATTGAGGCTGGCATACGCCTGCAGGAGAACGTCAATACCCTTGAGGCGCGTCAAGTCGCCAACGAACAGGATGAACCCATCTCCCGGGAGCTCCCGCAGGCAGGCATCTTCGGGGCCAAGCACTGCGACATCGTCGGGCACGAAGTTGGGGATGACCTCGTAAGGGGCGCGGCCTTGGGTCAGTCCGTTGTAACGTGCAACCGCGTGGCTCACCGCGATGAAACGGTCCACCACGCGCCGAGCGGCGAAGCTCGACGCCCAATTACCTAGTGTGGTCGCGGCTGCCTTCACCGCTCCGTAGTGCCTTGTGGCGCAAGGCAGGCACTTGGCCGGTGCCGGGCCGCTGCAGAGACGCGCGCCCAAATGCATAAAGTTCTTCTTGGCGCAGACAAGGCCGTAATCGTGGAACGTAACCACAAGGCGTGCCCCATTCAGACGTTTGAGCGGCAGGAAGGACGCGTAAATCCAGTTGTGGGCGTGAACGATGTCCGGCTGCTCCCGGGCTACCAGCCGATTCAGGGCAAGCATCAGTTCGGGATCTGGGAACGGCGGTGCATGGCGGCGCTTGGGGTCCACGTGAAGGCCGGACAGACGCTGAAGCGTTCCGCGCAGGCGGTGCACGCGGACCGCGCCATCCAGCTCGGTTTCGGGCGATCCGGGGTGCATCAAGGTCCCGACGCTGACATGATGGCCTCGCTGCGCCAGCGCTGCGCCCAGATTGCGGACGTGCCGCTCCTCTCCCCCGATTACCGGAGGATAGAACTGCGATAGCAGCAGGATGCGCATAGATCGAGCCTCATTTCAGTTGCGCGGCACCAGCGTCGAAACGCTGCGATAGAGCCTGTTGTCTTCGGGTCGGTAGAGTCGTGCCTCGGCCTTCTGGCGAGTTGCCAAAGCGGGCACCGGAATTTCCCGCGTCCAGGTGTCGCCCGGCGCCACGGCGACCGATCGCAAAACGGCGAACGGTTGCCCGTCAAGGGTGACTTCCACGTCGAACCGCTGAGCTTGGGTCTCCGCGCTTCTGATGCCGACTGTGATCCGGCCGGTGTTGCCGGGGGGCGACGGCAACAACCAGAACTCGGTGTATTTGAATTCCCGATGGGCTGCTTCGTCCCGTACGGCCAGCGCATAGGCCCCGGTCGCCACAAGCAGCGCCAGCATAACCATGGTCCCCTGCCAAAACCGGACCCGCGCCAGAGCCGGCCAAGCTGGCAGGTCGGGACGGTCTCGGTGGACCGCGGCCACCAGTGCCGCCGCGGCCGTCACGGCCCAGAACCAAAGCGACCAGCCGAGCGGCGTGAGGAAGTCTGCGGCGTTCAGTACAAAGCCCCCGGCGATACCGGCAGAGAGGCTTGCTCCGACCGCGTAGACGAGGTGTTGCAACGCCGAGGTGGTCCTGACGCCAAAGGCCCGCAGCACCGTGTGGCCCGAGACGAGGAACACCATGGGCACGCTCAGGACAGTACGGAGGAGCAGATTGTCGGTGGTGGCGACAACCGCTACGACGGCTCCTGCCCACAGGCACGCGGCCGGTAGGTCATTCTTGTTACAAATTCTCATGCAACCCCCTTACGTCATAAATGACGATCGAGCCGTTGTCGTAGATACGGGTGACGCCCTTCACGTCATTGAACTTTAGCAGCGCTGAGCCAGAGATCGGGGTTCCCTGACGCCGTTGCCAAGGCTGAAAGTAAAACCCGAGCACCGGCGGGGCCGTGCTCAGGCGCAGGTCGACCAGCAGGAAATCGATGTCGCTTCCCGCCAAGCCCCAAAACTCCCCTGGCCCCAAAGTCTCGGCCTCAAATATGCTCGCGGGATCGACGCCGTCTTTGATCTTGACCCTGACGTCCTGCCGGCCGTAGCTCGCAAGCAGAATGCTGTTGATGCGGTCGGAAATGAAGCGGTTGCCAGCCCCGAGCCATTCCTTGGCCCAGCGTGCCGTTTCGATCCCCATGGGCTCAATTGATTCCTGATCTGCCGCCACCCTATAACGCCCATCGATAGGGTTAATTGCGGAGCTCGCGACGCCTCCCAATACGATGACGGCCAGACCGGCGGCCGGTGCAATGCGGCGCCACCCGCGCGGCGCAGGGCCCTGCCAGAAGTGGACGACACTTACCGCGACGACCAGCCCGACGCCGAGGAATACGAACGTTCCCATGCGGTTGCCGATTTCCCATCCGATGACGGTCAGTCGGAAGGCCACAGAGATCGGCAGCCCGAAGGCCAGGAATGTGAGGAGCATGAGCCGGCTGTCCCGCCAGCGGCATTTGGAAATGTCGTGGATCGCACCCCAACTCGACCGTGCCCCACTCTGCGCTGCCATGGCCAGCGATCGAAAGAATCCGGTTGCCAGGCCAAGTGCCAACAGCAGGAGTGCCAGCAAAGTAGTCAGCTGCAAGTAGAGGGCCTTGGTCGGCGCTTCGAGATGTTGCGACGTTGGGGTGGCCGCGCCAAGGATCTTCCCAAGCAATGTGTTGAACCCGGCCTCGATCACCGGACCGAGATAGCCCGCCAGAGGGATGCCACGGGCCTGCATCCACAGGAACGGGAGGGCTATGGCCAGGATCGCCGTGAGGCCCACGCCGATCTTCGCCTCAATCCGCATCGGATCGCGCCTGCGCAAAGCCTCAAGACACGCCAGCGCCCCGAAATAGATGGCCGCGAAGGCGGCCGAGATGTGATGTGTGACCGCCAGACTTGCCAACAGAACGGCAATCAGCCCCAGCGACTTCAGCCGAGGTCGCCCGACGAGATCCTTGGACGCTGCTTCGACCGCAAAGGCCAGCACACATAGTACGATGCCGAGGCTCTGGTAGGAGAAACTTGAGTCGAACAGGAAGAAGGTCGAGCAGCCCATGTAGACCAGACAGGCGATAGCCGCGATACGCGAGGATCCGGAGATGCTTTCGAGGAACAGAAACAGGGCCCCGATGAATGTGCCCTTGAGGACGGCCAATAAGAGCGTGCCTGCCACAAGCAAAGGCAGACCGGTCAGATCGGCGATCGCCGTCGTGAGTATCTCCAGAGCGGGATACGTTGGGCCGATCGGGAAAAGCGCGTTGGGCAGGAACAGCCGGCGGGCAGTGATGAGATCCTCGGCTGCGATCCAGTGCAAGAACTCGTCGTAACCGCTGAAGCTCGTCGGGGAATAGACCTTCTTGCAGTAGAATAGAGCTTCGGCAAGCAGGAATAGAAGGAAAAGGCGCTCCCCCCGGGCTGTTGTCGGCCAGGCGATACGGAAGCTGGTCGGAACAACGAGGAGGACCATACCGGACCAGAAGAGCGGCGGCGCCACGTCATACCCGCGGCGCCCGGCCGCGTGCCCGGCCACGACCAGGAGCAGCGCCACGGCGACCGTCAGGCACAGAATTGCCATCGATCCGGATTTGGCCCGTTGCGACGGAGCCTCAACGCTGCCGCCGCGAAGGTCGGGGCCGATGATGGTTGACACGAACCGCATCCCGGCCTGGAGCGGGTTGATCCTGGTTCTCGCGGTGGAATGAGTCTGCATCATCAGCGTCATGTCCTCGTCGGAGGAGGCCACCATGTCACGCCACCGGAGGGCACGCGGACCGTGGATCGGCTGCTCAGGACATCGCAATAGACGTTGCTCAGCGCTTGCGCGCAGGCATCCCAGTCGGGCAGCGCCAAATCCGGGACCTGCCGATCGGCCTCCAGTTCGTCGGCCATGGCCGCGGCCAGCTCTCCCGGACCAGCATTGCACCGTATCGCCCGGCATACGCCGTTGCCGGCCAGTTCCCGCAGACCGGACGTGTCGCTGACGAGGACCGGACGGCGCAGCGACAGCGCTTCCATTACGGCAACCGGATGGGCTTCGTAGTCGCTGAACAGCACAAACAGCGCGGCGCTCGCCAGGAGATCTGCCATTTTTTGCCGCTCGGATCCGGGGATACCCCCAATTGTGACCCGCGTTTCGAGGCCGAGCGTCGCCACGAGGCGCCGCAATTCTCCCTCGTACGGGCCTGTACCGACAATGTGCAGTCGGACGTCCGGAACCCGGCGCATCATTTCGGGCAAGGCCGCGATCGCCCGGTGATGGCCCTTGTAGCGCTCAAGCCTGCCACCCGAGACGATGAGGTGCGGATCGACCTTGACGCCGGGGCTAGGAGCCGGCATCTCGGCGCCATTCGGGATGACGACAAACCGACCCCGCGGCACGCCCATCCTCCGGCTGAAGAAGTCGGCTTCGAATTCGGAGACGCCGATTAGCCGCGCGGCCCGGCTTACCAACGGCCGCAGCAGCATATGCTGGGTTCTGCGCAGGGCGTTGCGCAGCCGGGAGGAATGCCCGCCGCTGTGGAAGGTCAAGACGAAGGGCAGGTGCCCGCGGACGGCCGCGAGCAGTCCGATCGGCACCACGAAGCTGCTATACCCCTGGAAGTGAATCAAATCCCAAGCTCCGCGCCGGATGGCGGTGTAAATGCCGGGGGCCACGTAGAGATCCAGCTCCCTTGGCCAGGCCGGCACGCGCAGCACACGCATGCCGCGCACCTCCTCCTCAACTGGCAGATCCCCCGTGGGATCGGTAGTGAGCACGTCGACCGCGTGGCCATGCGCCACCAAACGGGGACCGACCTCCTGGATGTGAGTTTCAGTGCCGCCCATGAAGGGATAGCAGCGAGCGGCAACCATCAGGATTCGCATCAGGCTTATCCGCCGTCATCACAGGTTGTCGCGGCCCGCCCGTGTTGTTGGTACACCCGCTCACGCAAGATCGTCTTGAGGACGCGCCAGCCGTCCGGGATGGCGCGCAGATGGCTCACTCCACTGATGCGCGAAGCCTCGAAACTCGCCACCTCGACGATATTGAGGCGGTTCTTCAGGGCCCGGACGTTGATGAGGGTCTCGATCTCGAATCCATCACAGTCGCAATTGAGCGTACTGACGTGCTTTGTCCAGAACGCTATGTAACCGTAGCATAAGTCGGAGAACCACCCCCCATAGAGCAGCCGTACGAACAGTGTCAGCCCCCAGTTGCCGAACATTCGGAACAGCGACATGTCGTCGGTGCCGGCGCCCTGGATAAAGCGTGAACCCTTGACGAGATCCGCGCCGGCCATCAGTGCACTGACAAAAACGATCGCCTCCTCCGGGACCATGGAGCCGTCAGCGTCAAGCATGACGATGATGTCGCCTGTGGCGGCCCTGAAACCCGCTTGGAGGGCGGCTCCCTTGCCCCGCCGGGGCTCCATGACCACCTTCACGTCTTCGCGTAGGCGGCGCGCGACCGCGACTGTGTCGTCGGTCGAACGGCCATCCACGATGATGATCTCGTGCGCCCAGTTCGGGATGCGCGGCAGAAGCCAAGGCAGGTTCTCGGCTTCGTTGAGTGTCGGCACGATGAAGCTGACCCGGGGTAGAGCTAGCGATTGCCGCAGCTCGAAATTGATTGAGTCAGACGGCGATACGGCACTGACGGGGGTAAGAACACTGGAGAGACCGGCATTCATGACAACACCGTAACGGCGAGCGAGGGGACCCAGGGGCCGGGTTGGAACCACGCCAAGACTGTCGAAAAAGGTCCGGCGAGATGATGGGCCGAATGACAGATCCCGCCAAACCGGGACCGAATTGCAGCCACGCGGCCGGGTGCAACTGTTCTAATCATATGCAAACTCCCGGAGATGGCGAAAGATGAGATGAAAGAAGATCGAGAGATTGAATCCATCGAACCTCTCCTGGCTTGTGTAAGACCAGCATTGCTGATGCGGCTGCGCTAAGGAAGCATCAATAGGTGGTTAGAGAGCGCCATATGTGACTAGCTCTTTGTGGCTATCTCTTCAGGTTGGTCCCGGCGAAACCACAAGGGCAACTGCATGGCAGCGGCACGGTCTTTGTCAGCAGCTGCGCCGGAGGCGGAGCTAAAGAGCCGACAAGGTCGCGATGCCATCAACGCGAGCGCACACGATCAACGCGAGCGAAGACGACCTATGATCGCTATCCAGATCCGAGTGACAGGCTCTCTGAGCAAACGATGCAGCGGACGTCGCCTGCGCGATAGCGTGCGCAATACGGGCATTGTCACTCCCCGGGAGCCGCGAGCTCCGCAGGCTCACTTCTCCATTCGGCCGTGTTTTCCGAACTACCCCTTAATCTTGCGCGCCAGAATGGGCGAGGAGGCCCGGCGCTTCCTAGGCGCCGCCGCGGGCCCGACCGGTTGGCCACCCGGACGAGAGAGGGACCGCCCATGCTGCGCCAAGGTCGACACGTCGGCTCCAAGCAGCTGGTACGAGGTCGTGACCTCGCGCAATCCCCGGACATGACCGAACAGGTCGATCACCTCCAGGCCGGACCGGCGGTTGTAGGTGTGACATCCGAAAGGGCCGGACCAAATGCGACCGACCGGGGTCTGGGCAAATTCCGACGCGCCGAGTGCATCGATCCGGCAGAACGTCACCGCGCCGCCATAGCGGCGAGCACAGTCCTGGACCGGGCGAAGCGTGCGCCCGCCGTGTCGGATGACGGCACCTGCGGGGCGGCTGAGCGCAGCATCAAGCAAAACGGGGTTTGCGGCATGGGGCGTCCAGGGGCCCGTCAGGCTTTCGGCACGGTAGAGGCTGAGGACATCCCAGGAGGTGGACCTCCACAGCCTTGGGCTGACGAAAAACCAAAAGCCGCCCTCATGGCGCAGCGGCGTGGTGTCGTAGCCCTCAATGCCTTCCAGGAGGCAAGCCTCCCGCTTCCACCGGTACGGGAATTCGATTGCCCTGTAGAGACTGACATTCCTGACCGCCCCCGATTCGGGGATCATCCAGATCTGTCCGTCCTGCTCGAACACGAACGGGTACGACAGGTGGTGCGGCTCTTCCAAGACGATCTGGGGTGCGCTGGCGGTCCCGCTGCGGTCCGCTTTGATGACCGCGATGCACCCCCGGTTCTTTGTGTAGAGGTACTGTTCGACGAAGATGTAATCCTGACCCTGATGCCGGAATGGGAACGGGTCGGCAAGGAAGCTACCTGAGTCCCCGGTGAGCACGCGGAAGGCTGCTTCGCCCTTATCCAGCAGGCTCGCTGCCTGGTCGAAGCGCCAGCCAATCCCCCACGATCTGCCGCCTCTGGCCAAGCTGTCCAAGAACTGGAGTGCCTTCGATGCCACCGTGCCATAAACAATGGCCGAAAGCGCGCCGAGTGAAGGCACGGCCGCCGGTGGGCCCGAGACACCGGACACAGCTGAACTGGGTTCCTCGCGCAAGGCCTTTAGGATCAGCGCCACAGCGCAGGAGAGGACGCTGTCTAGAGTCGCCGCGAACACTTCACGGTCCACGCTGGCCGGACGCGCCGTCCACGACTCCGACGGACGCGCCGTGTCGTGCAGCTCTATGAGAAGATCCTGATCATTGGCCAGAGCGGCCATGACTCCGATCTCACCAGCTAGACCGTTGAAGAGCGGGGTAAGCACGCGCCGTCCTGACGGCAGCGGCTCCTCTCCGCTCAAATCAATTAGCACATCCACTCCGTCGGCCGAGGGCGGCGGCAGGGACCGCAGCGCCGCCTCGACCGGGTCGGTGGCACCTTTGACACGGTAGCCATAGAGTAGTCGTTCGAGTTGGAGCAACAGACGGAAGACCACCGGCAGCGGGCGGCTGCCGGCAGCCAAAGCGCAGGAGACATCGTTGCCCGGAACTTCAGCAAGCGCCTCTGCCAGCCACAGATGCCAGCGTAGCGTCCGCGACGGATCGAGACTCAAGCAAATGCGCATTGTTGATCTCACCCCGGATTTCAAGAAAAACGACAGCTTTGACAGCAAGCCCCAGCCAAGCGCCACTATGCCCGATTGAGGGTGGGCTGTGCGAGGCCAGATGAGGTAATCCTTAGGGGTCGTTGCACTCCGGGCCCGGCGCGAGCCAACATGCAGGATGATAGTTAGCTGGCAACGGGCGAGATACTGGCTGCGCAATGGGGGATTGTGTGCGCTCCTGTCCATGTCTGTTCTATCAGCCGCGAGCACCGCGCCCGATCCACCGGCAACGTCGTTCATAAAGACTTCCGGAACGAACTTCACGTTGGACGGCGAGCCGTTCTTCGTCACGGGCGTAAATAATCACTATCTGACCTACGGGTCTAAGGATGAGGTCACCCGCGTTCTCGACGATGCGGTGGCGATGCGCGCCAATGTGGTCCGCACCTTCCTCCAGCCGGTGATCGGGTCGCTAGATGGACGCGTCGCCACGATATGGGATTGGCAGCTTGAAGGGGAAGCCAGCAACCTCGCGGTCAAGGGCACGTACCTGCTCTACTGGGATCCCAGTCAAAACAGCATGGCAATCAATGACGGCGCCAACGGCATGCAGAAGGTTGATTTCCTCATCGCCGAGGCCGGCAAGCGGCACCTCAGGCTGATTATCACTGTCCTGGATTTCTGGGCCTTCACGGGCGGCGCCCAGCAGATGCGGGCTTGGTATGGGAGCCGCGACGAGGCCACGTTCTTCTTCAGCGACCCTCGCACGAAGCGGGACTACCGCACATGGGTCCGCCACGTTGTTCAGCGCGTCAACCCGCTCACCGGACTTGCCTACCGGGACGACCCGACCATCATGGCTTGGGAGTTGATCAACGAAGGCAATGCGAAGCCCGAGGCCCTGCGGCTGGCCTGGACCGCCGAAATGTCGGCCTACTTCAAGTCCCTCGATTCCAATCACCTTGTCAGCTCAGGGAATGCCAACATTTTCGATCCCAAGTTAGCTGATTTGACCATCCCGAGTATCGATTTTGGGACCTGGCACGGCTATCCGGTTTACTACAACCTCACCATCCAGCAATTCAACGACATGATCCCCGAGTTCTGCCAGCTGGGGGCCCGCGCCAAAAAGCCGGTGCTTCTGGAGGAATTTGGCCATGCCCGTTCCAACAAGAACGCGGCTGAAGCTTACGCCATGTGGCTCGATACGCTGACGCGTGATCGCAACTGCGCCGGCTGGATGGTGTGGCGGCTGGTCTCGCGGCAGGACAGCGGCCGCTATCCCGTCGACGAACACGACCAGTTCGATATCCATAATGACGGCGGGGCGCTCTGGAACATCCTCAAAGCCGCCGCGGCTCGGGCCACACAGACACGCGACACCAGCCCGGCCCCCGAAAGCGGTCAGCAGTTGCCATGACCGAGGCCTCCGCCGTGACCTGCGCCTGCACGCTCGACGGCTCCGGCGACTTTAAACGCCGGTGTCAGGGCGGCGCGAACCTCGGCTCTGGTCATGGCGAAACAGGCTCGCGGGAAGGCCGAATCCACCCGGCGATAGCCTGGCGTGTCAAAAAGCGTCGCCCTGATCATCGAAGAGTTTGGACTGATATCGGAAGCTCAAGTCGGGAGATTTATTAGATGCGTAGTCTGATGCTTGCGCAATCCCATCCGCCGATTGGCGTTGGCCAGGACGGCCACGTCCCCAAGCTAGGGATCGAACTTGCCCACCGCGGTCGTGACGTTGCCTTTGCCACAACCGGCCAGCCTGTATCGAAAACCCGGCAGCCCGGGGAAGGCGTAAACAGCGAACGCCGGCAGAGTCGCCGCCCCCCCACGATCTCGGTGATTATCTGTGCTTATACCGAGGAAAGATGGGAGCTTATGATTCAATCAGTGGCCTCGGTTCAGGAGCAGACCGTGCAACCCTGCGAGATCATCGTATGCGTCGACCAACCCCTGTTCCGCCGTTGTGTGGCCTACTGGGCTGACTTGGCCGCATCTGCCCCTCCGGTACTGGTGATCCAGAATAAGCATGACGGGCACCTGGGGTCGGCCCGAAACACGGCGGCTGAGGTTGCCACTGGAGAGATCCTGGCGTTTCTGGATGACGATGCGGCGGCCGACAAGGACTGGCTCGAGATCCTCACCAAGCCGTACCAGGATGACCAAATCGGCGCCGTGGGCGGGCGCCCCTTACCGGTTTTCGAGGCTGACCGCCCGGCATGGTTTCCGGTGCAGTTCGACTGGGTGTTCGGATGTGCTTATGATGGCCTGCCGACCAGCCGAGGCCCCCTGGCTCACCTGATAGGAGCCAACATGTCGGTACGGCGGATCCTCCTCGAGCAGGTGGGAGGGTTCCATTCCGACAACCACGACGACATGGATATGTCCCATCGCGTAGCGCACATCAAGGGCAGTGAGGCGGTTATCTATGAACCGGCGGCGATCGTTCGCCACTTTGTACCCGCCTCGCGGCTGACCTGGAAGTACTTCTGGCGCCGCTGCTTCTTCGTCAACAAGGGCAAGCTCGAGGCTTTTGCGCAGATGGGCGAGGCCGCCACACTTGGTGCAGAGGCCCGCTTCGTCCGGTACGCCCTGACCAAGGGCCTGCGCCAGGAGATTCTACAAGCGGCCAAGGGTGACGCTCGCGGGCTGGCCCGGTCGGCGGCAATAGTCGCTGGCGTGGGGCTGGCCGCGGCGGGCCACGTCGTCGGCCGGATCGAGCTGGCGCGGCGCCTGCGTGGGCGGCGCCAGCAGGCAACCAAGCAGATACTGGACACAGTCGCGCAAACCGATGGGCGCGGAAAGTAGATGCCGTCGTCAATAATCATTGGTTCGGGCCCGGCCGCAGCGGCAGCCGTGTTGGCGCTATCGGAAAAACCGGACGAGAAGATAACCGTGTTCGATCCGGGCACCGTGCTGGACGCCGAAGCGCAGGAGGTAATCTCCAGGCTGTCCAAGCTTCGTGTCGACAATTGGGATGAGAACGACGTACGCCGCGTGAGCCTGCAGCCCAAGCGGGTCCAATCCGATTCGTTGCCTGAAAAGAGAAGCTACGGATCCGATTTCCCATTTGCCAATATGGGCCAGCTCGACGGCGTCAAGTCAGAGGGCAGAGTCAACTCGTCTGTCATCTCGAGTGCCTACGGGGGATTCAGCAATGTCTGGGGGGCCCAAATCATGCCCTTCAGCGCCGCCACGTTCAAGGGATGGCCGTTCGACTTCTCGGATATGGAAGAGCACTATCGGACGATCCTGGGCCACATTCCTTTCGCTGGAGAGTCCGACGATCTCGAGGAGTGGTTCCCGCTCATGGGATCCCCGGCCCCGCTGCCGCCGCTGGCGCCACGGACCCTAATGGTCTTGGCGAATTACGACCGGCACCGCGATCGAGTGCGCGCCAACGGAATAACCATGGGCCGCTCCCGGCTCGCCTTCTCGGCGCCCGAATGCCAGCCCTGCGGCCTATGTATGACGGGATGCCCGCGGTCGCTGATCTTTTCGGCGTCGCACAGCTTCGATCGCTTCAGACAAAGCGGGAGGATCGACTACCACAGCGGGCTACTCGCGGTACGGGTCGACCAGGACGGCGACACGGCCGTCGTTCAGGCCCGGGAGTTGTCGAGCGGCCGGATGCGGCGATTCACAGCCGACCGGGTCTTCGTGGGCTGCGGAGCAATCGGGACCACCCGGCTCATCCTAGGCTCGCTCGGATCCGCCCAGCCGGTAGTACACCTTTCGGAATCGGCTCAGTTCGTTCTTCCAATGATGTCCATGAGGCCGACCCCCGACCCACGTACAAGGCAGGACTTCACACTCAACCAGTTCACCATGGTAATCGCCCGGGACGAGGAGGGCTTCGATGTCTCGCAGATTCACTTCTACCCCTTCAACCAAGCGTACAGCGATGCGCTTCCCGGCTTCCTTCGACACCGGGCCGCCGCCTTTGCGACCGATCGGCTCCTGAGCCGGTTGACGGTAGGCCTGGGCTACCTGCCTTCCTGGGCATCACCTAAGGTCCGGATCTGCGCTCAAGTGTCCGCAGCCCCTGATGAGCTACCCCAGATAACTCTCAGTTCAGATGGTTTCGGCGAGGCGAAGGACGTTCCTCCCATGTTGCGTGACGTGATAAATCGGATCCGCAGGGCGGCACCTTACCTCGACTTGTGGCCGGTCACGCCGCGGATGCTATGGTCGGGCGCGGCCAAGAGCTACCACTTCGGCGGCAGTTTTCCACATGCCAGAGAGCCGGATTCTGGAAATGCGACGACAGACCGCCTCGGGCGGCTGGCGCGCTGGGACCGGGTTCATCTCATCGACGGATCGGTTTTCCCAAATGTTCCGGCTACTACCTTTACCCTGACCGTGATGGCCAATTCTCATCGCATTGCCAGCGAAGCGATGCAGCTGACGGGTTGAGTGTTCATATGCGGGTCGGTATCACCGGAGCCAACGGATATGTCGGGACCATCCTGCGTGCCTCATTCGCCGAACAGGGGCATGAGGTCATCGCGTTTGCCCGGTCGAACTGTGTGACCTCCGGAAATGCGGCCGGCGTCGCCGAGTGGCGCCCTTACGACATCAAGCGCCCACCGTCGGGGGCCGCTTTCAGCGACCTAGATGTGCTTATCCACGGTGCATGGGACCTGAGTCTCGTCAGCGCCGGCGACGTGTGGGGTGTCAATGTCTCCGGCTCGCAGCACCTCCTGCGCAATGCTATCGACGCAGGGGTTCGCCGGGTCATCTTTATCTCCTCGATGTCCGCCTATAAGGGAACCCGACAGTTGTACGGTCAAGCGAAACTGGCCTGCGAGCGCACCGCCAGCAGCCTGGGAGGTGTCTCGACCCGCCTCGGACTGGTGTACGGCCCCGGGTGGGGCGGCATGGCGGGCGCGCTTCGCAAGCTCAGCAATCTGCCGGTCACACCTCTCATCGGGGCGCGCTCCTATCAGTTCACCGTGCATGAGGCGGACATGGCAGCCGCCATGGTGGCTATCGCCGAATCGGACATGCCCCTGCCGGAACCGGTAGGGCTGGCCAATCCCGAACCGGTACCGTTCCGACGGCTCATGAAAGAGATCGCCGCATCACAAGGCAGGACACTGCGCGCCGTCGCCGTGCCCTGGCAGCTTGTCAATGGCGTTCTCAAGGCAGCTGAGGCCCTGCAAATCCCCCTTCCCTTCCGATCCGACTCCATTCTTGGGCTCGTGCATCCGGCGGCGGAGGTGCCCGGTGTGGAGCGGCTCAAGCAGTTAGGAATAGAGTTTCGGAGCTTCTCGCTGGACTGCGTTCGACTCTCCTCTGGAAAATTGCGTCGATACTAGTCAAGACCCACGCAATGCGCCTGAGACAGCAACGGCGAAGTTCTGCAAGTCAGCACGATCGCAAGGATCTGCGGCAGCACCCTGCTTTCCATCTGGGCAGTGCCATGCGCCGAACGCCTTGAGCTCGGGCGCTCTTATCGGGTCGCTGCAAGGCGAGCGGGTATCAGCCGGTGGGGTTTGCAAAATGGGGCTACTCCTGAGGAATGATCGCGGGCCGGTGAAAATCATGCGATGATTCAGCAAGACGCATGAGGTCTTCGAGCGCAGAGCTTGACGCCGAGCTCGGTCGAATTCCCCGGTCTCCAGCGATGAAGGCTGGCAAGCATGTTGTCGTTGAGAACCGAGAGCTTGGCACAAGAGGAAGCAATCGCATTGGGTGAACGGCACGCCATTTTGGTATCGGGAGTTGCGGGCTTTGTAGGAAGCAGGCTTGCACGAAATTTTATTGACCGTGGACATACCGTCTTTGGCTTTGACAACCTGTCGCGAGGTTCCCGGGAAAACCTGAACGAGCTTTCCACGCGTGAGAGCTTTATTTTTGAGAAAGTCGATCTCGCAGACGCGGGTGCCGTGACAAGCCGCTTTATGAACTGTCACAGTCGCATTCCGATTTCCGAAGTCTGGCACATGGCTGCCAATTCGGACATTCCCGCAGGCATTGCCGATGCCTCCGTTGACCTACGCGATACCTTTTTATCCACGTTCAACTTATTGGACGTGATGAAGGAGGCGCGGGTTCCCTTCTTTGCCTTCGCATCCAGCTCAGCCGTCTATGGCGATTTGGGGGAGGCTCCGATTAGAGAGGATGTTGGGCCGCTGCTGCCCATCTCCAATTACGGGGCCATGAAGCTCGCATCAGAAGCCTTAATCAGCGCTGCCGTTGAGAACTGGTTAGCTCGAGCCCTGATCTTTCGCTTTCCGAACGTCATCGGTGTTCCAGCAACACATGGCGTCATTCTTGATTTCGTGAGAAAGTTGAGGGTCTCACCAAATAAGCTGAATGTCCTCGGATCGGGGCGGCAACGTAAGGCATATCTTCATGTCAATGATCTGATCGATGCGATTGTCTATCTGCGTGCAAACGCGTCCGAGCGGCTGGGCTACTACAATATCGGTCCCGAGGACAAAGGAGTAACCGTTAGCTTTATAGCGGAAACAACTGTCGAGGCTGTCGCACCGGGCGCGGGGATCGAATACGGAGCCGAAGATCGCGGTTGGAAGGGGGATGTTCCCCGGTTTTCCTATGACATAGCAAAACTGCGTGCGCTCGGCTGGCGGCCCCAGCTTGATTCGGCTGACGCTGTTCGAAAAGCCGTCGTAGAAGTCGCGCTGCAGGAAGGACCCCTGTGATGCAGGCCGTTATACTTGCGGGTGGTCGAGGCACGCGGCTCAGGGGCCGGATCGGTGATTTACCTAAGTCGTTGGCCAACATTGGTGGCAAGCCGCTTCTTGAGCATCAAATCCTCCTCGCCAAGGAACACGGGATTACGAGGATGTTGATCCTGGTGAACCACGCAGCCGATCAAATTATGGAATTTTGCAATCAGCGCAAGAATTGGGGAATTGACGTTCGTTGCGTAAATGACGGAGCGCCTCGAGGGACAGCTGGGGCAGTTTTGGCCGTTTTGGATCTGCTCGACGACGATTTCCTGACGATCTACGGCGACACAATGCTCGACATCGACCTGACCCGGTTTAAGTCCTTCCATGAGAAACACACAGCGGCAGCGGCAACAATTTTCACCCACCCGAATGACCATCCGCACGACTCCGACCTGATAGAAACATCGGAAGAAGGCATGGTTACCGCGTTCCATCCATATCCTCACGATCCAGATTGCTATTATCCAAACAAGGTCAGCGCAGCGCTTTATTACATTCGAAAACAGGCCCTTTTCCGGTGGCGCGCGGCGGCACCTCCGCTCGATTTTGGCAAAGACCTATTTCCTGAAATGCTTCGGGCCGGCACGGAAATTAGAAGCTACAGCAGCCCTGAGTACATAAAAGACGCGGGAACCCCCACGAGACTGGACAAGGTTTGCGCCGACTTCGAATCGGGCCGCATTGCTCAAGCCTCACTCGCTTCCCCGCAGAAAGCCGTCTTTTTGGACAGGGATGGGTGCATCAATGTTGACCATGGACACATTGATCGTCCCGAACGCTTCGAATTGATTGAAGGAGCTGCGGCCGCTATCGCTTGTTTCAACAGGGCCGAATACCGGACAATCGTCGTCACCAACCAACCCGTCGTGGCGAGAGGTGATTGCTCTGTACGAGACCTGCGGATGATCCATAACAAAATGGAAACTGAGCTTGGCCGCAGTGGAGCATTTGTTGATGCCATCTATTTCTGCCCGCACCATCCAGATCGCGGCTTTGTTGGTGAGGTGGAAGCGCTGAAGATCCGCTGTGAATGCCGCAAGCCTTCTACCGGGATGGTTGATAAGGCCGTCGAGGCATTCAATATCGATCGCAGTCAATCGTGGATCATCGGCGATTCCTCTACCGACGTCGCTCTCGCGAAACGGTCTGGCATCAGATCGATCCTAGTCGAGACGGGCGCAGGCGGGTGGGACAGAAAATACCAGGTCATGCCCGACTATACGGTCTCAGATCTGTTTGAGGCCGCCAAATTCATCCTCACTGTTCATCCGCTCTTGATAGACACAGCATCTGATCTGATCGCGCATGTGAAGCCGGGCGATGTTTGTTTTGTGGGAGGGCTCGCCCGGAGCGGCAAGAGCGCTCTTTCCAGTGCTATTGTGGAAGTCCTTCGCGGCCGCGGCCTCGATGCGCAAGTCGTTGCTCTTGATCGCTGGATACGCTCCGGCGCCGGTCGCGAACCAACGGGGATTGGCCGCTACAATGTGGACGAGGCGAGGAAGGCCCTGGGTCGCTTGGTGGGAGTTCATTCCCGCAAAACGCATGACCTGCCTCATTACGGACAGCTGAGCAGGCTTTCGCATCCGAGATCAGAAAAGATAACCATTTCTCCGGAGACCGTCCTGGTCGTCGACGGAGCCGTCGCCCTTTCGCTGTCCGATGTTGTTTTGCGCGGTCGTGCACACACGTTCTTCGTAGATATCGATGAGGAGCTGAGGAGATGCCGAGTAACGCGAGAATACTCTCAGCGAGGTGTGCATCGGCAAGGTGCAGCGAGTATCTACCGTTCCCGCCAAGAGGATGAGGCGCCGATCGTGCTTGCATCGCGGGCGAGTGCTAATCATTGCGTCCAATTGCGGGCGATCGAACTGATCGAGGCGGTCGGATGATTATTAGCCAGACGCCGCTTCGAGTCAGCTTTGTCGGGGGTGGCAGCGATCTTCCTGCCTTCTATCGGGAGGAAGGTGGCGCCGTCCTGAGCGTTGCTATCGACAAGTATGTCTACGTGAACGTGAACCGTAAATTCGATAACGGCACCCGAATCGCTTACTCCAAAACGGAAGAGGTAGAGAGCGTCGCGAATATCCAGCATCCAATCGTAAGGGCGACGATGGGTTATCTTGGAATCCACGGAGGCGTCGAGATAACAACCATCGCCGATATTCCATCGAGGGGAACAGGACTTGGGTCATCGAGCTCTTTTACGGTTGGCCTTCTGCACGCGCTGAACGCGTTTCGGGGACAATATGTCTCGAAGGCAAAGCTCGGCGCTGATAGTTGTTGCATTGAGATCGAACTCTGTGGAGCGCCCATTGGGAGGCAGGATCAATACGCCGCAGCCTTCGGCGGATTGAATCTTATCGAGTTTCATTCAGATGATAGCGTCTCGGTGTCGCCGGTCATATGTCCACGTGAATTTATTGCTTCAATCGAGAAGCAAGTTCTTGTGTTTTACACTGGTATGACGCGCAGTGCGTCCGACATTCTCGTGCGCCAGTCGGAGGGCATCGCAAGAGCGCCGGACAAGCGCAAAGCGCTCAGGCGGATGGTCGAGCTCACATATCACCTTCGTGATGAACTGCATCAATGTAATCTCAACGCGTTCGGCGAAATCCTCCACGAGAATTGGGTCTTAAAAAAGAGCCTCTCCGAAGAAATCACGAATGATGCGATCGATGGCTGGTACCGGACAGCGTTGCAGGCAGGCGCTACGGGCGGCAAGCTACTCGGGGCAGGCGCGGGAGGTTTTCTCATGTTCTTCGCGCCTCCCGATCGCCACGACGCAATCAGAGTTGCTCTCGGGGAGCTAAAGCACTTCCCTGTGAAGTTTGATTTCGCCGGGAGTCGCATCGTCCATTATCAACCGACATCGGAGGCCGTCCAATGAAACATTTTGGTGGAAGTGCTCAAGCAACCGATATCGGAGCAGGCCGAACAAACCCCGTAGGCGGCAGTGCCCAAGCTTATTTCAAGAAACTTGAAATAGTGCTGGCTTCACTAGACCACAAAAGCTTTGACAATGCAGTGGCCTTGGTCGCGCACGCCCAGGAGGATGGAAAGCAGATCATCACGCTTGGAAATGGTGGCAGTTCCCTGACAGCGCTGCATTTCATCACGGACTGGAATAAGAGTATCTATCTATCTACAAAACGCCCCTTTCGTGGTCGGACGCTGGTCGACAATGTTGGCCTTACATTCGCGTACGCGAATGATGTTTCTTTCCAAGATGTGTTTGTCGAGCAACTGAAGAACATTCTCAATGAGGGCGACTTAGTCATTGCAATTTCGGGAAGCGGAAACTCGGAAAACGTTTTGCGTGCCGTTCGATACGCTAATGATCATGGCGCAGTTACGTTGGGTCTTTGTGGATATGGCGGAGGTACGCTCAGGCAAATCGCCCAACACGTGGTTTGGGTCAACGTGAATGACATGCAACTAGCGGAAGATATACATTCTATGTTCGGTCACGTCGTTATGCAGTGTCTTTGTTTTGCAAGCACCCAAAAGTGGGGCGATCAGCAACGACCGGGCGGCGCTGCCCAGTGCATCAATCCAAATGAGGCTGCAGCCGAAGCGGGCTGGCAATCCTAATCGAGAACAAGCGATGACGCATTATCGGCTATACGTTCTGGACGAACACGGTCAATTCAAGGGCGGGGTCGACCTTGCCTGCATGGACGACGCTGCAGCGAAAGAGCACGCCAGGCAGTTAGCGGACGCCCACGAGGTGGAGCTTTGGCGACTGGTTGCGCGATTCAAAGCAGACAATCCGCGAGGTTCGCCCGGGGCGGGGAAGCGCTCACGCGCCGTAGAGCCACATTCGAGCCATTTCAACAAGCCGCTTAAGCGTCCCTACTCTCCCTTTGGATCCGGTTGGGCGTCTTGGCGCTGTCCAGAACTTCAAAGAGATGATTCCGATGCAAGCACGTGGGCGTTGCTATGAACGGCCACTGTAGGGGAGCTACGCTCGATAACGTCGGCTACCTTCACGCTCTATCTTCGCACGTGGATGACGCGGACATCGGCTGTGCCGTTAGCGCAGTCGCTCAGCAACAGGTCTAGAGACTGGACTACGGCCAACGCCGCAACGGCGGAGGCCAACCGCATTGGCGCGCATACGCCGATCGAACCTCCAGCTCCAAAGGCTTGAGAACTCGTGCGCCGCGCAGCATCGGAACTTCTGGGTCTCTACAAGCTCATAGGCAAACGATCGTCCCTGACCACATGCCTTTGCAGGAATGATATGTGAAGTCTTGCCGAGAGGGAGTCCGACTGAAGTCAGCCGGCAACAAACGCAGCAGTAGTTTCCACTGACCGCCTGGCCTCAAACCTTTCTTGGAGGCCTTGAGGTCGCTAGTGGCCGCGCGCCGCGCGCCAGACTCAGGCGGTGCGTCAGTCTTCATCACCTCCCGTTTGATGCGTCACCGGCGCGTCTTTGAAGAGCCGCCCCTGATCCTCGACGTCAAGACCGGGCCGCCGCCGGCGAAAGCGGCAGGCCAGAGTTGACCGGTCGTGTCGTGGAGCGCAGCCGGCTGCGGAACCATCGGCACGCGGGTCCGTTACGGTGTTCACGAAACGCGAGGGCTAACGTGGACAGAGAAGACGATGCGTCGCCAGTCGCTTCCGGCGTTGAAGGTCTCGATTACGTCCTTCGAGGTGGCTATGCGAAGTTCCGCTCTCATCTCGTCGAGGGCAGGCCTGGATCCGGCAAGACGACGATCGGCCTGCAGTTCCTGATCGAGGGCGCTCGCAACGGCGAGACATGCCTTTACATTACACTCTCGGAGAGCAGGCGCGAGCTGTTGTCGGTCGCCAACCGCCATGGCTGGGACCTGAACGGCATCGAGATCCTCGAACTGGTGCCGCCCGAGCTCAGCCTGGACCCCTCTCAGTTGCAGACGCTGGTGCATTCGTCCGACCTGGAGCTTGGCGAAACCGTGCAGTCGGCCCTTGCCGAGATAGAACGCATAAAGCCGGACCGGGTGGTGTTCGATTCGCTGTCGGAGATTCGGCTGCTGTCGCAAGGCTCCTTGCGCTACCGCCGGCAGGTGCTTGCGCTGAAAAGCTTCTTTCTGCTCAACAATGCCACAGTGCTGCTGCTCGACGACTTAACTGCCGAGCATGACGATCTCAACCTGCATTCGATTAGCCATGGCGTTATCCGAATGGAGCAGCTGTCGCCGACCTATGGCGGCGAAAGACGGCGCCTGCGCGTCATCAAGATGCGCGGTGTGCAGATCCGTGGTGGCTTCCATGACTTCGCCATCCGGGCCGGTGGCGTCGTGGTGTTTCCGCGGCTTGTCGCCTCCGAGCACGAACTGGGCGCGCACGGCACGCCGGCGACAAGCAAAAGCTCCCTGGACGCACTGATCGGTGGCGGTCTCGATCGCGGTACAAGCACGTTGCTGATGGGGCCTTCCGGCATCGGCAAGTCGAGCATCGCCAGCACCTACGCCCATGCAGCACTTGCGCGCGGCGAGCGAGTGCTGGTGCTGCTGTTCGACGAAACCAAGCGCATCTTCCTCGCCAGGGCGGCTGGCTTGGGCCTGGATTTTGCCCGTTACGCCAACGACGGGTCGCTGCTGCTCGAGCAGATCGATCCGGCCGAGCTTTCGCCTGGTGAGTTGTCGACGCGTATCCAGTCGGGGGTGGAGCAATCGGAGGTGAGAATGGTCATCATCGACAGCCTCACCGGGTATCTCAATGCCATGTCGGAAGAGCAGCACCTGCTGCTGCAGATGCACGAAATCCTGACTTACCTCAACCAGAAGGGCGTGGTCACCATCCTGCTTCTGGCCAATCACGGCCTGATCGGCCACATGACCGCGCCGGTGGACATGACATATCTCTGCGATGGCATCATGCTGCTGCGGTTCTTCGAAAGCGGCGGGCGCCTACGCCGCGCCATCTCGGTGGTCAAGAAGCGTGTCGGTCCGCATGAGGATACGATCCGCGAGTTCAAGATCAGCGGCACTGGCGTTACCGCGGGCGTGCCGCTGGAGGAGTTTCGCGGCATCCTGACTGGCGTGCCATTTTTTGAGGGCAAGCAGTCCGACCTGCTCAAGGACAAGGCATCGTGAGTCCAGCGGAGACCTCCGTCCTGGTGCTTACTCCGGTCGGACGCGACGCCCAGATTGCCGCCTCGATTTTGGCGGCGAGCAAGATCGACGCGCACATCTGCACGTCACTAGAGGACACCTTGCCGTTGCTGGATCAGGCTCAGTGTCTGGTGGTTGCCGAGGAGGCCCTGATCAACGCGGACCGAAGCCGCCTTGCGGCATGGGTCGAAAAGCAGCCGGCATGGTCGGATTTTCCGATCGTGCTTTTGGTGATGCGCGGGACCGATTTCGACCAGCGGCTGGCCTTTCTCGATCGCTACCTTATCGTACTGGAGAGACCCTTCCTGGCGTCGAGCCTGACCAATTCCGTACGCTCGGCGCTGCGCGCCCGCGCCCGCCAGCTCGAAGTCAAATCTTATATCGAACAGAAGCAGGAGGTTGCAGACCGTCAGAAGCTTCTCATCCGCGAGTTGCATCATCGCGTCAAGAATACACTTGCCAATGTGCGTGCTATGATGGGAGCAACCGCCAAGTCGAGCGGCAACATCGAGGATTTCATGAGAGACTTCTCGGCCCGGATCGTCTCTCTGGCCGACACTCACTCCATGCTGACCGACGATTATTGGCAGACAGCTTCATTGCACAAACTGCTGGAGCGGGAGCTTCGCCACTACGAGACGCGCGACACGCCTCGCATCGTGCTCGAAGGCCCCGAGGTCTCGCTGATCGCCGACATTGCGATCCCCGTCGGCATGGCATTCCATGAACTTGCCTCCAACTCTTCCAAGTTCGGCGCGCTCTCGCGCCCGCTCGGTCGGCTCGACGTGCGCTGGTCAGTGGGCAGGTCGGGCGACGCGCGGATCGTCAATCTCGACTGGAAGGAACTGGACGGCCCCAACGTAGAGCCGCCAACACGGCGCGGTTTCGGCACGACGCTGCTGGAGAAGGTGGTGGCCGTTCAATGCGATGCCAGCATCCAGCTGAATTATCTTCGGGAGGGCCTGCATTTCACCATGGCGCTGCCATTGCGCGAGAGCAGGCTGGTGCCGGCTTACTCATGATGCCAGCAATCCCGCTTTGGCGATATTCCGAGCAATGCGTCGCTGATATTGATGGCATCAGAAAATTCCTGGATGAGCAGATGACATCGAATTCAGATAAGGCGGAGACGGTCGAGCAGTTGCTCGAAACGCCGGACCTTGCCAGCGCGCTGGAAAGCGAACAATTCAAGAAGTTCCTCGACCAGGTGCCAATTGCAATCGCCGTTTCGGATGTCAGCGGGC
>NZ_AZUY01000025.1:2500-80685 GCF_000513935.1 Mesorhizobium sp. WSM3626 | reverse complement strand
TGATCTCGTCGACGGCTTCGAGACCGGCGCAGCGATCGCCGACAAGGGCTATGACGCCGACCATTTGCTTGAAAAGATCGCAGAAATAGGCGCCGACGTCGTCATCCCGCCCAAGCGCAATCGAAAACATCAGCGTCCCTACGACGCTGATCTCTACAANGAGCGCAACATCATCGAGCGTTTCTTCAACAAACTNAAANAGTTCCGNCGCGTCGCAACACGATACGACAAGTTGCTNGCCAACTTCATGGGCTTTGTCAAACTTGCCGCTATCGCTATCTGGCTCAGGTAGTTAAATCGTCACTACGCCCTAGTCGGCCGCGCCGCGGTTCAAATGGAGTTCGAAGCCTGCTGCTCCCGGATCGCCCAGTTCGGCACGAAGCCGCATGCTCGGGATCAGGTAGTCGCCACCATTCTGGCGCCGGTAAGGAATGGGCGCCGTGGTCGCAAGCGTCCGCATCCGTTCGCGCAGGCGTTCGGCGACAGGCTCGAAGCCGGCTTCGTTGAAACGGTCCACGCTATAGATCACGAACGGCGGAAGCACGTCGTAGCCCGGATAATAAAGGATCCCGTGATTGATCGGGAACAGCAGATCGTCAATCGCGCCGTTGATGCCGCGCGGGGAATAATGATCCTCCCAGCCACCGGCCGTCACGATCAGCATTGCTCGCTTGCCCACGAGCGTGCCCTCGCCGTACCGGTCGCCCCATCGCTTGTCGCTATGTTCACCGACTCCATAGGCGAAGCCGTAGGCAAAGACCCGATCGACCCAACCCTTCAGGATCGCCGGCATGGCGAACCACCACAGCGGAAACTGCAGGATCAGCGCATCGGCCCAAAGCAGCTTCTCGATCTCGGTCTTGACGTCTTCGGTCAGCGCATTGGCCTCGAACGCCTTTTTGGAGGCCGCCACCGGCACCAGCCGCGCATCCGGCGACAGGCCCGGGAAATCAGCACGGTCGACCTCCGATTTCCAGCCGTCGGCATAAAGGTCCGATATCCGCACCTCATGGCCTTGAGCCTCGAGTTCCTTGACGGCGACGTCACGGAGCGCGCCGTTGAGCGACCGTGGCTCGGGATGGGCGAAGACAAGCAACACTTTCATGATGAGCGATCCTGTTGGAAGACGTTGGCCCTGAGATAGCCAATGTCCGAACGATCCGCTATGTCTTGATAATGCATAAAATTATGCCGATTAATGGATAAATCAGACATCACTCTGGAGCGCATGCGCACCTTCGTTCGCGTCGCCGAACGGGGCAGCTTTTCTGCGGTCGCACGTGAACTCGGGATCGGTCAGTCGACCGTCACCCGGCATCTGCGTGAACTTGAGGAGGCCGTCGGGGTGGCTCTGCTCAGCAGAACCACGCGGCGCGTCACGATGACCGATGAGGGCAGCCGTTACTATGCCGACAGCGTACAGATCCTGCGCCTTGTCGAACAGGCGAGCGACGAGGCTCGCGGCACGCGCGGAGCGCCCGCGGGCACGATCCGGCTCTCCTGCACCGCGGCTATCGGGGTGCTGCATGTCAGCCGGCTGATCTTCGCGTTTCAGGACCGCTATCGCGACATCGGCGTCGATCTCAGCCTTACCGACGAACGCATCGACCTTGTCACGGAAGGCGTGGATATCGCGCTTCGTCTCGGCCCGCTCACCGACAGTTCCATGAAGTTGCGGGCGCTCGGCCAGTCCCGGCGTCTGCTCGTGGCGGCACCCGGCTATCTCGCTGAACGCGGCAGGCCTGAAGATCCCCGTGACCTGGCCGGTCACGAGGGCATCCGCATGTCAAACGTGGCGGGCAGCGGCACCCTTGTGCTGCAAGGACCGGACGGCGAGCGTCATGTCGTGCCGCTTGCCGGGCGCCTTCGGGTCGACCACGGACTTGCCGCACGCGAAGCCCTGCTCGCCGGGCGCGGCATTGCGCCCGCCCATCAATGGCTTGTCGGCGATCTCCTGGCGTCCGGCCGGCTTGAGGCGATCCTGCCGGACTATGCGCTGCCGTCGGTTCCGCTCAGTATGCTGATCGTCCCCCAACGCGCGGGCATCGCCCGGGTCCGGCTGCTGGTCGATTTTCTTGCCCAACAGATCGGCGGCATCCCCGGGATCGAGAAAACGCATGTGGATCGGTGAGTATTTCCGGCACGGCATGCAAGCAATGCCGGGTATTCCATGAGAACGATTAACCAGCCGCGCCGCTGCCCCACGGCCCGTGGAACGCACCCTGCTCGCCAATGCGCTCGAAACCATGCGCACCGAAGAAGTCGCGCTGCGCCTGGATCAGGTTCGAGGTACCGCGGCCCTGGCGGTAGCTGTCGAAATAGGCAAGCGCCGAAGACAGCGCCGGCACCGGCGCACCGGCCTCGGAAGCCCTCGCGACGACACGTCGCAGCGACGGATGCGCCTCCTGCATCATGGTGATAAAGGCCGGCGCCATCAAAAGGTTGGTCAAAGCGCCGCCGCTGCCGAACGCTTCGGCCATCGTGTCGAGCATCTGCGAGCGGATGATGCAGCCGGCGCGCCAGATCTTGGCGATGGTCGGCATCGGCAGGTTCCAGTTGAACTCCTTCGAAGCGCCGCTCATCACCGCAAAACCCTGCGCGTAAGCGGCGATCTTGCCGGCGAACAGCGCCAGTTCGAGGTCTTTCAGCAGCGCGTCCTTGTCGCCGGAAATTTTCGTCACGCCAATATTGCCATAGGCTTTTTCGGCTGCCTGCCGTTCGTCCTTGATCGACGACAGCACGCGCGCCGCCACCGCCGCTTCGATCGCTGTCGCCGGAATGCCGAGCTGCTGCGCCTCGATGACGGACCATTTGCCGGTGCCCTTCTGGCCGGCGCGGTCGAGGATGATGTCGACCACCGGCTTGCCGGTTTTCGGATCGTCGGCGGCGAGCACCTTGGCGGTGATCTCGATCAGGTAGGAATTGAGCCGGCCCTTGTTCCAGTTGGAAAACACCGTGCCGATCTCTTTCGGCCCCATGCCCAGACCATCGCGCAGGATGCCGTAGATCTCGGCGATCATCTGCATGTCGGCATATTCGATACCGTTGTGGATGGTCTTGACGAAATGTCCGGCGCCGTCAGTGCCGAGCCAGGCGGCACAGGGCTCGTCCTTGAACTTGGCGGAGATGGCGGTCAGCACCTTCTCGACACGCTTCCAGGAGTCTTCGGAGCCGCCGACCATGATTGACGGTCCGTGGCGTGCACCCTCCTCGCCGCCGGAGACACCCATGCCGATGAAGGTCAAGCCCGAGCCGGCGAGTTCCAAGAAGCGCCGCATCGTATCGCGGAAATTGGCGTTGCCGGCATCGATGACGATGTCGTTGTCGGACAGCACGCCGCGCAAGGCTTCGATCTGCTCGTCGACCGGCTTGCCGGCCAGCACCATGATGATGATCGGGCGTGGCGGCCGGATCGCCGCGGCGAGTTCCTCCAGACTGTAGCAAGGAATGACCATGTCCCTGAGCGCACCGGCATTCTCGACGAAAGCGTCCGTGCGTGCCTTGGTGCGGTTGAAGACGGCGATGCGGTGCCCGTGCTCGGCGATGTTCAGCGCCAGGTTGGAGCCCATCGTGCCAAGGCCGATCAGGCCGATTTCGGCTTTTTCCATCGTTTCTTCCCTGTTTCCGGATCTGGTGTTTTCGAGCTCGAGCCCGTTCTTGCCTCGATGCCCATTATTGCTTGGATGATTGACGGGCCTTCGGGCCCGCGTCAACCGCCTCGCCCAATTGTGTTGTCGCGGCCATTACGGCCTGATGTCGATCGGCGCCTCGATCTTCACCATGTCGAAGTCCGAGACCAGTATGTCTATGCGCACCATCCAGCGGCCGGGAACCGGGATGATGAGGTTGTCGACACGCCAGCTGCCATCGCCGGGCCTGGTTGCCGCGCGCTTCAGCGGCTCGATGCCCGAATCGGGCTTCGACAGCACCAGCGTCACTTCCTTGGCGTCGAGCGGTCCGAAATCGCCGCTCATGATGATCATCGAGGCGGCGACCGGTCCGGCATGGCCAGGCGTGATGCTGAGATCGGCCATCGCCTGCAGCGCGTGGACGTGGACCGAAACCGGCTGGGCCGCGGCGATCGCCAGCGCTCGTGGCGGCGGCGTGAAGCGCCAGCCCGCCGCGACCCCGAAGATCGCCAGCACGATCAGCACTTCGACGCCGACCGAGCGGGTGAGCCTGCGTTGCACCTCGGTCGCTCCCGCCTCGGCCGAAGCGGTGAGCTTCCAACGATTGACGCCGGCAAGCGTGAACAGGAACACCAGCAGCGCGAGCTTGACCAGCAGCAGCCGGCCATAGGCAGTGTCGACCAGCGCCGAGGGCGTCTGCACCTGGATCACGGCCAACACGATGCCTGCCGCGGCAAGCAAGGCAACCACAGGCACGATTGCCCATGAGAAACGGCGCAGGAATTCAACGGCGCCGGCCGCTTGACGCTTCAGCGCGAGGCCGAGCGGCACCAGAGCGCCGGCCCAGAAGGCGATGCCAACACCATGGACGAAGACCAGCGGCCGTGTCAGCCATTGCGGTTCGGCGGCACTGGCATGGCCGCTCGCGGCAAGCGCTGCGCCCACACCGACCAGCCCGGCAAGGGCAAGCGGCCTGGCAACCGCGCGCGGTCCGGCCAGCGACAGCAGGCCAAGCCCAAGTGCGATCAGGGCGATCAGCACCGTCCAGCCGAAGCTGGTGCCGACCCCTGTGCGCCAGACCACCGGCTGCGCCAGATGGGAGAGCGGCGCACCGAGCGCATCGAGACCTTGCAAGCCGAGCGACAAGGGCGCCGCCAGCAGCCCGCACAGGATTGCCCCGGCAACAAAGCATTGACCGGCACGGCCACCCCCGGCCAGCCAGGCAAGGGCGAAAGCGCCGCCAATGCCGAGGAAAAGGCCGGCATAGAGAACGACCTTGCCGATCCAGATCGCCGACCGCAACGGCCAGTCGATCGCTTCGGAGACGGCTGGAGGCTCGCTTGGCGCACCGATGGAAAACAGCAGCGAGCCGCCGACCGGATGGCCATCGGCGGAGATGACACGCCAGCTCAGCACATGCGTGCCGGATTTGAGTGTTTGCGGATTGTCGATCTCGACCGTCTGGTCGCTGAGGCGGAAGGATGTCAGCGGGATCGGCGTACCATCGGGCGTCACCAGCGTCAGCACCAGCGGCGAGACCGGCTCGCTGAAGATCAGCGAGAACCGCGCCGGCGCCTGCGCCAGCACGGCGCCGTCGGCCGGGTCGGTCTTGATCAGCGCCGCGTGGGCAAAGGCCTGGCCTGTCGAGGCCATGACGATGAGCGCCATGAGCACCGCGAAGAGCCCACCAGCCCAGCCGAATCGCTTGCCGGTCCTTGCGGTCCTTTGGAGTGGGGATGTTGGGTTCATGCTGCCGCCATGGAATTGGCGGCGCACCTTGCGGACAGGGCGCGCCGCCAGAAAATCATCTCTTCGGCGTGAGCTTGATGCCGGGCGCCGGGGTCTCCAGCGCGTCCTTATCCTGTCCGGCCGCCGGAATCTCGATCCAGCGGGCGGCGGCATCGCCGCATTCCTGCACCACCGGGAAGTAGAGCTTCTGGCCGGCGGGCAGATCGGCCGTCAGCGTCGCCCGGAAGACGAACTCGTCGTAGAATTCATCCGGCAGATTGCCGCCGCTCCAGTCGACTTCCTTGACACCGTCGGCCACCGCCTGACCATAGAGCTGGTAGGATTTTTCATATTTGCCCTTCTTGGTCTGCAGCGTCCAGCCGGGCTTCGGCATCGGCTTCACCGCGATCACCCCTTCCGGAATCTGCACACGCACGGCGGTCGTCGCCTTGCCGTCGCAGCCATGCGGCACGCGCAGCACAGCCTTGTAGGTCGAGCCGACTGCCGCCTCCTGGGTTTCGAGCGTGATGTGCGCCAAGGCGGCATTTGTCCCCAGCACGAGAAGCGCGCCGGCCGCCAAAAGATACTTGATCATGATGGTCCCTCTGATTTCAAAAAAATGGTGGATCGGCGCGATCAATTGGCGTGGTCGTCCATGCCGCCCATTTCACCCATGCCCTCGACGGCGAACTCGACGCTGACGGCGCCGGCCTTCTCGAAAGTCAGCGTGGCGGCGAATTTTTCACCCTGCTTGGGTTGCCGCTTCAGGCCGACGAACATCAGGTGATAGCCACCGGGCGCCAGCGCCACCTTGCCTCCGGCCGGAATCTCCAGGCCACCGTCAACTGGCCGCATGGTCATGACGCCGTCCTTGACGCCCATTTGATGCAGCTCGGCCTTTTCGGAGACGTCGGAGGAAATCGACAGCAGCCGGTCCGCGGCGCTGCCCTTGTTGACGATGGTGAAATAGCCGCCGGCCACCTTGGCGCCGGCAGGGGTGGCGCGCGACCAGGGGTGTTCGATTTCGAGATCGCCCACCTTGAATTCATGCGCCGGGACGGCCTGGGCGCCGACGAACAACAGGGCAAAGGCCAACGTGATAATGCCGAGATCGGCTTTGAACCGAGGCAGGATGCGGCCGAACACGGTGCCCGCCGACATACGGAAAGAATGGGACATGGTTGCTCCATGACGTGATGATCGCGCCGTCGCCGGTCGCGAATGGTTTTGACCTTGGATGAGTACGCTCGCGAAAGGTTCCGCAAGCAAGCAGGCTCAGGCCGCAAGCGGCGGCGCGCGCGGGTTCGATGGGGAGCGTTCGCGGGCGAAGTCGAGATGCGTGGTCGCCGGGAAGACGAAGGCGACGGTCTCGAAGGAAAAGGACGCAAGCGCAAGCCCGGCATTGGGCGGCGGCGCATAGGCCGACGAAAACATGCTGCAGCCGAACGTGCAACAGGCCGGTAGATGTGACGGGTGCTGGTCGCCGCCGGGAAGCTGGGTGGCGCCGTCGCGGGTACAGATGACGTTGCCGAAGGCATCGAGCTGCGCGGCACTCGGCCCGGTGCTGAAGGCGAACGCACCAAGTGTCGACTGGAGCAACAGCAGACAGGCTGCGACAAGCGCGACCGGCATGCTCCGTTGTCTCCCCCGGCGGCTCAAACCATCTGCCTCTTCAAACAATCGATGACGATACCTACCACGGCCGGGACAGGTCGAAAATCGCCAAATCGACACTGCGGCAACACGGCAGGATCAGCTCTTTTGGGGTGGGCGGCTTTCCGGGATCGAGGTCAGCAATGTCTGGCGTGCCGACTTCAAGTGCCTGCGGCAGGCGGCATCGACCTTGCCGAGGTCGCGCGACTTGAGTGCCTCGATATAGGCTAGATGTTCGCCGATCGCGACTTCGTTGCGCTCGCGTTCCTGTGCCTTGTTCCACTGGTAGTGGTAGTGGAAGATCATGGCGATGACGTCGTAGAAATCGACAATGAAGCGGTTGCGCGAGGCGCGATGGATGAGCCGGTGGAGGCGCTCGTCCAGCTCCGAGAACTCATTGAAGCGCGTCGCGATCTCGCGTGCCAGAACGCGGTGTTCCCCCTCCAGCCGGTCGAGATCGCCCCAGACCGGACTGTCCTGCGGCAGCGCGGTGAAGGCGGCGGCCGAGCGCAATTCGAACATTTCGCGGATCTCGGTCAGTTCCAGTGCGAAGGCCCGCGTAAAGCCCTTCAGCACCCAATGGCTGTTGCGGCGTTTTTCGATCAGGCCAAAGCGTGAGAAGCGGATCAGGAACTCGCGCACGCTGGTGGTGCCGACGCCGATCTCGCGCGCCAGTTCGAGTTCGTTGATCTGCATGCCGGCCTCGGCGCCGCCGGCCAGCAGCCTGCGCATGAACGACCGTTCGATAATCTCGGCCAGCGTGTCGGTCTCTTCCTCGGGAAAGAAATCATCGGGATGCGGATCGCGCAGCACCGTCTTGGCGCGCTTGTTCCAGGCGATCAGTCCGGTCTCTTCCATGCGCGCCAGGATGCTGCGCACCGTCGTACGGCTGACGCCGAGCAGCGCGCCCAACTCCGGTTCCGACGGCAGGCTGCGCGTTTCGTCGAGCAGCCTGAGGCAGCGGTTATAGGCGTCCTTGTAGACGTTGTTGCTCTTCGACATCCCCTGACCCATTCATGCCCGCGCTTGCGGCGGCCGGCTTGAAGCGCAATATGTGTTCCAATGACCCTGAAAAGCAGGAATCTCTTTCTCCGGGCCGGTTCATTGTTCCGGCACCACCACTTGCCTCAGGGCGAACCGCGTCGAAAAAACAATTGACGCAAAACTGTTTTTTCACGATAAAAGACATTAGCTCTTAACAGGCGCGTGTCAATCCGCGCATCCCAGGATCACCCAGGAAACGCCCGTGAACGTCTCGAACACCATTCTTCTGTCCCCCGCCGACAATGTCGCCGTTGCCAATGGCCGTATCGAGATCGGCACCACGCT
This sequence comes from Mesorhizobium sp. WSM3626, assembly GCF_000513935.1. Taxonomy (GTDB): domain Bacteria; phylum Pseudomonadota; class Alphaproteobacteria; order Rhizobiales; family Rhizobiaceae; genus Mesorhizobium; species Mesorhizobium salmacidum. The sequence continues at coordinate 72,346 of NZ_AZUY01000025.1, read as the reverse complement.
GCCGGGCGGCGCGCTCGCTGCCGCCGTCATCGAGCCTGGCCACAAGGTGGCGATCAAGCCGATCGCCGCGGGTGAAGCCGTCGTCAAATACGCCCAGGCGATCGGCCGCGCCACACAGGACATCGCACCGGGCGAGCATGTCCATTCGCACAATCTGGTCTTCGAGGCCGGCCGCCTGCCGGTGGTGCCGCCGAGCGAGGCCGAGCATGCGACGGAGGCCGACCGCGCCCGCACCTTCATGGGCTATCGCCGCGCCGACGGCCGCGCCGGCACCCGCAACTTCATCGGCATCATCGCCAGCGTCAATTGCTCGGCCACCGTCTGCCATTCGATCGCCGACACCGCCAACAGGACCTTGCTGCCGAAATATCCCGGCATCGACGGCTTCGTGCCGATCGTCCATGGCCAGGGTTGCGGCATGAGCGCCACTGGCGACGGCATGATGGTGCTGCATCGGACCTTGGCCGGCTATGCCCGCCACCCGAACTTCGGCGGCGTGCTGATGGTCGGCCTCGGCTGCGAGGTCAACCAGCTCACGCTTTACGGCCAAAAGGGTGCCGCCGCCGGCAAGCGCCACTTCAACATCCAGGATGCCGGCGGGTCGCGCAAATCGGTGGAAAAGGCGATGGGCGTGCTGGCCGAGATCGCCGAGGAAGTCGGCCAGTTGAAACGCGAACCGATTCCGGTCAGCGAGATCGTCGTCGGCCTGCAATGCGGCGGCTCCGACGGCATGTCGGGCATCACGGCCAACCCGGCGCTGGGCGCGGCGGTCGACATCCTGGCCGGCGTCGGCGGCATCGGCATCCTTTCCGAGACGACGGAAATCTATGGCGCCGAGCATCTGCTCGCCTACCGCGCCGCAAGCCCCGAGATCGCCAAGAAACTCGATGGCTACGTGAAATGGTGGGAAGATCACGTCGCCAAGCATGGCGCCTCGATCGACAACAACCCGTCGCCCGGCAATAAGCGCGGCGGCCTCACCACCATCCTGGAGAAGTCGCTCGGCGCGGTCGCCAAGGGCGGCCAGACGCCGCTCAACGGCGTGTTCGGCTATGCCGAGAAGGTCACCGGCAACGGGCTGGTGTTCATGGACACGCCCGGCTACGACCCGGTCTCGGCCACCGGACAGGTCGCGGGCGGCGCCAATGTCATCGTCTTCACCACCGGCCGCGGTTCCTGCTTCGGCTGCCGGCCGACACCCTCGATCAAAGTCGCCACCAACTCGACCATGTATAACCAGATGGAAGAGGACATGGACGTCAATTGCGGCGTCATCGCCTCCGGCGAAAAGACCATTGCCGGCATGGGCCGCGAGATCTTCGAACTGATCGTCGAGACGGCTTCGGGCCGCAAGACCAAGAGCGAGGATTTCGGCTACGGCGACAACGAGTTCGTGCCCTGGCATCTCGGCGCAACGCTCTAATTCGATTGATATCTGGTAGACTGCCCGGCCACACAAGTGGCCGGGCATAGGGAGGTTGTGGATGCAAAAACGCCGTATCGGCCAGACAGCGCTGGAGGTGACCGAAGTCAGTTTCGGCGGCGCCGCGATCGGCGGTCTATACCGGGCCTGTTCGCGTGAGGCGGCTATGGAAACATTACAGGGCGCGTGGGAAGCCGGCTTGCGTTATTTCGATACCGCGCCCTTCTACGGTTTCGGCCTGTCGGAGCGTCGCTTCGGCGACTTTCTGCGCTACAAGCCGCGTGATTCCTACGTGCTGTCGACCAAGGTCGGCCGGCTGTTCCGCCCAGTGCCGGAAGACCAGGTTCCCGACCACTCCTATGTCGATCCGCTGCCCTTCGCGCTGGACTACGACTATTCCTATGACGGTATCATGCGGTCGGTCGACTTCAGCTATGCGCGCCTTGGGCTAAACAGGATAGACATCCTGTATGTGCACGACATCGGCGTCTACACGCACGGAGTCGAGAAGACCAAACTGCACTTTCGCCAGCTGATGGACGGCGGGCTCAAGGCGCTCGAAGAGCTGAAGCGGGCCGGCACGATTTCGGCCTATGGGCTCGGCGTCAACGAAGTCCGGATCTGCCTCGACGTCATGCGCCGGGCGCCGCTCGACTGCATCCTGCTCGCCAGCCGCTATTCCTTGCTCGACCGCAGCGCGGAAGCCGAACTGCTGCCGCTGTGCCGCGCGCAACAGACCTCGCTGGTGATCGGTGGCGTTTTCAACTCGGGCATATTGGCGACCGGGCCGGTGCAAGGCGCGCATTTCGACTACGTACCCGCCAGCCACGATGTGCTCGGTCGTGTCGACGCCATGGAGAAGATCGCCGGTGAAGGCGGTTATCCGCTGGCGGCGGCCGCGTTCCAGTTTCCTTTGCACGAGCCAACAGTCGCCACCGTGCTGACCGGCACCGCAAAAATGGCGAACCTGACGCGGAACCTCGAATTGCTCGATATCGACGTGCCGGAGACGGAATATGCCAAGTATCGTCCCTACACCGTGGTGCAGGAACTGCCTTGAAGCCCGCACTTTCGCGATGTCCACAGGGTCGCGGGCGGGCTTCACAATATCGCGATCTGGAAGAATGAACATTCCATATTGACTAGAGTATGGAATTAATATTCCATACTCCCTCAGAACGGAAACGGGAGCGCCCGACCAAGACTGGAGAGGAGCCGACGCCGGAGGTGAGTCATTGTCAGGCCTTGGGGAGAGTTGGCCGGAAACACCGCTTGCATCGGCTGGATCGATGGACTATCAAAACAGTGCAACTGTTTTTTATTGATAAAGTTCTGTTTGGGGCCACGCCTATCCGAACCGGGCTTCCGTAACGTTTCACCAGGCGACTTAGGGAGGATCCTATGAAATTCGTGACCAGCATTCTCAACCGCCGCGCCGTCATGGCCCTGGCGGCAGCCTCGATGCTCACCGGCGTCATGCATACCGCACCGGTTTCGGCGGCGGACGTGACCATTCCGATCATCGTCAAGGACACCACATCCTTCTACTGGCAGATCGTCCTGGCCGGCGCCCGCAAGGCCGGCAAGGATCTCGGCGTCAATGTGCCGGAACTCGGCGCCCAGGCTGAGACCGACGTCAACGGCCAGATCTCGATCCTCGAGAACGCCGTCGCCGGCAACCCGGCGGCCGTGGTCATCGCGCCGACCGAAGCCAAGGCGCTCGGCAAGCCGATCGACGAGGCCGCGGCCAAGGTCAAGGTCATCGGCATCGACTCCGGCGCCGACTCCAAGGCCTTCACCTCGTTCCTGACCACCGACAACGTGCAGGGCGGCCGCGTCGCCGCTGACGGTCTCGCCGCCGCGATCGGCGCCGCCAACGGCGGCAAGGTCGAAGGCAAGGTTGCGCTTATCACGGCGCTCCCCGGCGCTGGCTCGCTCGAACAGCGCGCGCAAGGCTTCAAGGAACAGCTCAAGGCCAAATATCCCGGCCTCGAACTGATCGCCGACAAATACGCCGACGGCCAGGCCACCACCGGCCTCAACATCGCGACCGACCTGATCACCGCCAATCCGGACCTGAAGGGCATCTTCGCGTCAAACCTGATCATGGCGCAAGGCGTCGGCCAGGCGATCGCCGAGAACAAACTTGCCGGCAAGGTCGGGCTGATCGGCTTCGACAGCGACGAGAAGCTGATCAAGTTCCTCAATGACGGCGTCATTTCGGGCCTCGTCGTCCAGGATCCGTACCGGATGGGCTATGACGGCATCAAGACGGCGCTCGCCGCTTCGAAGGGCGAGAAGGTGGAGGCAAATGTCGACACCGGTGCCAATCTCGTGACCAAGGACAACATGAAGGATCCCAAGATCGACGCGCTGCTCAATCCGAAGCTCTGAGCAGCCCGTGTTCGAAACCGTTTCCGGGGCGTCTCGCCCCGGAAACATCCGCCGCCACGAGCGGCTTGGCAATCGGCCGGCTTCGGCTAGGCTGTTTGAAAAGACGATCACAGCCTCGCCAGGTGCCAGCCGCGGGGCCAATCTGGGAGGATCGCCATGACGCCGACGGCGCACGAAGTGCATCCGGCTCCCGCGCTGGAGCCCGGCAGGACCATCCTCGAATTGCGCGGGCTGGAAAAGCGTTATCCCGGCACTCACGCCTTGAAGCCGGTGGACCTTGCCTTCAAGGCAAGCGAGATCCACGCCATCGTCGGCGAAAACGGCGCCGGCAAATCCACGCTCATCAAGCTTTTGACCGGCGTCATGCCGCGCACCTCCGGAGAAGTGATCTGGGAGGGTCAATCGGCTGCACTGGCGACCCCGCATGAGGCGATGGCGCTCGGCATCAACGCCGTCCACCAGGAAGTCGTGCTCTGCCGTCACCTCACGGTCGCGGCCAACATGTTCCTCGGCGAGGAGAATTCGCGCTTCGGCATCCTGCAGCAGCGCGCCATGGTCAAGGAAGCGCAGAAGATCATCGACGATCTCGGCTTCGACTTGCCGGCGCATGTCACTCTCGGCGACCTCACCATCGGCCAGCAGCAGTTGATCGCCGCCGCCCGCGCCACCGTGCGCGGCACCAAATTCCTGATCTTCGACGAGCCGACCGCCTACCTGACCCGCAAGGAGGCCGACCAGCTCTTCACCTTGATCCGCCGCCTGAAGACGGAGGGCGTGACGATCATCTATATCAGCCACCGCATGGAGGAAGTGTTCGAGCTCGCCGATCGTGTTTCGGTGCTGCGCGACGGCACGCTGGTCGGCACCAGGAACATCAGCGAGACCAACGATGCAGAACTCGTCAAGCTGATGATCAACCGCTCGATCGAACAAATCTACCACAAGGAGCATTTCACTCCGGGTGCGGCGATCATCGAGGCCAGGAACCTCTCGGGCAAGGGCTTCGAAAACGTGTCGATGACAGTCCGTGCCGGCGAGATCGTCGGGCTCTACGGCCTGATCGGCGCCGGGCGCAGCGAATTCGTCACCACGCTCTACGGCCGGCATAAGAAGTCGGCCGGTCAGGTCCTGTGGGAAGGCAAGGATGTCCAGATCAACTCCGAGCATGACGCGATCAAGCTCGGCATGGCGCTGGCGCCGGAAAGCCGCCGCGACCAGGGTCTCTGTCTCAATTTGCCGGTTGGCCTCAACCTCAACCTGCCGATCTACAAGCGCATCTCCAGCAATTTGTTGATCTCGAACGCGAAAGAGAAGGCCGAGGCCGACCGCCAGATCGCTGGCCTCAGGATCAAGACTCCGACGCGCCATGCGTTGGCTTCGAGCCTGTCCGGCGGCAACCAGCAGAAGATCGTCATCGGCAAATGGCTGGCGCACGGCGCCAAGCTGTTCATCTTCGACGAGCCGACGGTTGGCGTCGATGTCGGCACCAAGGCCGAAATCTACCGCCTGTTCAGCGCGCTCTTGTCGAAGGGCGCCGGCATCATCCTGATCTCGTCCTATTTGCCGGAGGTCTATGAACTGGCCGACACGCTGCACGTGTTCCGCCGCGGCAAGCTGGTGGCCACGCACGGGTTCCACACCGCCGATCACGAGGACATTCTCACACAGGCGCTCGCCGAGAAACAAGAAAAGTTGGGAGGAAAGACATGAGCACCGAGGCGATTCCTGCCGAAAAACCGAAGCGCAATTACAACGCCCTGTTCGGACTGACGCTGCTGGCGCTGCTGGTGCTGCTGTGGGTCATCCTGTCGTTGTCCACATCGAGCTTCGCGTCGGCCAACAACATCTCGAATCTGCTGCGTCAGGGTTCGATGATCGCCATTTTGGCTGTCGGCCAGACCTTCGTCATCATCACCGGCGGCATCGATCTGTCCGTCGGCGCGGTGGTCGGCTTCGCCACCGTCATCGCCGCGATGCTGATCAATGCCGGCGTCCCGGTCTTCCTCGCCATCCTGCTCACCTTGCTGGTCGGCGTCGCCATCGGCCTCTTCCATGGTTTTGGCATCGTCAAGATGGGCCTGCCGCCCTTCATCATCACGCTGGCGACCCTGACGTCGCTGCGCGGCATTGGCCTTTTGATGACCAATGGCAATTCGATTTCGATCAACAATGATGCTTTCCAGGAATTCTCGCGCAACTCCTTCCTCGGCGTTCCCAATCTATTCTGGATGGTCCTGCTGGTCGGCATACCCGCCTATGTCTTCCTGCATCACAGCCGCTGGGGCCGGTATCTGTTCTCGGTCGGGTCGAACGCCGAGGCCTCGCGCCTGTCCGGCGTCAATGTCCAGCGCACCATCTTCATGGCCTACACGCTGTCGGGTCTCTGCGCGGCGTTCGTCGGCGTGCTCTTGGCTTCGCGCATCGGCATCGGCAATCCGACCCAGGCCGAAGGATGGGAACTGCAGGCGATCGCCTCGTCAGTGATCGGCGGCACCTCGCTGTTCGGCGCGGTCGGCTCGGTGCACGGGCCACTGCTCGGCGCCTTCATTCTCGCCACCATCAACAACGGCGCCAATCTGCTCAACGTCAACGCCTTCTGGCAGCGTGTCATCACCGGCGTGCTGATCATCGTCATTGTCTATTTCGACGGCCTGCGCCGCCGCGGCGGCAAGTAGTCAACGAGCCGAAAACGATCTCCGGCCCGGTATCAAAACGGGCCGGCGTTTTCGTAAACCCAAAATGGACTGAAACATGAAAGCCGTCGTCTGCCGCTCGCCCGGCGAACTCATTCTGGAAGATCGTCCGGCTCCCGGCTTGCCGCCTCCCGGCTGGGCACTGGTGGCGGTCGGCCATGTCGGCATCTGCGGCACCGACTACCATATCTTCGAGGGCAAGCACCCGTTCCTCGCCTACCCCCGCATCATGGGCCATGAGGTGTCTGGCACCGTCGTCGAAGTCGGCGAAGGAGTCGGGCTTGCGATCGGCGAACCGGTCATCATCAACCCATATCTCTCCTGCGGCAAATGCATCGCCTGCCGGCACGGCAAACCAAATTGCTGTGTCAGGATCGAAGTGCTCGGCGTGCATCGTGACGGCGCCATGTGCGAACAGATCCTGGTGCCGGCTGAGAATCTCTATCCCACAAACGGGCTGTCGCTCGCCGACGCCGCCGCCGTCGAATTCCTGGCCATTGGGGCCCATGCCGTGCGCCGCGCGCGTTCCGAGCCCGGTGCACGCACGCTGGTCATCGGCGCCGGCCCGATCGGGCTTGGCACCGCCATCTTCGCACGCATTGCCGGGCTCGAGGTGACACTTCTCGACATGAGCACCGAAAGACTGGTCTTCGCCGCGAGTGAGCTCGGCTTTTCGATTCTCAACGGCTCGCAAGCACCCGTGTCCGATCTGGTGCGTGACGCGACCGACGGCGAAGGCTTCGACGTGGTCTTCGACGCCACCGGCAACACCCGGTCGGTGCAATCGGCCTTCACCCATGTCGCGCATGGCGGCACGCTGGTGCTGGTCAGTGTCGTCAAGGACGATATCGTTTTTTCCGATCCTGAATTCCACAAGCGCGAAATGACATTGGCAGGCAGCCGCAATGCGTTGCGCGCCGACTTCGATCATGTCGCCGCCTCGATCCGCAATGGTGCCGTGCCGTTGACCAAGCTCGTCACCCACCGCACCACGCTGGCCGATACGCCAGGGGATCTCGCACGCTGGGCGCACGAAAAGTCGGGCCTGATCAAGGCCGTGATCGAGATCGGATAGCCAGGGCGTTACAGCGCCGAGAGCTTCAGCTCCACTCGCTCGGCCGGAAAACGCGATTCGGAAAACTGGATTGGCTGGCCGTCGGGCGTGACGTTGACCGCCATTGTCACCAGCACGATGGCGCCCGGCTGCAGATCGAGATCGGCGAGATCGGCGGCATCCGCATGACGCGCGGACAGCACGGTCGATTGCCTGAGATAGTCGTCGATACCGAAACGAGCGAGCGACGCGGTGATCGAACCGGTTTGCGCCATCGCCTTGTCGATGCCGGCAAAGCGCTTCGCCTCGAACCATGCGGCAGCGCGCGACACCGGCCGTCCGTCGGCCTCGCCGCGCGTTTCCAGCCGGATTACCTCGGCACCCCGGGCAAGGCCAAGCCCCTCGGCAACGCGCTGGCTGGCAGGCTCGACCGAGAAAGCAAGCAGCACGATGTGCCGTTCCGAGGTCTGCCCCTGCAGCCCCGCAGAGAAGCGCGTGCGCGCGCCGATCGGATAGGACAGCCGCTTGCGCGACAAGACGAACGTGCCGCGCCCCTGTTCGGCCCGCAATACGCCCTCCTGTACGAGGGCCGATATGGCGCTGCGCACGGTGTGACGGTTGACGCCATAACGCTCCGCCAGCGCGACCTCGGGCGGCAGCGCGGCATTTTCGGCGAAATCGCCAATGGCAATCGCTTGCAGGATCCTGTCGGCGATCTGGCGCCAAAGTGAGACACCACTGCGCCGCTCGATGGTATCGGCCGCTTGCCCGGTCATGTTTTTGCCTCCCGGCCTGTCACGCACCCGTCATGGACTCGCGCTAGGTAATATGTATAATTTGTATAGTTGTCTATATCAATAGACAACTTTAATGAAGAGGAAAGTTGGCGATGCGAGGACAGGAAGCCCGCGACCAGGCCGAGCGCAAGGCCGCCATGGCCACCTTGGCGCAATCGAGCGGCGACGACATCGTGCGGCTCTGGAACGAGGCCGGCCTGCCTTCGCAAGCCGAGCTGCTGCGCGGCCCCGAGACCGGCTTGGTCACGCTGCGTGGCCGCATCGGCGGCGGCGGCGCGCCCTTCAATGTCGGCGAGGCGACCGTCACGCGTGCCACCGTCCGGCTGCCGTCCGGGCAGGTCGGCCATTGCTACGCGCTTGGCCGCGACAAGCAGAAGGCGAAGCTGGCAGCCATCGCCGACGCGCTCTGGCAGGATCCTGCCCACCGCACCGAGGTCGAGACCAGGCTCATTGCGCCCTTGCGCTCGGCTCTGACCGCTGCCCACGAGAAACGCCGCGCCGAGACGGCGGCGACGAAAGTGGATTTCTTCACCATGGTTCGCGGAGAAGATTGATGGATATCGCGGCACAATCGATCGAGGGCGGTTTCGCCGATCCGGTCTTCAACGCCCAGACCGTGTTTCGGGCCGTCATGGATGCCATGGCGCGGCCAGGCAGCGTCCAGCCCTTGCCCGCCCTGGCCCGCCCGCCGGCGCCGCTTTTGGCAACGTCAGGCGCTATAGCCCTGGCGTTGTGCGACAACGACACGCCGCTCTGGCTCGACCCGGCACTGCATGCCTCCGCGGCGATCGGCTCCTGGCTTGGCTTCCACACCGGTGCGCCGCTGGCCAACACGCCGGCCGACGCGCACTTCGCGTTCATTGCCACACCGGCCGAGATGATGGCGCTCGACGGTTTTTCGCAGGGCACGCAGGATTATCCCGACCGATCGACGACGCTGATCCTGCAGGTCGGGGACCTCGCTTCAGGGTCCCCGCTGTTGCTCGAAGGCCCCGGCATCGAAACCAGCGCCGCGATCGCGCCGGCGCAGATGCCGCGTCACTTCGTCGAGCAGTGGAAGCAAAACAACAAGCGCTTTCCGCGTGGAGTCGACATCATCCTCGCCACATCGGACGGCATAGCCTGCCTGCCGCGCACGACGCGCATCAAGACGATGGAGGCTTGAAGATGTATGTCGCGGTAAAAGGTGGCGAAGCCGCTATTGCCAACGCTCACAGCCTGCTTGCCGACCGCCGGCGTGGCGACCGCTCGGTGCCGGCGCTGCGCCTAGACCAGATCGTCGAACAGCTGGCGCTCGGCGTCGACAGGGTGATGAGCGAAGGTTCGCTCTATGACCGTGAGCTGGCCGCACTCGCCATCGTTCAGGCGCGCGGTGACATGATCGAGGCGATCTTCCTGGTGCGCGCCTATCGCACCACGCTGCCGCGCTTCGGCTACACCAGCCCGATCGACACCAGCGCGATGCTGGTCGAACGGCGCGTCTCGGCGACCTACAAGGACCTGCCTGGCGGCCAGCTGCTTGGTCCGACCTTCGACTATACGCACCGCCTGCTCGACCCGGAGCTTGCCGCCGGCGCAGGCGTCGCCGAACCGGTGCAGCGCGCCGGCCAGACTGAGCCCATGCCGCGTGTCTCGGCCATCCTCGCCCGCGAAGGCCTGATCGAACCCGATGGCGACATGCCGCAGGACCATGTTCCCGGCGACATCACCCGCGAGCCGCTGGAATTCCCGATGGCACGTGACATCCGCCTGCAGGCGTTGTCGCGCGGCGACGAGGGTTTTCTGCTGGCGCTCGGCTATTCAACGCAGCGCGGCTATGCCCGCAACCATCCATTTGTCGGCGAGATCCGCATCGGCGAGGTCGAGCTGGAACTCGACGTTCCCGAACTGCCCTTCACGGTGCCGCTCGGCACGGTGCGCGTCACCGAATGCCAGATGGTCAACCAGTTCAAGGGCTCGGCCAAGGCGCCGCCGCAATTCACCCGCGGCTACGGTCTCGTCTTCGGCCAGAGCGAGCGCAAGGCGATGGCCATGGCGCTCTGCGACCGGGCGCTGCGCGCCTCCGAACTCGGTGAGGACGTCGTTGCCGCCGCGCAGGACGAGGAGTTCGTCATCACGCACTCGGACAATGTCCAGGCCACCGGCTTCGTCGAGCACCTGAAGCTTCCGCACTATGTCGACTTCCAGGCCGAGCTCGACCTCGTGCGCCGCATGCGCGCCGAGTATGAGGCCCGCGAAAATCCAGCGAAAGCGGAAGAAAAGAAGGAGGCAGCGGAATGACCGCGCAATCCACCGACATCGCCACCTACAACTTCGCCTATCTCGACGAGCAAACAAAGCGGATGATCCGCCGGGCGATCCTCAAGGGCATCGCCATCCCCGGCTACCAAGTGCCGTTCGCCTCGCGCGAAATGCCGATGCCTTATGGCTGGGGCACCGGCGGCGTCCAGGTCACGGCCTCGATCATCGGCCCCGACGATGTGCTGAAGGTCATCGACCAGGGTGCCGACGACACCACCAATGCCGTATCGATCCGCGCCTTCTTCAAGAAAGTAGCCAATGTCGCGGTGACCACCGATACCGCCACCGCCAGCATCATCCAGACCCGCCACCGCATTCCCGAGCATCCGCTCACCGCGGGCCAGGTGCTGGTCTATCAGGTGCCGATCCCCGAACCGCTGCGCTTCCTCGAGCCGCGCGAGACCGAAACGCGGAAAATGCATGCGCTGGAGGAATACGGCCTCATGCATGTGAAGCTCTACGAGGACATCGCCAAGCACGGCCGCATCGCCACCACCTATGCCTATCCGGTCAAGGTCGAGGGCCGCTATGTGATGGACCCTTCGCCGACGCCGAAATTCGACAATCCCAAGATGCACCGCTCGCCAGCCTTGCAGTTGTTCGGCGCCGGCCGCGAAAAGCGCATCTACGCGGTGCCGCCCTTCACCGATGTGGTGAGCCTCGACTTCGAGGATCATCCGTTCGAGGTGCAGACTTTCGACCAGCCCTGCGCGCTGTGCGCGGCCGAGAATGTCTATCTCGACGAGGTCATCCTCGACGACCATGGCGGCCATATGTTCGTCTGCTCGGACACCGATTACTGCGAGAAGCGGCGTGAAGAGGGCCACCGCGGCCACCTTGCTCCCGAAACCGATCTTGCCCCAGGAAACATGGAGCCGGTGCAATGATCGACGAACCGCTGCTGCGCGTCTCGGCGCTCTCCAAGTTCTACGGCTCGCGGGTCGGCTGCGACAACGTCACCTTCGACCTGTGGCCGGGCGAAGTCCTGGCTGTCGTCGGTGAATCCGGTTCCGGCAAGACGACGCTGCTCAACTGCCTGTCGACGCGGCTGCTGCCCTCCTCCGGCACCGCCAGCTACCGCATGCGCGATGGCCAGTTCCGCGAGCTCTACCGCATGAGCGAGGCCGAGCGCCGCTTCCTGATGCGTACCGACTGGGGCTTTGTCCACCAGAACCCGGCCGATGGCCTGCGCATGACGGTCTCGGCCGGCGCCAATGTCGGCGAGCGTCTGATGGCAGTCGGCGACCGCCATTACGGCAAGATCCGCGCCACGGCCGTCGACTGGCTGTCGCGCGTCGAGATCGAGGAAGACCGTATCGACGACGAACCCCGCGCCTTTTCCGGCGGCATGCGCCAGCGCCTGCAAATCGCCCGCAATCTCGTCACCGGGCCACGGCTGGTGTTCATGGATGAGCCGACCGGCGGCCTCGACGTTTCCGTGCAGGCGCGCCTGCTCGACCTCTTGCGCGGCCTGGTCACCGACCTTGGCCTTGCCGCGATCGTCGTCACCCACGACCTCGCGGTGGCGCGGCTTCTGTCGCAGCGCATGATGGTGATGAAGGACGGCCGCGTCGTCGAAAGCGGCCTCACCGACCGCGTCCTCGACGACCCGCGCGCGCCGTACACGCAATTGCTCGTTTCCTCGATTTTGCAGGTGTGATGATGGCCCGTGTACGCCCGCCGACGATTGACGATTGGAGAACCTTCTGATGCCGACGCCTCTCGTTGTCTCCGATGTCGCCAAAAGCTTCACCATGCATCTGCGCGACGGCATCAAATTACCCGTCGTCGCGGGTGTTTCGTTCTCGATCAAGGCCGGAGAATGCACCGTGCTCGGCGGTCCGTCCGGTGCCGGCAAAAGCTCGATCCTGAAGATGCTCTACGGCAACTACGCCGTCGACGAAGGCCAGATCATCGTCACGCACGAGGATGGGTTGATCGATCTCGCCCATGCCAGCCCACGCACCGTGCTTGCCGTGCGCCGGCAAACGATCGGCTATGTCAGCCAGTTCCTGCGCACCGTGCCGCGCGTCTCGGCTCTCGATGTCGTCGCCGAACCGCTGGTTGAACGCGGCGAGGAGCGCGAGGCGGCCCGGGTCAGGGCACGCTCCTTGCTGGCCCAGCTCAACCTGCCGGAAAAACTCTGGATGCTGCCGCCGGCAACCTTCTCGGGCGGCGAGCAGCAGCGCGTCAACATCGCGCGCGGTTTCATCACCGAACATCCGATCCTGCTGCTCGACGAGCCGACCGCATCGCTCGACGCAACCAACCGCGACGTGGTGATCGAACTTATCGCCGCCAAGAAGGCGGCAGGCGTCGCCTTGCTCGGCATCTTCCATGACCACGAAGTGCGCGAGGCGGTGGCCGACCGCGTCATCGACGTCACCGCCTTCGCTCCGGGAAAACTCGCCGCATGACCAGGAAATTGTCGGAGACGCCGCTGATCCACCCGACAGCGGAGGTACACAACTCGACGCTCGGCCGCTGGACCGAGATCGCCGACCGCAGCCGGGTCTCGGAAACCCAACTCGGCGACTATTCCTACATGATGCAGGACTGCGCCGTCTGGTGCGCGACGATCGGCAAATTCGCCAACATCGCGGCCTGCGTGCGCCTCAACGCCACCAACCACCCGACATGGCGGCCGACGCTGCACCATTTCACCTACCGTGCCTCCGACTATTGGGACGACGCCGAGCACGAGAGCGAATTCTTCGCCCAGCGTCGCGCCAAACGCGTCACCATCGGCCACGACACCTGGCTCGGCCACGGCTCGACCGTCCTGCCCGGCGTCACCGTTGGCGATGGTGCTGCGGTCGGCGCTGGCGCGGTCGTCTCGAAGGACGTCGCGCCCTACACCATCGTCGCCGGCGTGCCGGCCAAACCGATCCGCGAGCGCTTCGACCGCCGCACCGCCGAGCGCTACCAGGCGCTTGCCTGGTGGGACTGGGACCATGCCAGACTGCGTGCCTCGCTCGCCGACTTCCGCGAGCTGTCGGCCGAGGCGTTCCTGGAGAAATACGAGGGATAGAGCAGCTCCAGAAAAAGTGGGAACCGGTTTTCCGTTCGCAATTGTTGCAGGCAAGGAGACATAGCCCTCACATCGACGTCATGAGCGACTCTGTTTCATATCCTTGACACATCACCGGGGCAGGACGCGGGTGTTCCAAGGAGATCGCCATGCTCGACACCGTCAGACCCTCGCTCGCCGGATTCTTTGCCGGCTCCAATCCGACGCCGCCGGCGCATCTCGGCACGCGCTACGACGCGTCAGGCAACTTTCTCCTCGAGCCCGGCAACACCGTCGTCAGCCATCTGGTCAGCGGCTCGCCATCCGAAGCCGTGGTGCTCGCCGTGCGCGATCGGATGATGGCGATGCCGGATGCCGACCGCCTTGCCTTCACGCCTGTCTCCAGCCTGCACATGACGCTGTTCCAGGGCATCATCGAATATCGCCGCCGGTTGCCTTACTGGCCACGGGACGTGCCGCTCGACACCGGCATCGACGTCATGACCCGCCTCTATCTGAAGCGCCTGAGGGGTTTCCAGGGCGCCGGTCCGTTCAACATCAAGGTGCTCGAGATCGTGCCGACCGGGCTCACCGTTGCCGGCGCGACCGACGAGGATGTGCGCATCATGCGTGCATGGCGCGAAGCGCTGGCCGTGCCGTTCGGCTACCGGCACCCCGATCACGACAATTATGTCTTTCACATCACCTTCGCTTATCAGATCCAGCGTCTTGCCAACGACAGGGCCGCCGCATGGCAGACGCTGTTCGACGAATGCCTGGCGCTTTTCGCGCCGCAGGCGCCGGTGATCGAGATCAAGGCTCCAGCCTTCTGCGCATTCCGCGACATGGAGCATTTCGAGGAATTGCTGGTGCTCGGCTGATCGCCGGCAGGACGCCGGCCGTCGTATCTGTGGAGCGTAACAAAACTGACATGCTGGCGACACGGCAGGTTCATGTGGCTGCGTTAGGCGAGTGCCTGACGATCAATATGGACCGGACTGGAACCAGCCCATGTCAGCAAGCTCTGCCACGCTCGAAATTCGCGGTGTCAGCCGACGATTTGGCAAGAACACCGCCGTCAGCGACGTCAACATCTCGATCCCGCAGGGGCAGATGGTCGGCGTCATCGGTCGTTCGGGTGCAGGCAAGTCGACGCTTCTTCGCATGATCAACCGTCTTGTCGACCCCAGCCAGGGGTCGATTTTTTTTGACGGCGCCGAGGTCTCCCGCCTTCGCGGGTCGCCGTTGCGGCGTTGGCAGCGCGACTGCGCCATGATCTTCCAGCAGTTCAACCTGGTGCCGCGCCTCGATGTGCTCACCAACGTGCTGCTTGGCAAATTGAACCACCGTTCGACCCTGTCCAACCTTCTCGGCATGTTCTCCCGTGCCGAATGCGCCGAGGCGGTCGCCGCGCTCGAGCGGCTCGACATCGCCCGTACGGCACTTCAACCCGCCGGCACCCTGTCGGGCGGTCAGCAGCAGCGCGTCGCGATTGCCCGCGCCATGATGCAGCAGCCCAAGGTGATCCTCGCAGACGAGCCGATCGCCTCGCTCGACCCGCTCAACGCCAAGGTGGTGATGGATTCGCTGCAGGACACCAATCTGCGCGAAGGCATCACCGTCGTCACCAACCTGCACACGCTCGATACCGCCCGCACCTATTGCAACCGCATCATCGGCATGGCCGCCGGCAAGGTCGTCTTCGACGGGCCGCCCGAAGAGCTCAACCGCGAAGCGGTGCGTCTAGTCTATGGCGCCGACAGCAATGGCGGTGAGATATCGGAGGTCATCACCTCCACCAGCGTTGCCTTCAAGCAGAAGATCGCCGCATCCGCCGGACCGCTCGAACCCGCATTCCCCGGATACTGAGCCCATTACGGGCATAGCGAGCAGCCTGGATCGTCCGCCCGCGTCAAGGGCACTTGTCAAGATCAAGAACGCTGCCGGCGCGGGGCCGGAACCTACAGGAGAGATAGCAAATGTTCAGGAAGATGGTTTTCGGTGCCGTTTCGGTGCTCGCCATGGCCACCAGCATGGCCCACGCCGCCGATATGAAGGAATTTCGCGTCGGCATTCTCGGCGGCGAAAAAACGAAACCGACCGGCTGCGTAACTACCAGTGCCTGGCCGACCACCTGAAGGCCGAGTTCGGCTTCGAGAAGGTTTCGCTGTTCCCCGCCGCCGACTATGACGGCGTTATCCAGGGCCTGCTCGGCGGCACGCTCGACTTCGCCGAACTCGGCGCTTCCGGCTATGCCAGCGTCTACATCAAGGACCCGAAGGCGGTCACCCCGATCCTCACCACCCAGCAGACCGACGGCGCCACCGGCTATTATTCCGTCGGCCTGGCGCTGAAGACCTCGGGGATCACCGACATCAAGTCGGCCAAGGGCAAGAAGCTCGGCTATGCCGACCCGGATTCGACCTCCGGCTACCTGATCCCGCTGACCCAGATTCCGAAGACCACCGGCGCCTCGAACGAAACCTTCTTCGCCTCGACCCAGTTCAATGGCGGCCACGAAAACAACGTTCTGGCCGTGCGTGACGGCAAGGTCGATGTCGCGGTCGACGATTCCTCGGGTATAGGCGACTTCAAGAACGGCTACACATCCGGCACCTTCCACAAGGAAGTCGCCAAGGGCGCCGTCGACCCCAACGATTTCGTCGAAGTCTGGCGTTCGGGCCTGATCCCGAACGGTCCGCTCGTCGTGCGCACCGCGATCGGCGACGACATGACCGCCAAGCTGACCGCCTTCTTTACCGACCTGCCCAAGAAGGACAAGGCTTGTTTCGAAGGCGTCGAAGGCGGCGATTTCACCGGCTATGTTCCGGTGAAGCCGGACTTCTACAGCGTCATCGTCGAAGCCCGTAAGGCAGCCATCGGCGGCTAGCGGCGAAATTGCAAAGGGGCGGTATCTCAGATACCGCCCCTTTTGCATCTCCGATCATGACCCTTTCCGTGACAGCCGCCTCCGGCGCCACCCACCAGACGGCCGATGCCTGGCGACGCCAGACGTCGCTGCGCCGGCTCTATACAGTGCTCGGCGTCGGACTGCTGCTTGCCGCGATGCTCTCCAGCATGTGGTTCGCCGACGAAGCCAATGCCGGGCACTTCTTCGACCGGCTGCCGCACATACTGGATTTCCTGAGTTGGCTGGTCCCGAAGGACTGGAACGACGTCTGGCGGGCGCTGTTCGACATCGCCTCGCCGCGTGATACCGGCACCCAGGAATTCAACTTCCCGCTTGGTCGCGTCTATGTGTGGGGCGGTTTCTACGTCCCCGAATATTTCGAGCTGATGCTGACCACGGTGAACGTGGCGCTGGTTTCGACCTTCATCGGCTTTATCTTCGCGGTGCCTTTTTCCTTCATCGCCGCGCGCAACCTGACGCCCCATCCGGCTCTGAGGCTGGTGGTCAAGCGCTTCATGGAATTGCTGCGCGCCTTTCCCGAAATCGTCATCGCCGGCCTCTTCGCGGCAATCGTCTCGACCGGTCCGATCGCCGCCATCATCGCCATCGGCCTGCATTCGATCGGCGCACTCGGCAAGCTGTTCTACGAGATCAACGAGAACATCGACATGCGTGCCGAGGAAGGCCTGACGGCGGTCGGCGCCAACTGGTTCGAGCGGGTGCGCTTCGCCGACCTGCCGCAGGTGTTGCCCAATTTCGTGTCCTATACGCTGCTGCGGGTCGAGATCAACGTGCGGGCCTCCACCATCATCGGTGCCGTCGGCGGCGGCGGCATCGGCGAAGAGCTGAAGCTGTCCATCTCGCGCGGCTTCGGCGCCAAGACGCTGGCGCTGGTGCTGCTGCTGTTCACGACCATCTTCATCATCGACCAGTTTTCCGCCTGGCTTCGTCGCAAGCTGGTCGGCGAACAAGCCTTTATGATGGGTTCGTAGATCATGGCGACCATGACCGCCGAGGAGATGCTGTCGATCGAGGCGCGCCACCCGCAGGTGTTCCGGCGCCCGGCATACAAGCGCTTCGGTCCGCTGCTCCTGTTTACCGGCACCCTCCTCTATCTGGTCTATGCCTTGTGGTTCTTCAGCCTGCCGCAGGTATTGTGGGAATCGCATTGGGAGCGCCTCCCGCTCTTCCTGACGCAATGGATCAGCTACGATCTGCAACCGGAATTCCGTCTCGACCAGCCGGAGATCACGCCCAAATATCCGCGTTTCTCGGCACTGGGCGACAATCCCAATCCGGATTGGGTGATCAAGAATGCCGACGGGTCCTTCACCGTGCGGATCGACGGCCGGGCCAAATCCGTCACATTCGACAAGACCTACGCGACGATTGTCGCTCATGGCCAGACGGTGCCGGTGGCGCTGACCAGCGGCAAGCCGGTGATCACGGGTCCGGTGCCGAACTGGATCACCGCGCATGACGACGAGGTGGTGGCCAAGATGGGCTTTGTCGGCGAGGTGCGCGTCACCGTCGACCGCGTCAAGGTGCGCAAGCGCTTCCTCGGCTGGGCGAACTTCGTCTTTGACACGCGCTCGCCTTTCTTCGGCAAATCAGCGGGGGAGGTGATCTCGCTGGTCATGTCGGGACCAGAACTGAAACCAGGCACCTCGAACCTCGCACTGGCCGGCGACAACATCTGGAACAACGCCCAGTGGCAACATGGCGATGTCTGGACGAAGCTCTTGCAGACCATTGTCATGGCGTTCCTGGGCACGCTGCTCGGTGGCATCGTCGCTTTCCCGCTGGCCTTCTTCGCGGCGCGCAACATCACGCCGAGCGGCGTGCTCAGCCAGGTGCTCAAGCGCTTCTTCGACTTCATGCGCTCGGTCGATATGCTGATCTGGGCGCTGTTCTTCACCCGCGCCTTCGGCCCCGGCCCGCTGGCGGGAAGTGCCGCGATCTTCTTCACCGAGATCGGCACCCTCGGCAAAGTCTATTCGGAAGGTCTGGAGAACATCGACGACAAACCACGTGAAGGGGTGCTATCGACCGGCGCCAACGGCATCCTGGTGCAGCGCTACGGCGTTATGCCCGAGGTGATCCCGGTCTTCATCAGCCAGACGCTCTACCAGTGGGAATCCAACACCCGCGGCGCCACCATCATCGGCGCCGTCGGCGCCGGCGGCATCGGCCTGAAACTGTGGGAAGCGATGCGCACCAACTCCAACTGGGCCAACGTCTTCTACATGGTGCTGCTGATCCTGCTCGTCGTCTTCATCTTCGACAACATATCCAACTTCCTGCGCCGTAGGCTGAGCCGGACGATTCACGACTACAACAGGATCCAGGCCAAGCAGGGTTGATCAACCCGCTCTGTGGCCTGCAGCTATCACCTTCGTCATCCACGGGTCTACGCGTCCGCTCCGCCCGTGGATGACGAAAGGAGGAGCCTAAGCCGCCTTCTTCCACCCGTTCTTGATATGCTTGTACCCCTCCCGGTACACCGCTTCCGGCGTTTCGGAAAAATCGCGCCACACCTTGGTCGCAGCCGCCAATTCCTTCAGCGAGCGGCCGAACGCCTCGATGGTCAGCCAGTCGTCGTAGCCGCTCTTGCGGATCGCCGCGAAGGTTTCTTTCCACGGGATGTTGCCGCGCCCCGGCACGCCGCGATCGTTCTCCGATATGTGGATATGCACGACGTTCCTGCGGTGCTTGGTATAGGCGCCGATCGGGTCGGCCTCCTCGATATTGGCGTGGAACGTGTCGTACATCGCCTTGATGTGCGGCCGGTCGATGGCGTCGATGTGCTCAGACAGGTCGGCCATCGTGTTGAGGAGATAGCATTCGAAGCGGTTCAGCGCCTCGAGCCCGATGGTGACGTTGCGCTTGGCGGCATGGTCGCCGATGGCGCGTTGCGAGGCGACCGAGCGCTTCTTCTCGGCGGCAGTCGGTCCGGACCCGGAAAAGGCGCCAAGGGTCGAATGCAGCGGTCCGCTCAGCGTGCTGGCGCCAAGCGCATCGGCGCAATCGATGGCCCATTTCATGTAATCGACACCGGCCTTGCGCGTTGCCGCATCGGCCGCGATCAGGTTCATCGCCGGATCGCCCATCGCCGAGACTGCGGTCCGCTCCAGCCCGATCCGGTCCAGCAGCTCGCCCAGTTTCCTGTAGTCGTCCGGCGTGCCGGCGAAGATCGGGATTTCGACACCGTCAAAGCCGGTTGCCTTGATGTCGCGAAGCAATGGCTCGTGCTTCTTCGACACCACCGTTGTCCACAAGAACATGCACATGCCGATTTTCATCGACGCCCTCCCCCATTTTCCGCCGGCCAGGCGCCTCTTACAGCTTCGTCCACGCCCCATTCTTCTTCGACGACTTCACGCAGGCCTCGATGAAAGCCATGCCTTCGACGCCGTCCTGAATGGTCGGGAAGACGACATCCTTTGCCGGCTTGCCGCCCTTCTTGCGTGCCGCGCGGATGGCGCGTGCCGCCTCCTGGTAAATATTGGCGAAGCCTTCGAGATAACCCTCGGGATGGCCTGACGGAATGCGGCTGACACGGCCGGCCACCGGCAGCGCGCCGGCGCCGTTGCGAGTGATCAATTGTTTAGGCTGGCCGAACGGCGTGTACCAGAGATAGTTGGGGTCGGCCTGCACCCATTCCAGCCCGCCCTTCGAACCGTAGATGCGCAGCTTCAGGCCGTTCTCATGACCAGGCGCCACCTGGCTTGCCCAAATCATGCCTTTTGCCGGATGCGTTTTTCCCGTCGGTTTGAAACGCAGCATGACATTGACATTGTCGTCGAGCAGCCTGCCCGGCACGAAGGCATCGAGATCGGCCGACAGGGTATCGAGCTCGAGCCCGGAGACGAAGCGGGCGAGGTTGTAGGCATGGGTGCCGATATCGCCGAGCGCGCCGCCGGCACCCGCCTGCTTGGGGTCGCCCCGCCACGACGCCTGCTTCTGGCCGGTGGCGGCGAGGTCCTCGGTCAGCCAGTCCTGCGGATATTCCGACTGCACGATGCGGATGTCGCCGAGCACGCCCTTTGCCACCATTTCGCGGGCCTGCCGCACCATCGGGTAGGCGGTGTAATTGTGGGTGAGCACGAACACCTTGCCGGTCTTCTCGACTATCGCTGCGAGCTTCTTGGCTTCGGCCAGTGTCGTGGCCAGAGGCTTGTCGCAGATCACGTGGATGCCTGCCTCCAGGAAAGCCTTAGCTGCCGGCACATGCACGTTGTTGGGGGTGACGATGGCCACCGCCTCGATGCCATCCGGGCGCTTCGCTTCGGCCTTGGCCATTTCGGCGTAGGACGCATAGCTGCGTGAGGGATCGAGCCCGAGTTCGGCGGCCGAGGCTTTCGCACGCGCCGGGTCGGACGACAGGGCGCCGGCGACCAGCACGAAATCATTGTCCATGCGTGCCGCGATGCGGTGCACGGCGCCGATGAAAGCGCCCTGCCCGCCGCCAACCATGCCGTAGCGGATCGGGCCGCCTCCCGTTTCCGACTTCGATGCAGCAACCATGTTTTTCTCCCTCGTGTGAGATTCCCCTCCGCCGAGGGGAAGCGAAAGCCGTGTCAAATTCCCATCATGGCGCGCAGCAGCTTCTTGTCCGTGGTGCCGGCGGCGAAATCGTCGAATGCCTTCTCCGTCACCCGGATGATGTGGTGCTGGATGAAGGGTGCCCCTTCGGCCGCGCCGTCCTCCGGATGCTTCAGGCAGCATTCCCATTCCAGCACCGCCCAGGAATCGTAATCGTACTGCGTCAGCTTGGAGAAGATGCCGCCGAAATCCACCTGCCCGTCGCCGAGCGAACGGAAACGGCCAGCGCGGTTCGTCCAGCTCTGGTAACCGGAGTACACGCCCTGCCGTCCGGTCGGATTGAACTCGGCGTCCTTGACGTGGAAGGCCTTGATCCGCTCGTGATAGATGTCGATGAATTCGAGATAGTCGAGCTGCTGCAGCAGGAAATGCGAAGGGTCGTAATTGATGTTGCAGCGCGTGTGGCCACCGACCGCGTCGAGGAACATCTCGAAGGTCGCCCCGTCGAACACGTCCTCTGAAGGATGAATTTCGTACCCGACATCGACACCATTGTCCTCATAGACGTCGAGGATCGGCTTCCAGCGCTTGCCGAGTTCGCCGAAGGCTTCCTCGATCAGTCCGGCGGGCCGCTGCGGAAAGGGATAAAGGTATGGGAAAGCCAGCGAGCCGGTGAACGACACCGATGCATTCAGCCCGAGATTGCGCGACGCCTTGGCGCCGAACTTCATCTGTTCGACGGCCCATTTCTGCCGCGCCTGCGGGTTGTTGTGCACCGAAGCTGGCGCGAATCCATCCATCTGCGCGTCATACGCCGGATGCACTGCCACCAATTGCCCCTGCAGATGCGTCGACAGTTCGGTGATCTCGACGCCGGCGTCAGTGCAGGTGCCCTTCACCTCGTCGCAATAGGCCTTGGAGGACGCCGCCTTCTCGAGGTCGAACAGGCGAGCGTCCCAGGTTGGGATCTGCACGCCCTTGTAGCCGAGACCGGCAGCCCATTTGGTGATCGACGCCAGCGAATTGAACGGTGCGGCATCGCCCGCGAACTGCGCCAGAAACAGTCCAGGGCCCTTCATTGTCGTCGGCATCGGCATCCTCCTCGTTTTGTCACGACCAAGCATAGCGTCTGATGAAAGCAGGGCCAGTCACTTTGGTCTTTTCGCGTCGGGCGCTCTGCCGACAATGCCATTCTGGTATGACCAAATAAGGCAATTTGGTCAAGTCTCGGAATGCGCCGAAAAGGCGCTCCGGACGCGCAAAATAACGGCACATATCGCAATGTAATCAATAAACTAATCCACCCCAAAAGTTGCGCCACCACAGTTGTTGCCGTCTCGAGGAATTTGCTGTAGACCTCTTTTTAGGCCCAATTGGTCGAACCAGTTTGCAGGAAAAGTCTGGGGATGCCTTGGGGAGGAACCCTTGCGTCGTCTTTCGGCGATGCATGTCGCAGGCAAACCATACGGACGAATCTGGGAAGGACAGGCCATGCATCTTTCGACGCACAACTGGATGCGCGCGGAACCGCTTGAGACGACGCTCAAGCGCATCAAGAAATTCGGCTATGAGTCGATCGAGATTTCCGGCGAGCCCGCGCAGTACAAGACCAAGGAGACACGGGCGCTGCTGAAGGAGCATGGCATCCGCTGCTGGGGCGCGGTCACCTTGATGCTGGGTGAACGTAACCTTGCCGCCAGGAACCAGGGCCAGCGTGAGCGCTCCGTGCAATACGTCAAGGATGTGCTGACGATGGTCAGCGAACTCGACGGCGAGATCATCACGCTGGTTCCGGCAACCGTCGGCAAGGTGGTGCCGGACGGCACCGAGGAGGAGGAGTGGAAGTGGGTCGTCGATGCGACCCGCGAATGTTTCACCCACGCCAAGAAGGTTGGCGTCAAAATCGCTGTCGAACCGCTCAACCGCTTCGAAACCTATCTGTTCAATCGCGGCGCCCAGGCGCTGGCGCTGGCCGATGCGGTCAGCCCCGAATGCGGCGTCTGCCTTGACGCCTATCATATCCACATGGAGGAATTTAACGTCCATGACGCCATCCGGCAGGTCGGAAAGCGCCTGTTCGACTTCCATGTCGCCGACAACAATCGCTTCGCCGCCGGGCTCGGCCAGATCGACTGGCCAAGGATCGTCGCGACCTTGAAGGAAGTCGGTTATGACGGCGCGCTGACCAATGAGTTCGTCGCCCCGGTCGACCGCACGCCGGCAGCACCCTATCCCGAAATGGTCGAGCGCCACCCTGTCGATATCTCGCCCGAGCAGCTGAAGTTCATCCAGGACCACGGCTCCAGCGTGCTCACCGAGAAATTCTACACCGACCAGATGCGCATCACCGCCGAAACGCTGTTGCCGCTGATCAAGTAGTCGACGCCTGGAATTTGCCCTTCCGCCCTACCGGCGGCGGGCAGGGGAACAAAATGCGCATCAAGACAGTCCAGGCCTGGTGGGTCCGCGTGCCGATCGAAGCCGCGAAGCAGCATCGTAGCGACTTCGGCCAGGTGACGACCTTCGACGCCGCCATCCTGCGCATCGAAACCGATGACGGGCTGGTCGGCTGGGGCGAAGGCAAGAACGCAGCTGGCAGCGCCGGCAGCTACGGCGCTCTCGTCCACATGCTGAACCACGAGATCGGCCCGCAATTGATCGGCCGCGATCCGGCCGATATCGGCGTCATCTGGGAGATGCTCTACAACGGCGTACGCCATGAGAGCGCCGCCCATGCCGGCCACGCCATGCCGCAACTGGCGCGGCGCGGCATGAGCATCGCCGCTATCAGCGCCGTCGACATCGCGCTCTGGGACATCCTTGGCAAGTCGCTGGGCCAGCCGGTCTGGCGATTGCTCGGCGGCCGCAAGGCCGATCGCATGCAGGCCTATGCCTCCGGCGGCTGGGCCTCCGCCGATGCCATCGGCGAGCAATTGAGATCCTACGTCGCCAGGGGCGGCTTCAAGGCGCTGAAGATGCGGGTGGGCGCCATGGATGGCGCGGCACACATTTCCGCCGCCCGCGTGCGCGCCGCGCGCCAGGCGCTCGGCCCCGACGTCGAGTTGATGGTCGATGCCCACGGCACTTATACGGTCGCGGAGGCCAAGCGCTTCATCCATCTCGTCGGCGATCTCGATCTCGCCTGGTTCGAGGAGCCTGTGATCGCCGACGACAAGCCGGGCATGGCCGAAGTGCGCACCGCCGGCGCGGTTCCGATCGCCACCGGCGAGAGCGAAGCGACGCGCTACGCCTTCCGCGACCTCGCCGTGCTCAAGGCCGCCGACATCTTCCAGCCGGACCCGGCCTTCTGCGGCGGCATCAGCGAGGCGATGAAGATCGGCACCATCGCCAGCGCCTTCAATTTGCGCTTCGCGCCGCATCTTTGGGCCGGTGCGCCATGCTTCTTCGCCGGGCTGCATGTCTGCGCCGCCTCGCCTTCGAGTTTCACGGTCGAATATTCGCTTGGCGCCAACCCGATGATCCACGATCTGATCGAAGAGACTGTCGAAGCAAGGGACGGCATGATAGCGATCCCGGAAAAGCCCGGATTGGGATTCACCGTTTCGGAGCGATTCCTGGAGGCGCACGCGCAACGCAATTGACGATGAAAGAAAAGAACCTTCTCGCGGAACTCGCCGCCTATCTGTTCTCCCATTCGGACAAGGAGAGCGGCCGCACGCCGTCGGAACGCGAGCTGGCGGAGCATTTCGGCGTCAGCCGTGGCCAGATCCGCGAAGCGCTCGCCATCCTCGAAGCCATGCGCATCGTCGAGCGCCGCGCCAAATCGGGCATCTACATCGACACCAAGCAGGCAAGCGTCGAGGCGCTGGCGCTGTTTGCGCGCGCCGGCCTGCCGCTCGATCCCTTGCAGATTTATGAAACGGTCGAGTTGCGCAAGATCCATGAGATCAAGGCCGCCGAGCTTGCCTGCTCGCGCGCCACCGAGGAGAATTTCGAGCGCCTGCGCGAAATCCTCAAAGCGTCGGAAGACCGCATCGCCGCAGGCGAAGGCCTGGCCAAGGAGGACCGCGAATTTCATCTGGAGATCGTGCGCGCCACCAAGAACAGCGTCTTCCACAACATCTGCAGCGTCTACTATCTGATGGGCGAGCAGCGCCTGCCGATCTACTTCAACGATCCCGAACGCAGCGTGCGCTCGCATGCCGAGCACGTGCAGATCTACGAGGCGCTGCTGCGCCGCGATGGCAATCTCGCCCAGGCGCTGATGAGCGCCCACCTCCAAGGCGCGGAGAGCTATTGGAAGGGCTTGATCGAGGGCGGCATGGCGGCTGCGCCCGCGGGCGCGACACTCGAAAAGGCCTGACCGTGACCCAGGCCATGCCCAAGATCCTGTCGACCCATCCGCTGCACCCGCGCGCCACGGCCAGGCTCGCCGGCGCCGGTCAGCTCGTCATTGCCTCCGCGCTCGACGCCGGCACCTTGACCAGGGAGGCCAAGGACGCCGATATCGTCATCGTGCGGGCGCCTCTGCCGCCGGCATTGTTCGAGGGAGCCTGGAAGCTCAGGGCCGCGATCCGCCATGGCGCCGGGCTCGACATGATCCCGATGGAAGCGGCCGCGGCAGCCGGCGTGCTCGTGGCCAACGTGCCGGCGGTAAATGCCCGCTCGGTCGCCGAACATGTCATGTTCACCGCGCTTGCACTGCTGCGGCAGTTCCGCAGGGTCGACCGCGACCTGCGCGCCAAGGGCTGGCTTGCCGGACGCGAGCATGCCAATTCCAACATCGAACTCGCCGGCAAGACCATTGGCATTGTTGGTCTCGGCGCCGTCGGGCAGGCCGTCGGCCACATCGCCGCGCACGGCTTCGACCTGAAAGTGGTGGCAACGACGCGCAGCATGCAGCCGGCGCCGGAAAAAGTCGGCTTCCTGTCGATCGACGCGCTGGTCGAGCAGAGCGACATCATCGTTCTCTGCTGCCCGCTGACGCCGGAGACCCGCGGCCTGATCAGCCGCGAACGCATCGCCCGCATGAAGCCCAACGCACTGCTGATCAACGTGTCGCGCGGGCCGGTCGTCGATGATGACGCGATGATCGAGGCCTTGCGGGAGCGCCGCATCGGCGGCGCCGCGCTCGATGTCTTTTCGACGCAGCCGCTGCCGCCAAATCATTCCTATTTCGGCTTCGACAATGTCGTCATCACCCCGCATATGGCGGGGATTACCGAGGAATCGATGATGCGCATGGGCGTCGGCGCGGCCAGCGAAGTCTTGCTGGTGCTGGCCGGCAAGCTGCCGGTCAATCTGCGCAATCCGGAAGTGGTCGATCATTACCGGCGACGGTTTCCGGCGCAGATATAGCATCGCGGTTTCGCCCCAATTCTCCGCGACGTTGAGGCCATGTCCGGTCTTCGCCTTGCATCTCTGATTGCCGCAACTTCCTCCATCTGCACCTTGCCGGCACTCGCTGCGGCCGAGAGCAGCTATGTCTATTGCGACAACGGGATGCGCTGCTTCAAGGCGCCCTGTCCATCGAGCAGCGCGCTCGATCTCGTCACCGGCACGATCATCAAGGGTGTGTCGATCGACACCAGCGGATTGCCGCAGGCCGACAAGGCGATAACCGATCAGTCCGACGTGCTTTATAGCGGAAAGATCGTGGTCAGGGGCGCGATCGAGCAGCGCACGCAGACCATCACCGGCAAGGATTACAGCTTGCCCTGGCTGGTCGCGACCCGCATCGTGCGCACCGCCAAGGACGGCGAACGCAAGCACTGTTCGTCGCACTGATCCGTCATCTACGGCCACTGCCGATCAACCACCCAGCAGCCTCTCCACCGACGCGGCGATCCTTAGCAGACGACTGTCATGGCCATTGCGCGCCACGAGCATCAGTCCCATTGGCAGCGATGCACCCGGCATCGGCAACGAGATCGCGCAGAGGTCGAATTGGTTGGCGACCTGCGTGTTGCGCAAAAGCAGTCCTTCGATACGATCACGCAGTTCGGCATCCTCGGCCAATGCAGCGATGGTCGGCGCCGTCACCGGCACGGTTGGCAACGCCAGCACATCAATCGACGCCAGCCGCTCATCCATGGCGGCGGCAAGCGCGGCACGGCGGCGGAGCGCCCTGATATAAACCGGCGTCGGCAGCAGTGCGGCGCGCGACAGAGGCCCGCTGACATGCGGATCCACCGGGACCGATGCGCCTGTCGCCAGCCAGTCGGCATGCACTTCCGCGCCCTCCATCGCCGCGATCGACCCGCGCTTGGTGGCCGCGCGCAGATCCGCGATCATGTCGTCGATCGGCAGATCCGCGATGCGTGCGCCAGCCTGTTCGATCTTGCCAAGACAATGCTCGAAGGCCGCGGCAATTTCGCCTTCCGTGCCGCCGAAGAGAACGCCGCGCGGAATACCGATGCGAAGCCCGGCGAGTGGAATGGCCACCAACTCGTTCGGCTCCTCGCCGGCCATCACCGCGTCGGCGGCGGCGCATTGCGGGACGGTTCGGGCGAGCGGTCCGACCGAGTCCAGCGTTCCCGAAAGCGGAAAGGCGCCGGAGAGCGGTACGCGCCGCGCTGTCGGCTTGAAACCGACGACACCATTGAGCGCCGCCGGAATGCGGATCGAACCACCGGTGTCGGAGCCGATCGAAATTTCGCTCGTCCCCTCGCCCACAGACACACCGGCCCCGGATGACGAACCGCCGGGGATGCACCTGACATCCCTTGCATTGCCTGGCGTGCCATAATGCATGTTATCGCCAATCGCGGTGAAGGCGAATTCGGTCATGTTGGTCTTGCCGATGATCACCGCACCGGCTTGCCGAAGCCGGCTGACAATGGCGGCGTCGCGCTGCGCCGGCGCGGCCGTCTTGCGCATCAGGGAACCGGCCGTGGTCGGCTCGCCGGCGACATCGAACAAATCCTTGATCGAGAAAATGGTGCCGTCGAGCGGGCCGAGCGTCACGCCCACTCTTTTGCGGACATCGCTGGCGTCAGCCGCGGCCCGCGCGGCTTCGGCATAGAGCTTCGTGAAGACCTTCTCGTCGGCCGTACGATTGGCAAGACGTGACAGGATGTTTTCGAGACGGTCGCGGATTGATTGCATGTCGATGTCGGACTCCGCCAGGATAGAAACGTCCTTAGGGCAAGCAGCCGCTAAGTCTGCCGAAGGGATAACCCGGTCAGCGTGCCTTTGCACCTGCCAGCGATAGGAAGATACTGATGCTGTACAAAGGCAGCTGCCATTGCGGCAAGGTTGCGTTCGAGGTGGAGGGCGAGCTTGAGGGCGTCGTGCGCTGCAATTGCTCGATCTGCGCCCGCAAGGGTGCGCTGCTATGGGCCGTGCCACGTGACAGGCTTACCCTCGTCGCCTGGGGCGATGACCTCGGCCGCTACACATTCGGCGAGGCGAGAATAGCGCACCGCTTCTGCCGAACCTGCGGCATCCATCCCTTTGCCGAGGACACCAGCGAAGGCGGCGAACGCAGCGCTTACGTCAACATCAATTGCGTCACCGGTCTCGACCCGTCCGCCTTGCCGATCTTCGACTTCGACGGGCGGGCAGTCTAAGCTTCCCAGTATCCCCATCGCCCGCTACTCGTTCACCGCGACCTCAAAATAACGGCGGCCCGAAAACCGTAAGGGTTCTCGGGCCGCTGCCAGGGACGACCGTTGGGGGAAACTATTCGGCCTGCTTCGGACCGCGCAGAAACACCACGACGGCAGCCAGCAACGTCGCCGCGCCGCAATAGGCAAAGGCGCTGGCGACGCCGGCATGGTCGACCAGCAGACCGCCAAAGACGGCGCCCATCGCAATCGCCACCTGGAAGGTCGCGACCATCAAGCCGCCGGCGCTTTCAGCCTGGTCGGGTGCTGCCCGCACCAGCCAGCTCTGCAACCCGACCGGCACCGCGCCGAAGGCAAAGCCCCAGGCCGCGACGGCGGCGGCCGCGATCATGGGCGAAGTGCCAAGGATCAGCATCGAGGCGGCCGCCAATGCAATCAGCAGGGGCGCCAGCGCCACCGCGACCTTGAGGTTGCGCTCGGCCAGGATGCCGCCGGCGATGTTGCCGAAGAAACCGCCTATGCCGTAGGCCAGCAGCACCAGCGAGATCGTCTCGATGTTGAGCACCGGCACCTTCTCGAGGAAGGGACGGACATAGGTGAAGCCGGCAAAGTGCCCGGACGCGACCAGCAGCACCACCAGCAGGGCAACCCTGATCGACGGCCGCTCCAGCACCTCGAGCAAGGTGCGGAAGCTCGCGACCCCCACCGGCGGCAGCTTTGGAATGGTGGCCAATTGCACCAGCAGCGCCAGCGCCCCGACGATCGTCGCAATCATGAAGGCCGTGCGCCAGCCCCAGACGTCGCCGACATAGGCGCCGACAGGCGCTGCGGTAACGGTGGCAAGCGACACGCCGGTCAGGATGATCGACATGGCGCGCGGCATCAGCCGCATCGGCACCAGCCGCAACGCCATGGCCGCCGACATCGCCCAGAAGCCGCCAAGGGCCACGCCGAGCACGACACGGGCAAGCAGGAGCATGGGCAGCGACGAGGCAAAGGTGGCGAGAAGATTGGACAGGATGAGGAACATCGTCAGCATCCACATCACCAGCCTGCGGTCCATGCGCCTTGTGATGATGGCCATGGTGGGGGCGGCGATGGCGCCGACGATGGCGGTTGCCGTCACCGCCTGCCCTGCCACGCCTTCGCTTACGCTGAGATCGCGCGCCATCGGCGTCAAAAGGCTGGCGGGCAGGAATTCGGCGGTGACCAGACCGAAAACGCCAAGGGCGAGCGAGACCACGACGCCCCATGCGGGCTCGGTTCGTTCATCGGATTCTGCGGGGTTCAGAAGTGCGGCGTCAATGGCGCCTGTCGCGGGTTCGGCCATGGTCAGTCTCCGATGTTTGCAGCGCCACATGGAAGAGAACCGGCTCGGGCTACCGTTACACGCCTTGCCGCCATGGCTTGGCTATGCGGCCGGGTCTTCGGTTTGTTTGCAGCGCAGCATTTGGCTGCAGCACAACATGGGAGTGACGGGTTGGAGTTTCCATGCTATAAACACCAGAATGAATTACAATTCGTCCAAAATGACGCTGCCGACTTCTGGTGATCCGCTGACCGACATGCTGCGCGGACTACGGCTCGACGGCGTCGACTATGGCCGCTGCGTGTTGGGCGAGCCCTGGGCCGTTTCCTTCCCTGCACAGAAGGCAGCGCGGTTTCATTTCATCGGCCAGCAGGGTTGCTGGCTGTTCTCGCCGGCCAGGGAGTGGATCGAACTCTCCGTAGGCGACGCGCTTCTGATCCCGCGCGGCGACGCGCATGTCCTGGCCAGCGCGCCCGGCGTGCCCCCGGTGCCGATCGGCCGCTACACGATCGAACCGGTGTGCGAGAACATATACGACGTCTCCAACGAGTGCGGTGGGCCCAAGACCTTGCTGTTTTGCGGCAGCATGCATTTCAATCTCGACGGCTCGCACCCGCTGCTCGACATGATGCCAAACCTGATGCAGGCGCATAAGTTGATGGCGAACGCGCCCGGTATCCAGCATCTGCTCGACGCGATGGCCGGCGAGGTGACGATGGACCGGGTCGGCTCCGGCGGAATCCTTGCCCGCCTTGCCGATGTGCTCGCCGCCACGATCATCCGCTCCTGGGTGGAGAACGGCTGTGGCGATGCCACCGGCTGGATCGCCGCCGTCCGCAATCCCGACGTCGGCAAAGTGCTGGCAGCCATCCACCTGCAGCCGGACCGCGATTGGAGCGTCGAGGCGCTGGCGCGGATGATGGGAGCCTCGCGCTCCGCCTTTGCCCAGCGCTTCGCCACAGTGGTCGGAGAGACGCCGGCCAAATATGTGCTGCGCGTGCGCATGCACCAGGCCAGGCAATGGTTGGCCCGGGATGGCATGAGGGTATCGGTGGCGGCGGCGAAACTGGCTTATGATTCGGAAGCATCCTTCAGCCGCGCCTTCAAGCGGGTGATGGGCGTGGCGCCGAGCCATCTGCGCCACATTGGTGCCGGCGACGACCCGTCCTGACCTCAGGCAACGAAATCGCTCCAATCCTTCCCGGCTGGAGGAATTGCCAGGTCTTTTGGACGCAGCGTCATTGCCGGCCGGCTTCCGGCGGATAATCTGGTCCGGGGAGGAAATCCCATGGCCAATCATTTCGCACTGCTCGCGCTTGGTGTCCTGTCGGTCATTCCCGGACGCGCCTTTGCCCTCGAGGACAGCTATCTGCCGGCAGGCAAGATCCCTTACGTCTCCGAGGCACCGAACCAGCCGCAGCGCCTGGGACCGCTGTGGGGCGAAAGGGCAAAGGGCCCTGCCGGAACTTTGCTGAAAGTCCCGGGCAACTGGCGTGCTCCTGTTCACGCGCACACCGCCGACTATCGCGCCGTGGTCATCCAGGGTCTGTGGGCTCACTGGCAGATGGAAGGCGGTGAGGCGACCAAGGTCGAACTGCCGCCTGGTTCCTACTGGACACAAAAGGCCAATGAGATGCATGACGACGCCTGCCTCTCGGAGACGGAATGCGTGATCCTGTTGATCAACGACACGCCATACGAGACCTACCTGCCAAAATAGCCGCGCCCTATGACGCGTGCCGCAGGCTGACCCCACTGCCCTTGTCGAACAGCACCACCTTGTCCGGGTTCCAGGCAAAGCGCACCGGTTGCTCGATAGCGACATCGGTCCTGGCCGGCACCGTGGCGCGCAGTGTCGTATCGCCGACCCGCAGCGTCAGGATCTTTTCCACGCCATGGTTCTCGACGTCGTGGACACGCGCCTCGACCGGTGCGCCGCTTTCCAGATAGACATCCTCCGGACGGATGCCGAAGACGAGCGGGCGACCGTCGGTCGCCCCACTCGCCCCAGCCCCCGCAAAGATTTTGGCCGCCCCCGCAAAGGGCAGTTCGAAATTCAACGGCGCCATCACCGCGCGGCCGTTCACCAGCCTGCCGTCGATCAGGTTCATCGGCGGCGAGCCGACGAAGCTCGCCACATAGGTGTCGCGCGGATTGTTGTAGATCTCGTGCGGCGTGCCGGTCTGGATGATGCGGCCGTGGTTGAGCACGCCGACTTTGTCGCCCATCGACATCGCCTCGATCTGGTCGTGGGTCACGAACAGGAAGGTGGCGCCGAGCTGTATCTGCAGGTTCTTCAACTCGGTGCGCAGCGCCTCGCGCAATTTGGCGTCGAGCGCCGACAGCGGCTCGTCCATCAGGAACACGCGCGGCTTGCGCACGATGGCGCGGCCGATGGAGACGCGCTGCATCTCGCCGCCGGATAGCCGGTCGGTCTTGCGGTCGAGCAGGTGCTCGATCCGCAGCGTGCGGGCGGCGCGGTCGACGCGGTCCTTGATCTCGGCGTCCGGCAGACGGCGGATCTTCGGCTTCAGCGGAAATTCGAGATTCTCGCGCACCGTGTAACGCGGATAAAGCGAGTATTGCTGCAGCACCAGCGCCACGTCGCGCTCGGCCGCGCCCCAGTCGGCAACGTCGACCCCGTCGATGAAGACCTGCCCCTCGCTCGGTTTCTCCAGCCCGGCGATCAGCCGCAGCGTCGTCGTCTTGCCGGCACCCGTTTCGCCGAGCAGGACAAAGAATTCGCCATCGGCGATGTCGAGGTCCAGTCCGGTCAAGGCCGTGTGGTTGCCGAAACTCTTGGAAATGTTCTTGAGCTGGATATGGGCCATCAGAGCCTCACCTCAAGCGACTTGCCGCTTGCCTTGTCGAAGAAATGCGCCTGCGTCGGATCGATCCTGGCAAAGACCTTTTCGCCGGGGCCTGAAATGTAGCCGCTCTTGGTGCGGGCACGCAGCATCTTGGAGCCGACCTTGAGGTCGACGATGTCAAAGGAGCCGAGCGGTTCGACGATCTGCGTCTCGACGGCCATGAAGCCATCGGCCGCGTCACGGCGAATGAGCACCCCTTCGGGCCGAATTCCGAGCGCCAGGCTGCCACCGGCATGGCCATTGAGCTTCGACAGCAATGTGCGGGGAAACTCGAAGCCGGAAGCCGCTCCACCGACCGAGACCGAAACGGAAGACGCCGTCTCGGCGACCGCCGCGTCGGCGACGTTCATCACCGGGCTGCCGACGAACTGGGCCACGAACAGGTTGGCCGGACGCGAATAGACCTCGTCGGGCGTTCCCACCTGCTGCAGCACCCCCTCATGCATGATGACGATGCGGTCCGCCAGGCTCATCGCCTCGATCTGATCGTGCGTGACATAGATGGTGGTCGAGCCCTGCTTGATGTGCAGCCGCTTGATCTCGGCCCGCATCTCCTCGCGCAGCTTGGCGTCGAGCGCACCGATCGGCTCATCCATCAGCATCGCCTTCGGCCGCCGCACCAGCGCCCGGCCGATGGCGACGCGCTGCATGTCGCCGCCTGAG
Source organism: Mesorhizobium sp. WSM3626 (assembly GCF_000513935.1). Classification (GTDB taxonomy): domain Bacteria; phylum Pseudomonadota; class Alphaproteobacteria; order Rhizobiales; family Rhizobiaceae; genus Mesorhizobium; species Mesorhizobium salmacidum. Next base: position 38,847 of record NZ_AZUY01000025.1, on the reverse strand, counting down.
AGCGCCGACGGTTTCTTGGCCAGCAGGTCCAAGATTTGCAGCGTTTTGGCGACCGAACGTACTTCCTGATCGATCTCGCTTTTGCTCTTGCGCGTGGCGCGGAGTGGAAAGGCGATGTTCTCGTAGACGCTCATATGCGGGTAGAGCGAAAACGACTGGAACACCATGGCGATATCGCGGTCGGCCGCCTTCAGATGTTGGACCGGCTTGCCGTCGATGAGGATATCGCCCTCATCGATGGTTTCCAGCCCGGCGATGGCGCGCAACGTCGTCGTCTTGCCGCAGCCGGACTGGCCAAGCAGCACGATGAACTCATTGTCCGCGATCTTGAGGTTGAGGTCCTTGATGACCTGGACGGCACCGAAGAATTTCTGGACGCCGCGAAGCTCGATCTGGGTCAATGCTGTGCTCCCGGATTTCGCGCGTCCGCGCCATGGCCGGTGCCGGCCTGTTCCTCGGGCGCGATCTTCGAGGTGATGTTGAAGCCGATCAGCCCGACCAGGATGATGGTCAGGCCATAGGCGTGCAGCAGCATGTTCCAGGGCTGGCAGAGGGCCACGATGCCGAGCACCATGAGTATTTGCGAACCCGGTTCCAGATATTTCTGATTGATGGCGCGAAAGCTCATTTGCGGATTGCTCCGAAGGACATGCCGCGCAAGAGATGATTGCGGAGCAGGAAGGTGAAGATGGCGACCGGCAGCAGGAACAGGAAGGTTCCGGCGGCGATCACCGTCCAGTCCGGCAGGCCGGAGCCGACCTGGCTGGGAATGAACGGCGGCGCGGTCTGGGCGCGGCGGTTGGTCATGATCAGCGCGAAGGCATATTCGTTCCACGCCGTGATGAAGCAGAAGACGGCGGTGGCGGCGATGCCGGTGGCGGCCTCCGGCAGCACGATCTTGAAGAAGGCTTCCATGCGGGTGTAACCGTCGACCAGTGCCGCCTCCTCATATTCCTTCGGGATTTCATCCATGAAACCCTTCATCAGCCACACCGAGAAGGACAGGTTGAAGGCGGTGTAGAGGATGATCAATCCGATGTGGGTATCGTTGAGGCCGACCGCGCGGTACATCAGGAACATCGGGATCGCAACCACCACGGGCGGCAGCATGCGTGTCGACAGGATGAAGAAGAGCAGGTCCGCCTCTCCCTTCACCTTGAAACGCGAGAACCCATAAGCGGTGAACGTGCCCATGCCGACCGCCAGCACCGTCGAAGTGATGGCGATGATCAGCGAGTTCAGAAAGCGGCTCGGATAGCCTGACCACTGGACCTGGCCCTTGCCGTCGCGCACGATCTTTTCGCCACCGTCGAAGACGACGCGCTCCCACCATGGGGCCGCCGCGTACTCTTCCGGCGACGGCGGACTGCGCAATTGAGATCGCTTGGTGAACAGCTTCACAAAGGGCGATATCTCCGGCTGAAAGACGACGGTCGGCGGAATGGTCGTGGCAAGATTGCGCGGCTTGAACGCCGTTGATGCGATCCAGTAGATCGGCGCCAGGAATATTATCGTCACCAGCAGCACGGCGACGATGGCGACGCGGTTGAAGGTGATCTCGGAAGAAGTGCGGACGGCGGCCATCTCAGCGCTCCTTCACCTTGTTGAGGTATTTGACATAGATGTTGGTGATCGCCAGCACCATGATCAGCACGATGTAGGCCATCGCGCAGGAGCGCCCGGTCTGCCATTCCTGGAACGCCATTTTGTAGAGCCGGATCGAGATCAGCTCGGCCGTCGGCTGGCTAGTCAGGATGTAGGCAAGGTCGAAGGTCTTGAACGCTTCCATGGTGCGGAAAATGACCGCAATCATCAGGATCGGCGCGACCAGCGGCAGCGTGATACGGAAGAAGGTGTAGAACGGCCCGGCGCGGTCGATCGCGGCGGCTTCGTAGAGATGCTTCGGCACTGCGGACAGGCCGGCCAGCGACAGCAGCATGACGAAGGGTGACCACATCCAGATGTCGGTCAGCGCGACGGCGTAAAGCGCCATCTTGGGGTCGGCCAGCCACTCGAAATTGCCGAGCCCGAGCGCATAGTTGATGACCCCCCATGACGGGTCGTAAAGCAATTTCCAGAACAGCCCGACGACCGCCATCGACAGCATCATCGGCAGCAGCAGCAGCGTGGTGATAAGACCCTTGAGCGGAATATCCCGGTTGAGCAGCATCGCCACGCCGAAGCCGACGAGCAGCTGTCCGACGACCGAGACAATCACGTATTTCGCCGTGATGGCGAAGTTCGACCAGACATAGGGGTCGTTGAGCAGGTCGCGATAGCTCTGCAGCCCGACGAAATTCGCCGGCGCGTTGGTCGACGCGCGGAAGTCGGTGAAGGAATAGCCGAGCGAGTAGATCAGCGGAAAAATGTTGAAGACGATCAGGAACAGAACCGTCGGGATGATGAAGAGATTGCGGATGGAAATATCGCTCAGGCCGCGCGCCGCGGCACGCGAGGATCTGTCGAGGGTGGTGATCATCGTGGTCGCCAAGACCCTGCTCCCGGTTCAAGAAAAAGAAACGGAGGAGGCGACACCGCCCCCTCCGCGGGACATGAATGATTATTGGCCGCGGCCGTATTTCTTGAAGGTCGCGTTCCAGTCTCCAGCCAAAGCGTCCAGCGTTTCCTTGGCGGTGCCACTGCCGCCGATTATGTAGGGATAGACGCGCTGGTTCAGCTGCTGCAGCAGTTCGGCATATTCCGGCACCGCCCAGAAGTCCTTCACCTTGAACATGGTCTCGTAGAAGGCCTTGTTGTAGGGCGTGGCGTTCTGGAACTCAGGCGACTTGAGCACTGCCTGGCTGCAGGTATAGCCGCCAAGGGCCGCCCACTTCTTCTGGGTCTCGTCCTTGATGAACCATTCGAGGAACTTCATCGCCTCTTCCTGCTTCTGCGAGTACGAGATGACGGAGATGCCTTGCCCGCCGAGCGCGGCGAACTGGTCGCCATTGGGACCGGGAGGGTTGGCGAAGAAGCCGGTGTTCTTGGCATTCGGGTTCGACGCTTCGTTGATCAGCGAGGGGAAGAACGCGAAGAAGTTCATGCTCATCGCGGCCAGGTTTTCCGTGATTGCCTGGTTGTCCTCGACGAAGAACGATTTGGCCCAGCCCGGAGGCGTGAACTTGTAGAGTTCCTTATAGGCATCGAGCGCGGCCACCGCCTTGTCGGAGTTGATGTGACCATCGACCTTGTAGGTCGTGTAGTCGCCCAACTCACCGCCATAGGAGAACAGCGCGTTCTCGAAGCCCATCGCCATCGCGTCGTAGGAATTGTCGGTGTAGATGGCGATTCCGTATCTCTTCTGATCCGGCCGGTGGAAGAACTCGGCGATGTCGCGCAGCGCCTTGAAGTCCTTCGGCACGTCGAGGTCGTAGCCGTACTTGGCCTTGAAGGCTTCCTTCTCCTTCGGATCCTCGAACCAGTCCTTGCGATAGGACCAGCCGACGGCATCGCCCTCGAGCGGGATCGCCCAGTATTTGCCGCTGTTGCCGGGATACTCGGCATAGTATTTCACCGTCGCCGGTGCCATGACGTTGCCAAGATCATGCTTCTTGAAGAAGTCGGTCAGGTCGACATAGTGGCCGCCGGTGGAGCCGGCGCCGAGCCACTGCGAGTCGCCAACGACCAGGTCATAGGCGTCGCCATGGGCGTTGAACTCGGTGAAGGCCTTGGTCTGGAAGTCGGACCAGGGCGTGGTCTCCACCGTGATCTTGACGCCGGTTTCCTTCTCGTACTCGTTGCCGAGTTCCTGCAGGTAATTGGCCGGATCCCACTCCGCCCAGAAGATGGTGAGCGACTTTTCCTGCGCGTAGACGGATGTTCCGCAGGCAAGCGTTAAGCCGATACCAGCAAGCACGCTGGTCACTAACTTGCGCATAATGATTTCCTCCCTTGTGCGCATTCTACCTTGTCTTGCGAGCCGGCGACGGAGCTGGCCCTGGTAGTTCCTCCGGTGGTCGCGCTTTCCGAAATTCGGAGCCTCCTCGCTCTGTCCGGAAATGGGTCGCAGCCCTCACTTTCGATCCGCTTTTCTTTCCAAATCTGGTATTACCAATTATGAATGCGCGTCAAGCCCTTTCTTGCGCAACGATGCCTGCCAAAGCCGTCGAATTTCAGACTTATCCAACTGTTTTCTCTGTATTTTCCTACTCATTGATATGCTTTGGCCTTGTGCGGACTTTTGCATTGCGGGTATTATCAGTGGTCCACGCGCCAATCTGGTAGAACCAGATTAGCGCTATTCCTATGTCGTCGCCAGCGTCATCCCGGCCGTATCGGTGGCCGACTCCGCGATCGCCGCGCGCACCAACGCACTCGCCGCCCATTGCGCGACCGACATCGTCCGGCGGCTGTCCAGCCCCCATATATCCTTGAGCACGATCAGCACCTCCACGCCGAAGATGAGCGACAGCGCCTGCGCCAGCCGCTTGAAATCGCGCGGCGGCAAGCGGCCCTTGAGCGGCGCGAGCGCCTCTTTCAGCAATTCGACGCGATGGCCGCGCGTGAAGGCAGGCTCGCCGCCCAGCGTACCCGCCTGGCGTCGCGCCCATTGATCGAGCGACAGCTTCAACGCTGCCTTGAACGTCGCCTCGAAGGCCTCGATGCGCGGCATGGCCGTATCGAACAGGTCTGCGACCCGGCGCTCGGCATCGGCGGCGGTGGATTTCCAGGTGAGGATCGGCCCGAGCCCCTCGTCGACGACCGCCTGCACCAAGGCTGCCTGGCTCGGGAAATAGCGATAGGCGGTGGCGCGGGAAACCTCGGCCGCCTCCGCCACCTCGCTGACCGAGGGCGTCGCCCCCGCCTGCATCAGCCTTGTCGCCGTCTCCAGCATCAGCCGTTTCGTACGCGCGCGGGGTCCGCGTTCGGCTCTCTCACCGGTGTCTTCGTTCGTTGCGGGTTGTTGACGTGAGACATACATACCAATACGATACGCGCGTCTCAAAAAATTGCAATGGCAGCCCCTTATCCCGGAGTGGCTATGTTGACGCTTTATGGCGCACAAAGCTTTCATCTGCTGAGCATCACCACCTTTGGGCCATCCAGCACAGGGGGGCGCAGATGAAGCGCGTCTATGTGGTGGGCACGGCCGATACCAAGGGCGAGGAACTCGGCTTCCTCGCAGATGCGATCGCAGCCACGGGCGTCGTCGTTTGCCGTGTCGATATCGGCACGCGAGGCGCGACCGTGCCGGTCGACGTCTCGGCTGAGGAGGTCGCCGCCTGTCATCCCGATGGCCGCGGTGCGGTGCTCGGCATCGACGACCGCGGCAGATCGGTTGCGGCGATGGCTGGGGCATTCACGCGCTTTGTCCAGTCGTGCACCGACATATCAGGTGTGATCGGCATTGGCGGTGGTGGCGGCACCTCGATCGTCACCGCGGGCATGCGCGCGCTGCCGCTCGGCCTGCCCAAGATCATGGTCTCGACGCTCGCTTCGGGCGACACCGCTCCCTATGTGGACATATCCGACATCATCATGATGCCGTCGGTGACCGACATGGCTGGCCTCAACCGGCTGTCTCGTGTCGTCCTACACAACGCCGCCCAGGCGATAGCGGGCATGGCAGGCAATCCGGCGCCGGCAGCGGACGGCAAAGCATCGATCGGCCTCACCATGTTCGGCGTCACCACGCCTTGCGTGACCGCAATCGCCGATCAATTGCGCGACATCTACGACTGCATCGTCTTCCATGCCACCGGCACCGGCGGCCGCAGCATGGAGAAATTGGCCGACAGCAGCCTGCTGTCGGGTGTCATCGACATCACCACGACGGAGGTCTGCGACCTGCTGTTCAATGGCGTGCTGCCGGCGACGCAGGATCGTTTCGGTGCCATCGCCCGCACCGGCCTGCCCTATGTCGGTTCGGTGGGCGCGCTCGACATGGTCAACTTCTGGGCGCCTTCGACCATTCCGGAGCGCTATCGCGGCCGGTTGTTCTATGAGCACAACCCGAACGTCACCCTGATGCGCACGACCGCACAGGAATGCCGCGCGATCGGCGAATGGATCGGCACCAGGCTCGCCCATTGCGAAGGTCCAGTGCATTTCCTGATCCCGGAAAAAGGCGTCTCCGCACTCGATATCGAAGGCGGCGCCTTCTTCGATCCGGAAGCCGATGCCGTCCTGTTCGACGCCATCGAGCGCACCATCAGGCCAGGTGCGACGCGCCGCGTCACCCGCCTGCCGCTGCACATCAACGATCCCGAATTCGCCAGGGCCGCGGTCGCTGCCTTTCTCGATATCGCCAGACAGTGAGACCCAGACATGCCAGCCATACCGCGCAAGGACATATTGAAGAAATTCCGGGGAATGATCGACAAGGGCGTGCCGATCGTCGGCGGCGGTGCCGGCACCGGCCTGTCGGCCAAGGCAGAGGAAGCCGGCGGCATCGACCTCATCATCATCTACAATTCCGGCCGCTACCGCATGGCCGGACGCGGTTCGGCCGCGGGCCTGCTCGCCTATGGCAATGCCAACGAGATCGTCAAGGAGATGGCCTATGAGGTCTTGCCGGTGGTCAGGCGCACGCCCGTGCTGGCCGGCGTCAACGGCACCGATCCCTTCGTCATCATGCCGCTGCTGCTGGCGGAACTGAAGACGATGGGCTTTTCCGGCGTGCAGAATTTCCCGACCATCGGTCTCTTCGACGGCACCATGCGGCAGAGCTTCGAGGAGACCGGCATGGGCTTCGGCCTCGAGGTCGACATGATCGCCGAGGCGCACAAGCTCGATCTCTTGACCACGCCCTATGTCTTCACCCCCGAAGAAGCTCGCGCCATGGCCAAGGCCGGAGCCGACATCGTCGTTGCCCATATGGGTGTGACGACTGGCGGCTCGATCGGCGCCACCTCGGCCAAGTCGCTCGACGACTGCGTCGTTGCCATCGACGCCATTGCCGAGGCCGCGCGCTCGGTACGCAAGGATGTCATCCTGCTTTGCCATGGCGGCCCAATCTCAATGCCCGACGATGCGCGCTACATCCTCTCCCATGCCAAAGGCCTGCACGGCTTTTATGGCGCGAGCTCGATGGAACGGCTGCCCGCGGAAGCCGCGATCGCCAGGCAGACAGCGGATTTCAAGGCGCTCGGCGGCGAGAAGACCGCCAAGAAAAAGAAGGGATGATGAGAGATGGCCGACAAGAGCAAGGTGTTTGTCTACCCGAAGGACGTCAGCGCCTTCGGTTTCGACTGGGGGAAATTGTCCCTGACCGTTGCGCCCGAAGTGAATGGCGCGACCCGCTTTTCCGGCGGCGTCGTCGACCTGCCCTCGGGCAAGGGCCATACCCGCCATAACCATCCCGGCGCCGAGGAAATCATCTTCGTCATCTCGGGCCATGGCGAACAGATGGTCGAGGACGAGAAGGGCAATCCGGTGGTCGAGAATGTCGGCCCCGGCTGCACCATCTATGTGCCGGAAAGCCGATTCCACTCGACGCTCAACACTGGTGACGGGCCTATGCAGCTCTTCGTGGTTTATTCGCCGGCGGGACCGGAGCTTGGGTTGCGTGAATTGCCGGATTTCAGGCTGATCCCGGCGGGACAGTGATGATCTGCTCGGGGCGGCGCCGCCCCTCATTGTCCTGCCGGACATTTCTCCCCGTGAAGTGACGGTGAGAAAGACGCTACACCGATGCTTTCGTCAATTTTCAACGGTGCAGGACGAGCGCGGAGGTTGCGACAGCTCCCTTCTGCCCGTCCCTATACGGGAGAAGGTGGCGGCAGCCGGATGAGGGGCAGCGCACCTCAATCCAATCAGGCCGTACCACCCTTGTTCCAGCCCCTGCCCCGATCACCGAACATCACATGACCAGCATCCGTCACCGCCACCGTATCCTCCAGCTTGATGAAGCCGCGCGTCGGGTGAAGCATGGTGGTCTCCACCGACAGCACCATGTTTTTCTCCAGCGGCTTGGCGGCATAAGTGCCTTCATAAGTCACCGGATGGTTGGTCATCAGGAACGGCGCCTCATGCGTGATCAGGCCCATGCCGTGGGCGAAGAAATCCGTGTAGGGCGCGACCTTGGATGTCTTCAGCACACCCTCGGCGTGAGCAATCATGTCGCCGCCAAGCGTGCCCGCCTTCACCTTCGAGAAGGCCGCCTGCTGCATGGTCTCCACCTCGGCCAACAGATCTTCCAGCTCTGCGTCCGGTTCGCCCAGAATGCCCATCCTGCAGAGGTCGCCGATATAGCCGTGATAATTGCCGCCGGAATCGATCGACAGCACCTCGCCGTTCCTCCACGCCTGGCTTGACGAAGCGCGGTTGTGGCTGGAGCCCAGCGTAAGCAGGCAATATTCGAAATGCGCGCCGCGATTGGTCTCCTCGCGCCGTAGCTGCTCGATCATCTCGCTCTTGGTCGTGCCCTCACGCGCCCAGGCGATGGTCGCCAGCATGGAATCCGTGATCAGTTCGGAGGCGGTGCGCAGCTTTTCGAGCTCCGCGTCCGTCTTGATGGCGCGCATGCGTTCCAGCATGTCGGTCGCGTCGATCAATTTCGCGTCGGGCAATGCCTTGCGGACCAGCGCATAGGCGTCCGACGGCAGGAAGCCGGGTTCGATGCCGATGCGGGCACCGTCCTTGCCGATCTTCCTGACATGCTCGACGGCAAGATTGGCGGCATCGAGCGTGCCCCAGCAGGCGGCATGCAGCGTCGGCGTCCAGAACGGATGGTTCTGGTGCTCGCCGCCCTCCATGCGGTTGCCGATATAGGCCGCATGGTCCGGCCCGCCCTTCTCGTAGACGACGATTGGCAGGTAGCGGCTGTGGCCGATCGCATCCATGGCGGCGAAGAAGATGAACTTGTAGCCGCCCAACAGATATTGCGTGTTGTGCTTGGAGGTCGCAAGCAGCACGTCGATGCCCGCCTCCTCCATAAGCCGGTCGACCCTCGCCTGGTCGAACGGGATATTGCTGACGGCACTCTTGCCCGGCGCAATGTTCATCACTCTCTCCCTGAATTGCCCGGGATCGGTGCTGTTTCGCACTCGATCCGCCGGCTCGCGATCAAATCTGCACCATTTTTCTCACTGTGGTCTAGCCAGAATGTTTACGACGCAACGCCCCGACGGTCACCAAGCGTCATTTGTCCATATATCCGCAGATCTGGTCCTACCAGCCAGCCGAATTGAATGGACTTGTGCTAACTGGTCCAGCGGACGAAAATTTCAAAGCCAAGCAACGATGCGCCAATTCCATCTCTGGCGAAACCCTCGGCAAGGCTCATAATCCGCCGCAAGAATGCCGATGCACGCGCCGGCGTTCGAGGGGGTGTTGTCGCGCCCGGTCGCGGAGAGGACGGAGTTCGATCATGTCAGGTTTCACCATTTCCAGGCGCACCATGCTTACCGGCTCGGCAATACTGCTGGCCTCCACGGCCATGCCGACATCAAGCTGGGCACAGACGCCGAAGAAGGGCGGTCGGCTCGTGCTTGCCGCCGATTCCGAGCCACGCAATCTCAATCCGGCGATCGTCGCCTCCAACGGCGTCTTCTTCATCTCCAGCAAGATCGTCGAGACGCTGGCCGAAGCCTCCTTCGAGGGTAAGGATGGGCTTGCACCTCGGCTGGCGGTGAGCTGGGAAGGCGCCGCCGACGGGTTGTCGGCGACGTTCAAGCTGCGCGAAGGAGTCAAATGGCATGACGGCAAGCCGTTCACCTCGGCCGACGTCGCCTTCTCGGCGCTGCGGATCTGGAAGCCGCTGCAGAATCTCGGCCGCACGGTGTTCAAGGACCTCAGCGCGGTCGACACACCAGACGATCTGACCGCAGTGTTCAAATTCGCCAAGCCGACGCCGTTCCAGCTGATCCGAAACGCCTTGCCGGCACTGTCGAGCGTCGTGCCGAAGCACGTCTACGAAGTCGGCAAGATCGAGGACAACCCGGCCAACAACGCACCCATCGGCACCGGGCCGTTCAAGTTCGGCGAGTACAAGGCCGGCCAGTATTACCGGCTGACGAAGAACACCGATTACTGGAGTAAGGACGAGCCCTATCTCGACGAAATCATTTATCAGGTCCTGCCCGACCGTACCTCGGCCGCTGCCGCGCTCGAGGCCGAGGAAATCCAGCTCGCGGCTTTCTCCGCCGTGCCACTGGCCGACCTCGACCGCATCTCCAAGGTTCCCGGCCTGAAGGTCATCACCAAGGGTTATGAGGGCCTGACCTACCAGCTCGTGGTCGAGATCAACCATCGCCGCAAGGAACTGGCCGACATCAAGGTGCGCCAGGCCATCGCGCATGCCATCGACAAGGATTTCGTCGTCAAGACGATGTTCCTCGGCTATGCCGCCACCGCCACCGGCCCGGTGCCGAAGAACGATCCGCAATTCTACACCGCCGACGTGCCGACTTATGCCTTCGACGTCGCCAAGGCCAACGCGCTGCTCGATGAAGCCGGTTACAGGAAAGGCGCCGACGGCAACCGTTTCTCGCTCAAGCTCTTGCCGGCCCCCTATTTCAACGAGACAAAACAGTTCGGCGACTATCTGCGCCAGGCGCTCGCGGCAATAGGCATCGACGCGCAGCTGGTCAACAACGACTCGGCGGCGCACATCAAGGCGGTCTACACAGACCACGCCTTCGACCTCGCGGTCGGCCCGCCGGTCTTCCGCGGCGACCCGGCGATCTCGACCACCATCCTGGTGCAGAGCGGCATTCCCGATGGCGTGCCGTTCTCCAACCAAGGCGGCTACAAGAACGACGCGCTCGACGCGCTGATCACCAAGGCCTCCGAAACGCTCGACACCACGGCGCGCACCGACCTCTACAAGGAGTTCCAGAAGCAGGTCGCGGCCGACCTGCCGCTGATCAACGTCGCCGAATGGAGTTTTATCAGCGTCGCCAGTGACAAGGTCGGCAACATCGCCAACAACCCGCGCTGGGCGGTTTCGAACTGGGCGGACACATATTTGGAATCGTGACACACTCACCCGGATGAGAATTCGCGCGAGAATGGGACCTTGGGCAAAAGCCGAGTTCCTTCACACCCCCCTCTGTCCTGCCGGACATCTCCCCCGCAGGGGGGGAGATCAGCAACTTGTCCGTCTCGCCAATTCTGCAACATCGGAGATTGGGCAGGTCGCTGGCAACAGCCAATCTCCCCCCTTGCGGGGGAGATGTCCGGCAGGACAGAGGGGGGCGCCGGGGCTCGGCATTTGTTATAGCCAGCCGCGCGTCAAAATTCCGGGGCGCCGATGACCCTGGTCCTCCTCCGCCGTCGCCTCGTCGGCAGCATTTTCGTACTGCTGATCGTCGTCATCGGCACTTTCCTTTTGCTCGAAGCCGCCCCGGGTGATGCAGTCGACGCCTACATCGTCTCGACCGGCGGCGATGCCGGTATGATCGAGCTCTTGCGCCACCGCTGGGGCCTTGACCAGTCGGAGTTGACGCGGCTCGCCAATTATCTCTGGGCATTGCTGCATCTCGACCTCGGCCAGTCCGTCACCTTCTCCAGGCCGATCCGCGACGTCATCCTCGAGCGCTTGCCGACCACGCTCATCCTGATGGTCAGCGCCACCGCGCTCTCCTTCGGCCTCGGCTCGACGCTCGGCATCTATGCCGGCGCAAGGCCCGGCAGTTTGCGCGACCGTTTTCTCTCCGTCGCCTCGCTGGCGCTCTACGCGGTGCCCGGCTTCTGGCTCGGCCTGGTGCTGATCGTAATCTTCGCCGTCGACCTGCGCTGGCTGCCGATCGGCGGCGTCGAGACGCTGGCCTCGGACAAGACCGGTCTCGACCGCGCCGCCGACATAGCTATCCATCTGGTGCTGCCGGTTTCAGCACTCGGCTTCATCTATCTGGCGCTCTATCTGCGCATGATGCGCGCCGGCATGGCCGAGGTCTGGCGCCAGGATTTTGTGCTGGCCTCCCGCGCCAGGGGGCTGTCGCGCCGCCGCATCGTGCTCGCCCATGTCGCCCGCAACGCACTGCTGCCGCTGGTCACCATGCTCGGTCTGCAATCGGCGCAGATGCTGGGTGGCAGCGTCGTCATCGAGAGCGTCTTTGCCGTGCCCGGCCTCGGCCGGCTGGCGCAGGAAGCGGTGGCCGCGCGCGACACCCCCTTGCTGCTTGGCATCATCCTCACAAGCGCAGTGCTGGTCATCCTCATCAACCTTCTTGTCGACATCGCCTATGCCTTCCTCGACCCGCGCGTCGGCGCCAGTGAGGCGGGCGCATGAGACGTCTGCGCCGCTTCCTGCGCACGCCCGAGGCAGTTGCCGGCACTATCCTTTTGACGGTGCTGTTTGCCATGGCGCTGTCGGCCTCGCTGTTGTTTCCCGGGGACCCGCAAGCGATTGCCGGCCCCGCGCTGCTGCCGCCATTCCAGGATTGGTCGCTGCCGCTCGGCACCGACCGGCTCGGCCGCGACGTACTGGCCGAACTGTTCCACGGCGCCCGCACCTCGCTTGCTGTCGGCCTTGCCGCGGCCGCCGCGGCCCTCGTCATCGGCGCGGTCGTCGGCACGCTGGCCGGCTTTGCCGGCGGCCTCGTCGACGAGGTGCTGATGCGCATCACCGACGCGTTCCAGACCGTGCCTGGCTTCCTGCTGGCACTGGCCTTCGTCAGCGTGGTTGGCCCCTCGCTCGGCGTCGTCGTCGTGGCGATAGCGCTCGGCACCTGGACCGGGCCAGCGCGCATTGCGCGCGCGGAAGTGCTGTCGATCCGTGAGCGCGACTATGTCGCCGGTGCCCGCGTCATCGGCATGCGTCCGCTGGAGATCGCCTTTCGCGAAGTGCTGCCCAATGCCTTGCCGCCGGTGCTGGCGATGTCGTCGGTCATCGTCGCCGCCGCGATCCTCACTGAAGCGGCTCTGTCCTTCCTTGGCCTCGGGGATCCCAACCGCGTCACCTGGGGCGGCATGATCGCGGAAGGGCGCGCTGTCTTGCGCACCGCGCCGTTCCTCTCGATCGTCCCGGGCATTGCGCTGGTGCTGACGGTATTGGGCGTCTATCTCGCCGGCGAAGGCATCGTCGAGACGACGGCCGTGCGCAGGGGTCTGTCGTGACGGTGCTGGTGTCGATCCGCGATCTGACGGTGACCTACCGCCGCGATGGCAGCGACGTCGCGGCGCTGAAGAACATTACTCTCAATGTCCAGGCAGGCGAACGGCTGGCGATTATCGGCGAAAGCGGTTCGGGCAAGAGCACGCTGGCGCTGGCGATCGCGGGGTTGTTGCCGCAGTCCGCCAGGGCAGAAGGGAGCATCGAGTGGTTCTCCCTTTCATCGTTGGGTGCCAAGGCACCCCCCTCTGTCCTGCCGGAGGGGGGCCTCGTAGGGCGCAGGGGCCGAAAGTCTGCCTCCAAGCCAAACCATACCCTCCTCGGCGGCCGCGACATCGGCTTCGTCTTCCAGGACCCATCAGCCAGCCTCGACCCGGTGATGACCGTCGGCAAACAAATCGCGGAAGTGGTGCGCACCCATCTTGGTCTCGGCTGGCCAGCATCTCATGTCAGGGCAAAGACACTGCTCGAACGCGTCCACCTGCCCGACCCGGACTCCACCATTCACGCCTTCCCGCACCAGCTCTCCGGCGGTCAAAAGCAGCGTGTGGCGATTGCCGCCGCGATTGCCGCCGGGCCGAAACTGCTGATCGCCGACGAGGCGACCAGCGCGCTCGACACCATCGTGCAGGCCGAGATCATCGCGCTGATCCGACGGCTGGTGGCCGAGGACGGCATGGCGCTGCTGTTTATCAGCCATGACATTGCGCTCGCCGCCGAGCTTGCCGAACGCATCGCCGTATTTCGTCATGCCGAACTGATCGAAATCGGCGGCACTGGGCAAATCGTCAACGCACCGACGCAAGCCTATACACGCGCGCTGCTCGACGCCCATATCGGCCTCGACGCCGAGCCCTTGCTGAACCGAAGCGGCTGAACCCATGAACCTGCTGACGGTGTCCAATCTCATCAAACGCTATAGTCGCGGCGGCAAGACTCTCGCCGCGGTGGACGATGTCTCCTTCCATGTCGAGCCAGGCGAAACGCTGGCGCTGGCAGGCCCTTCCGGCAGCGGCAAGTCGACAATCGCGCGGCTGGTGCTGCGACTGATCGAGCCGGATGGCGGACGCATCGAATTCGAAGGTGATAATTTCCTTGCCTTGCGCGGCGCGGCCTTGCGTGCGCGCCGCGCCCGCCTGCAGATGGTGTTCCAGGATCCGCTCGCCGCCTTCAATCCGCGCGCCACGGTGGCGCGCGTCCTCGACGACCCCTTGCGCATCCACGGCGTCGCCTCGCGATTCGAGCGCCCGCGCCGCATCGCTGCCTTGCTGGAACGGGTCGGCCTGGCGGCCGATCTCGCGCCCCGCGCCATCCACGAAATCTCCGGCGGTCAGCGGCAGCGCGTGGCGATTGCCCGCGCCATCGCCACCAAACCGTCGCTGATCGTGCTTGACGAAGCAGTATCGGCGCTCGATGTTTCAGTGCGCGGCCAGATCCTCAATCTGCTGCTCGACCTGCAGCGCGAGGAACGGATCGCCTATCTCTTCATTTCGCATGATCTCGGCGTCGTCCGGGCGGTCGCCCACCGTGTCATCCTTTTCGATGCCGGTCGGATCGCCGAGAACGGTGATGCCCGAACCGTCATCGGTGCACCGCAATCGGCCGTCGGCCAGGCGCTGGTGGCAGCCGCCCCGAGATTACACACGACCACACAGGACGCATCATGACCGATCCCGAAGCCAGAGCAGAGAAACTGTCGCGCGAGCTCGATTCCGCCTTCCGCAACCGCGCCGATCTCTATCGCCTTTTTCTCGACGAATTGACCGAGGAGCTGGGCGCTGAAAAGGCCGAGGCGATCATGATCCGCACCATCGAACAGCGTGGTAGGGAGGTTGCAGCGGCCGCTTTTGCCACCTTCGGCCCCAACGATGCGCCAGCAATCGGCGAGGCGTTTCTGGCTGTCAGCCCGGATAGCGGCCTGATGTACCCGACCGATATCGAACGCAGTGATGACCGCATCGCTTTCAAGGTCAAGCGCTGCCCGCTGAAGGATGCCTGGGTCGAGGCTGGTGTCGGCGACGACAAGCTCGCGACCCTCTGCCGCATCGCCGGCGCCTTCGACCGCGGGCTGTTCGAGGCGACCGGCGTGCGCTTCGACAACATCACCTGGACGCCGGGCCACGGATCCGGCTGCTGCCACATCGTGCTAACCAATCGCGATGCCGGCTAAGCAATTTATCGTCCAAAGAATGCGTTGTGGTTCAGCTCTGGCTGAGCCCAAAGCGGCTGATACCGCATCACCTGAATATCAACACGCCCTAACCCCCGACCATCAGCCGGACGACCTCATCATGGTTGGTCTCGGAAATCTTGCGCTCGCCGGCCTGGACGCCGCGCCGCAGCACGACGATGCGGTCCGAGACCGCAAAGATATCCTGCAGATTATGCGAGATGAAGATCACGCCGCGTCCTTGCGCCTTGAGCTGGTGGATCAGCGAAATCACCTTGCGCTGCTCCGGCACGCCCAATGCCGCCGTCGGTTCGTCCATGATGAGGATCTGCGCGTCCCAGTAGACGGCGCGGCCGATGGCGACGGCCTGGCGCTGGCCGCCTGAGAAATTGCTGACCGGGGCGTTCATCCGGCTGACGTGGAAATCCAGCCGCTTCATCGTCTCCCTGGCCGCGTCGGCCATCGCCTTGCGGTCGAGCACCGGCAGGAAGCCGAACGCCTTGCGCATCGGTTCGCGGCCAAGGAAGATGTTGGCGCCGATCGATAGATTGTCGGCCAAGGCCAGATCCTGGTAGATCGTCTCGATGCCTTTTTCGCGCGCCTCCTGCGGCGTCGCGAATGCCACCGGCTGGCCACCGAGCAGGATTTCGCCGCCTGTCGGCTGGAACACGCCCGAGATCGCCTTGATCAGCGTTGTCTTGCCTGCACCATTGTCGCCGGCAAGCGCCACCACTTCGCCCGCCCGCACGGCCATGGAGAAATCATTCAGCGCACGCACGGCGCCGAAATGCTTGGACAAGTTGCGGACTTCGAGCAAGGGGGTGTTCGGGTTGGTGTTATTCATCCTGGCGGCCTCCACTGAACCGGCGCTGCGCCTGGTCTATGAGCACGGAAATGATGATGACGACGCCGACGGCGATGAACTGCCAGAACGGCTCGACATTGACGAAGACCAGCCCGTACTGGATCACCGCGATCACCAGCGCGCCGGCGACCGTGCCCAGGATCGTGCCGGAGCCGCCGAACAGGCTGGCGCCGCCGATCACCACCGCAGCGACGCTGTCGAGCAGCAACGGCTCGCCGGCTTGTGCCGCGCCGGCGGTGAAGCGCGCCGCGTAGAGCGCCCCGCCAAGGCCGGCGCACATCGCCGACAGCACATAGAGCCGCAATATGTGGCCCCTGATGTCGATACCGGCACGCCGCGCCGCCTGCACATTGGCGCCGATGGCATAATTGTGTTGGCCGAACCGCGTCTGGCCGAGCAGATAATGCATCGCGATGACGAAGACGGCAGCGATCATGACCAGATAAGGCACGCCGTGGAACTTGCCATTGCCGAGCAGCGCGAACCAGGAATTCTGCACCGGCACAGTCGTGCCGCCGGCAAGCAGGAAGGCGACACCGCGCGCCACGCCGAACATGCCGAGCGTTCCGATGAACGGCGGCACCCTGAGGCGCGAGATTAGGAGGCCATTGATAATGCCGGGCAAGCTGGCGACTATCACCGCCGCAAGGATGCCAGCCAGCATGGCCAGCGGCAAGGGAATGGCGGCGCCCGCCAGATTGGTGGCATGTGCGGCAACGACTGCGGCAAGCCCCATGATGAAGCCGAGCGACAGGTCTATACCGCCCGAAATGATGACGAAGGTCTGTCCGGTCGCAAGCAGCAGCGGCGCTATCGCGAAGATCGCGATGGACTGCAAGTTGAACGGGTTGAGCACGAACGTCGCGCCGAAGGCGAACCTCGACCATATCTCGAAACAGATGATCAGGCCGGCGAGGAACAACCAGGCGCGCCCTTCGGCGATGCGTCCGATCAGGGTCCTGGCCGGATCGCCATGATCGGCCTGGGGGGCGACATGCTTCTCGGCCGGCTGGGCTGGTGATGTCGAGGTCATGAATACTCCGCGGCGCGGCTGCCTTCAAACAGGCCCCGCCTTTTGCGGGACCCGGCACGAGCTCCCCCCGGCGACCGGGAGGAGCCAAGCTCGTCTGGACCTACTCGGAGTAGAGATACTTCGAGATCTTCGGGTCCGCGATGTTGGACTTGTCCATGATCGTGAAGCCGGTGCCGATCGCGACTGGGATCGACTGGCCGGTCAGATGGGCATAGGCCGAAACGACCCCGAAATAACCGATCTCGGCGGGATGCTGGGCGATTGCCACATCCACGAGGCCGGTATTGATGTTGTCGACGATGCTGGTCGGTGCATCGAAGGCAACGACCTTGACGGTGCCCGTCTGGCCCGCCTGCTTGACGCCGTTGGCGGCACCCAGGGCCGAGAACAGATTGGCGCCGAACACGCGGACGAGATCGGGATTGCGCGCGAAGACAGCCTGCAGCTGCGAGGCCGCCTTGTTGGCGTCGTCATCATTGAATTGGGTCTCCAGCACGGTGATGCCCGTATGCTTGGCCATCTCCTTCTTGAACCCTTCTTCGCGCTGGTCGGTGGTCGAAATGCCGGGCTTGACGTTCGACACATAGACCTTGCCCTTGTCGCCGATGGCGGTGGCCAGCGCGCGCGCGGCGATCTCGCCGCCCAGCACATTGTCCGAGGCAATGTAGGCCAGCGGGAAATCGGCATCGCCGGCACCCGTCTGGTAGACGCCGCTGCCGATGAAAGTATCGACTGTTATGACCGGGATGCCGGCGTCATTGGCCTTGCGCAGCGGCTCGACCAGCTGAACCTTGTCGGTCGGCGCGATCAGGATCGCATCCGGCTTCTTGGCGATGACCGCGTCGAGCACCGGCACCTGGGTGACCGGGTTGAAGTCTGGAGCGCCCTGGAAGACTAGGTTCACGCCGAGCGCATCGGCCGCCGCCTGGGCACCCTTGCGCATGGTGATGTAGAAGCCGTCGGTGGTGAGGCCTGGAATGAGCGCAATGGTGTATTTCTTGTCCTGCGCCTGCGCGGGCGCCATCAGCACCGTCGCGCTGACGGCAAGTACCGCGAGCGCGGCAACGATCTTCTTCATGACATCCTCCTCATTGTTGGCAGTTCTGCCGTTTTCGGTGACATTGGAATGGCCGTCATCCGCGCGGAGGCAGGATGCCGACGGCCGGGAACGCCTGTTGCCTTTCGCGGGCAGCTCCTCCCAAGCGCCCTCCAGTCTAAATGTCAGCCGGTCCAGCCGACCGGCACGATCGCCGTGCTCGCTTTCCTCGCCTCCGCGAGGTCAGGGAACCACCGCGCCCGGCATGCCTGCACGCCGGGTTCGCAGTTTGTAACACTTTGCAGAAATAAATTGCAACACGGTTTTTTCCGAGGCCACAACGCCGGCTTTTCCAGACACCATCTGACTGCTCCTCGGAGCCCCGGCGAACTATCGTCCCGACTCCCCGGCGACACAATCGATTTCGCAACAGCTTCTCTCCGCGCCGACAGCGAGGCATCAGTCCGGCAGCTATCGCGTTGCAAGAACCGCGAGGATGGCCTGCGCCGTCTTGGTATCCGTTACCAGCGCGTTGATCAGCCGGGCGCGAGCGGCGCCAATGATGGCCGTCGCTTTTTCCGGCGTCGCGGCGATACCGATCACCAAGGGCACGGCCCGAAGTTGCGCCGGCGACATGGCGATCATCCGGCCCTCTCCTTCCCAGGCTATCAGCACGCCATCGGCATCGAAATAATGCCGAAGGACATCGCCGGCCGCGTGGACCAGCGCCTGCTCGCTCGGCGTGGCGGCACTCGCCTCGGGCGCGTTGATGGCATGCGGCAGGCCAATGCCGACGATCGCCACATCAGTCCTGTCCCACAGCGCGACGGCATCGCGGATGGTGGCGTCTCCGAGGAAGACCTCGCGCAGCTCGCGCGACGGCAGATAGGGGGCGTGGATGAAGTGCGGCGTGCCGCCGAACTCCTCCGCGGCAAGCCGCACGAATTCGTTGACCTGGAAATGCGCCGCGTGCTGCTGCATGCCGCCGGTTGCGGCCACCGTCAGCACGCCTGGCATGCGCGGCAGGCCGGCTCGAATGACCTCGCGCACGGCGCGCCCCCAGCCGATGGCGACCACAGAGCCGGCCACCAGCTGCGCCTGCCTGAGCAAAGCGCCAAGCGGGGCGGAAAGCGCCGTCAGCGCGCCCGCCGCCGGCGTCTCGACAACGGCGGCGTCCCGCAATTTCAATCCGTCGACAAGTTCCCTGGTGATATCTTCCGGCGTCGCCAGGTCGATGACCTCGATGCGCACGATACCCTCGGCCCGCGCCCGCTGCAGCAGGCGCGAAATCGTTGCGGTGGAGACACCGAGCTGCCGCGCTATGTCGACCTGCGACATCTCCTCCACATAGTGCAGCTTGGCAACCGTGTGCAGCATGGTGCGCGATGCGGTCGCGTCCTGGACGGAGGGAACAGACAGCTTGCAATTCCTTTCAGCAACGTGTTACACACGTATACGCCGATGGGAGTTATCGCGCAAATCCGGCGAACTCGCAACTTGAGGGCCATACCAGGCCAAGCGCCGGCAAGGCTGCTTATCCCAGCGGCCGGCAATGCCTCAGGCGGCAAAAATCTCCCTGCCGGCGGGCGGGCAAACTGACCATTGTATCCACGGGATCAGCGCCCTCGGCGAGAGAGCGCCAACATCGGACAGAAGACCATGACGAAGATGACCACCGCGGAACGGCGCGGCTACCAGCAGATATGCGGCAAGGACGGAGCCATGGTGGCCATCGCTTGCGACCAGCGCGGCGGCATGCGCACCTTGCTGGCGTCGGACCCCGCGGACCAGGCCAGGATCACCAACGACATGCTCGGCGACACCAAGGCCGACATCACGCGCTACCTGGCAAGTGCGGCCTCCTGCGTGCTGCTCGACCCGCTCTGCGCCGTGCCGCGGGTTGTCGATGAAGGCGTGCTGAACCGGGATACCGCACTCCTCATCGGCCTCGACGCCTCCGGTTTCGATGTCTCGCCGGAAGGCTACCGCCTGTCTCGGCTGGTTCCCGACATCGATGCTCGGCGCGTGCGCGAACTCGGCGGCACGGGCGGCAAGATCATGGTGTATCTGCGAGCCGACAAGCCGCAGGCCAACGAACACAACATCGCCATCCTGCGCCAATGCATCACCGATTTTTGCAAGGAGGACCTGCTGCTCGTGGTCGAATTCCTGACCTATCAGCTCGAAGGTGAAAGCCCCGAGGACTATGCGGCCAAGACACCCTGGCTGATCGAGGAGGGTACAAGGATCTCGCTGGAATGCGGCGCGAAGGTGCTGAAGCTTCCCTACCCCGGAACACCGGAAGCCTGCGCCAACATTACAAAGATGGCCGGCGAAGTGCCGTGGGCCGTGCTTTCGGCTGGCGTCAACCACGCCACCTTTCTCGGCCAGGTCGAGATCGCCATGCAAAACGGCGCCTCCGGTGTGATCGCCGGCCGTTCACTGTGGAAGGACTGCATCTCGCTCGACCGTGACATTCAACGCGAAAGGCTTGAGACCATCGCGGTGCCGCGACTGCGCGAGATCCAGGCGGTGATCGGGCACTATCGGCAGAAGGCCGCCGCCTGATATCCTGTTGGATCACCGGCACGTGCAGGATGTCATGCCACAAAAGTCGATGGCCATAGGGATCGATATCGGCGGCACCAATTTGCGTGCCGCCCGCATCTCGGGCACCGGTGAAATGCTCAAACGCCTTTCCGAGAAGAGCGCGCCCGATCCGGAACTGGTGCTTGGCCGCGTTGCCGACATGGTGCGCCTTCTCGATACGCCTGATGTGGTGGCCATCGGCGTCGGTGTTCCCGGCCGCGTCGATGCGCGCCGCGGCGCGGTCCTGTCGGGAGGCTACGTCAACCTTGCCTCGGTCGCGCTCGCGCAGCGGCTGGAAAGCATGACCGGCAAGCCTGTTATCCTCGACAATGACTGCAATATGGCGCTGGCCGCCGAGATGGTCCTTGGCGCCGGCCAAGGCCACGACAACATTGCGATGTTCACCATCGGCACAGGCATCGGCGGCGCCGTCGTCCAGAACCGACGGATCATGCGCGGCCGGGCAACGGCGGGGCAACTTGGCCACATCACCGTCGACGTCAACGGCGAGGTCTGCGCCTGCGGGCGTCGCGGCTGTGTCGAAACCACCAGTTCCGGCACGGCACTTGGCCGCCATATCGCGCGCGCCGGCTTTGGCCCCAACGTTTCGGTCGACCAGCTCTTTGCCCGCGACGCGGCCGGCGACATCAAGGCGCGCGGCATACTGGAGACCTGGGCAAGGCCGATGCGCGCGGCAATCGATACCACCGTCGCCATGTTCGACCCCGATCTCGTCCTGCTTGGCGGTGGGCTTGGCCTGGCGGCACACAGAGCGCTCGGCCACGCGCCGGCGCTGGCGCCGTGGTACCAATGCCCGGTAGCGCCGGCGCAGCTCGGCGACGATGCCGGTGTGATCGGCGCCGCGCTGCAGGCGCTTTCGGCGACGGCGTCGACATCGCCTTCCGTTCAGCCTGGCCGCGCCAGACGCGCCGTGCTCGTCAACGGCATCCCGGCCAGCGGCAAGAGCACAGTGTCACGCGGCATCGCCGATCGCATGGGATGGCCGCTGCTTGCACTCGATACCGTCAAGAATCCGTTCCTCGAAGTGCTCGGCGGCGCCGACCGCGAATTCAATCGCACGCTCGGCCGCGCCAGCTACCAGGCAATCTGGTCGCTCGTCGGCGACGCCCCTGCAGGCAGCACCTTCATCGTCGATGCCTGGTTCGGTTTCCAGCCGCGGCAAGTGCTCGAAAATCATCTGCGCAAGGCCGGCGTCGAACACACAGTCGAAATCTGGTGCCACGCGCCCGGCGAGGTTCTGGCCGAACGTTATGGCGCCCGGCTCGGTCAGCGCCTACCCGGCCATCCCGGCGCTGCCTATATCCCTGAACTGATTGAACTGGCCAAGCGCGCCGAACCGCTGCGGCGCGGGCCGCTGTTCGACGTCGATACGACGCAGCCGATCGACTTCGATGCCATCGCCGCATGGCTGCGCGCGACCCTGGCCAGCGACGCCTGAGCCGCTTCAGGTGCCAGCGCCGGTTATGCCGGTGGCAGCCGAAGCGTCGCGCGGGCGATCTGCCAGGCGGATTTGACATGCCGCCGTGCCGCCGCTTCAGCCTCGTCGGGCCTGCGCGATCTGATGGCGTCCATGATCTCGGTCATTTCAGCAATCGCCGGTCCGCGACGGTTAACCGAAAGAATGGTCATGGAACGCAGCTGATTGATGCGCACATTGAGCCCGGTCACGATCTCCCAGGCGACGCGCTTGTCGGCTGCCTCGAAAAGCACTTCGTAAAACTTTGTCGTCGCCCGCATTACCTCGGCTGGCTTGCCGGATGCCCAAGCTTCGAAAAGATTGGCGAGCGCACTGTCGAGCAGGGTCAGTTGCGCGTTCGTCGCCGACATAGCGCAGGCACGCGCGGCTATGCCTTCGAGCAGGGCCCTGAGCTCATAGATCTCGTCGGTTCGGCCAAGGTCCGGCTTGGCCACCGCCGGCCCGTGCCCCGGTATCATCTGCACCAGGCCTTCAGCCTCTAGCTGCCGCAAGACCTCGCGTACGACCGAACGGCTGACGCCGAGCTGGTCGCAAAGCGGCCGCTCGACCAGCCTTTCGCCGGGCTGGAAATGGAAATCCATGATCGCCTCGCGCATGCGCTCCAGCGCCAGTGTTCTCAAGGTCTTGGCGCTGCGGTCGATGCGAAGCGTGTCGTCTGACATGGGCGGTCTCCTGCCTCGCCACGAAAACAGATTCCATGGCCGGTTGACAAGTTTCTTGGCGCTCCATACCATGGTATACCATAAGATGATATGGCATAGACGACCGAGGACTTCATGCAGCCCGTCATTCGCAAGATCGTCACCTACACCGAAAACACGCTGATCGAGGGCGGCAAGGCAGCGCCTCGGCCGCTGCGCCTGATCGGCGTCGCGGCAGTGCTTGCCAATCCGTGGGCCGGACGCGGCTTCACCGACGATCTGTCGCCCGAAATCCGCGCCTGTGGGCCAGTGCTGGGAGAGACGCTGACCCGGGAAATCATCGCCATCGCCGGTTCGGGCGACGCCATCGAGGGCTACGGCAAGGCCGCGATCTGCGGCACGTCGGGCGAGATCGAACACGCTTCGGCACTGATCCACACGCTGCATTTCGGCAATTACTACCGCCGTGCCGTGGGCGCCAAGACCTATCTCGCCTTCACCAATCTGCGCGGCGGCCCGAACACACCGATCATGATCCCGCTGATGGACAAGAACGACGAGGGTAGGCGCTCGCACTACCTGACAGTGCATTTCCAGATCGGCGACGCGCCGGCGCCGGACGAGTTGGTGGTGGCTCTCGGCGCCTCGATCGGCGGCCGGCCGCACCATCGTATCGGCGACCGCTACCAGGACCTCAAGGAAGTGGGCGACCTGCATGGCTGACGCACCCGCATCGGCATGGGCTCGACAGGGTACGGCGCCTGATGGCACCGGCTTCATTCGAGCCGGCTCGGGCGCGCCGGTGCTGTTCATCCATGGCGTCGGCATGAATGCAGCGATCTGGCAGCCGCAGATCGACAGGATGGCCGGCAGTTGGGATGTGATCGCCATCGACATGCTCGGCCATGGCCGGTCGCCGCTCCCGCCACCGAACCCGGAACTGGCCGACTATGCCGACCAGGCCATTCGCTTGCTCGATCATCTCGGCCTCGACAAGGTGTCGGTCGTCGGCCACTCGATGGGCGCGCTCGTCGCCCAGGAGCTTGCGTTGCGGGCAGCCCAGCGCGTTCGCGGCATCGTATCGCTGAATGCCGTGTTCCGGCGCCCACCAGAATTGGCCGAGGCCGTCCGCCAGCGCGCGGCCGCCCTCACCGGCCAGGGCGACGCGACTGGCACGGCACAGACCATTGCCCGCTGGTTCGGGGATCCGGTGCCCGCCGAACTCGAGGCGGCGGCGGGCAAGACGGTATCCGCGCTCAGTGCGGTCGACCCGGAAGGCTACGCCCGCACCTATCGCCTGTTCGCCCGCGCCGACGGCGACCACGCCGAGCGCCTGCAAACGCTTGCCGTGCCGGCTCTGTTCATGACCGGGTCCGAGGACAGGAACTCCTCGCCAGCGATGTCGGCCGCTCTGGCACGGTTGGCGCCGCATGGCCGCTGCATCGTGCTTGCCGGCGAACGGCACATGATGGCGGTGGCCGCGCCGGACCGCACCACGCGCCGCATCGTCGGCTTCCTCGAAGCAGCGGAGCAAGGGGACGGGACGGCGACTTCCGGTTTCGACAGCGGCGACTTCCGCCGCGCGCTCGGCTCCTTCCTTACCGGCGTCACCATCGTCACCACGATCGGGCCCGAAGGCGAGCCGCGCGGCTTCACAGCCAACTCCTTCACCTCGGTGTCGCTCGATCCGCCGCTGGTACTCGTCTGTATCGCCCATAAAGCCTTGGGCCATCCCGTCTTCGCCACCTCGAAGAGCTTCGCCATCAACATCCTCAATGAGGATCAGAAGGCGGCATCCGGCATCTTCGCCTCGAAAGCGGCCGACAAATTCGCCTCCGTGGCCTGGCGTCCAGGACAGACCGGCAGCCCGTTGCTGGACGGCTCGGTCGCGTCGTTCGACTGCGACATGGAGCGGCTGGTCGACGCGGGCGACCATTCCATCCTTATTGGCCGCGTACGCGATTTCGAGCACAACTCCTCGCAGCCTCTCGGCTACTGCCGCGGCGCCTATATCGCACCCGGCCTCAGCCAGGAGGCGCTTGCCGCCGCCCAGCCCGGCACCGATGTCGGCGCCATTCTCGAAAATGGCGGCAGGATCCTATTCCTGGAAACGGCTGATGGCTTCGAACTGCCGCGCGGCCGGGGACTGGGCTCGGCCGGCGATGGCACGAGCCTCCGGGGCCTGCTTGCCGCCAAGGCTATCGAGGCCCAGCTCGGCTTCCTTTTCGCCGTCTGGGACGACGCTGGCAATTCGTCGCGCACGCATGTTTATTATCGCGGCACGTTCGACGTGCCCGCCTCCAGCGATCGTGGCATCCGACTGGTCGACATCGACGCGATCAGCGACTTGAAGATCGTCGATCCGGCGGTCCGCTCGATGCTTACCCGCTATGTCAGGGAATGCACGCAGGACGCCTTTGGCGTCTATGTCGGTAATGAGATGGAAGGCGAAGTCAGGCCGCTGGGCAAAGCGCCCACGTCCGCTGCCGCCTATACAGGTGACCACAGATGAAGTTCTCGCTCTTCGTGCATATGGAACGGTCGGATCTCGCCAAGCCGCATTCCGAGCTGGTGAGCGAGCTCGAGGAATTGGTCCTGCAAGCGGAGCAGGCCGGTTTCGAGACGGCCTGGATCGGCGAGCATCATGGCATGGAATTCACCATCTCGCCGAACCCATTCGTCAACATCGCCTACCTGGCGGCCAAAACCAGCCGCATCCGTCTCGGCACGGGCACGATCGTTGCGCCATTCTGGCATCCGATCAAGCTTGCCGGCGAAGCGGCGATGGCCGACGTCATCAGCGGCGGCCGGCTCGACATCGGCATCGCGCGCGGCGCCTACAGTTACGAATACCAACGTCTCTTCCCCGGGCTCGACGCCTGGGGCGCGGGCCAGCGCATGCGCGAGATGGTACCGGCGATCCGTGGCCTATGGGACGGCGACTTCGAACTCTCCGGCGAGTTCTGGTCGTTCCCGCCGACCACTTCCTCGCCCAAGCCCTTGCAGAAACCATATCCGCCGATCTGGGTAGCGGCGCGCGACCCGAACTCACACGATTTTGCGGTCGTCAACCACTGCAAGGTCCAGGTAACGCCGCTGGCTTCAGGCGACGACGAGGTGTCGAGCCTGATGCAGCGCTTCAACGCCGCTTGCGATGCGCATCCCGACATCGCCCGGCCGGAAATCATGCTCTTGATGCACACATTCGTCGCCAAGCATGCGGCCGACGCCGATCGGCTCGCCCGGGACCTGTCGAATTTCTACTGCCAGTTCGGCGCCTGGTTCCAGAACAAGAAGCCGGTGCATCAGGGTGTGCTCGAGCCGCTGACGCCGGACGAGATCGCGGCGATGCCGCAATACGCTCCCGACAAGATCAGGCAGAATCTGGTGATCGGCGAAGCCGACGAAGTCATTGCCCGGCTGAAGGCCTATGAGGCGCTCGGCTACGACCAGTACTCGATCTGGATCGACAGCGGGCTCTCGCACGAACGCAAGAAGAAATCGCTGCAACTGTTCATCGACCGGGTGATGCCGGCCTTCCTCTGATAGCGAGCCCATGACCGACGCTCTTTTCAGGAACTTCATCGACGGCCGTTTCGACGAGCCATCCGCGACCTTCGACAGCATCGATCCGTCGACCGGCGCGCCATGGGCCAGGATGCCGGCGGCGAGCGAAGCCGATGTCGACCGTGCTGTCGAGGCGGCGCACCGGGCCCTGCGTTCGGGCCCGTGGACGGCGATGACCGCCACCGCGCGCGGCAAACTGCTGGTCAAGCTCGGCGACCTCGTCGCCGCCAATGCCGGGCGTCTTGCCGAACTCGAGACACGCGACACCGGCAAGATCATCCGCGAGACCCGTGCCCAGATCGCCTATGTCGGCGACTACTACCGCTACTATGGCGGGCTCGCCGACAAGCATGAAGGCGCGCATGTGCCGATCGACAAGGCGGATCTCGACGTCACCATCCGCCGCGAGCCGATCGGCGTCGTTGCCGCGGTCGTGCCTTGGAATTCGCAGCTCTTCCTGTCCGCCGTCAAGCTCGGCCCGGCGCTGGCCGCCGGCTGCACGGTCGTGCTCAAGGCCTCCGAGGATGGCCCGGCGCCATCGCTCGCCTTCGCCGAACTCGTCCAGCAGGCCGGCTTTCCCGAAGGCACTGTCAACATTCTCACCGGCTTCGGCCAGGATTGCGGCCGCCGCCTGACCAGCCATCCGCTGGTCTCGCGCGTCGCCTTCACCGGCGGCCCGTCCACGGCGCGTGCGATCGTCAGGAACACAGCGGAAAATCTCGCCTATACGACGCTCGAGCTCGGCGGCAAGAGCCCGGTCGTCGTCTTCGCCGATGCCGATCTCGACAGCGCCGCCAACGCGGTCGTCGCCGGCATTTTTGCCGCGACCGGCCAAAGCTGCGTCGCCGGCTCGCGACTGCTGGTCGAAGGTTCGGTGAAGGACGAGTTCCTCGCCCGGCTGAAGCTCAAGGCCGAGGCGATCAGGATCGGCGATCCGCAGGACCCGGCCACCGAAATGGGTCCGCTCGCCACACAACGTCAGCGCGACTGGATCGAAAAGATCGTCGCGGAAAGCCTCGCCAAGGGCGGCACGCTGATCACCGGAGGGACACGCCCCGGCGGCCTCGGCTTCTACTACGCGCCGACCATCATTGATGCCGGCGACAGCAATCTGGCATGTGTGCGCGAGGAATTGTTCGGGCCTGTGCTCAGCGTGCTTGCCTTCGACACCGAAGCACAAGCGCTGGCGCTCGCCAACGACACCCCCTTCGGCCTGGCTTCCGGCGTGTTCACCAGCAATCTCGGCAAGGCGCACCGCATGGCGCGCGACATCCATGCCGGCGTCGTCTGGGTCAACACCTACCGCGCCGTGTCGCCGCTCGTTCCCTTCGGCGGTTACGGCCATTCCGGGCTCGGCCGCGAGGGCGGCCTCGATGCCATCAGAGACTATACGCGCTCCAAATCCGTCTGGATCAAGACCTCGGACGAGCCGATCCCCGATCCCTTCGTCATGCGCTGAACAGCGTGTGGCGCAGGTGCACTGAGAAAAACAAGAACAGACCAACAGAGGAGAACAAAATGAAACTGATTTTGACCGGCATTCTGGCCGGACTGCTCGCGGCGACCGCCGCCAAGGCCGATGAAATGGCGTTCACCAGCTGGGGTGGCACAACGCAGGAAGCACAGACCAAATCCTGGGCGGCGCCCTTCGAAGCCAGCTCCGGCATCAAGGTCCTCCAGGACGGGCCGACCGACTACGGGAAGCTCAAGGCCATGGTCGACGCCGGCAACGTCACCTGGGATGTCGTCGACGTCGAGATGGACTTCGCTATAAAGGCCGCCAAGGATGGTCTGCTGGAGCCTATCGACTATGCGATCGTGCCCAAGGCCGATCTCGACCCCCGCTTCAGCAATGAGCATGCCGTCGGCAGCTTCTACTATTCCTTCGTGCTCGCCTGGAACAAGGGCGCGGTCTCCGGCGACACGGCTAGCTGGGCCGACATGTTCGACACCAAGAAGTTCCCCGGCAAACGGACCTTCTACAAATGGTCGGCGCCGGGCGTCATCGAGATCGCACTGCTCGCCGACGGCGTGCCGGCGGACAAGCTCTATCCGCTCGACCTCGACCGCGCCTTCAAGAAGCTCGACACCATCAAGTCGGACATTGTCTGGTGGAGCGGTGGCGCGGAGTCGCAGCAGCTGATCGCCTCCGGCGAGGCCGCCTTCGGCCAGCTCTGGAACGGCCGCGTCTTCGCGTTGCAGCAGGACGGAACCGATGTCGGCGTCTCCTGGAAGCAGAACCTAACCGCCGCTGACGTTCTGGTCGTACCGAAAGGGGCGAAGAACAAGGATAGCGCCATGAAGTTCCTGGCCGCAGCCACCAGCCCGGCCGGCCAGGCGAAATTCGCCGAGGCCAGCGGCTATGCGCCGATCAATACCAAGGCCAAGGCCGAGATGACGGCCGATGCGGTCAAGGCCCTGCCCGACGCTCATGTCGACGGCCAGATCAACCTCGACATGAACTACTGGGCCGAGCATCGCGACGAGATCGCCACGCGCTGGTACGCCTGGCAGACCAAATAGCGCCACAGAAACCGACGGGGCGCGGGAACCGCGCCCCGTTCGGGTAACGGGAACCGGCCGATGCAAGGAAATTCTCTCAGACGCGGTGCCATTGCCGGCCTGCCGGCCGGCAGCGGCGGCGCCTTGCCGGCCGTCGTTCTGGTCGGCCTGTTCTTCGTCGTGCCGGTCGTCGCCCTTTTGCTGCGCAGCGTCACCGATCCCGAGCCCGGTCTGCAGAACTACGCCGCGCTGTTCGGCAGCGGCACCTATGTGCGCGTATTCCTGAACACCTTCCTCGTCGCCGCCGTCGTCACCGCCGTCACCATCGTGGTGGCGTTTCCGGTAGCCTGGATGCTGGCGATCATGCCGCCGGCCTTCGGCTCGCTCGTCTTCGGCATCATCATCCTGTCGATGTGGACCAACCTCCTCACCCGGACCTATGCCTGGATGGTGCTGCTGCAACGCACAGGGGTGATCAACAGGACCCTGATGGGCCTGGGCATCATCCAGGAGCCGCTGCCACTGATCAACAATCTCACCGGCGTCACCATCGGCATGGTCTACATCATGCTGCCCTTCATGATCCTGCCGCTGGTCGGCACGCTGCGCGCCATCGACCCGATGACGCTGCGCGCCGCCGCCCTTTGCGGGGCAACCCCGTTCCAGGCCTTCCGCCGTATCCTGTTGCCGCTGTCGCTTCCCGGCATCGCCGCCGGCGGGCTGATGGTCTTCGTCATGTCGCTTGGCTACTTCGTCACGCCTGCCCTGCTCGGCGGCACGTCCAACATGATGCTGGCCGAGATGATCGCCCAGACGGTGCAGTCGCTGCTCAACTGGGGACTCGGCAGTGCGGCCGCCTTCGTCCTGCTCGTCGTCACTATGGCGCTTTACGCGCTCCAGCTTCGTCTGGTCGGCGCCAAGCGCCCCGCCGGAGGGCTCTGACATGCTGCTCGACTATGACAGGCTCGGATGGCTGCGCATGGCGCTTGCCGGCTTTACCGCGCTGGTCGCGGCTTTTTTGCTGCTGCCGGTGGTTTTCATCGTGCTCTTGTCGTTCGGCTCCTCACGCTGGCTTGCCTTCCCGCCGCCCGGCTGGACGCTGAAATGGTACGAGCAGCTGTTGGCGGACCCGACCTGGATCGATGCCGCGCTGACCAGCGCAAAAATCGCCGCCATGGCCGCCATCCTCGCCGTCATCATTGGCCTGTTCGCATCCTTCGGTTTGATCCGGGGTGAATTTCGCGGGCGCCAGATCCTGCGTGGGCTGCTGCTGACGCCCATGGTGCTGCCAGTGGTGGTGTTCGCCATCGCCGTCTACGCTTTCTTCCTGCGCATCGGGCTGGCGGGCACCACGATCGGCTTCGTCATCTCGCACACCGTCCTGGCACTGCCCTTCGCCATCATTCCGATCACCGCCGCGCTCGAGGGTTTCGACAAGTCCATCGAGGACGCGGCCATCGTCTGCGGCGCCAGCCCGCTGCAGGCACGGTTGCGGATCACCTTGCCCTCGATCCGGATCGGCATCTTCTCGGCGGCGATCTTTTCCTTCCTCGCCTCATGGGACGAGGTCGTGGTGGCGATCTTCATGGCGAGCCCGACCTTGCAGACCTTGCCGGTGAAGATCTGGGGCAGTTTGCGCGCCGACCTCAGTCCGGTCGTCGCCGCCGCCTCCAGCCTGCTCGTCTGCCTGACCTTGTGCCTGATGATCGTGACCGCACTCTTTCGCAGAAAATTATCGAGATGACCCGGCCATTCCTGTCCATACGCGCGGTGAGGAAGACGTTCGGCGCCTTCGTCGCCGTCCACGACGTCACCATCGATGTGCCCAAGGGCGAATTCCTGACCTTCCTCGGGCCGTCCGGCTCCGGCAAGTCGACGACGCTCTATGCGATCGCCGGCTTCCAGGATCCGAGCTCCGGCGACGTTCTGCTGGAGGACAAGTCGCTGCTTTCAGTGCCGTCGCACAAGCGCAACATCGGCATGGTCTTCCAGCGTTACACGCTGTTTCCGCATCTGAGCGTTGCCGAAAACGTCGCCTTCCCGCTGCGCGTGCGCGGCCGCCCCGACGCCGAAGTGAAAAGGAAAGTCGCCGACATGCTGGCGCTGGTGCGGCTGGAGAATTTCGCCGGCCGCTATCCCGGCGCGCTATCGGGCGGCCAGCAGCAGCGCGTGGCGCTTGCCCGTGCGCTCGCCTACGATCCGCCGATCCTGCTGATGGACGAGCCGCTGTCGGCGCTCGACAAGAAACTGCGCCAGGAGATCCAGGCCGAGATCCGCCGCATCCACCGTGAGACCGGTGTCACCATCCTCTATGTCACCCACGATCAGGAAGAGGCGCTGCATCTGTCGGATCGCATCGCCCTGTTCAAGGAAGGGCGTATCGAGCAGATCGGCACCGGCGAGGACCTTTATCTCAGGCCGGCCAGCGAGTTCGTCGCCGGCTTCATCGGCAATTCGAATTTCCTGCCCGCCGAGCATCTGGAAACCGCCAATGGCGCATCGACCGTGCGCCTGGCCGACGGTTCGGTCGTGAGCGGCGTGAAGACGACGCAGGCCTTCGATCGCGGCCAGAAGGCCCGCCTGATGGTGCGCCCCGAGGCGTTCCGGCTGACGCCCGGACCTGCATGCGCAGCGCTCGCCGTCGAGATCGTCGATACCGCCTTCTTCGGTGACCGCAAGCGCGTCGTGGCGCGAACCGGCGGCGGCGATGAGATCGATGTCAGGCCGACTTCGGACGCGGCGGAACCGGATAGCGCGGATTGCGCCACCGGCAGGCGGATTTTTTTCGATCCTGCTTCCGCCTTCCTGTTTCCAGCCTGAAGCCGCCAAGCCCACTGGCATTGTTGTAGCGGCCGAACTCGAGCTGTTTCCTGATGAAGCTCTCACAGTGCTCGTTCAAAGCGCAGTTGGGTATGGCGACCTCCTGGTGGAGATCATGGCTTGAGCGTCATTGATGACAATAGATAGCGATAGCTGGCAATCCACTGCCGATTCGGCGACGCTTCATCATCATGACCCGCCAAGCGGCATCGCCTCGGTCCCGATTCGACGGAATTGGACTACCGATTGGGGCAGCACCACGCGATCGAGGGTCTCGGTGCGAGCGGAGGCCGCAGATCCTGCTATCCACCATCCAATAGCGTGTGAGGAAGCCGGCTGAGTTAAAGCCCAACCGGCTAATCTGTTCATGCTTGGCGGCCAATCAATCTTGAACCTGGCCATCCCTCCATGGTCTTCACTGATTTGATTTTTGTCCGCGGCATCGGCGTCGCCTCTTTTGCGGGCCTGGACAGGATTGGATCGACACTCCACGGTGATTCGCATACGCAACGGCCCGCCGGCTTGGAGCCTTGGCGGCTGTCTTTTTGATTTGGTTTTGGGGGGAGGATTTGATTTTTGTGCGGGTCGCCGGCTTGGTCTGCTTGGGGCGGTCAGGCCGGATCCAAGGCGGCGCTTATCCGAACGCAAAGCGGCCCGCCGGCTTTGAGCCTGGCGGGCCGTTTTGGTAAGTTTGGTTGCGGGGACAGGATTTGAACCTGTGACCTTCAGGTTATGAGCCTGACGAGCTACCGGGCTGCTCCACCCCGCGCCACCACCGCGATCGCCGCTCTACTTTGGCGACTGCGGCATTCCTGTATCCACCAAATGAAAGGGCCGCTTAGAGCGGCCCGGGATCCCTTGGCGGGCTTTTATGCATGTCGCCCAAAAGTGTTAGCGGTTTTGGGGCAACGACATGCATCGAACAAAGCAATGAGAAGATTTCTCTGTCATCCGGTTGGATGTGAGTTTGAACGTGCGTTTAGCAGACCTGGCAGCGACCTACTCTCCCGCGTCTTGAGACGAAGTACCATCAGCGCTGGAGCGTTTCACGGCCGAGTTCGGAATGGGATCGGGTGCAGCCGCTCCGCCATAACCACCAGGTCGGCAAAACGCACGTTATTCGAGAAGCTGGTTTGAGCGAATAGCCATAGAGAGGAGCGAATAGGGGACCTATTTTGTGCTTTCTCGGAGCTTTTCGCTGGTCTTTTTTGTGCCTGGCCGTCCTTGGGTCTGGCCCTTCGAAGCGAAGCTTCGCAAGGTCGACCGACCGTCGGCGCCGATGCGCCGCACCCACGTAGCGCCGCCCGAAGGGCGGAACAAGCGTGAGTGAGAACAAACCATTTGACTTCGTCAAATGGACATTAGGAATGAGAACGATCAAGCCGATCGAACTATTAGTACCGGTAAGCTTCAAGCGTTGCCGCTCTTCCACACCCGGCCTATCAACGTGGTCGTCTTCCACGGTTCTCAGGGAATACTCGTTTTAAGGTGGGTTTCCCGCTTAGATGCCTTCAGCGGTTATCCCGTCCGGATATAGCTACCCTGCTATGCGGCTGGCGCCACAACAGGTCCACCAGAGATCCGTCCATCCCGGTCCTCTCGTACTAGGGACAGATCCTTTCAATATTCCTACACCCACGGCAGATAGGGACCGAACTGTCTCACGACGTTCTGAACCCAACTCACGTACCGCTTTAAATGGCGAACAGCCATACCCTTGGGACCTGCTCCAGCCCCAGGATGCGATGAGTCGACATCGAGGTGCCAAACAACCCCGTCGATATGGACTCTTGGGGGTCATCAGCCTGTTATCCCCGGCGTACCTTTTATCCGTTGAGCGATGGCCCTTCCACGCGGGACCACCGGATCACTATGACCGACTTTCGTCTCTGCTCGACTTGTCAGTCTCGCAGTCAGGCAGGCTTATGCCATTGCACTCAGCGAACGATTTCCGACCGTTCTGAGCCCACCATCGCGCGCCTCCGTTACTCTTTAGGAGGCGACCGCCCCAGTCAAACTACCCACCATACATTGTCCCGGACCCGGATAACGGGCCGCGGTTAGACATCCATAGTAATAAGGGTGGTATTTCAAGGGTGGCTCCACCTGAGCTGGCGCCCAGGTTTCAAAGCCTACCACCTATCCTACACATGCCACTACGAATGCCAATGTAAAGCTATAGTAAAGGTGCACGGGGTCTTTCCGTCTAACCGCAGGAACCCCGCATCTTCACGGGGAATTCAATTTCACTGAGTCTATGCTGGAGACAGCGGGGAAGTCGTTACGCCATTCGTGCAGGTCGGAACTTACCCGACAAGGAATTTCGCTACCTTAGGACCGTTATAGTTACGGCCGCCGTTTACTGGGGCTTCGATTCAGAGCTTGCACCCCTCCTCTTAACCTTCCAGCACCGGGCAGGCGTCAGACCCTATACGTCGTCTTGCGACTTCGCAGAGCCCTGTGTTTTTGATAAACAGTCGCTACCCCCTGGTCTGTGCCACCCTCCTCTACTTGCGTAGAAAAGGGTCACGCTTCTTCCGAAGTTACGCGTGCAATTTGCCGAGTTCCTTCAGCATAGTTCTCTCAAGCGCCTTGGTATACTCTACCAGACCACCAGTGTCGGTTTCGGGTACGGTTTATAAGGAGGAGCTATTTCCTGGAACCACGCAGCAGCCCGTTCAATCCGATAAGATTGGACTACCTCAATGATCCGTCACTACCTCCAAGCCCACGAATATTAACGTGGTTCCCATCGACTACGCGTTTCCGCCTCGTCTTAGGGGCCGGCTAACCCTGCTCAGATTAGCTTTAAGCAGGAACCCTTGGTCTTTCGGCGGGGGAGTCTCTCACTCCCCTTACGTTACTCATGTCAGCATTCGCACTTCTGATACCTCCACCACCCCTCACGGGTATGGCTTCATCAGCTTACAGAACGCTCCGCTACCGCTTGGCCCTTGCGGACCAAACCCTAAGCTTCGGTGTATGGCTTTAGCCCCGTTACATTTTCGGCGCAAAGACCCTTATTTAGACCAGTGAGCTGTTACGCTTTCTTTAAATGATGGCTGCTTCTAAGCCAACATCCTGGTTGTTTTGGGATCCTCACATCCTTTCCCACTTAGCCATAACTTGGGGACCTTAGCTGTAGGTCAGGGTTGTTTCCCTTTTCACGACGGACGTTAGCACCCGCCGTGTGTCTGCCGACTAGTACTCCCAGGTATTCGGAGTTTGGTTAGGTTTGGTAATCCGGTGAGGACCCCTAGCCCATCCAGTGCTCTACCCCCTGGGGTATTCGGTCGACGCTCTACCTAAATAGATTTCGCGGAGAACCAGCTATTTCCGAGTTTGATTGGCCTTTCACCCCTAGCCACAAGTCATCCCGAACTATTGCAACAGTTATGGGTTCGGTCCTCCAGTAAGTGTTACCTTACCTTCAACCTGCTCATGGCTAGATCACTCGGTTTCGGGTCTAATGCGACGAACTGAACGCCCTGTTCAGACTCGCTTTCGCTGCGCCTACACCTAGCGGTTTAAGCTTGCTCGTCACACTAAGTCGCTGACCCATTATACAAAAGGTACGTGGTCACCCAGGACGAACCTTGGGCTTCCACTGTTTGTAGGCAATCGGTTTCAGGTACTCTTTCACTCCCCTTGTCGGGGTGCTTTTCACCTTTCCCTCACGGTACTAGTTCGCTATCGGTCATGCACGAGTACTTAGGCTTGGAGGGTGGTCCCCCCAATTTCAGACAGGATTTCACGTGTCCCGCCTTACTCGAGGACGATTGATTGCATTACGCGTACGGGGCTGTCACCCACTATGGCCCTACTTTCCAGAAGGTTCCGCTTGTCTCTCAATCGCCACTGGCCTGGTCCGGGTTCGCTCGCCACTACTTCCGGAGTCTCGGTTGATGTCCTTTCCTACGGGTACTTAGATGTTTCAGTTCCCCGCGTTCGCCACTTTATCCCTATGTATTCAGGATAAGTTACCTATATCTGATACTTGGAAACCACAGCAGCAAGCCTGCGCGATCTCGAAGAGATCGTCGCCTCACGCGCAATCCTTGCGGATTTTGCGTCAGTCACCCTGCTACTCTGATTTTCCAAGCACCTTAGGTGGGTTTCCCCATTCGGAAATCTACGGATCAAAGGGTATTCGCACCTCCCCGTAGCTTATCGCAGCGTATCACGTCCTTCATCGCCTGTGCATGCCAAGGCATCCACCAATTGCCCTTAAGACACTTGATCGTTCTCATTGCCAATATCCACCGCGCAATCCGAAGGATTGTCGCTTCAGCCAAACCCTTACGGGATCAGCCCAAGCGCAATCCCCAAGGGATTGTCGCCACGCGATCCCAAAGGGATCGTCGCCACGTGACAACCCTACAGGTTGCACTTCACGTGACAACCCTACGGGTTGCACTTGATGTCATTGGCACAAAAAGACCAGCTTCTCGAGATCGGTTCGAGGGTGCGGTTAGGCAAACCCATCATATGCAAGGGATTGAGCGTCCCTTGCGACAAATCATGATCCTTGCGGCTCATGAAGTTCGAACAAATCTTCTCTTTACGATGTCAAACAGAACAGGCGGAGAGCCAAGGGCTCGCCGCAAACTCTTTTTACGAATGACTTTT
>NZ_AZUY01000024.1 GCF_000513935.1 Mesorhizobium sp. WSM3626 | reverse complement strand
CTGGTGCTCGACTGGAACATCGCGCCGCGTCGCCGCGGGCGCGGCAGCGCCATCTTCTTCCACCTGGCGCGTCCCGGCTTCACGCCGACGGAAGGTTGTGTGGCGGTCACCGCGCGCACGATGGCGCGGCTTTTGCCGCTGCTCTCGGACCGGACGGTGATGAGAGTGGTGAGGTAGGGGAATAGGGGAATAGGGGAATAGGGGAATAGGGGAATAGGGGAATAGGGGAATAGGTGAGGTAGGGGAATAGGGGAATAGGGGAATAGGGGAATAGGGGAATAGGGGAATAGGGGAATAGGGGAATAGGGGAATAGGGGGTCTTCAGGAGCAGCAGACACGCCCAAGCCGCATCATCAATGCTACTCCCTTATCCCCTCCTGTTTCGCTGCCAGCCGATGTCTAGAAGGCCCAGCCGGCCGGTCTCGCGGTCCATGGCGCGGGTGATGTCCTTGCGGGCGGCGCCGATATCGCGCAACTGGCGATCGGATAGATCCTCGACGTTCTGGTGGCCAAGATTGACCGCGACCCTGGCCTGCCGCAGCCAATCGCGGACAGCCGACAGCCAGCCCGGCCGGGCGATGTATGCAGGGTGAAGAACGATGTGAGACATGATGGGATCCGTATTCTCCGGACATCAAATCCGGTTTGATGGTGTTTTGATGTTGCAATCATGCCGGATTGAAAAATAAACGGGAAACGAGTAGTTCTTTTCTCATCATCAAGTTTTATTTTAGGATTGAGGCTCTATGGACCGCTTCGATCGGGCGGCGCGCTGATGGCAGCCCTCTTGCCTGGAACACGGGCGCTCAGGACGCTGGAGGCGGCGGCCCGGCACCTCAATTTCACCCGAGCCGCCGACGAGCTCGGCCTGACGCCCGCCGCCGTCAGCCACCAGATTAAGGAAATCGAGGATCAGCTCGGCATCGTGCTGTTCACCCGCACCAGCCGCACCATCCGTCTGACGGAAGCGGGCACGGTGCTGTACGAGGCGGCGACCGACACGCTCGACCTGCTTGGCCGGGCCGTGATGCGGGCGCGCAAATTGGCGCGTGGCACGGAATTCCTGAAGGTGACGCTGGACGCGCAGTTCGCGGCGAAATGGCTGATGCGGCGCGTCGAGAATTTCCGCAAGCAGCGGCCGGGCATCGAACTCAGGTTCGACATTGCCTATGGCTTGCGCGATTTCGATCTCGACGACGTCGATGTCGGCATCCGCTTCGGCGCCGGCAAATATCCAGGACTCTGCGCGCATCGCCTGTTCGACAACATCATCATTCCGGTGTGCAGTCCGGGCCTCCTGGCATCTGGGCCGCCCCTGCGCGAACCGCGCGACCTGTTCAACCACACGCTTGCCCATATTGAATGGGCCCGCCAGGGCGTGACCTGGCCGAACTGGCGCATGTGGATGGCGGCGGCCGGCATCAACGATTTCGACGACAGCCGCACCGTCGTCTTCGGCACGTCCACGGATGCTGTCCAGGCAGCGCTCGACGGCAATGCCGTCGCGCTCGCCGATTTCGCCATGGTGGCGAACGACCTGTCCGAGGGCCGGCTTGTGCGGCCCTTCGAACTCAGCATCAGGGTTGCGCCGGAATTCGCCTATTTCCTGGTCTATCCCCAGGCCATGGCAGAAGATCCCCGTATCGTCGCGTTCCGCGAATGGATCCTCGAGGAAGTTGCCAGGACGCGGACGACGGACAAGGTCTAATCTCTTGTCTTATGCATTCCCTAGGGAAAGCGCTACGCGCTTTTCCCGGGAAAACCACGACGCACTTTTCCTGGAATTGCTCCGCGCTCAGGACCGGGCGTTGTGGCCGAAGATCATCCTTGTGTATTTCTTCCATTTCCATTTCAGCTTCTTGTACAGAAGCGGGTGCTTTTTGCCGGCGACGGAAGTCTGGAAAGCGCCGTTTTCGCTGCCTTGCTCGACAATTGGCCGCTCGAACCACAGCATCTCAATGCCCAGTTTTTCGTCCATCTGCTCGATCTGGTGGTCGATCACGGTGTATATCTTGTGCTGATCGATCCAGGCACAACGGGCTTCGGCGACCGGACGGGTGATGAGATAGGAATCCGCGCACCTGGCATGCAGTGCCGGGTAGAGCCTCTGACCCCTGCGCAATTTCCAGCTCGGCGTGTAGTAGTTGCTGCCGTTGCCGAGATAGATGACGGCCTTGCGCATCGGGCTGCCGAGTTCGGCCAGCCCTTGCCGGAATTTGGCGACGAAGTCGCGCGCGAGGAAGACGTCATCCTCGAACACCAGGCAATAGGGAAGGTCGGTTTCGAGGAAGTCGCGCCAGATGCCGACATGCTTCAGCGCCAGAGAGACCTGCGCCGGGTGGACAAAATCGGGAGCGACCAATTCAGCACGAATCTCCGGGGTGATATCTGGCTTGTCCCAGTCAGTGTAAAAGTAGACGGGCACGCCGCGCCGCTCAAACTCGCGGACAATGTGGCGGCGGCGTTCGTCATAGCCATGCTTGACGTGGCAGATCCGGGTGAACACCAGGTCGCGGGGAAATCCGGATTCATCCGTCGTCGTCAAAGCGTTATCTCAGCTCGCCGCGGCGCCGAACCAGCCGATCACCGCGCCGATGATCAGCAGCACGCCCAGCCAATGGCCGCCATCGATGAGGGTCAGGTCCCAGCCGAAATTCTCGTAGCGATGGTTGACCGACAGCGTCGTGGCGACGAAACCCAGCCAAAGCACGAAGCCGAAGATCAGGCCGGCCAGCCAGGTCGGCTCACCACCCGTCATCGCGCCGACGACCAGGGCCATGATGTAGGCCATCAGCAGCTCGGCGATGAAGGAGATGACGAAGGGCAGCGGCGATTTCTTCATCGTCGCCGGATCGAGCTTGACGGCCTTCAGCCAGGGCTTGCTCAACGCCATGTACCAGGCGGCGCCGAACAGCCATGCGACGACGGCGGCGGCAACCACCGCCAGCCAATTCACTGCTGAAAAGTCCATGAGTTCCCCTCCTGTGCGGTTTATGGAAACGCCTGTTCGGCGATGGCGTCAAGCAGTCGCCACACGATCGTGCGCTTGACTTCTGCATCCTCGAGCGCCCTTGTCACCGGCACCTGGTAGACGCCAAGCGGCTCCAGCCCCGATCGCGGCAGATAGGACCGGCCGGGATCGCCGATCAGGATGTCGGCGCCACGCCGTTTGAGCGCAGAAAACCACGGCATCAGCCGGTCGGCGAAGGGTTTGTCGTAGAAGACGTCGCCAGCCAGGATCACATCCCAGCCCGCATCGGTGCCGATACTGTCCGTGCCGAGGAACTTGATCACGACGCCATTGGCGTCGCTGTTGAGCCGGATCGCGGTGGCGCAGAACTGGTCTATGTCGGCAGCGGTTATCTCGGCGGCCCCCGCCCTGGCGGCGGCGATGGCGACGAGCCCGGAGCCCGAGGCGAAGTCGAACACGCGCTTGCCTCGCACTGTGTCGGGATTGTCGATGACATAGCGGGCGAGGCCCTGGCCGCCGGCCCAGGCGAAAGCCCAGAAGGGTGGCGGCAGGCCGATCTCGACCAGTTCGTCCTCGGTCCGCTGCCAAAGATCATGCGCTTCGTCGGCGAGGTGGAGAAGAATCTCCGGTACATGCGGCGGTGCCGTCAGCGCCGTGTTGTCGAGGATGAACTGCCTGGCGCTATCGGGGGTGAGTGCCGTCACGGCGCAGGCGTCAGGCCGCCCATGCGGCAGACTTCCTTCCATTCGGCCGGGGTCACCGGCTGCACGGAAAGCCGTCCGAGCCGCACCAGCGCCATCTCGGCCAGTCTTGGATTGGCCTTGACTTCTTCCAGCGTCGGCGGGTTCGGCATGTCCCTGACAGCACGGATGTCGACACACTCCCAGCGCGGATCATCCGATGTGGTGTCGGGATGGGCCAGCGCGCAGACCTCGGCGATGCCGACCACGTTCAGCCCGTCATTGGAATGGTAGAAGAAGCCGAGATCGCCGATCTGCATGGCCTTCATGTTGTTGCGGGCGGCGTAGTTGCGCACGCCGTCCCATTGCGTGCCGGCCTTGCCCTTGGCCTTCAACGCCTCGAAGGAGAAAACCGAGGGTTCGGATTTGAACAGCCAGTAATTCATTTTTTCTCCTCCTTGCGTTCCAGTCGTCGCGGCGCCGCGAATTAACTAGCCGCCGGCTTGTTGAACGTCCAGTTCCACTGGCGGATTTCGACGCTTTCGAACAGGCCGGCCTTGGCATAGGGGTCAGTGGCCGACAGGGCCTGCGCACCAGCCAGATCGGGCGCCTCGACCACCACGAGGCTGCCGTTTGGCTTGCCGTCGGCGTCGAGGAACGGACCGGCAAAGGCCAGCTGCTTGTCGCTGTTCAGCCCTTCGAGGAAGGCGACATGCTCGGGCCGCGTGTCGAGGCGCACCTGCAGGCTTCCGGGCTTGTCCTTGCAAATCAGAGCAAACAGCATGGTCTTTCTCTCCTGGGTGGTTGGATCAGGGATCAATCGTTGGTCTCGGTCTTCAGCGGCCGGGTCATCAGGGCCGTCACGGCCTGGCC
The DNA here is from genome assembly GCF_000513935.1 of Mesorhizobium sp. WSM3626. Lineage (GTDB taxonomy): Bacteria > Pseudomonadota > Alphaproteobacteria > Rhizobiales > Rhizobiaceae > Mesorhizobium > Mesorhizobium salmacidum. The sequence goes on along the minus strand of NZ_AZUY01000024.1, from coordinate 76,941 downwards.
GATGGTGATCCTGCCATCCAGTATCGCGGCCACGGCGGCGATGATCGGCGCATCGATATTGCGCTCGGCGGCGATGCGGGCGGCGATCGCCGCGGTCGGCACGCCCTCGGCCAGCGGCAGTCCGGAAAGCGCCTTGCCTTGCCCGAGCGCCAGCCCATAGGCGAAATTGCGCGATTGCGTCGACGAGCAAGTGAGCAGCAGGTCGCCAAGGCCGGAAAGCCCCATCAGGGTTTCGGGCCTGGCGCCAAAGGCGGCACCGATGCGGCGCAGCTCGACGAAGCCGCGCGTGACCATGGCGGCCTGGGCGCTGGCGCCGAGCCCGGCACCGGTGACAGCGCCGGCGGCGATGGCGAAGACGTTCTTCAAGGCGCCGCCGATTTCGACGCCGATCAGGTCGTCGCTCGAATAGCAGCGCAGGTTTTCAGCCGAGAAACGGGCGGCAAGGTCGGCCGCTAGCGCCTCGTCGCCGGCAGCCACAACCACCGCCGTCGGCAGACCGCGGGCGACATCGCTGGCGAAGCTTGGCCCCGACAGCGCGGCGACCGGGTTTCGCGGCAGGATTTCCGCAGCGATTGCCGACAGCAAGGCGCCTGTGTCGCGCTCGATACCCTTGGCGCAAAGCACGAGTGGAATGCCAGCCGGCATATGATCCTTCGCGGCCGCCAGCGTCGCCCGCAACGCTTGGGCAGGCGTCACCGCCAGCACGCAATCGGCCCCGGCAAGCGCTGCGGCGATGTCGCTCGTCGCCTCTATACCGGGCGCGATGGCAATGCCTGGGAGATAGCGCGGGTTCTCGCCACGACCGATCGCGGCCACGGTTTCAGGGTCACGCGCGAACAGCCGTACCGAGTGGCCGGCGCGCAGCATGGCCAGCGCCAGCGCCGTGCCCCAAGCGCCGCCGCCGAGCACGGCGACACGCCAGCCGCTTTTGCTGGGGTCCGCGCTCTTCATGGCTTTGTCGGTCATGCCTTGGCTCCGCGCCGGCCGGAGCCGACCATTGGCGTCGAGACGCTATCCAGCGGCCAGCGCGGGCGTGGCACGAAATCGAAGCCGTTCTCCTGTGCCATGCCTTCGCGCAGCCGCTCGATGCCGGCCCAGGCGATCATCGCGGCATTGTCGGTGCACAATTTCAGCGGCGGCGCGACGAAGTTGAAACCATTCTCGGTACATAGCCGCTCCAGCGTCGCCTTGATGGCGCGGTTGGCGGCGACGCCGCCGGAGACGACCAGCGCCGGGTTTTTGGTGCCAGGGAATGTCTTGCGAAAGCGTGCCAGGGCGCGAGAGACGCGGTCGGCGAGCGCATCGGCGACCGCCGCCTGGAACGAGGCGCAGATATCGGCGACATCCTGGTCGCTCAAGGGCTCGATCGCGGTTGCCGCCTGGCGCACGGCGGTCTTCAAACCGGAAAACGAGAAATCGGGCTGTGCCGAGCCTTTCATCGGCCGCGGGAAGGCAAAGCGCGAGGCATTGCCCGACAGCGCCGCCTTCTCGACGTTAGGACCGCCGGGATAGGGCAGGCCGAGCATTTTGGCGGTCTTGTCGAAGGCTTCGCCGAGCGCGTCGTCGATGGTGGTGGCCCAGCGCTGGTAGTCGCCGACGCCGCGCACGGCGAGGATCTGCGTGTGGCCGCCGGAGACCAGCAGCAAGAGATAGGGGAATTCCAGACCGTCGGTCAGCCGCGCCGTCAGGGCATGGCCTTCGAGGTGATTGACGGCGATCAGCGGCTTGCCGGCCGCCGCCGCGATGGCCTTGGCCGTCATCAGGCCGACGATCAGCCCGCCGACGAGGCCCGGCCCGGCGGTGGCGGCGATCGCGTCGATATCGGCAAGCGCCACGCCTGAATCGGCGAGTGCCGCCTCGACGATGCCGTCCAGCGCCTCGACATGCGCGCGCGCGGCGATCTCCGGCACGACACCGCCGAAGGCGGCATGCTCCTCGATCTGGGAGAGCACGATATTGGACAGGATTTTCGGCGCGGCATCGCCCTCCAGCGCCACGACGCTGGCGGCGGTCTCGTCGCAACTCGTCTCAATGCCCAGAACGCGGATCAATTCGTCGCTATCCCAAGAGATTGTTTATGAGGCTATTCCCCATTAGGAAAAGGCCGGCAAGACCTCGATTTCGCTCGGGGGTTATCACGGACCGCGCGCCATGCAAACTTTGAAAATCGGAACACGGAAAATCGGAACACGCGGCAGCCCGCTGGCGCTCGCCCAGGCGCATGAGACGCGTGTGCGGCTAATGAAAGCGCATGGCCTTCCCGAGCAGGCGTTTGAAGTGGTGCCTATCTCGACCAGCGGCGACCGTATTCAGGACCGGCCACTGTCGGAGGCCGGCGGCAAGGGCCTGTTCACCAAGGAAATCGAGGAAGCGCTGCTCGACGGTCGTATAGACATCGCCGTGCATTCGTCGAAGGACATGCCGACGATGCTTCCTGACGGACTGGAGCTCTCCACTTTCCTGCCGCGCGAAGACGCGCGCGACGCTTTCATAGGCAAGGGGGTCAAGCGGATCGTCGATCTGTCGCATGGCGCCAAGGTCGGATCGTCGTCGCTCCGTCGCCAGGCGCTGATCCGCCGGATGCGGCCGGATTTCGAGGTGGTGATGTTCCGCGGCAATGTGCAGACGAGGCTGCGCAAGCTGGATGAAGGCATCGCCGAGGGCACCATCCTCGCCTATGCCGGGCTGAAGCGGCTCGGGCTCGAAGGCGTGATCACCGACCTGATGTCGCTGGAGGATTTTCCGCCGGCGCCGGGACAAGGCGCGATCGGCATCGAAACACGCGTCGGCGACCGTGATATCGAGAATATGCTTGCGGCGATCCATCATGCGCCGACCGGCCAGGCCTTGGCCTGCGAGCGCGCGTTTCTCGCCGCGCTCGACGGCTCGTGCCGCACACCGATCGCCGGCCATGCGACGGTATCAGGCGGGAAACTGTCCTTTGCCGGGCTGATCATCTCGCCCGACGGCACGGAGTGGCATGACGTCCGGCTGGAAGGCGAGGCCGCGGACGCGGCGGAAATTGGGGCTGATGCCGCACGGACAGTTCGCGCCAGGGCCGGCGAAAAGTTCTTCGACGGTTGGCTCTGAAAATGCTTCGCGTCCTGGTCACCAGACCGGAGCCGGGTGCGTCGCGCACGGCGCGAAAGCTGGAGGAGATGGGTTTTGAGCCTCTTCTGCTGCCATTGACGGAGACGACGGCACTGCCGGTCGATGCCAAGGCGGTTCCGAACGACGTGGCCGCCGTGGCCATCACCAGCGCCAATGCCATGCGCCATACCCCTGGAGATCTGATGGCGGTGCTGTCCAACCTGCCTTGCCATGCTGTCGGCAAGAGGACAGCGGAGGCGGCGCGCGAAGCCGGCTTTCTCTCGGTCATCGAGGGGCCTGGCGATGCCGAGGCGCTGGCCGCGGGCATGGGAATCGCGTTTTCCGGTAAAGCGATCGTCTATCTCTGCGGGCGCGTGCGGTTTCCCGCCTTCGAACAGAAGCTGAAAGCTGCTCACGTCCAGGTCCATGCCGTCGAGACTTATGACACGATTGCGGTGAGCTATTCGGACGAAGCGATTCTTCCGCTGATAGCAGGCCAATCCGTCGATGCGGTGCTGCTCTATTCGGCCAAGGCCGCTGCCGCGATGCAGGTCCTGGCCAGCCGGCCTGCCCTGCAAAAGGTCTTTGAAAAGACGCGGGTTTTTGTCCTTTCCGCGCGCATCGCCGCCGCCTTCGGCGACAGTGCCGGCAAAGCAATCCGCGTCGCCGCACGATCCGACGAGGAGGCGCTGCTGGCACTTTTGCAGGCACGGCCCTGACCCGCGTCATCACACCGCCCCTTTTCACCGCTTGGTGATGTGCTAGACCCTTTCTGAACCATCACGCGCCGCCGGGCGTTGAGACGAAGCGAATTTTGCGGAGCCCATGCATGGTCAAGACGCCGAAGATGCGACACTCGAAAGGCCGCCGCGACCCGGTGACCATCGACCTCGATCCGGGCGCCGTCTCACGCATCGTCGACGGGGATGCCGCCAAGGATATCGCCCAGACGGACGAGGCGAAGGCCGAGGAAGCAGCGAATGCCTCGCGGCCAGAGCCCCCGGAAGAGCCGGTGCATGCCGATCAAGCGGATCTCGAACCCTGGGAGCATGGCGATGCCGCCGCCGGGCAGTCTGGCACGGATTCGCCACCGCATGCCGAGGCCAAAGCCGCCGAGCCGGAAATGCCTTATCCCGGTTCGGATACTCCCGCCGACCGCGCCAAGGCTTCCGACTATAATTTTGAGGATGCAACCGCCAAAACAGCCGAGACCAAGGCGGCTTCCGGAAAAGCCGACGCAAGGAGCGAACCGATGACAGTGCAGCCGAAGCGGGGCGGCCTCAACGGCGTCGCCGCCGGCATCATCGGGGGTGTCATCGCGCTGGTCGGTGCCGGCGGGCTGCAATTTGCCGGCCTGCTCGGCGCGCCGGGATCCGCACCCGGTGCCTCGCTCGCTGGTGTCAATGGCGAGATCGCCTCGCTGAAGAGCGAAATCGCGGACATGAGGGAAGCCGGCAACAACAATGGTGCGTCGGCCAAGGTGGATGGCCTGTCGTCGGGGCTCGACCAGGTCAAGAGCGATGTCGCGGCGCTGAAATCGGCGGTCGAACAGGGCGGCGCCGGCGACAATGCCGGGCTTGCAGCACTTGGCGACAAGGTCAAGCAGATCGAAACCACGGTGGCGGCCCTCGGCAAGGCCGGCAGCACGGCACCGGTCGATCTTGGTCCGCTCAACGAAAAAATGGCGGGTCTCGATGCGCTGGTGAAGTCGACGGGCGAGGCGGCGAAGGCGCAGGAAGGCCGGCTTGCCGCGCTCGAACAGTCGGTGTCGCAGCTTTCCGGCAAGGTCGATGCACAGGCATCGCAGCCGAAGGTCGCGCTCGCCATCGCGGCTTCGGCGCTGAAGGCCGCGCTCGATCGTGGCGCGCCGTTTTCGGCCGAACTCGATACGCTGGCCGCGATTTCGCCTGATGCGCCGCAGCTCGCGACATTGCGCCCCTATGCCGAAAAAGGCGTGCCGACCCGCACCGAGATCGCTTCGCAGATGGATGCGGCCGCCAATGCCATGGTGGCAGCGGCCACGCCGGTCGACCAGAATGCCGGCTTCCTGCAGAACCTGATGTCGAGCGCCGAATCGCTGGTCAAGGTCCGGCCGATCGGTGCCGTCGAAGGCGCCGGCGCACCGGAAACCGTGGCGCGCATGGAGGTTGCGGTCACTCAGGGCGACTATGCCAAGGCACTCAGCGAATACGACACGTTGCCGCAAGCCGTGAAGGCCGCGGGCGCCGACTTTGCCGGCAAACTGAAAGCCCGCATCGAGGTCGAAACCCAGGTCGACGCGCTGATCTCCGGCGCGATGAAGGCATGAGGGCAACACGATGATCCGCCTGCTCGCCTTCCTCATCGTCGTCTTCGCGCTCGGGCTGGGCTTTGCCTGGCTGGCCGACAGGCCCGGCGACATGGTCGTCACCTTCAACGGCTACCAGTACCAGGTGAGCCTGATGGTGGCGGCGGTGGCCGTCGTTGCCGTCGTTGCGGCGGTGATGATCGTCTGGTGGCTCATCAAGTCGCTGTGGAACAGCCCCTACACCATCTCGCGCTATTTCCGCGTGCGCCGCCGTGACCGTGGCTATCAGGCGCTGTCGACCGGCATGATCGCCGCCGGTGCCGGCGACGGGGCGCTGGCCCGCAAGAAGACCAAGGAAGCGGCCAAGCTGATCCGCTCCGACCAGGAGCCGCTGATCCATCTGCTCGAGGCGCAGGCATCGCTGCTCGAAGGCGATCATGAAGGCGCGCGCCAAAAGTTCGAGAGCATGCTCGACGACCCCGAAATGCGGCTGCTTGGGCTGCGCGGGCTTTACCTGGAGGCTGAGCGGCTGGGCGACCGCAACGCAGCCCGGCACTATGCCGGCCGTGCCGCCGCCGTGGCGCCGCAACTGGCCTGGGCAGCCGAATCGACGTTGGAGGAGCTGACCGCGCGCGGTGACTGGGACGGGGCGCTGAAACTGGTCGATGCGCAGAAGTCGACGCGGCAAATCGAACGCGACGCCGCCAACCGCCGCCGCGCCGTGCTGTTGACCGCCAAGGCGCAGTCGCTCGCCGATAGCGATCCCGCGGCTGCCAGGACAGCGGCGATCGAGGCTAACAGACTGCAGCCGGATTTCGCCCCCGCCGCCGTTGCCGCCGCCGCGGCGCTGTTCAAGCAGAACGACGTACGCAAGGGCTCGAAGATCCTCGAAGCAGCATGGAAGGCCGAGCCGCATCCCGAAATCGCGGAGCTCTATACTCATGCAAGGCCGGGTGACGCCGTGGTTGATCGGCTCAACCGGGCAAAGAAGCTGCAGGAGATGAAGAAGAACCACGCCGAATCGTCGATGACAGTGGCGCGTGCCGCGCTCGACGCGCAGGATTTGTCGACCGCCAGGCGCGAGGCCGAAGCCGCGATCCGCATGGATCGCCGCGAGGGTGCCTATCTGCTCCTTGCCGATATCGAGGAGGCCGAGACCGGCGACCAGGGCAAGGTGCGGCAGCTGCTCTCCAAGGCGGTTCGGGCGCCGCGCGATCCGGCCTGGGTGGCCGACGGCGTCGTCTCCGAGCGCTGGGCGCCGGTATCGCCGGTTACCGGCCGTCTCGACGCCTTCGAATGGCGCGCGCCCATGGAGCGGCTTGGCCAACTGATCGACAGCCGCGATGAGCCGGATGCCCCGGTAGTGGCCATAGAGGCGCCGGGCAGGCCGGAAAAGCCGGTCGACGTGATCGATCATGCCGCCTCGGGCAACGAGGCGACGGGCAAGGACGCCGAAAGCCGCGAGGATCATGTCACCCCGGTCACGGCAGCCGCCTTTGCCGCGGTGCCGGCCGATGCCGAGGCCGTCGAGCCGGCGGAAGAACTGGCGCGCCTGCCGGACGATCCAGGCGTCGATCCGGACGACGAGGCGGAAAAGTCGCCACGCCGGTTCCGGCTGTTTTGATTTTGGGCCGGCCATCGGGCCGTTTGGGAATGAATTGATGTTCGAGCGCGTTCTGTCGTTTCTCAGGGATTTGCCGGCTGGCTCCGCCAGCCATACAAGCACGGACGACCCGCGCGTCGCGGCCTCGGCGCTGCTCTACCATGTGATGAATGCCGACGGCGTTCGCCAGGATGTCGAGTGGGAGCGGTTCAAGGCGGTGCTGGCGCAGAGCTATTCGATCAACGGTGCCGAACTCGAAGCGCTGGCCGCCGCAGGCGAGCGCGCCGACAACGAGGCGATCGACCTCTACGCCTTCACCAGCGTGCTCAAGCGCCATCTCGACGCGGAGGGGCGCAAGGCCTTCATCGGCCTGATGTGGGAGATCGTCTATGCCGATGGCGAGCTGCATGAGCTCGAGGACAATACGGTGTGGCGGGTCGCCGAGCTGATCGGCGTCGAGCGCCACGACCGGGTCGAGGCGCGCCGCAAGGCCGCGGCCGAGGTACCGGGCGCCCGTGGGACGTCAAGCGACGAATAGACGGATCTCGCCCAACGATGCCGCCCAGAACGAGCCCGAAGCCAAGAATCCTGATCGTGCTGCATCAGGAGAATTCGAGCCCCGGGCGCGTCGGCCACATGTTGCTGGAAGAAGGCTTCGATCTCGACATCCGCCGCCCGCCGCTTGGCGACGCCTTGCCCGAAACACTGGATGGTCATGCCGGCGCGGTGGTGTTCGGCGGGCCGATGAGCGCCAATGACGAGGACGAATTCGTCCGCCGCGAGACCAACTGGCTGGAAATCCCGCTCAGGGAAAACCGGCCACTGCTCGGCATCTGTCTTGGCGCGCAGATGCTGGCCAATCATCTCGGCGGCAAGGTCGAGGGCCATGGTGAAGGGCTGGTCGAGATCGGCTGGTATCCGCTGAAGCCGACCGAGGCCGGCAAGAAACTGATGCACTGGCCCGAAATGGTCTACCAGTTCCATCGCGAGGGCTTTTCGCTGCCGAGCGACGCGATGCTGCTGGCCACGAACGAGACCTATCCCAACCAGGCTTTCCGCTACGGCGACAATGCCTGGGGCATCCAGTTCCATGGCGAACTGACCCGGGTGATGATGCAGCGCTGGGTGGTGCGCGGCGCCCACCGCTTCGAGCTGCCCGGCGCCCAGCCCGGCCGCGACCATCTCGGCGGCCGGCTGATCTGGGACATGCATCTGAAGCGCTGGCTGAACGAGTTCTTGCGCATGATTTTTGGCGGACCGGTGGCGCGGTAGAGCCGAACCAGTGCTCTGAACGGCCAAATCCGGCCGACTTCTGACCGGCGGCTTTCGGCGCGTGAAAACTAGGGCAATTCCAGGAAAAGTGCGTAGCGGTTTTCCGTCCGGAATTGCGTGAAAACAAAGAGTTAGAGCGGTTCGGGGATTCCAATAAACACTGAACCGCTCTAGTCCGAAAAGCTCACGCTCACGCCGCGTTGCCGAAAATAAGCCTGCATCAACTTGCGGCCCGAGCGGTTGTTCTGCGCCAATTTTGTGGGATCGAACACCGCCTGTTTTATCCCTTCTCGTGCCAGCGCTGCCTTGAGCGTCGCGATATGTGCGTCGATGTCGGCATTGTCCGCCCGAAGCGACGCATAGATACTTTCGGTCGCCTCGGCCACAGTCGGTTCGCTCACAGGTGTTGTCCTTTCGTTGGTTCGGCGGGCGGCTTAGAGCGGTTTAGCGATCGGCAGTACCGCTGAACCGCTCTAACTCTTTGTTTTTACGCGATTCCGGACGGAAAACCGCTGCGCACTTTTCCTGGAATTGCTCTAGCACAGATTCGCGGCCCCGCCGATACCGATGAAGCCGTCAGTTTCGTCCTTTGAGGTGCCGCACCTTGCGCAGCGCCGGGAATAGATAGGCCCACAAGCCAGCAACCGCGACGGCGCCGACGCCGCCGATGACGACCGCCGGAACCGTGCCGATCAGCGCCGCCATGGTGCCGGCGCGGAATTCGCCGACCTCGTTGGAGGCGCCGACGAAGACCTGGTTGACGGCGTTGACGCGGCCGCGCACTTCGTCCGGCGTCCACAGCTGGATCAGCGTTTCCCTGATGTAGACGCTGAACATGTCGGTGGCGCCGAGGAAGACTAGGGCCACGATGGACAGCCAGGTGAGGGTCGACAGACCGAAGAGCACGGTGAAGGCGCCGAACGCCGCCACGAAGCTCAGCATGATCTTGCCGGCGTGGTCGCGGATCGGATGCCCGGCGAGCCATACCGCGACGCAGATGGCGCCGATGCCCGGCGCCGAGCGCAGCAGGCCGAGGCCCCATGGGCCGAGTTGCAGAATGTCGCGCGCATAGACCGGCAGCAGTGCCGAGGCGCCGGACAAAAGCACTGCGAACAGATCGAGCGAGATGGCGCCGAGCACGATCTTCTCGCTCCAGATGTAGCGGAAGCCGGCAAATAGCGTCTCCATCGTCGGCTTGTCGGTGGCGCTTTGCTGGGCGGGTTTGGGAATGGTGAAGATCAGGAGACCGGCCACCAGCATCAGCACAGAGGCGACGGCGTATGCGGCTTCGGCCGAGACGCCATAGAGCAGGCCGCCGGCGACGGGACCGACAATCGTGGCCGTCTGCCAGGCAGAGGAGTTCCAGGCAATCGCGTTGCCGAAATCTTCCGGCGGCACCAGATTGGCGAACAGCGACGACGAGGCCGGTCCGTAAAAGGCGCGCGCCATGCCGAATAGCGCCAGAACGACGAAGATCGGCAGCGGACTGACGAGGCCGCGCAGCGTGAAGTACAGGAGAACGAGCGCACAGGCTGCCTCGACCACCGTTGCCAGCGCCATGATCAGGCGGCGACCGAAGCGGTCGGCGACGACGCCAGTGACCAGCACCAGCAACAGCGATGGCAGGAACTGAACGATGCCGACGATGCCGAGATCGAACGGATCGCGCGTCAGGTCATAGATCTGCCAGCCGACGGCGACGGAAACGATCATGGTCGCGAAGGTGGTGAGAAAGCGCGCCGTCCAATAGCTGAGGAAGGCTTTGTGCCGGAAAGCGGCGTAACGCTGCTCCGGTAAAGTTTGTTCAGGTATCATGAAGATAGGGCCCCGGTTGCTTTGGCATCGGCTGGCGGGGCACTTCCCGGATGGGCGCTGTTCCGGCCAATGGAACTTGGTAAAATTCGGCGCGGATATGCGTCAAAAACAGGCTTGGAGCAAGAGACTTTCGATCCGCGTCGTCGATCGCACGCGGAAGTTATTGCCGTAGCGCGGCCGAAATCGCGTTCAATCCGCCTCTCAATTGGGCCTCCGTCGGCCAGCCGAAGCCGACGCGGAAGAAGCGCTTTTCCATCTCGAACCAGTGGCCGGGCCCGACATAGGTGCCGTGGTCTTCCAGCAGCCTGATATAGAACCGGTCTAGGTCGAAGCCGGACTCGACATCGAGGCGCGGGAAACCGACGACACCGCCCTCAGGCCGTACCCAGTCGACCAGCGGCTCGCGGTCGATTCAGGCCTGGACGATGTCGCGGCGCTTGGCCATTTCGGGAAGCAGCTTTGCCAGAAACGCGTCCCGGCGATCCAGCATGCCACGCGCAATGCCTTCGTCGATGATGCTGCCGCAGATGCCGATCTGCTCCTTGGCGGCGAGGAATTTTTCCTGGAGGGCTGCATCCCTGGTGATCAGCCAGCCGATGCGGATGCCGGGAATGCCGAAGGCTTTTGACAGCGACGAGACGCTGATGGCCTTTTTGCTCAGAGAGGCCGCCACTGGCAGGCGCTTGCCATAGGAAAGATCGCGGTAGGTTTCGTCGACCAGCAAATGACAGCCACTGGCCTCGGCGAGCGCGACCAGCGCGTCGAGATCGGCGCGGCTCATCATGGTCCCGGTCGGGTTGTGCGGGCAAGTAACGCTGATCAGCCGGGTGTTCGGCCGCATCGCTGCCTTGATGCGCTCGACGTCGATGGCAAAGCCTTCCTCGAATGCCAGGTCGACGAAGCTGATGGCGCAGCCGATCGCCCTCGGGGTTTCAATGTTGGTGGCGTAGTTGGGCCTGATGACGACGAGGTGATCGCTTGCCGACAGCAGCGAGGTCGAGATGATGAACAGCGCGCCGGCGGCACCCGCTGTGACCAGCACATCGTCGGGCGCGATGCCGGCATCCTGCGCGGCGATCAGGTCGCGCAACGCCTTGTCGCCGCGGTGCTCGCCGTAAAAGAGCGTCAGGTCGGGCAGCGAGAGGCCGATGTCGGAGAGCTTCTGGTCGGCAATCGAGCTTTCGGAGAGATTGTAGCGGATACGCTCATAGCCGTACTCCTCCGGGGCTTCTCTCTCGATCACCATCCTGGTGTAGTTCATCGCTTCCCCTCCGGAGCGGTTCACCGTTTCACGGAAACGGCAAGAGCTCCATCCCCTTTGTCTAGACGCAATTCCGGACGGAAAACCGTTTCACACTTTTCCTGGAATTGCTCAAAGCTTGTCTGGTTCATCCAAGCCACAAAAGCATGAAGCCTGCCAAGGCGGAATCGCCGGCAGGCTTCAGACAAAACATTGGCTCAGATGAAACCGCTCAGGCCGAAACCTTGGCCTTCCTGCCCTTCGACTTGGCAGGCGCCGGCGCGACGGCCTTGCGGCCGAGCCCGATCGACTTCGCCAGTTCCGAGCGCGAAGCGGCGTAGTTGGGTGCGACCATCGGATAGTCCGACGGCAAGCCCCATTTGGCGCGGTAGGCGTCCGGCGTCAGGCCGAAATGCACGCCGATATGACGCTTCAGCGATTTGAACTTCTTGCCGTCCTCGAGGCAGATGATGAAATCCGGGGTCACCGACTTCTTCGGGTTGACGGCGGGGACCAGCGGTGCCGCCACCGGAGCGACCGGCTGGCCGAGCCCGCTGATCGAGGCGCTGACGCTGGCGATCAGTTCAGGAAGGCCGGACGCAGGCAGGCGGTTCTTCTCGACATAGGCCGATACGATATGGGCCGTCAGTTCGAGAAGGTCGAGGGTTTTGCTGGCGTGGCTGTTTTCGTCGGTCAATCTATTTTCCTCCATCCATGGCGCATGACCTCGAAAATGGGGCCGTTTTCAAAAAGGATGATGCGCAAAATTAAAGTGCGTCGTCTTTGTGCGTCGCGCACGACGCGATGTAGTGGGGCTGACTTCCTAGTCGGCAAATCTGCACAAAGCAATCTATCGGCGCGACATCACACGCCATTTTGAACAACTATACTAAACTGTAATAATATCAGACGATCAAGGCCTTGTCGCGCCACAGACGAAATCCGCCTTCGAAAGCGCGTGTGTTGTCACCGCGCCTGGAGTCGGGGGGCAATTCGTCGAGCTTGTCGACATTGCCGCCGCCGATGACGACATAGTCTGGCTGCAGGGCGGCGCGCAGCCGGTTGACGACGTCGAAGACATAGCCGCGCCACTTCTTCTTGCCGCGCTTTACCAGGCCGCGTTCGCCGACATAATCCTCGAAACTCTGGCCTTTTTTGTAGGGGAGATGAGCGAGTTCCATCGGCTGGCCGACATTGTCGAGGACCATCGCCGCACCGAGGCCGGTTCCGAGGCCGAGGAACAGCATGCGCCCGCCCTCATAGCTGCCGAGGGCCTGCATCAGCGCATCATTGACCACCTTGACCGGCTTGCCGAACTCAGCGGCGAAATCGAAGCCGGCCCAGCCCTTGCCGAGATTCATGGGATCGAGCACCGGCTTGTTGTGGCGCACCGGGCCCGGATAACCCATCGAGATGACGTCGTAGGACAGGCCCTCGGCGAGCTTCTTCACCTTGCCGATCATCTGCCGTGGCGTCAGCTCAGGCCCGGAATCCGCCCGGCGCTCGGTGCCGCCGTCGCTGGTCAGGATCTTGACGTGCGACCCGCCAATGTCGATCGCCAGCACTATCTTCCCGGTATCCGACGCCGCCTTCTCAGCCACCTTGGCCATCTCGTCCCCTCCGCTCATGCCACCGGGTCGATCCAGCCATTGGGCGGCCCGAAGCCGGCCATGGCGTCCGCCGGTCCCCACGTCTTCGGCTCGTAAAGATGCGGCGGCGTGGTGTCGCCGAGCACCGGACCGACGATGCGCCAGGCCAGTTCGGCGGCGTCCTGGCGGGTGAAGAGCTGGCCATTGCCGTTCATGGCGTCGCCGATCAGCCGTTCATAGGGCGGCATGTCGCCCTTCGAATCGTCGAGCGCGGTCAGTTCCACCTGCTCGCCGGTCATGTCGTCGCCGGGCGCCTTGCGCTGGGCGCCGATGGCGATCGTCACCTGCGGGTCGATGCGAAAACGGACGTAATTCTGGTCGGTGGGCTTGATCGGATCGAAGACGTCGAGCGGCGGCCGCTTCAGCCGCACCACCACCTCGGTGACATGCACCGGCATGTTCTTGCCGGCGCGGATGAAGAACGGCACGTCCTGCCAGCGCCAGGTGTCGACGAAGAAGCGCACCGCCGCGAAGGTCTCGACCGGCGAGTTCGGCGCCACGCCGGGCTCGGCGAGATAGCCGGCGAACTGGCCGCGCACGACATCGTCTTTCGTCAATGTCCGGATGGCGCGCAGCACCTGCACCTTCTCGTCGATCAGGTCGTCGGCGGAGCGGCCGACCGGCGGCTCCATGGCCAGGAGCAGCAGGATGTTGAGCAGATGGTTCTCGATGACATCGCGGATAGCGCCGACATCGTCGTAGAAGCGGCCACGGCCTTCGACGCCGAAATCCTCGGCCATGGTGATCTGCACGCTCTCGACGTAATTGCGGTTCCAGATCGGCTCGAGCAAGGCGTTGGCGAAGCGGAAATAGAGCAGGTTCTGGATCGCTTCCTTGCCGAGATAGTGGTCGATGCGGAAGATCGACTGTTCGTCGAACACCAGGTGCAGCACGCGGTTCAGCCAGCGCGCAGACTGCAGATCATGGCCGAAGGGCTTTTCCACCATCAGCCGCGCGCCATGCGCGGTGCCAGATTGCTCCAGGCCTTGCACGACAGTCTCGAACATGGACGGCGGCACCGCCATGTAGTGCAGCGGCCGCTGGGCGCTGCCGAGTGCCTTCTTCAGCTTCTCGAAGGTGGCCGGATCGCGATAGTCGCCGCTGACATAGCGCAGCAGCGACCCCAGCTTGGCGAATACCTTCTCGTCGATAGCACCGAGCGCGCTGACGATGCCGTCGCGAGCCCGGTCCTGCAATTGCCTCAAATCCCAGGCATCGAAGGCGACGCCGATCACCGGTTCGGTAAGCGTGCCCTTGGCGATCATCTGGTAAAGCGCTGGAAATATTTTCTTGTGGGCGAGGTCGCCGGTCGCTCCGAAGAGCACCAGCGTGTCGGACCGTTCCTGGCTCATGCCTGCGTCTCCCCTGTCGCCGTCACTTGCCGTCCTTCGGTTTTTCGATGTGACCGCCGAAGGCATAACGCATGGCGGACAACAGCTTGTCGGCGAATTCGGATTCGCCTTGCGAGGAGAAGCGATCGAACAGGGCCGAGGACAGCACCGGCGCCGGCACGCCGGTGTCGATCGCCGCCTTCAGCGTCCAGCGTCCCTCGCCGGAATCCGAGACCCGGCCGCCGAATTGCGCCAGACCCGGATCGCTCTTCAGCGCGCCGGCGGTGAGATCGAGCAGCCAGGAGCCGATGACGCTGCCATGCCGCCAGACCTCAGCCACCTGCGGAAGGTCGACGTCGAACTGGTAGTATTGCGGATTTTCAAGCGGGCTTGTCTCGGCATCCGCCATACGCTGCCGCTTGCCGGCATTGGCTGACTTCAGGATGTTCATGCCTTCGGCATAGGCGGCCATGACGCCATATTCGATGCCGTTGTGCACCATCTTGACGAAGTGGCCGGCGCCGCTCGGTCCGCAATGCAGGTAGCCATAGGGCGCGGTGCCAGCGGCCTTGTCCGGGGTGGGCGCGCCGGCATCCGCGCCAGGCGCCAGCGTGGCAAAGACCGAATCGAGGTGCCGCACCGCCACGTCGGGGCCGCCGATCATCAGGCAGTAGCCGCGTTCCAGGCCCCAGACACCGCCGCTGGTGCCGACATCGACAAGGTGGATGCCCTTGGCGGCCAGTTTCGCGGCCTGATCGACAGCGTCGTGATAATAGGAATTTCCGCCGTCGATGACGATGTCGCCAGGCTCCATCAGCGCCGCGACCTGATCGATGATCTTGCCGGTGATCGCCGCCGGCAGCATCAGCCAGACGCAGCGCGGCTTGGCGAGCTTGCCGACGAATTCCGCCATCGAGGCTGCTCCGGACGCGCCGTCGCCCACCAGCGCCGCGACACTGGCCGGATTGATGTCGTAGACGACGCATTCGTGGCCGTCGCGCATCAAACGCCGCACCATGTTGGCGCCCATCCGGCCCAGTCCCATCATTCCGATCTGCATGGTTTCGTCCTGTTTCCTAGAGATTTGCTGAGTTTGTCGAAGAAGGATCTACTGGCTGTCCTGAGCGCCTGACATGACGGAGAAGTCGACATTCTCCCAATCGCCGGTTCCGGGCCAGAAAAAAGTGAAGATCAGCGTGCTTCCGCTGGGGAGACTGGCCGTGGGCAGATCGACAAGGTGAATGCCGAAAGCGTTCTCCCCCGTCTGGCTGTCGTGGGCGGTTGCCCAACTGTCGGTGCTCCAGTGGACAGTGGCTGCTGTCAGCAATTCGATACGCAGCGTCTTGCCGGCCGGCAGCGCGCGGATCTTGTTGTTGAAGCGCCATGTCCTGAACGGCGAAACGGTCTTGTCCTCGATGTAGCGCCTAACGCCTTGCGGCGGCATGTCGAAGACGGCGCCGTCGCGCAGCGAGCGCAACAGCTTGATATGTTCGGAATGCGCCCAGACCAGCGGCATGGCGCTGCCTGATGGCTTGCCATACAACAGTTCGCGCTCGGGAATATCGGCGCCGTCCCAGACCTGTTCGGGCAGCAGGCCGCCGGGTCCGGCCGACCGTTCCAGCGCATCGAGCAGGCTGGCCGCCTTATCCTTGCGCCCAGCCGCCAGCTCGTAATGGGCGCGTTCGCCGGCGAGCAGCGGCCACGGCCGGCCCTGGCCGGTGCCGTCGAAGGGCGAGCCATCCTCGTGTTCACCATAGCCGTCGCTGTTGTAGCGGTACCAGAGCGGTCCTTGCGGCAGCTCGCAGCGCAACTGCGCGTCGATGGCCTTGACGGTGTCGACGATGCGCGGATCGTCGGCGGCCCTCAGGCCAAAGCGCACCAGGGCCAGTGCGTCCGGGCTGACGATTTCTTCGACCGGCCGTTCCGTGTCGCCGGGCGGCCGGTTCTTGATCGGGACATAGCCATCCTTCGGCGAGCCGGCATCGGCGCTGTCGGGCGGCGCGATGCGGACGTAGTAGCCGCCGACGCCCACGGCCCTGCAGATGGCGGTACCGGTGACATAGGTCCAGCGCTCGACCTGGTCGTTCCAGCAGTCGGCGGTCCCGCGCAGATAGCTTGCCGCGTCCCGCTTGCCGCAGACATCGAGCAGGTCGGCGCCGGCAAGCAGTGCCGCAATCTCGACGGCCAGCGTGAACGGGCTGTAGCCGGCGTCTTCTTCCCAGCGGTCCTCGCCGGTCACGGGACCATTGCGCACGACATAGGACGCCGCGCGCTCAATCATCGGCAGGAAGGCCCTGAGCCTGGCAGTCGGCAGGTGGCCAGCGCGATGCAGGGCATCGGCCAGCAGCATGGGGAAGGCGCATTCGTCCATCTGGATGCCGGGCCAATAGGCGGAGCCGTCGAGCCAGGCGTTCTGCGGCCAATGGCCGTCCGGCTGTTGGATGGAGCGGAGGTATTCCAGGATCTGCAGTGCCGAAGCGGCATCGCCGGCGGCGAGATAGCCGCCCGCCGTTTCGACCAGGTCGCGCGGCCAGACCAGGTGATAGCCGCCGAGATCGTCGTCACCTTTGTCGAACCCCCACGGGATCGACAGGCTGGCCACCGCCGCGCCCGGCATGGCCGATGACCGGTGGGTGGCCAGCATCGCGGTGGAGACGCGGTAGCTGTTTACTCCCGGCACCCCGGGCGTCCGGTCGCGGTCCAGTGGCAGCAGCCCCGCCTGCCATTTGCGCCATTTTTCGACATAGGATTTCGCCGCCGGTTCAAAACCCCGTTTCAGGCTGGCGAAGGCGTTTTCGGCGGCTTCGTCTGGAGTCGCGCCAAAACCCAACGCCAACACGGCTTTTGTGTTGACGGCGGTGAAACCGATCTCGCCGGTCAGCGCTACATTGCCGTCCTCGGCGCGCCGCCAAGCCGGATCGAGCTTGCCGGCATGGTTCAATTGCTGCCAACCGTCGGAGAAGCCGACATAGCCGGCCGAACAATCCCGCCAGGGCAGCGACGAGGCCAGCGCCAGGCAGGTGCCGCGCCCCGAGGCAAACAGGACAGGCTTTCCCTGGTACTCGCCGACCCAGGCGGTGTTGCCCATGCCGGCATTGACCAGATGCGGCGCCAGAAGCGCGTAGACGCGGTAGTCGGCGACGGAGCCCTTCAGCGGGTTGAAGGTGATCTCCTGCAGCAAGGTCGGGCGCGCCGGATCGGCCAGAATGCGCTTCTCGATCCGGTAGGCGCCGTCATCGGCCGTGTTGGCCAGCCTGTAGGCGGGCACGCCGTCCTCGAACGGCTCGATGCCGTGCGCGGCATCCCGCTTCTCCTCGGAGAAATATCCATTCCTGCCGGTGACGATCAGGCCGAGGTCGCGCGTGCAGGCGCTGTCGACGCGCGGATAGTACACCTCGTTCAGGATGCCGTGGCTGATGGTGAACCAGACGCGACTGGACGGCGAAAGCGCCGATCCGACGCCGCTCTTGGCGCTAGAGGTCCAGCGCGCGGGAATTCCCGGTGCGCCCGGCGGCACAGTCGGCGTCATGCTTGTTCGCTCTCCTGGCCCGTATGCCTAGCCATCAACCGGAGCCATTTCAATCAGCGCACCGCAAGTTGATCGCCGGCGTACATCGGATTGCAGTTGACAGCCCGCCGGCCTTCTGCACTTTGTCTGACAATAGATAAAAAACAGGATCGCAACCGCGAAATCGTCGACAACCAAACTGATCAGCAACTCTCGGGAGGAGTATCACATGAAGAAGCTATTGGTTCTCAGCACGCTTGCGGCGGTGCTCGCAGCCGGTACGGCTTTGGCCGACACCAGCGGCAAGAAGATCGCGTTCTCCAACAATTACGCCGGCAATTCGTGGCGGCAGGCGATGCTCGACAGCTACGGCATCGTCACCAAGAAGGCGGTCGACGACAAGATCGTCGGCGCGGCCGATGTCTTCACCACCGCCGACAAGGAGGTGCCGACCCAGGCCGCTCAGGTGCAGAACCTGATCCTGCAGGGCTATGACGCCATCGTCATCAACGCCGCCTCGCCGGATGCACTCAACGGCGCCATCAAGCAGGCCTGCGACGCCGGCATCACCGTCGTTTCCTTCGACGGCACCGTGACCGAGCCTTGCGCCTACCGCGTCGTCGTCGACTTCAAGGACATGGGCAAGCAGGAAGTCGAGCATATGGCCAAGTTCCAGCCCAAGGGCGGCAATCTGCTTGAAATCCGAGGCCTGGCCGGCACTTCGATCGACGACGCCATCCATGCCGGTATCCTCGAGGGCGTTGCCGCCCATCCCGAGTTCAAGATCGTCGGCTCGGTCACCGGCGACTGGGACCAGACCACGGCGCAGAAGGCGGTGGCGACCATCCTGCCGTCGCTGCCCGACATCGTCGGCATCGTCGACCAGGGTGGCGACGGTTATGGCGCCGCGCAAGCCTTCGCGGCCGCCAACAAGCCGCGCCCGACCATCATCATGGGCAACCGGCAGGACGAATTGAAGTGGTGGAAGGAACAGAAGGACAAGGACGGCTACCAGACCTGGTCGGCCTCGATCGCGCCTGGCGTGTCGACGCTCGCCTTCTGGGTGGCGCAGCAGGTGCTCGATGGCCGCAAGGACATCCCGCACGATTTGCTGGTGCCGTATCTCGCCTTCACCCAGGACGATTTCGAGGCGGCCCTGCCGAAGATCAAGGAGGGCGGTGTCGCCACGCACGAATACACGCAGGAAGATGCCATCGCAGCGATCAAAGCCAATATCAAGTGAAAGTCGCACACGCGTTGCCGCGCGCACCGCTAAGCGGATATCGTTGAGCATGGCTGCAGGCAATAGGGACATCAGACTGAGCGGCGCCGAAAAGCAATTCGGCGCCGCCAATACTTTCATCGTAAGACTTGACGATGCCGAAAAGCATTTCGGCGCCGTCAGGGCGCTGGGCGGGGTGGATTTCCATGTCGGTCCCGGCGAATGCGTCGGCCTCGTCGGCCATAACGGCGCCGGCAAGTCGACGCTGATGCACATGGTGGCCGGCACCTCGACGCCCGACAGCGGGACGATCGGCGTGCATGGCGGCATCGAGGAGAACTACTCGGTGTCGCGGGCACAGCAGCTCGGCATACGCTGCGTGTTCCAGGAGCTCTCGCTCTGTCCCAATCTCAGCGTCGCCGAAAACACGCGCATCAACCATGCTTCGCTCTCCGGCTTCGGCTGGCGGCGCAGGGCGGCCGAGCTGATCGCCGCCAAGCTCGATGAGATCTTCCCGGACCATGGCATCTCGGCCTGGGACATTGTCGGCGATCTCTCGATCGGCCGGCGCCAGATGGTCGAGGTGGCGCGCGCCTTCACGGTGACACAGGACCGGCTCGACCTGGTCATCCTCGACGAGCCGACCTCGTCGCTCGACGCGCACACGGCCGGCCAGCTGCTGGCTTTCGTGCGCCGCTTCGTCGCCGGCGGCAAAAGCTGCATCCTGATTTCGCACGTGCTGGGTGAAGTGTTGCGGAACGCCGACCGCATCGTCGTGATGCGCGACGGCAAGGTGGTGGCGTCGGACGCGGCTGGTGCCTTCGATCGCGACCGGCTCGTGACGGTGATGGGCGGAGCCGAGGCGCGCGAGAAGATCGCCGCACAGGCGGCTGCCGCCAAGCCAGGCGCCAGTCCGCTGCGCGTCCGGGCGCGGCCCGCCGGGCAGACTGACGGTAAGGACCTTGTCGCCCGCGCGGGCGAGATCATCGGCCTCGCCGGGCTGGCCGGGCACGGACAGACCGACTTGCTGCTGCGGATCTTTAATGCCGCCGCGCGCGCCAAGGCCGGCATCGAGGTCACGGCGCCGGTGGCGCTGGTGGCGGGCGACCGCCAGTCGGACGGTATTTTCCCGCAATGGTCGATTGCGCAGAATATCGGCATCCGCTCGCTGGCGCGTCTGCGCAACGGGTTGCTGATCTCGCCGCGGTGCGAGGCGGAGCTCGCCGATGCCTGGAAGAAGAAGATCGGCATCCGCACGCCTGACATGAACAACAACATCTTCTCGCTGTCGGGCGGCAACCAGCAGAAGGCCCTGTTTGCCCGCGCACTGGGCTCCGATGCCGAAATCGTGCTGATGGACGATCCGATGCGCGGCGTCGACATCGGCACGAAGCTGGAGGTCTACGACCTCGTGCGCGAAGAAGCGGGTCGCGGCCGCACCTTCCTCTGGTACACGACCGAAACCGAAGAGCTCGACAATTGCGACCACATCTATGTCTTCAAGAACGGCCGCATCGTCGCCAATTTGACGCGCGACGAGCTGACCGAGGAGAAGATCATCCAGTCCTCCTTCGGCGATGCGGCCTGAAATGACGGCGACGCCAATGGACAATGGCTTCAAGGGGTCGGCGGCACGCAATGAGGCGGCGCGGGCGCGGCTGTTGCGAGGCCTGCTGCCGGCGCTGTCGCTGGCGCTGGTGTTGGCGGCAATCGCCTGGCTCAACCCGCGCGCCATCAGCTATTTCGGCTTCAGCCTGATGCTGAACCTGGCGATTCCGATCGCGCTGGCGACGATCGCGCAGATGTTCGTCATCGCCGGCAACGAGCTCGACCTCTCGATCGGCACCTTTGTCGGCTTTGTCGGCTGCGTCACCGCGACCTGGCTGAAGGACGCACCGCTCATCGGCGTCCTCATTCTCGTCGGGTTGATCGGCATTTATGCGCTGCTCGGCGCGCTGATCCACATGCGCAACCTGCCCTCGATCGTGGTGACGCTCGGCATGAGTTTCGTCTGGCAGGGGCTGGCCATCCTCGTCCTGCCCAAACCCGGCGGCAAGGCGCCGGACTGGTTGCTGGCGATCATGTCCTTCAAGCCACCTTTCATTCCGTTTCCGATCATCGCCGCGCTGCTGATCGCCGCGGTCGTGCATTTTGGTTTGATGCGCACCTCCTACGGCGTGATCCTGCGCGGGTCCGGCGGCAATCCGGCGGCGCTGCGACGCGCCGGCTGGTCGCTGCTCAAGACCAAGATCGTGCTGTTCGCGCTGGCCGGTCTTTTCGGCGTGCTGTCGGGCATGGCGCTGATCGGCATCACCACCTCGGCGGATGCCAATATCGGCAATGGCTACACGCTGCTGGCCATCGCCGGCGTCATCCTCGGCGGCGGCGAGTTCGTCGGCGGCCGGGTCTCGCCGATCGGTGCTGTCATCGGCGCGCTGACGCTGGCGCTGGCCGCCTCGCCGCTGCTCACCTTCATGCACATTCCGCCCGACTGGCAGGTGGCCGCCAACGGCGCCATCCTGATCATCGTGCTGGCGGCGCGCGTGCTGATCAGCCGCAGGGAAAGGTGAGCGATGGCTTCGCTTAAAACGCTGCTCACAAAACCCTGGATCTGGTCGTTTGTCGGCGCGCTGCTGGTGTGGCTGGCGACGATCGCCTTCACCGGCGGCTATGGCGGCGGCGGCATGGTCACGGCCGCTTTGTCGCTTGCCGTGTTCACCGTCATCGTCGGCGTCGGCCAGATGTTCGTCATCACGCTCGGGCCCGGCAATGTCGACCTGTCGCTGCCGGCCAATATCGGCTTGGCAAGCGCGGTTGCCATGAAGGTGATGGGCGGCAGCGATGCCATGATCGTGGTCGGACTGCTGGCGGCGCTCGCCTGTGGTGCCGCGATCGGCGTCATCAACTATCTGCTGATCTGGGCGCTGCGCATCCCGCCGATCATCGCGACGCTGTCGGCGAGCTTCATCATCCAGTCGGTCGACATCAGCTATGGGCGCGGGCTGCAGATCAAGCCGCCGCCCGGCTTCGCCGATTTCACCAACTGGCAGGTGCTCGGCATTCCCGTGCTGGCGATCCTCACCGTGCTGTTCACCATGGGTGCGGCCATCGCTTTGCAGCGCATGGTCTACGGCCGCTCGGTGCTGGCGATCGGACAGAACATCCGAGCCGCCTGGCTCGCCGGCGTCAAGGTCGGGCGTATCCGCTTCCTCACCTACACGCTGTCAGGCGCGCTCGGCGGCATCGACGGCGCGCTGCTCGCCGGCTATTTCCGCGGCGCCAATGTCGATATCGGCAACGAATATTTGCTCGCTTCGATCGCTGTCGTCGTCATCGGCGGCACGTCGGTGGCCGGCGGCAAGGCCAATGTGCCCGGCGTCTGGGGCGCGGCGCTGTTCCTGGTGCTGCTGCTCACCATGCTCAACACATTCGGCGTCAGCGCCGGCGTGCGGCTTTTGCTGACCGGGCTGATCATCGTAGGGGTGATCACGGCGGCGGGTGGCGAGAAGGCAGTACGCTGACTGCGACGTCTAGGGCGCGACCTCAGCCTGTCGGGCCAACAATTGGACCAGCCGGTTCCCATTCGCGGCGTGGCCTAGTAAACCGGTCCGCGATCTCAGTCGGTCTCGGAGGCTCCGCTTGTCCAGTTCTGTCAGTGTCGCGAATGAGGGTGGCGTCGCCATCCTCACCATCGACAATCCGCCAGTCAACGCGTTGAGTTTTCACGTCCGCGAGCCACTAATGCAGGCGCTGATCGCTTTGCAGGAGGAGGCATCGGTCGTGGCGATCGTCATTGCCTGCGCCGGCCGGACCTTCGTTGCCGGCGCCGACATCACCGAATTCGGCAGGCCGGTGCAGCAGCCTGAGCTGCGTGCCATCGTGGCGGCGCTCGAAGCCATCGCCAAGCCGACGGTGGCCGCCATTCACGGCACCGCGTTCGGCGGCGGGCTGGAACTGGTGCTAGGCTGCCATTTCCGTGTTGCCGATCAAGGCGCAAAACTCGGCCTGCCCGAAGTGAAGCTCGGCCTCTTGCCGGGCGGCGGTGGCACGGTGCGGCTGCCGCGTCTTGTTGGTGCCGTGAAGGCCCTGAGGATGATCGTTTCCGGCACACCGATCGGCGCGGACGAGGCGCACGGGGCCGGCCTGGTCGACGCCGTCTTCGCGGGCGATCTGACCACCCACGCCGTGAATTTCGCCCGCGAAATGGCCCGCAAGGGTGGTCCGTTCACGCCGGTGCGTGATCGCGATGAGGGACTTAGGGAAACCGATCTGGCGGCCTTCGATGCCGAGGCGGCGGATTTGGCTGGGAAGGCGCGGGGCCTGGAAGCGCCGATCGCCTGTGCGCAGGCGGTGCGCAACGCCGTTACGCTGCCCTTCGACGAGGCGCTGGCGGCGGAGCGGGCGCTGTTCGTCAAGCTCGTCGCCAGCGACCAGTCGCGCGCGCAGCGGCATCTGTTCTTCGCAGAACGCGAGGCGGCCAAGCTTCCCGGCAATGTCGTCAAGCGCAGGATCGCCCGCGTCGGCGTTATCGGCGCCGGCACGATGGGCGGTGGCATCGCCATGGCTTTCGCCAATGGCGGCTTTCCCGTCACCTTGCTGGAAACCAGCCAGGAAGCGTTGCAGCGGGGGCTGGCGACGATCGAGAAGAATTACGCCGTCTCGGTCGCGCGCCGCTCCTTGAGCGAAGACGCCAAGCGGCAGCGGCTCGGTCAGTTCAAAGGCTCGATCGACCATGCCGATCTCGCGGATTGCGACCTGATCGTCGAGGCGGCGTTCGAGGACATGGCGGTCAAGAAAGAAATCTTCGGCAAGCTTGATGCAGTGGCGAAACCTGGCGCTATACTTGCCACCAACACCTCCTATCTCGACATCGACGAGATCGCCGCCTCGACCTCGCGGCCGCAGGATGTGCTCGGCCTGCATTTCTTCTCGCCGGCCAACGTCATGAAGCTGCTGGAGATCGTGCGGGCGCAAAAGACCGCGCCGGATGCGCTGGCGACCGTGGTCGACCTGGCGAGGCGGATCGGCAAGGTGGCTGTCGTCGTCGGCGTCTGCCACGGCTTCGTCGGCAACCGCATGCTGGCGGCGCGTGGATCGGAATTGGAAGCGCTGCTGCTGGAGGGCGCGGCTCCCAGCCGGATCGACAAGGCATTCATCGATTTCGGCTGGCCGATGGGGCCGTTCCAGATGGGCGACCTGGCCGGCCTCGACATCGGCTGGCGCAACCGAAAGGCGCGCGGCCTGACGGCCGTCATCGCCGATACACTGTGCGAACAGGGCCGTTTCGGTCAGAAGACCGGCCGTGGCTTCTATCTCTACGAGAACGGATCGCGCACGCCGGTACCCGATCCCGAAGTGGAGGCGCTGATCCGCGACAAGGCCGCCGAGAAGGGCATCGCGCCGCGCACGATAGGCGCCGACGAGATCATCGAACGCACGCTCTATCCCCTGGTCAACGAGGGGGCGAAGATACTGGAGGAAGGGATTGCTGCCCGCGCCTCCGACATCGACGTCGTCTGGGTCAATGGCTACGGCTTTCCCGTCGGCAAGGGCGGTCCGATGTTCTGGGCCGGCCTGGAAGGCGGGGCCAGGATCGTCGAGCGGCTCGAATATTGGCACGAGCGGACCGGCAAGGATGTTTTCAAGCCAGCGCCTTTGCTGAAGCGGATGGCAGAGACCGGCTCCTGGGAAGCCGGGTCAACAGCCGGGATCCGAGGGTAGTCAGCGGCCTGCGGGAATCATCGGATCCGCGCGTCGATGATCTCGACGAAGCGGGCGAAAAGGCCGGCCTGCGACTTGATCTTGAGCTTGCGGTAGATGTTGCGGCGATGGACCTTCACGGTTCCCGGCACGATGCGCATGGCCCTGGCGATCGACTCGGTGGAGTGTCCCTGCAGCACCAGATCGACGACGTGTTTTTCGCGCGGCGTCAGCGACAGGCTTTTCCAGATATGGGCGCGGTCGAACTCGTTGACCGCGGCGATTGTCTCGTCCTGTTTCGCCTCTGCCGGTTGGTCGGCGGGAAGCGTTGGCCAGCGCAATCTGATGAAGCTGATCACCGCCGGCGCCATATCGCGCAGCAGCCTGGCATCGGCGGTGCCGAACGGGCCGGAAGCGCTGAGCCGCATCAGCGACAGCACCAGCGCGTCCTTGCCCGGCAGCGGCACGAAGAAGCCGACTTCCTCGGCCAGCCTGGTCTGGCTGTAGTAGGAGCGGAAATATTCGCTGGCGTAGAAACGATCAGGCGCGAGTTCCCGCATGCGCCAGAACCCTTCCTTGCGCTCTACCGCCGCGTGATGGAACGGGTCGAGCAGGTAGGGCCCTTCCTGATAGAGCGCGACGAAGACGTGGCTTTCGGCCGGTGTGAACGTCTCGAACAGCAGCGACGGGCGCGCGGCGCCGCGATAGCCGAAGATCACGCAGTGGTCGAAGCCGACATGCTGCCGCAGCCAGTCGACCATCGCTTGGCCGAAAAGGTCGCCGCTCGTCTCCCGCGTCGCCGCGACAAGGGTGGCGAGCCGGCTGTATTCATCGCTGCGGGATCCGCTCAATCCATACCCCCTCAAATGAGAAAATAGATCAGATATACCACCTGCGAGGTATATACTAGCTGCCATTGGCTCTGGTAGCGTCTTGAAATCGCATCGTCCTGTCGCTGGAGCCCGCAGCCTTGACCGCAGTGCCCGACATCGAATTTCGCGGCGTCACCAAGCGCTATGGCGCGGTGACCGCGGTCAGCGGCATCGATCTTGCCGTGCCACCGTCCGCCTTCGTTGCCCTGCTTGGACCGTCCGGCTGCGGCAAGACGACTTGCCTGCGCATGATCGGTGGCTTCGAGCAGCCGAGCGAAGGCCAGGTGTTCATCCGCGGCCAGGACATGGCCGGCACGCCGCCCTACCGGCGGCCGGTCAATATGGTGTTCCAGCAATATGCGCTGTTCCCGCATCTCGACGTGGAAGCCAACGTTTCCTATGGCCTGCGCCAGGCAAGACCACGGCTGTCGTCGCGCGAGATCGGCCGGCGGGCCGGCGAAGCGCTCGAAATGGTGCGGCTCGCCGGCNATGGCGGCCGCAAGATCCACGAATTGTCCGGCGGCCAGCAGCAGCGTGTCGCGCTGGCGCGCGCGCTGGTCAACAAGCCGGCGGTGTTGTTGCTCGATGAGCCGCTGGCGGCGCTCGACAAGAAGCTGCGCACCGACATGCAGATCGAGCTGCAGAACCTGCAGCGCGAGATCGGCATCACCTTCGTGCTGGTCACCCACGACCAGGAAGAAGCGCTGTCGATGAGCGATTTCGTCTGCGTCATGAATGGCGGGCGCATCGTCCAGCTCGGCCAGCCAAGCGAGATCTATGACGAGCCGGCCGATCTGTTCGTGGCCGATTTCGTAGGCAAGACCAATCTGCTTCCCGGCAAGGTTGCCGGGCATGCGGGTGATCTTGTCAGCGTGGCGCTGGCGGACGGCACCGTCATTGCGGCCCGCAAGCGCACTGCCCTGCAGCAAGGCGAGACCGTCTCGGTCAGCCTGCGTCCTGAATCACTCAGCCTTGGCGGGCCGACAAGCGGTCCGCTCAAGGGCGTCGTCCGCAACCGGATTTTCCTGGGCTCGACGGCGGAATACGCGATCGAGGTCCAGGGCATCGGCACTTTGCTCGCCAAGACTGATCACCTGATCGGCCAAGGCAATCTCTTCAAGCCGGGCGAACCCGTCGCCATCGGCTATGCCACCGGAACGCCGCTGGCGTTTCCGGAAACCAAGAACAACGGGACCAACCAGAGGGTAAACAAACATGTCGAAATCATATCGTGACGGACTGCCGATAAGCCCCGAGAATTTCGTCGACCAACTGATGCGCCTGAAGCGTGGCTCAATCGGCCGCCGCGACTTCCTCGGCCTCACCGGCCTCGGCATCGCGACGGCGGTGATGGCGCGCGAGATCGGCATCATGCCGACGCCGGCTTTCGCCGCCGAAAGCCTTGGCGACCGTATGTCGATTGCCACCTGGCCGAACTACCATGACCCGCAGACCTTCGAGAACTTCAAGAAGGACACCGGCGTCGCCGTTGAGGTCAACGTGTTCGGCTCCAACGAGGAGATGCTGGCCAAGCTGCAGGCCGGGGCCTCGGGCTGGAGCCTGTTCGTGCCGACCAACTATACGATCTCGACCTACAAGAAGCTCGGCATCATCGAGGCGCTGGAGATGGCGAAGCTGCCGAATTTCGACGGCACCCAGGAAGATCCGCGCTTCACCTCCGAGGGTACCATCGATGGCACTATTTACGCCGTGCCGAAGAACTGGGGCACGACGGGTTTTGCGGTGAACACCAAGAAGCTCACCAAGCCGATGACGAGCTGGAAGGAATTCTGGGATACCGCCATGGCCGAGGGCGACAGCCGCACCATGGTGCATGACTACCAGCTCACGACTATCGGCAATGCGCTGAAATATTACGGCTATTCGTTCAATTCGCTGAAACAGGACGAGCTCGCCAAGGCGGAGGAGTTGCTGCTGAAGGTCAAGCCGCACCTGTTCGCCGTCTCGTCCGACTACCAGCCGGGCATGCGCGCGGGCGACGCCTGGATGACGATGTGCTGGACCAATGACGGCGCGCAGCTGCATCGCGACATTCCCGAGATCGCCTATGTGCTTGGCAAGGAAGGCGGCGAGATCTGGACCGATTTCTATGCCATCCCGAAGGATGCGCCGAACAAGCCCGCCGGCTATGCGTTGCTCAACTATCTGATGAACCCGCAGGTCGCGGTAAAGGAGCACCTGGCCAATGGCGCGCCTTCGACCGATGCGCGGGTCAACAAGCTGCTGCCCAAGGAGGTGCTCGACAATCCGATCCTCTATCCGGCGGCGGACCTGTTGACGCCGCTCGAATTCGGCGCGGCGGCGACGCTGACCGATCCGGGCCGCGCCGAACTGATGGCGCGCTTCAAATCGGCTTGAGACTGGCCTGGACAAAGACAATCGACCGGCGGGCCCATGTCCGCCGGTACCGGGGCGGTTTTTCAAATGCACGGCAACAGATTTCGGCATAATTTCCTGACTGCCTTGCTGCTCGCGCCGGCGACAGCATGGCTGGTGGTGTTCCTGGTGCTGCCGTTCATCGCCATCGCCGTGTTCAGCGTCGGTGAGCGGGCGCCCGAGGGCGGCTATCAGGCGGCTTTCACGCTGGCGCAATACGCCAATCTTCCGGCGCGGGCGACCGCGTTCTGGAACACGATGGTGCTGGCGCCGGTGGGCGCGCTTGCCTGCCTGCTCGTTGCCTATCCGGTCGCCTATTACCTCGCCTTGCAGGCGCCGCAGCGCTGGCGGCTGATCCTGCTCGCGCTGGTCGTCATTCCATTCTGGACCAGCCTTTTGATGCGGACCTATGCCTGGATGTACATTCTGGGTGGACGCGGCATACCGGCGCTGCTCGCCTTTGCAGGCATCGAGGATGTCAGGCTGATCAACACGCCGGGCGCCGTCCTGCTCGGCATCGTCTACGGCTATCTGCCGCTGATGATCCTGCCGATCTATGTCAGCCTCGAGCGGCTCGACCGGAGGCTGCTGGAAGCCTCCGCCGATCTCGGCGCGACGCCATTATCGACCTTTCTGGGCGTGACCCTGAAACTGTCACTGCCGGGCGTGATGACCGGCTTCTCGCTGGTCATGATCCTGCTGCTTGGCGAATATTTGATCCCGACGCTGCTTGGCGGCGGCAAGGTGTTCTTCATCGGCAATGCGCTGGTCGATCTGTTCCTGCAGTCGCGCAACTGGCCATTCGGGTCGGCCATCGCGATCACGTTGGTGCTGGTTTCGGTGGTGGTGCTGATTGCCGCCAACCGCATCTCGACCCGGGTCTCGGGCGCCCGCAGGGTGGACCTGATCTGATGCGCGCCTTCGTCATTGCCGTCTTTGCCTTCCTCTATTTGCCGATCGTGCTGGTTGTGCTGTTCTCCTTCAATGCCGGCCACCATGCCAGCGAGTTCACCGGCTTCTCCGTGCAATGGTACGGCAAGGCGCTGTCCAATCCGTTCCTGGTCGAAGCGCTGAAGAACAGCCTGTTCATTGCCACCACCAGCGCCCTTCTGGCGGCGGTGTTCGGCACCGCGGCAGCCCTCGGCCTGGCGCGTGTCGGCATCAGAACCCGCGCCGTCTTCGACGGGCTGCTCGGCGCGGCGATCGTCGTTCCCGGCGTCGTCATCGGCATCTCGACGCTGGTCGCGCTTGTCCAGCTGTTCGCGGTCGTCAATCCGTTCCTCGCCTCAGTCTGGCCCGGTGACCAGCCGCCGCGCCTGTCGCTCGGCTACGGCTCGATCATCGCCGCGCATGGCCTGTTCTCGATGGCGCTGGTGACGATGATCGTCGGCACGCGGCTGGGCAGCCTCGACCGCAATCTGGTCGAAGCGTCGAGCGACCTCTACGCCACGCCGCTGACGACGTTCCGCTCGATCGTCCTGCCGCAGATCATGCCGGCGGCGATCGCCGGTTTCCTGCTCGCCTTCACCTTCTCCTTCGACGATTTCATCGTCGCCTTCTTCGTCGCCGGCGCGCAGACGACGCTGCCGATCTATGTCTTCGCCTCCATCCGGCGCGGCGTGACGCCGGAGATCAACGCCATCGCGACCATCGTGCTCGTCGCTTCCGTCCTGCTCGTGGTGCTTGCCCAATGGCAGCTGCGCCAGCGCAAGCCATCAAACTGAAAGCCGCTCCATGATCCTCAAAGACCGCATTGCCGTGGTGACCGGCGCCGGCTCCGGCATCGGACGTGCCGGCGCCATGATCATGGGCAAGGAAGGCGCTATGGTCGTCATCGCCGACAGGGATGCGGCCAACGGCGAGGCAACGGCGTCAGACATTCGGGCATTNGGCGGCCGGGCCGAGGCCATCGCCACCGATGTCGGCGAGGACGCGGCTGTTGAGCAACTCATAACCGGCACGCTGGAAAAGCATGGGCGCATCGACATCCTGCACAATCATGCCGGCATCCAGGTCGGCGGCACGCTGACCGAGGTCGAGACCGACGGCATGGATGCCTCCTGGCGGGTCAATGTGCGGGCGCAATTCCTGGCGGCCCGGATCGTCATGCCGTCGATGATCGCGCAAGGGGGCGGCGTCATCCTCAACACGGCTTCGAATTCGGGCGTCTTCTACGACCGCGAGATGATCGCCTATGCGACGTCCAAACATGCCGTGGTGGCGATGACCAGGCAGATGTCGCTCGACTATGCCCGGCACAATGTGCGCGTCAACGCGCTCTGCCCGGGCTGGGTCGACACGCCCTTCAACGAACCGTTCATCGCCCAGATGGGCGGACGCGCGGCGATCGAAACCTATGTCCGCACCAAAATCCCGATGGGGCGCTGGGCCGTGGCCGAAGAGATCGCCGAAGCGATCCTGTTTCTCGTGTCGGACCGATCGTCCTTCATGACCGGCCAGGCGCTGGTGATCGACGGCGGTGAAAGCATCGGCTGAGACCTCTGCTTTTATCTATCTTTTATCTATCGACCTACCTATTTCAGCCCCCTTTTTCCTGCGGTTTCGCGTGGCGCCGGACGGCACAAGACCAAGGTCTGGCTGGCATGGGACTTCAGTGCCATTGCAAGTCAAATGCAGCGAATGCCGTTGCTTTTCAGTGGCTTACGTTTCCGGCGTAGCGCCCGCTCTCGGATTGCGACCGCATTTGTTTAAAGTTTACCGGGTACAATTAGCGATTTCTCATACGCAGATGGTTCAGCGGTGGGCGAGAACGCGATTCCCGAGGAGATTACCATGACAAACCGGAAAACTCTGTTCGCGGCGCTGGCCGCATTGGCGCTTCTGGCGTCTCCGGCGCTCGCCGGCAATGGGCATGGCAACGGCGGCGGCAATGCTGGAGGCAATGGCGGCGGCAACGGCAATTCCGGGGGCAACGGCAATAGCGGCACCCACGGGAATAGTGGCGGCAACAGCGGCGCTTCGCACGGCAAGTCGTCGTCGGCACCGGGACGGGCAGCCAAGACGGAAACGGACATCACGGCCAGCACCACGGTCGATACAGAAGTCTCGTCGAAGCAGAAGAACATCCACGCCAAACTCGGCCGGCTGAACTCGCTGCAGCGCAACATCAACGCCTATATGAACTCCAAGAGCAAGAAGTTCGGTGCCATTCAGGCATTCGTGACGCAATCGGCGAAAGCCAAGAATGCGCAGGCCGCGGCTGCGGCGGCCGCCACCACGGCTGCCGCTGCCCAGGCCCAGCTGGATGCGCTGAACTCGCAGCTGAGCGCACTGACGTCGCTGTCGCAGGCCGAGATCGACGCCATGACACCCGAACAGCAGGCGGCCCTGCCTGGGCAGATATCGGCCTTGCAGGCCGATGTCACAGCTCAGCAGGCTGTGGTTGCCGCCGATAATGCGGCTGCCGACGAAGCCGCGGCCGCGGCAACCGCGGCAGCGGTCGGCACCGATGACGCATCGCTCGACGCGGCGCTGACGGACATGGCCAACAAGCCTGTCGACGCCGAGGTCACGGCCTGGGCCCAAGGCGTCCTTGCCGGCAAGATCGACCAGACGGCGGCCAAGCTTCAAGCGGGAACGACGCCGTAGCGGATCGTCACTGAAACGGCGGTAGCCAGTCAAAGAAGATGCCGCTGGGCTTCGCCCGGCGGCATTGTTTTTCCTGCTCGCGCGCCCTGGTCGAACCAATCGAGGCACAAGGGCACAACAGGCGCGTGCTATTGCCGCGCGCCATTCTTCATACGTGTTTGCGGCCGCCGGTCTCGCGGAACCAGCTGTCGGGATAGGGATACCACCAGTCCTGGATGGCCGGCCTGTGGTCGATGATGACCATCTTGGAACGGCGGAAGGCATCGAGGCCCTGACGTCCGAGTTCGCGGCCGAGGCCGGAAGCCTTCCAGCCGCCGAAGGGCAGGGCGTCATTGTCGATCAAGGGGTTGTTGACCCAAACCATGCCGGCCTCGAGCCGTTCGGCCGCCTCATGCGCTTCGGCGAGATCCGTGGTGAACACCGAAGCGCCAAACCCGAGTCATTGGCGAGCCGGATAGCCTCGTCGAAATCCTTCACCCGGCAGATCGCGGCGACCGGGCCGAAACACTCTTCGCGCACGATCGCCATATCCGGCGTGACGCCGGTCAGGATGGTCGGTTCGTAGAACCAGCCGGTATTGTGCGCCGGTGGAATGCGGCCGCCGGTGACGGCCTTGGCCCCGTGGGCAATGGCATCGTCGACCAGCCGCATGACCTTCGCCCGGGCCGCCTCGCTGACCAGCGGGCCGATCTCGGTCTTGTCCATGCCGTTGCCGATGCGTAGCGCGCGCGTCTTTTCGGCAAACAATTCGAGGAAGCGGTCATGCACGGCGTCGACCACGAAGAAACGCTCCGCCGAGGTGCAGACCTGGCCGGTGAGATGGAAGGCAGCGGTGACACTGCCGGCGGCTGCCACCTCAAGCGGGGCGTGTCGGCTGATGATCAGCGGATCGCTGCCGCCGGCCTCGATGACGCAGGGCTTCATGCGTTCGGCGCAGGCCACCGCAACCGCCTTGCCGGCGGCGACCGAGCCGGTGAATGCAACCGCGTGCGTACGGTCAGACGCTATCAACGCCTGCGCGGTGGCCGCTCCGCCGGGCAGGCAGGAGACCAGGCCTTCCGGCAGCGCGCGGAAGACGGTCATGTACTTCAGCGTCGACAGCGTCGTCGCTTCCGCGGGCTTGATGATGCAGGCATTGCCGGCGGCGAGCGAGGCGGCGACGGTCCAGCACATCAGCAGGATGGGAAAATTGTAGGGCATGATGTGGACGGAGACGCCATAGGGCTCATAGCGCGCATACTGGAACGAACCGGCCTGCGTCGTGCCGGCAATCTTGCCGGCATCGTCGCGCGCCATCTCGGCATAGTAGCGGAAAATCGGCGCGCAATTGGCGATCTCGCCAATGGCTTCGGGATAGGGCTTGCCTATCTCGCGCACCATCAGTTCGGCGCAGCGCGTGAAATCCGCCGCCTCGATGGCGTTGGCGACGGCGTGCAGATGCTTTGCCCGGCTCTTGGCGTCGAGCTTTTTCCAGGCAAGCTGCGCCCTGGTCGCGGCGGTGAGCACGGCGTCGATCTCGCCGTCGCTGGCCGAAGCGACGGCGCCGACGGTTTCCAGCGTCGCCGGATCAACCACCGGTTTGGTCGCACCGGTCATCGGCCGGTAGTCCGGATTGATGAAGAAAGTCGGCCGGTCGGGTGAAAAATGCATGGTCGCTCCCCTGTGGTCAAGAAGGCTCAGCGGATCATGTAGACCTTCTTGATGGTCTCATGGACCGTGCAGACGCCTATCCAGTCCTGCGGGAAGAAGGCTGCCGTGTCCGGCTCGATCTCGATGACCTCGCCGGACTCATGCACATAGGTGCAGCGGCCTTCAAGGAAGTGGCAGAACTCGTCGCGGGTAACGTGGCAGTGCCACTTGCCTGGCGTGCAGACCCAGAGGCCGCATTCGGAACGGCCTTCCGGCCCCTTGTGGAGCAGCTTGCCCGACGTGTGGGATTGCCCCTCGATCATTGTCGGGATGATGCCCCAGTCGACGAGGTCCGTGACGGCAAGCGGCGATTGCATGATCGGCGTGGTCATATCGAATTCCCTGGTAAAGTGCTCACCGGCACATCAAAGGCCTTGGTCAGCGTTTGCGTGATGATGGAGATGCCGGTCCAGCCGGCGGGAAAGAAGACGAGCGTGCCGGCTCCAACCGGGATGTCTTCGCCATCGTCCCTGACATAGCTGCCGTGTCCCGAAAGGAAATGGCAGAACTCGTCGGCGGCAAAGCTGACCTTGCGGGTGCCCGGCGTGCAAGACTACAGGCCGCACTCGCTCGATCCGTCCGGATTTTTCGAGAGGATCTTGCCTGAGGCCCGCGGCGCGCCGGCGAGCGTATTGGCGCCCGCGCCCCAATCCTCCAGCTCCACGGTCGAGGCCTCAGGCCAATGCGGGGTCGACATATCTTGCTCCTATGCGGCTGAATATTGCTTGAGCATGATCTCCGGACAAACGAGAACCGTTTGTCCGGAGAAAACCGGTTTCCACTTTTCGGATCATGCTCTCAGGCCAGCATGTAGACGTTGCGCATGGTCTCATGCACGGTGCATTCGCCCGTCCAGCCGGCGGGGAACATGACCACGGTTCCCCTGGAGATTTCCATCACCTCGCCGACATCCGACCGGTAAGTCGCGCGGCCGGCGACGAAGTGGCACAGTTCGTCGCGCGGGACCGAGAGCCGCCAGCGGCCTGGCGTGCAGACCCAGATGCCGGATTCCGGCTGATTGTTGGGCCCTTTGTGCACGAGCTTGCCGGTGGAGTGGGAGACGCCCGATAGGGCGTCGGGCTGGACGCCCCAGTCGACGAGGTCGGTGCGCGTCGAGGCCTGGTGGAGGTGCGGGGCGGAGGAGGTCATGAGCGGGCTCCATAGTTATGACGCCCAACTTCGATTCGTTGACGCTCTACGAGGCCCCCCTCTGTCCTGCCGGACATCTCCCCCTCAAGGAGGGAGATTGGCAGCTTAGAGGCCGGTTCTCCCTTGGCGATCTTGGTGATTGGCGAAAGTCGGGACGCTATCCGATCTCCCCCCTTGAGGGGGAGATGTCCGGCAGGACAGAGGGGGGCGCCTGGGCTCGGCATTGCAATTCCAATCACAGCAGCGCCTCCAGCAAACTCGCCGCCTTCTCGGGCCCGTTGTGTGCCTGCATCTGTGCCGATGTCTTCGCGAGCTTCGCCTTTATCTTCGGATCGGTCAGGCAGGCTTCGATCTTCGCGATCAACTCTGCATCGGTCCAATCATAGCGCGGCATGCCGAAGCCGTGGCCGGTTTCCTCGACGCGGGTGGCGTTGTCGTGGCCGTCCCAGACATAGGGCATGATGATCGCGGGCTTGCCGAAATAGAGGCACTCGGTGAACGAGTTGTTGCCGCCATGGTGGATGACGGAATCGACCTGCGGGATGACCGAAGGCTGCGGGAACCAGCTGTCGACGATGACGTTGCCGGGTACGTCGGTGTACTGATCCTTGTAGCCGCCGACATTGACCAGGGCGCGATAGCGGGTCTTGCCCAGTGTCGCGATGATACGCTTCAAAAGATCGACATCCCCGGCCCCCAGACTGCCGAAGGAGACGTAGAGCAGCGGGCCGTCACTGTTCTTAGCGAAGGTCGGGACGGTGTAGGGCTTTTCCTGCCGCACGCAGCCTTCGAGGTACTGGAATTTCGCCGGATCGAGCGGATGGCGGCGCTTGAACTTTGCCGCCTCGGGATAGAGCAGCAGGTTCAGATAGGGCGAAGCCTCGAAGAACTGGCCGATCGGATAGGGCGCCTCGTTGTTGGCGGTGAGGAACGTGTTGAAGTCATCATGGATCGGCTTGATCACCGCATTGAAATGGTCGCGGTAGCGTTGGTGCCCGGCGTGGTCGTTCTCGCCGCAACCGGAAAGATGCGGCGGGATGCCTTCGTCCTCGATCTCGTTTTCCGAGCAGGAGATGACGCGCACCCAGGGCTTGCCGTACTGCTTGATCGCCGGGAACAGGATGACGTTGTCGACGCAGATCACGTCGGGCTTGATGGCGGTGAGCACGCGCGGCAGGTCCTTCTGGGCCCACTTGGCGCTGTTGACGATCGCCGTCCAGCAATCCTTGACGTAATTGTCGACCTGGTCGTAGGGCGATTTGCGGAAGTTCGGGATGTGGCCGTTGATGAAGTCCTCCCAGAACTTGGCCATCTGCTCGGGCGGCATCGGTTCGGAAAGGTTCACCGGATGCGCCTCGAAGCCATAGCCCTTGTAGACATCAACGAAGCCCGGGTCGGACAGGAACACCGCTTTGTGTCCGCGCACTTCCACGGCTTGCGCGATGCCGACGGAATTGAGCGCCGGGCCGTAGGCGGCTTCGGGGAAAAACGCGATCGTCTTCTGCGCCATCAGGCTACTCCTCCAATCATTCCGCGAAAATCCTGACATCGGCGGCGTCCCAGCCGAGTTCGACCTGGTCGCCCGATGCGACCGGCCGCCGGTCGGCGGCGTCGGCGGTGACACGCACCAGGAACGGTTTTTGGGACAGCGGCGTTCGGACATGCAGCTGCAGGTCGAGTCCCTGATAGGCCAGCGCCTAGACCATTCCGGTGGTGCGGTTGGCGGTTTGCGCCTCCGGGAACAGCCGCACGCGTTCGGGCCGCACTGACGCCACGGCAGCCGCTCCGGGCGAAAGCGTGGCGGGAACATTGCCTGCGATGCGCGCGCCGTTCACGGCCACGACGCCATCGGTTGACGCCTTGCCCGGAACAAAGTTCATCACCCCGATGAAGTCGGCGACAAAACGGTCGGCCGGCTGTTCGTAGACTGCGTGCGGCGTGTCGCATTGCAAGAGCTTGCCATCCCTGAGCACCGCCATGCGGTCGGCCATGACAAGCGATTCCTCCTGGTCATGAGTGACGATGACGAAGGTGATGCCGACCTCGTGCTGCAGGCGTTTCAGCTCCAGCTGCATGGCGCCGCGCAGCTTCTTGTCGAGCGCGCCGAGCGGCTCGTCGAGCAGCAGCAGGCGCGGGCGCTTGACCAGCGCCCGGGCGAGCGCCACGCGCTGCTTCTGGCCTCCAGACAATTGCTCCGGCTTGCGATCGGCGAAGGGGACGAGCTCGGTTGTCGTCAGGATGGCATCGACGCGGGAGCGGATTTCCGTAGCCGGCAAACGCTCCATCTCCAGCCCATAGGAGACATTGGCCCGCACGCTCATATGCGGGAATAGCGCGTAGGACTGGAACATCAAATTGACCGGCCGCCTGTTGGGCGGCGTCCTGGCGATGTCCTTGCCGTCGAGCAGGATGCGCCCGTCGCTAGGCGTCTCGAAACCGGCCAGCATGCGCAAGAGCGTGGTCTTGCCGCAGCCCGAGGGGCCGAGCAGCGCGAAGAACTCGTTCTCCCTGATATCCAGCGAGATGCCGTCGACGGCGGTGACCCGGCCGAAATTCTTCGACACATGATCGATGGCCAGCAGCGTGCGCGGTTCGCTCATTGGCCGATCATTCCCCGGTTGAGCCGCTGCGACAGGGTCAGCGCGGTGACGGAGACCGCCATGACGATGGTGGCCAGGGCGTTGATCTCCGGCGTGATGCCGAAGCGGATCATGGCGTAGATCTGCATCGGCAGCGTGGTCGAGGCGCGGCCGGCGCCCGCGGTGAAGAAGGCGATGATGAACTCGTCGACCGAGAGCGTGAAGGCAAGCAGCGCGCCGGCAATCACCGCCGGCAGGATGACCGGCAGTGTCACCCGCCGGAAGGTGGTGATGGCCGAGGCACCGAGGTCGGTGGAAGCCTCGACGATCGACCAGTCGAAGCTTTTCAACCGGGCACGCACCACCGAACAGACGAAGGCGAGATTGAACACGACATGGGCGAGGATGATGGTGTGCAGGCCCATGGTGAGGTTGAGCATCGAAAAGAACGACAGCAGCGCGATCGCCAGCACGATGTCGGGAATAATCATCGGCGCGAAGATCAGCGCCTCAAGCCCTTTGCCATATTGCCGGCGCATCTCGATGCCGATCGCCAGCAAGGTGCCGAGCAAGGTCGCGATGGCTGTGGAGACCAGTGCCACGATCAGCGTGTTGAGCGCTGCCGAGAGGATGGCGGAATTGCCGGCCAGCGAGACGTACCATTTCAAGGAAAAGCCGGACCATGCCGTCGGCAACCCGCCTTCGTTGAAGGACAGCGTCACCAGCACGGCGATCGGGATGTAGAGGAAGGCGAAGACGAGGGCGAGCACGAACCAGAGCGTGCGCCGCGTGGCAGGGGAGCGCTCAACCATTGGCGTCGCTCCTGACTTCGGCGGCATGGCCTGAGGCACGGTTGGCGGCGAACGCCTGCGCCATCAGTACCACCAGCATGATGGCGATCAGCGCCATCGCCAAGGCCGCGCCGAACGGCCAGTCATTGGCGGTCAGGAACTGGTCATAGACAAGGTTGCCGATCATCTGGAAACGGCCGCCGCCGAGCAGCGCCGGGGTGACGAAATTGCCGATCGACAACACGAAGACGAAGACGGCGCCGGCGGCGATGCCGGGCACGGTCAGCGGCAGGATGATACGGCGAAACGTCGTCATGGCGGACGCGCCGAGATCGCGCGAGGCTTCGGCCAGTTCCGGGTTGAGCCGCGACAGCGGCGCGTAGCAGGCGAGGATGACGAAGGGCAGATAGTTGTAGACCAGCCCGGCGATGACGGCGCCTTCGGTATAAAGCATCGAGGGCGGCTCACCGGTGTAGCCGAACCAGCGCAGGAGCTGGGTGACAAGCCCTTCGCGATTGAGCAGCACGATCCAGGCGTAGGTGCGGATCAGGTAGTTGGACCAGAACGGCAGCACGGCGAAGAACAGGAACACCGGCTGCCAGCGGCGTGGGGCCGCCGCGATGGCATAGGCAGCGGCATAGCCGATTACTACCGCGACCAGCGTGGCGGTGCCGGCTATGCGTGCCGAGTTGAGGAAGATACCGGCGTAGAGCGGGTCGAAGACCAGCCCGAAATTCTCCAACGTGAAGGTGTACTCGATGCCGCCATAGATGCCGCGCCGGAAGAAGGCGAGCGCCAGCACCAGCGCGCACGGCACCACCATCAGCGCGGTCAGCCAGACCAGCGCCGGGGCCATCAGCAAGGAGGAGCGAAGTCGGGGCTGTGACAATCTTTAAGGCACCGTTCAGGGCCGGCGACGGAAGCGCCGTCGGCCGTGATCTCTGGTTTGGGGTCGCTTACTGCGCAGCCTTGATCTCGCTGACGATCTTGGAATAGTCGCGCTGGGCTTCGCCGACATCACGCAGCTGTTCGAATTTGACGAGGTCGGCCACCGGCATCGCCATGTTGGGGAATTTTGCCAGGAAGTCGGCCGGCAGGCTTTCCATGGCCGGCTTGTTCGGCACCTTGTAGTCGATGTTCTGGGCCGCCCAGGCGTGGTTCTTGGCGTCGAGCATGAAGTTGATGAACTGGAAGGCGGCGTCCTTATGCTCGGAGGCCTTCATCACCATCATCGTGTCGACCCAGAGATCCGAACCTTCCTTCGGGATGACGTATTTGATCTCGGGCTTGTCGGCGATACCGTAATTGCACCAGCCGTCCCAGGCCTGCACCATCAGCGCTTCGCCCGAGACCAGCTTCGAATAGAATGTGGTGTCGTCATAGGCGAGCAAGGTTTTCTTGGCCGAGATCAAGAGGTCCTTGACCTCGGCCATCTTGGCCGGGTCGGTCTCGTTGACGGAGAAACCCTTGTCTAGCTGGCCGGCGGCGAGCAGCCAGCGGTCGGTCGCCAGCATGGTGGTCTTGCCCTTGAGCTCAGCGGACGGCGCCAGCAGGTCGCTCCAGCTCGTAGGGGCCGTCTTGACCAGGTCGGAGCGGTAGCAGAGGCCGGTCGTGCCCCAGGTATAAGGCACGGAGAAAGTGGCCGACATCGTGCGGCAGCTTGGTCGCTTCGGGGTAGAGGTTGGCGAGGTTGGGGATCCTGGCGTGGTCCATCGGCTCGGTCAGACCGAGCTTGTTCAGCACCTCGGCGAAGGGCGAGGAGACGAAGACCACGTCGTAGCCCTTGCCGCCGGCGGCAATCAGCTTGCCCATGATCTCTTCATTGGTGGCGTGCACCACGACTTCGCCGGAGACGCCCGTCGCCATTTTGAAAGACGCCATGGCGTCGGGCGCCATGTATCCGTCCCAGTTGGAAATGACGAGGTCGGCGGCCATCGCCTGCGCGGACAGCGCCATGGCAAACCCCAGGGCGATCGAAGGCATTCTCAGCGCACGGCGCCGCAGGCTGGTTGCAGTCATGGCGGACTCCCATTCCGGTTGCTTCGTCGAATTCATGCCGGACCCGCGACATGCGCCGCTGCATCGGTCCTGTTCCCTCGGTCTTTTTATCGCCGACTGCCTGGACAGTACTATTGCAGAAAAAAGTACGTCAATCCATAATTTGCCAACAGGCCGAGGAATCTGGCCGATTGCGCTGGAAAGGCCGATCGGTCAAACCAGTGCTGTCACGTCCGTTCACGAGCCCAGTCATGCAAACCGCAGCCCGACGACCTCGCACCAACCATCTCGATCTGGCCCAGCGTATCCTGGATGTGGCGCGGCAGCGCGGCTTCGCGCCCGGCGCGCGCCTGCCCGAGCAGCAGATCGCCTCGCTCTGCAATGTCTCACGCACCCCGGTGCGGGCGGCGCTCAGCCTGCTCACGGAACAGGGTGTCGTGCGCTGGGAAGCCGACACCGGTTATGTCCTGGCGATCGACCTCGCCGCGCAGCCGGCGATGTCAGCCGAATTGCCCGCCGCCGAGGAAGACGAGCTTGCCGAAGCCATCCTGCGTGACCGGTCGGCGCGGCGCCTGGACCAGACAGTGACCGTCGCCGGGCTGATGCGGCGCTACAGTGCCGAGCGGAAGACGGTATTAAAATCTCTGAACAGACTGACGGAAGAAAACTTTCTCGACCGTGCGCCGGGGCAATCCTGGCTGTTCCGCCGCGCGCCGGACGATCCGGAGGTGCAAGGCGAAAGCTACGAGTTCCGGCTTTTGCTGGAGCCGGCGGCGATCCTGATTCCGGGCTTCAGGCTGGACGGCGCGCGCGCCGCGATGTTGCGCCAGGCCATGGAGGCGCTTTCGGCGCTGCCCGACGCCGCCTTCGACACACGCGAATTCCAGCGGCTCGACATCGATTTCCACGGCATGATCGCCGAGGGCTGCGCCAACCGCTTCGTCGCCGACGCGCTGGCCGATCACCTCAGGCTGCGCCGGCTGCCGGGCATCTATGCCGGCGTCAACGTCTTCCGGCTGAAGCAATCGCTGCGCGAGCACCTGAACATACTCGACCATCTCGAAAGCCGGCAGTATGAGGTAGCTGCCGATCTGCTTCGCATCCACCTGCGGCTCTCCCGCAGCCAGCGACCGCAAGCTGCCAGCCGCGGCGCCCCCGCACTGTTCGGCATGATCAGCCGGCCGGATTGAAGAGGATTAATTGACGCGTAAAGCGAGCCCGACCATCGCGCTGTTTCCCGAAGCCAGTTTCGGGGCGGCGTTGAACTGCGTCGGC
This sequence comes from Mesorhizobium sp. WSM3626, assembly GCF_000513935.1. Taxonomy (GTDB): domain Bacteria; phylum Pseudomonadota; class Alphaproteobacteria; order Rhizobiales; family Rhizobiaceae; genus Mesorhizobium; species Mesorhizobium salmacidum. The sequence goes on along the minus strand of NZ_AZUY01000024.1, from coordinate 35,865 downwards.
ATCGCGCAGGCGCTACGCGCGAAGGGCGCGCGGCCGGTGTTCATCTGCCATGCCGGGTTTTCCGGCGTCTTTGCCGACTATGGTTTCCAGGAATACCAGCTGCCGACCGAGGAGCCGCTGAGCGACAGCGAGCGCCAGAGCTACTGGCAGGCCTTCGTGCGCCGGCACCTGCCGCATTTCAGGCTGAGCCCGATCGACCAGCTCGAAACCTATGTCGCGCCGACCTGGCAGGCGATCGTCGACACGGCGGTCAATGCCGAGGCGCCGCTGCGCCAATTGCTGGCGCGGCTGAAGCCCGACGCCGTGGTGCTCGACAACGTCATCATGTTCCCGGCGATAGCCGCAGCCGGCTGCCCGTGGGTGCGCGTCGTTTCCTGCGCCGAGACGGAGCTGCCGGACGCCGAAGTGCCGCCCTATCTGTCCGGGCTTGCCGCCGATGACCCGCAACGCGGGGCCTTCGAGGCCCGCTATCTCCAGGCTTCGGCTCCGGCGCATGACCGCTTCAACCGTTTTCGCGCGGATTGCGGCGTGGCGCCGCTGCCCAAGGGCCTTTTTCTGGAAACCTCGCCCGATCTCAATCTGCTCCTGACGCCTTCGATCGTGCGCCGCGAACGCGCCGAGCCGCTCGACCCCGAGCGCTTCGTCTATCTCGAAGGCTGCGTGCGTTCGGAAGGGCCCTTCGAGGTGCCGGTTTTCCCGCGCAATGGCGGGCCGCTGGTCTATGTCAGCTTCGGCAGTCTCGGCGCCATGGATGTCGGCCTGATCGAGCGCATGCTTGCCGTCTTCGACCGGCTGCCGGCGCGCTTCATCGTCAATGTCGGCGGCCTGCGCGACGCCTATCGGGCGGTGCCCGACAATGTCTATCTCGACGCCTGGTTTCCGCAGCCCTCGGTGGTGGCGAAGTCGGACCTGTTCATCCACCACGGCGGCAACAACAGCTTTTGCGAGGCGCTGCGTTTCGGCGTGCCGTCGCTGATCATGCCCTATTGCTGGGACGGACACGATAATGCGCAACGCGCCGGTGAGACCGGCGTCGGCGACCATATCGGCCGTGACGGCTGGACCGAAGGAGGATTGGAGAGAGCCATTCTCGGCCTGCTGGCCGATGACGCCATGCGCGCGCGCCTCAGGAACAATGCAGCCGAGATGGCGCTGAAACCCGGAACGGACGTGGCCGCGCAAGCCATACTCTCCCTGATACGGACATGAACGAAATGCTCGATAAGAACACGAATACCGCAATCAACGACCCCAAGGTCTGGCTCACGCAGCACGGCATCAACGAGGTCGAGTGCCTGGTGCCGGACATGAATGGCGTGCTGCGCGGCAAGGCGCTGCCGACGGCCAAATTCCTCAAGGCGCTGGAAGACCGCGCGCTCTATTTGCCGAGCAGCGCCTTCCTGGTCAGCATCGATGGCCGCTATTCCGGCTCTATCGACGAGGGTTTTGCCTATTCGGACCCCGACATGCGCATGGTGCCCGATGTCTCGACGCTGTGCCTGGCGCCGGGCGCTGGCGCTGGCAAGGCCTATGTCTTTGCCGACGCCTTCCACATGGACGGCAGGCCATGGATGGCCTCGCCACGCCATGTGCTGCGCGCCGTGCTCGATCTCTACCGCAAGCGCGGCTGGCGCGCGGTGGTGGCGCCGGAGCTCGAATTCTACCTCACCGCGCGCAATCCCGATCCGGACAGACCGCTGACCGCCCCGCTCGGCGCCAATGGCCGGGCCGAGGGCGTGCAGCATCCCTATGACATGGCGGCGCTCGAGGAGTTCGAGCCGGTGATCCGGCGTATCTATGACTATTCAGCGGCGGCCGGCCTGCCGCTCGACACGCTGATCCATGAATCGGGCACGGCGCAGCTCGAGATCAACCTGCTGCATGGCGACGCGCTGCCGCTGGCCGACCAGGTGCTTTTGTTCAAGCGGTTTACGCGCCAGGCCGCGCAGCAATGCGGCATGCATGCGACCTTCATGGCCAAGCCGATCGCGGCCCAGGCCGGCAGTTCGATGCACCTGCACATGTCCGTCGTCGACGAGGCCGGCAACGCGCTTTTCGCCAGCGCTGACGATGCCGACACCGGGATGTTCGGCCACTTCATCGGCGGTCTGCAGAAATACATTCCCGAAATCATGCCACTGTTCGCGCCCAACGTGAACTCGTTCCGCCGCATCCGGCCCAACCACAGCGCGCCGGCCAACATCGAGTGGTCGCATGACAACCGGTCCTGCGGGCTGCGCGTGCCGGCGGGAGGGCGCGCCGCAAGGCGGGTGGAGAACCGGTTGCCGGGCGCTGATTGCAATCCCTATCTGGCGATCGCCGGCTCGCTGCTTGCCGGCTATCTCGGCGTCGAGCAGAAGCTGGCGCGCTCGGCCGAAGCCTCGGGCAACGCCTACAAGATCAGGAGCACGCTGCCGAAGACCATGGAGGAAGCGCTCGACCGCTTCACCGCCTGCGACCCGGTGCGGGAATTGCTCGGCGAGGACTTCTTCCAGACCTATCTGCGCGTCAAGAGTGTCGAGCTCGACCTGTTCCAGAGCGTGGTGACGAGCTGGGAGCGCGACCACCTCTTGCTGAAGGTGTGACCGTGGCATCTTCAACGGGTTTCAATTCCGGTCTCGATATCGGCAAATCCTACTACGTCGCCACCGCCAATCCGGCACCGGACCATCCGGCGCTCGCCGGCGATGTCGATGCGGACCTGGTCGTCGTCGGTGGCGGCTGCACCGGGCTGTCGGCCGCCCTTCACGCCGCCGAGCGCGGCCTGAAGGTGGTGCTGCTCGAAGGCGGCAGGATCGGTTGGGGTGCGTCGGGGCGCAATGGCGGCCAGATGATCCCCGGCCTGCGCAAGGGCGCCAAGGGTCTGGTCAAGCTCTATGGGCCTGAGCGGGCCAAGGTGCTGTTCGACCTTGCCTTCGAGGCGCGCGGACTGGTGCTCGACATCATCGAGCGCAACGCCATCGATTGCGATCTCAGGCTGACCGGCCATCTGGTCGGCGCGGTCAATGGCTCCGACCTCAGGGATCTGGAAGAGGAGGCCAAGTGCCTCGAGAGCGTGATGAAATTCCGCGATGTCGAGATACTCTCGGCGGCGGAGGCGCGGGCCAAGGTCGACACGCCTTATCATGGCGCCATGTACGAGCCGCTCGGCGGCCACATGCATCCCTTGAACTACACGCTCGGGCTTGCCCGCGCGGCCGTCGCGGCCGGCGTCACCATCCACGAGAATTCAGTGGCCGTGAAGCTGGAGCGGGAGCCGTCGATCCGGGTTTCGACGGCAAAGGGATCGGTCCGTGCCAGACATGTCGTGCTGGCGGGCGATGCGCTGCTCAATGGGCTGGAGCCGCGCGTCAACAGCCGCATCATGCCGGTCGGCAACTACATCGTCGCCACCGAGCCGCTGGAGGGCGCTCGCAACGTCATCCCCGCCAATGTCGCGGTGTCCGACACACGCTTCGTCGTCAACTATTACCGCATGTCGGCGGATGGACGCCTGCTGTTCGGCGGCGGCGAGCGCTATACGCCGTCACCGCCGGCCGACATTGCCGGCTTCGTGCGACCGCACATGGAAAGCACCTTCCCGCAGTTGAAGGGATGCCGCATCGACCACGCCTGGGGCGGACTGGTGTCGGTGACAACGTCGCGGCTGCCGCATGTCGGGCACTATGGCGAGGTCTATTTCGCGCATGGCTATTCCGGCAAAGGCGTCATCCTGTCTACGCTGTCGGGCAAGCTGCTCGCCGAAGCGATCACCGGCGATGCGTCGCGGCTCGACCTGTTCTCGACGCTGACACCAATGCCGTTCCCAGGTGGGACGGCCTTGCGCGGGCCGCTCTATGTGCTGGGAATGCTGTGGTACGCGATGCGGGATAGGCTCAAGCATTGAGGGGCGCTTATTTAGAAGCTGGCGGGCCGGCGCCCCCCTCTGTCCTGCCGGACATCTCCCCCTCAAGGGGGGGGAGATTGGCAGTTTTGACTTCAGCGCCTCTTCTTCGGCGGTGAAAATTGGCGAGGCGATCGCGACATCCGATCTCCCCCCTTGAGGGGAAGATGCCCGGCAGGGCAGAGGGGGGCACTGTCCCGCCGACTTCGGGAAGTTCAGGCCCCTTAGACCACAAAGAAATCCTGCTAGAAAATATCACATACGGTACCTTTGTTCGCAATGCGAACTTTGTTGCATCTTGAGGATCGCCGCGATGGTCAAGTTCCTGCCGCTCAAACAGTCCGTGGCCGAGAACCTCAGCAATGGCGACACGGTCGCCTTCGAAGGCTTCACCCATCTGATCCCGACAGCCGCCGCGCATGAGGCGATCCGCCAGGGCTTTCGCGACCTGACCCTGATCCGCATGACGCCCGACCTGATCTACGACCAGATGATCGGCATGGGCATGGCCAAGAAGATCGTCTTCTCCTATATCGGCAATCCCGGCGTCGGCCTGCTGCGGCGCGCCCGCGATGCGATCGAGAACGATTTTCCCCGGTCGATCGCGATCGAGGAACACAGCCACGCCGGCATGGCCAACGCCTATGAAGCGGGCGCGGCCGGACTGCCCTGTGCCGTGTTTCGCGGCTATCGCGGTGCGGGGCTGGCCGACGTCAATCCCAACATCAGGTCGGTCACCTGTCCGTTCACCGGCGAGGTGCTGGCGGCGGTGCCTTCGATCCGGCCCGACGTCACCTTCATCCATGCGCAGAAGGCCGACAGAAAAGGCAATGTGCTGGTCGAGGGCATCATCGGCATCCAGAAGGAAGCCGTGCTGGCGGCCAAACGCGCCGTGGTCACGGTGGAAGAAGTCGTCGACAATTTCGACGACCTGCACCCCAATTTGACCGTGCTGCCGCGCTGGATCATTTCGGCGATCTCGGTCGTGCCCGGCGGCTCGCATCCGTCCTATGCGCACGGCTACTACGTCAGGGACAATACCGCCTATCTCGAATGGGACGAGATTGCCGCCGACCGCGAAAAGTTCCAGGCGTGGATGCAGGCGAACGTCATCGAAAGAACCGCCGACGATTTCGCGGCCCGCGTCGAACATCTGAGGAAATCGGCATGAGCGAGGTTGCCTTTACCCCCAACGAGATGATGACGATCGCCGCCAGCCGGGCGTTGAAGAACGACGATGTCTGTTTCGTCGGCATCGGCGCGCCGTCGGCCGCCTGCAACGTCGCGCGGCTGACGCATGCGCCTGATATAACGCTGATCTATGAGAGCGGCACGATCGGCACCGCGCCCGACGTGTTGCCGCTTTCGATCGGCGACGGCGAATTGTGCGAAACCGCCGTCACCACCGTCGCGGTGCCGGAGATGTTCCGCTACTGGCTGCAGGGCGGCCGCATTTCCATAGGTTTCCTCGGTGCCGCTCAGCTCGACAAATTCGGCAACATCAACACCACCGTCATCGGCGACTATTTCCATCCCAAGACGCGTCTGCCCGGCGGCGGCGGCGCACCGGAGATCGCGACATCGTCGAAGGAGATCTACATAACCATGGCGCAGACCAAGCGCGGCATGGTCGAAAAGATCGACTTCTTCACCTCCTTCGGCCATGGCGAGGGTGGCGACCACCGCAAGCGGCTCGGCATCGGAACAGCTGGCCCGACATTGCTCATCACCGATCTCGCCATCTGGAAGCCGGATCCGGTGACCAAGGAATTCACGGTCGTTTCGCTGCATCCCGGTGTCACCCGCAAGCAGGTGCAGGAGAGCTGTGGCTGGGTGGTTAAGTTCGCCGAGGCGCTTGACGAAACACCGGCGCCAAGCGAACTCGAACTCAAGACATTGCGCGACCTGCAGGCCCGCACCAAGGCGGCGCATGAAGGAACCGGAAAAGGGAAGGCTGCCTGACATGGCCGAGGCCTATATCTGCGACTACATTCGCACGCCGATCGGCCGCTTCGGCGGTTCGCTATCTTCGGTGCGTGCCGATGACCTCGCCGCAATCCCGCTGAAGGCTTTGCTTGAGCGCAATCCCGGCATCGACTGGCAGGCGGTCAATGACGTCGTCTATGGCTGCGCCAACCAGGCCGGCGAGGACAACCGCAACGTCGCGCGCATGGCGCTACTGCTGGCCGGCCTGCCCAAGGAAGTCCCCGGCTCGACCGTCAATCGGCTGTGCGGCTCGGGCATGGATGCGCTGACCATCGCCGCGCGTGCCATCAAGGCCGGCGAAGCGGAGCTGATGATCGCGGGCGGGGTGGAATCGATGAGCCGTGCGCCTTTCGTCATGCCCAAGGCCGACACCGCGTTTTCGCGCAATGCCGAGATTTACGACACCACCATCGGCTGGCGCTTCGTCAATCCGCTGATGAAGAAGCAGTATGGCGTGGATTCCATGCCGGAAACGGGCGAGAACGTGGCGGAAGACTTCGCTGTTTCCCGCGCGGACCAGGATGCCTTTGCCGTGCGCAGCCAGGACAAGGCGGTCGCGGCCCAAGCCAACGGCCGGCTGGCGAAGGAAATCACCCCGGTGGCGATCCCGCAGCGCAAGGGCGATCCGGTCGTGGCCTCGAAGGATGAACATCCCCGCGCCGGCACCACGGTCGAGACGCTGGGCAAACTGCCGACGCCGTTCCGGCAAGGCGGCACGGTGACGGCGGGCAATGCCTCCGGCGTCAATGACGGCGCGGCGGCACTGATCGTTGCCTCGGAAGCAGCTGTCAGGAAATACGGGCTGACGCCGATCGCCCGTATCCTTGGTGGGGCCGCCGCCGGGGTCGCGCCGCGCATCATGGGCATCGGCCCGGCGCCGGCGACGCAGAAGCTGTGCGCGCGGCTTGGCCTGACGCCAAAACAGTTCGATGTCATCGAACTCAACGAAGCCTTCGCCTCACAAGGCATCGCCGTGCTGCGCGAGCTCGGCATTGCCGAGGATGCGCCGCACGTCAATCCGAATGGCGGCGCCATCGCACTTGGCCATCCCCTGGGCATGTCGGGCGCCCGCATCTCGGGGACGGCCGCACTTGAGCTGCGCGAACGCGGTGGCCGCTATGCGCTGGCCACCATGTGCATCGGCGTCGGCCAAGGCATTGCCGTCGCGCTCGAACGGGCCTGATCGTCGGTTCTCGGCTCGACAAGACCATGGTCAGATTCGGCGCTCCGCCAAATTTGACCATGTGGACAAAAGTGCTGACCCGTTCCATAGTTACCCGTCTGATTTTTGGAACAGCCGGCTCGACACGGCTGTCGAATAGANGGGCACTTCAATGGAAAACCGGAAGAACAAATCCCATTCGATGCGCGAAGGGCTGTCGCGGCGCAACGTGCTGGAGCTGGGCGCTCTTGGCCTGGCGGCGGCGATGCTGCCTGGTGCGGCCTTCGCGGCGGGCAAAAAACTGAAGGTGGCGGCGATCTTCGCCACGCCGATCGAGGAGCCTTGGGACAACCAGATCCACGTCGCCTTGCAGAAGGCCGAGAAGGAACTCGGCATCGAATACAAGTGGTCCGAGAAGGTGCAGACCGCCGACTTCAGCCGCGTCATGCGCGAATATGCGCAAGGCGGTTACCAGCTGGTGCTGGGCGATGCCTTCGCCGCCGAGCGTGAATCGCGCCGCACCGCCAAGCAGTTCCCCAAGACCGCCTGGCTGTTCGGCTCGGGTGCCGGGCCGGCCGAACCCAATTTCGGCGTGTTCGACAACTGGATCCATGAGCCGGCTTATCTCTCGGGCATGATCGCCGGCAAGATGTCGAAGTCGGGCACGGTCGGCGCGGTGGCGGCGATGGGCATCCCGGAAGTGAACCGGCTGGTCAACGCCTTCTTCGCCGGGGCCAAGGAGGTCAATCCGAACGTCAAGAAGAAGGTCGCCTTCATCGGCTCGTTCTTCGACCCGCCGAAGGCCAAGGAGGCCGCGGTGGCGCAGATCGATGCCGGCGTCGACGTCATCTATGCCGAACGCTTCGGCGTCATCGAGGCGGCGGTGGAGAAGAAGATCTTCGCCATCTCCAACATGTCCGACCAGTCGAGCCTCGGCCCCGACACGGTCATCACCGGCCCGGTCTGGGACATGTACCCGACGGTCGAGCAAGCGATCAAGCTGGTCAAGGCCGGCGTCTACACGGCGCAGGATTACGGCGATTTCTCGCGCATGGCCAAGGGCGGCTCGTATCTGGCGCCCTTGCACAAGTTCGACAAGACCTTGCCCGCCGAGGTCAAGGATCTGGTCGAGAAGAAGAAGGCCGAGATCCTGGAAGGCAATTTCCGGGTGGATGTGGACGAGAACACGCCGGTTTCGGATTGAGGGTTGGTTGCGAGGGGCCGGTGCGTGGCGCCCCCGTCTGTCCTGCCGAACGTTGGTCACTCGGAAAGCCAAGCAATTGGCCTTCCGTCCGCTTCGCGGACCACTCCTCAACCCCTCTAGGGGGAAATCGGCGGTTTTTCCGGCAGTGCTTGTTCTTAAAGGTTGGAGATTGGCGAAAGCCGAAATGACATCCGATCTCCCCCCTAGAGGGGGAGATGGGCGGCAGGCCAGAGGGGGGGGTGCAGCGCATCCCTGTCAATCAAAGCTGCCATGGTAAAGCCAATCCTCTCAGGAGCGCCCTTGTCCGCCCCCCTCATCGAAATGCGCGGCATCACCAAGACCTTCGGCGCCCTCAAGGCGAACGAGGCCGTGGATCTCAGCGTGGCGCCGGGCGAAATCCTCGGTCTGCTCGGCGAGAACGGCGCCGGCAAGACGACATTGATGAACGTGCTGTTCGGCGCTTACGCGCCGGATGCCGGCGAGATCCTGATCCAGGGCCGGCCGGTACGGATCACGAGCTCGGCCGATGCGCTGGCCGCCGGCATCGGCATGGTGCACCAGCATTTCCATCTGGCACCACGGCTGACGGTGCTGGAAAACCTGCTCATCGGTATTCCAGGCAAGTCGGGGCGGATCGACCGCACCGGCGGGCTGGCGCGGCTTGCTGAAATCAGCAGCCAGCACGGGCTGACGCTTGATCCCGATCTGCCGGTCTCGGCGCTGTCGGTCGGCGAGCAGCAGCGGCTGGAAATCGTCAAGGCGCTGTTTCGCGGCGCCAGGCTCTTGATCCTCGACGAACCGACGGCGGTGCTGGCGCCTAGCGAGGTCGAGGGTTTGTTTTCGGCGTTGCGGTCGATGGCGGCGCAAGGGCTCGGCATCATCTTCATCTCGCACAAGCTCAATGAGGTGCGGGCGCTGACGCATCGCTGCACCGTACTGCGGCATGGCCGCGTCGCCGGCCGTGTCGACGATCCTGCCAACACGACGTCGGCCGCAATGGCGCAATTGATGTGCGGCCATGAGATCGTGCCGCCGGCGAGGGGACCGTCGGTGCCCGGCGCCGGTGTGCTGACGCTCGACGGCATTTCAACCTCGCGACATTCCGGCACGGCGCTGCGCGATGTGTCGCTTGCGGTTCGTGCCGGCGAAATCCTCGGCATTGCCGGCGTCTCCGGCAATGGCCAGCGGGCACTGGCGGAGGTCATCTCGGGCGTGCGCGCGCCGGATGCCGGCCGGATGACCATCGCCGGCCAGACCGTATCGCGGTTCTCGCCGCGCGAGGTGCAGGCGCTGGGCCTTGGCCGCATCCCGGAGGACCGCATGACGACGGGGCTGGTCACCAATCTGCCGCTCGCCGATTCCATGGTGCTGCCGCGCATCGGCACATCGGCCTTCTCCGCCAGGGGGCTGCTCAAGCCGGATGCGATCCGCGCTTTCGCCGAAGAACAGATCAAGGCCTATGACATCAGATGTCCCGGGCCGATGACGCGCGCCGGTGCGCTGTCCGGCGGCAATCTGCAGAAGGCGCTGCTGGCGCGCGAGCTTGCCTTCGACCCAAAGGTGCTGATCGTGTCGCAGCCGACGCGTGGCCTCGACATTGGCGCCGCCCGTTTCATCCACGAAAAATTCCTCGACATGCGCGCCAAGGGTTGCGGCATCATCGTCATCGGCGAGGATATGGAAGAACTGCTGGTGCTCTGCGACCGCATCGCGGTGATGTATGAAGGCCGCATCGCCGGCACGCTGGACAGCGCTGACGCGACCGTCGCGCGGCTCGGCCTGCTGATGACCGGCGCGGAGGGGCACGGCTGATGTTCCGCCTCGAAGTCCGCACCTCGACACCCGCCTGGTTCAACCTCGCCTTGCCGCTGCTGGCGATTGCCGCCACGCTGATCCTGTGCAGCGGGCTGATCGCGCTGGCCGGCGCGGGTGTCCTCGAATCCTACGGGGTTATGTTCACGGCTTCGCTCGGCGACAGCTATGCCATCACCGAAACGCTAGTGCGGGCCGCACCGATGATCTTCACCGGGCTGGCGGTGGCTGTCGCCTTCCGTGCCAAATTCTGGAACATCGGCGCCGAGGGGCAATTGCTTGCCGGCGCGGTGGCCAGCTGTTTTGTTGGCGCCATCCCCATGCCGGGGCCGCTCGCCATGCTGCTGATGGCGCTGGCGGGTGCGGCCGCAGGCGCTGCGGTCGCGCTGGTGCCGGCGACGCTGCGCGTAAAATTCAAGGTCGATGATGTGGTGAGCTCCTTGTTGCTCAACTCGGTCATCTACTACGCCTTGATGGCGCTGATCGAAGGGCCGTGGAAGGATAGCTTCAGCGGCTACCCGATTTCGCCGCCGATCGAGGATTCGGCGAACTTTCCGGTGTTGATCGAAGGCACGCGGCTGCATCTCGGTGTCGTCGCGGCGCTGGTCGCGGCCCCATTGATCTGGTTCCTGATCGTGCGCACGACGCTCGGCTTCCGGATCAGGGTTACCGGCGAAAACCCGGAAGCGGCCAGATATGGCGGCATCCATGTCGAGCGAGTGCTGATCTCGACGGCGCTGCTGTCGGGCGCGCTGGCTGGTCTTGCCGGCGTCGGCGAGGTCGGCGGCGTGCACTTCCAGGTGATGAGCGACATCTCGCCGGGCTACGGCTATTCCGGCATCGTCGTCGCCATGCTGGCGCGCCTCAACCCTCTCGGCGTCGTGCCTGCGGCGATCTTCCTGGCCGCCGTGATGACCGGCGCCGAGGCGATGTCGCGGGCGACCGGCGTGCCGGCCTTCCTCAGCGACGTCATCCAGGGCACGGCGCTGCTCGCCATGCTGGTGGCGCTGCTGTTCACCGCCTATCGCATCCGCCGCGTTGGAGCCATCGGATGAGCGCGGTGTTTGAACAGATTTTTCAGGTCGGCTTTCTCGCCGCCATCATCCGCATCGCCACGCCGCTGGCCTTTGCCACGCTCGGCGAAATGTTCTCCGAACGGGCCGGCGTGCTCAATCTCGGCATCGAAGGCATCATGCTGCTCTGCGCGATGACCGGCTTCACCGCCACCAGCCTCAGTGGAAGCCTGTGGCTCGGCGTGCTGGTGGCGGTGCTGACCGGCATGCTGATGGGCGCGCTGCATGCGCTGTTCACGGTGGCGCTCGGCCTCAGCCAGCATGTCTGCGGCATCGGCGTCACGCTGTTCTCGTCGGGCCTAGCCTATTTCCTCTACCGGCTGATCTTCGGCCAGCAATCGGTGCCGCCGAGCATCAAGGGTTTTCAGACGCTGCCGATCCCGGTCCTCTCAGATATTCCAGTGCTGGGACCTGCGGTGTTCAACCAGTTCGCGCTGGTCTACATGGCGATCATTGCCATCCCGCTCGCTGCCTTCGTGCTCTACCGCACACCCTGGGGCCTGTCGGTGCGGATGGTCGGCGAAAACCCGCGCGCCGCCGATTCGGCCGGCGTCAGCGTCATTGCCACGCGTTTCCAGGCCGTCATTCTCGGCGGCGCCCTGATGGGGCTCGCCGGCGCCTTCCTGTCGATGGCGCAATTCAATGCCTTCACCTTTGGTGTCGTCTCCGGGCGCGGCTGGGTGGCGATCGCGCTGGTCGTGTTCGGCCGCTGGGACCCGTGGCGCTCGGCAGGGGCCGCGCTGCTGTTCGCCTTCGTCGATGCCTTGCAACTCCGCATGCAGGCGAGCGGTTTGGGGCATATCCCCTACGAGGCGTTCCTGATGCTGCCGTTCATCTTTACCATAGTCGCCATGGCGGTCATGTCGCGCAACGCGGTGGCACCCTCGGCACTGCTGAAGCCGTTTCGGCGGGAAGAGCGGTAAGCGAATAGGACTTGGCATCCTTTCCTCTCCCCCGATCGACGGGGTAGGGGAAGGGCGCCAGGCTGTCCCTGGGACGAAGAGCCAAAACCCGAACCCCTCACATCGCGGTAAACCCATTGTCCACGAACAGATGCGTGCCGTTGACGAAACTGGACTCGTCGCTCGCCAGGTAAAGCGCCGCCTTCGCCACTTCCTCCGGCTCGCCGATGCGGCCCTGCTGCGCGGCAAGTGCGGCGTCCGAGACATCGACGCCGAGCCTGCCAAGGTCGGCGACCTCGCGCAGGCCGTGCGGCGTTCTGATGAAGCCGGGACAAACCGCGTTGCAACGGATGTTGCGGTCACGGAACTCCACCGCGATGGCGCGCGCGAACATGTGGCAGGCGCCCTTGGTGGTGTCGTAGAGCACTTCATTCGGCGTCGCCGCTACCGCCGAGATCGACGAGGTGCAGACGATCGATCCGCCGCCGGCGGCGATCATGCCGGGCAGCACGGCGCGTGTCATCAGGAACATCGAACGCACATTGACGGCGTGCAGCCAATCCCATTCCTGCAGCGTCGTCTCCAGGAACGGCTTTATCACGATGGTGCCGGCATGGTTGAACAGCACGGTGACGGGCCCGAGTTTTTCGGTCGCTCCTTTAACCGCCGCCTCGACCTGGGCCTCATCGGAGACGTCGGCCACCCAGTGTTCGGCTATGTGTCCCCGCGCGCGTATCGCGGCCGCGGTTGCAGCGGCTGCTTCACCGTTGCGGTCGATGATCGCGACCCTGGCGCCTTCGGCGGCGAACAGTTCCGAAGCTGCGCCGCCCATTCCCGTCGCGCCGCCCGAAATGATGGCGACCTTGCCGGCCAGTCGTTCGCCCATTTTTCTGCTCCCAACGTCCTTTTGGACGATTTCATGTTGCCACCGGCAGCGATGCTATCCTTCCTGCATCGAGTGGCCAATGCAAGAAATAGGCGCAGCGGCGACAAGCACATAGGTTCATTCAAAGCGCGTGAAGCGATGCCGCCATCCATTTCCATCGGTCGCCTGGATTTGCCTCCACAGCAATTTCGTACCAATTTTCGGCGATCGATCAGAAAATAATTCTGCCCATGACGCAAAAATAGCAATCGACAAAGTCTACAAGTTTTATAGATTAACCGGCGAGACGGAGGTCGATATGTCCTATATCCAGAACGCCCAGACCGACAGCAACGGCCAGAAGCTGGCCAATGCCCAGGGCTTTCGCCCGGCCTATGCCGGCGCTTTCGCCTATCTCGTCTTTGCCCTTGCGTTCGTGTTCACCGGGGCAGTCGTGCTGGGCCTTATTCGCTAAGGGATCGACAGGGGCTGTTGCCCCACAGCTTTCAGGCAATCGGAGTTGAATGAACCGGATCCCGGAGCGCTTTCGCGCGCCTGAGGGGCCGCATTTCACAGCATCAGTGATTCCAGAGATGGAGGAGATGACAATGCCGATAGAATTCACGCATATTCCCGGCAAGACCGCCGACGCGGCGGTTCCTTTTTTCTATGACTTCGCCGAGACCGCGACGAAGCTCGGGCTGATCGAGGACAGCGGTTTCCAGAAGATCGTCGTCGACGATTCGGCCGGGCTGCTGACCAACATGGATCTTGCGTCCCAGGTGCTCAACCGCACCGCTTCGCTGGAAGTGGTGCTCACTCATTGGGCCGGGGTGATCGACCCGACGGTGGCTGCCCGCCAGCTGGCGTCCATCGACAAGGAGAGCGGCGGACGGTTGGCGCTCAGGATGATCAGCGAGCCGCTGAACGATGACGATGCCGAGATACGGCCGGTCGGCCATGGCGTCGTGTGGCAGCGCATCGATGAATATCTGGTGCTGTTGAAGCGGCTGTGGTCGAACGACCGGCCCTTCGATCACGAAGGCGCGTTCTACAGCATCAAGGGCGGTTACGTGCCGCGCAAGGGTCCGCATGGCGCCGACCTCGTGATCCGCATGGGCGGGCAATCCGGAACGGCGCTGAAGGTGGCCGGCCGGCATGCCGATCTCTTCGAGCTGGCGCCGGGCTCGATCGACGATATCAGGCAATTGATGGAGCGGGCGCGTGGCGCCGCAGCCGAATATGGCCGTGCCGGCAAATTGCGCTTCGCGCTTCCGGTCAGGATCCACCAAGGTGTTTCCGCCGCCGGCCACCAGGCGGTCGACCTCTCCGGGCCACCGGCCCAGGTCGCGCTGTCGTTGCTTGCCTATGCGGCTCTCGGCATCGATGAGTTCATGGTCGTCGGCGTCGACAGGCCACACGAGATCGCGACAGTTGGCCGGGAAACAATGGCGCTGCTGCGCAACTCCCTGGCGCGCCGGGAGGCCGATGCGCCACAGCTTGGCAGGTTCATCTCCCGGGAGCGAGGCCCGCAAGCAGCAAATCGAGGCCCTTCCTGAAGGTGCCGACCCAATCGTCGTCGAACAGCAGGCGAGAGCGTTGGATCGTGGGATAGCGTTCGCCCGGATGTGCGTGGTGCTGCTGCGTGGCGGCCTTGTCGCTGTCCGCGAGGTCGAAACTCGTCCGGGTTATGGTGGCGCCCATCACATAGTTCCATAGCGACCAGATCGCGACGTTCAAATCCTTGTCCGCTACACCGGCTCGGGACAAAGTCCTGCCGAGCAATTCCAGGCGGCTGAGAATGTTCGGTCCAAGCGCCCGGCTCGACAACAGCGGTACCGACCAGGGATGGCGCAGCATGCCGGCCCGCCAGTCTTCGAGCATATGGACAATTTCCACTCGCCAGTCCTCAGCGCCATTCATTTGCGGCGATCCGCGATATTCGAGCACGGAATCGAGCGCCAGATCGAAGACGCCGTCCTTGTCGTCGACGTGCCAATATAGACTCATCACGCCCGAGCCGAGGCGATCAGCCAGTCGACGCATCGTCAATCCGTCGATCCCCCGTGCGTCCAGCAGTTCCACCGCAGTGGCGACAATGCGTTCCAAGGAGAGAGGGCGTTCCAGGGAGAGAGGGCGTTCCAGCGAGAGGTGCGGTTCACCGCGCGGCTCCGGCGCGGGCTGGAATTCCGTCGGTCGGGGCCGTTTGCTCCGGGCGCCGCTGCGTTTGGCGGTCATCCATCTTCCTCTCTGTTCAGTATATCGATTTTGGCCGGCAATGGCAGGAATGTCGATCCCGCTCAATTGACTCGTACAATGTACCATGCGACTGGCTCGTATGGCGTACGAGTCGGTCCGCGGAGGTAAGAAAAATCATGTCACGCACAACCAACCATCTGCTTATCGGAGGACTAATCATGATCATGGCAGCTTCCACTGTGGCGCCAGTGAATGCGAATGATTCCAGGTTGACCATCGTCAATCCAAAAACCCTCTACGACCCGTCGCCGAATGGCTATAGCACAGCCGTAATCATGCCCGCCGGAGCCCGGGTGGCCTACATTTCCGGGCAGGGCGGCCAAGACAGCACGGGAGGCTTGTCGCCCGACTTCGCCGTCCAGGTTAAGCAGGCCTACGCAAATCTGCGCGCCGCGCTGGATGCGCTCGGCGCCAGGCCGGACAAGGTCGCCAAGCTCACGGTCTTCGTCGTCGATCACGACATGTCCAAGCTTGGCGTGTTGACCCAGAGCGCGAAGGAGATGTTCGGCGAGACGCTGCCGGCACAAACTCTGGTTCCCGTTCCCAAGCTTGCGATCGATCCGATGCTCTTCGAGGTCGAGGCCATCGTCATGCTGGAGTAGCGGCACCCGGATCAGTCCGGCAAGGAAGGCGCGACAAGCCCGCGATGACGGCGTCCGAATCGGCCAGCACGCCGAAGACGCCGTCCTCGACCGTCACCATGTGCAACGCCGCTTCATGCGCTTGCTTGTCGCCGCTGGCGCAGGCGTCCGAGATCGTCAGGCACTGGAAATTGCGGTCACAGGCTTCGCGCAACGTGGTGTGAACGCAGACATCCGTCGTGCACCCGGAAAACATCAGATGGGTGATGCCTTGCGCGCGCAGCACAAGCTCGAAATCCGTATAGGTGAAAGCGCTGTTGCAGGTCTTGTCGACGATGATGTCGCGCGGGGCGACATCGATCTCCGGAACGATCTGGAACCCTGCGCCGGAGCGCAGCAGGACGTCGGTGCCGTCGAGGCCGGCGCGCTTGCGGCGCCATTTCTCGTAGGGCGTCATGTCGGCCATGTCGGCGCGGTAGCCCTGTCTGGTGTGGATGACCGTGACGCCGGCTTCGCGTGCGGCCGCGATCAGGCGGTTCACCGTCGGCAGGATCGCCCGCAGCGGCGAGGGGTCATACCCTTTTCTGGCGAAATAGCCCGATGTCGACAGGAAATCCTGTTGCAGGTCGATGACGATCAACGCAGTGTTTTCGGCAACCAGCCTGCCGTCATAGGGGTAGTCGAAAGGTATTGCCTTGATCATCCGGAGCTCCTTGCCGCCGGATCAGTCTAGCGAGTCCGCATCGACGCGGCGACCCCGGATGCCTGTCATCGTATAGCCCGGGGCGGATATCGCAGACCACCGGCGCCGTAGCGTTTCAGGGATTTTGCGGCGCATTCCCAAATTGTTGAGCATTGCAGTCATCTTTAATGTTGACTAATAAGTTCATGTTTCATAGTCAGCCGGGCACCTTGCCTGGCGCAGCCGGAATTGGAATGCGGCGGCCGCGCTGGAGAAATGCCATGACCGGGGCCGCTGTAAGGACAAGGAAGAAGCTCGTGTCGAGACATGGTTTGTTGGTGGCATTTGTCGCATCGGTGATCCTGGCGGCGACCAGCGCGATGGCCCAGGAGCAACCGGCCGGCGCTGCTCCAGCAGTCGAGGCACCAGCCGCGGCGACCGAAGCGGCACAAGCTGCTCCAGCCGCACCGGCACCCGCCACGACGGCCGCACCGGCGACGCCTGCGCCCGCGCTGCCGGCGGGGGCGGCACCTGCGGGGGCGATGGAGTTGAACCTGCCGCACGACCTGTCGCCATGGGGCATGTTCATGGCCGCCGACATCATCGTGAAGGCGGTGATGATCGGATTGGCCTTCGCGTCGCTCGTCACCTGGACGATATGGCTGGCCAAATCGCTGGAGATTTTCGGCGGCAAGCTGCGCATCCGCCGCGCGGTTCGCGCGATCGGCGATGCCGCGACGTTGAAGCAGGCGAGCCGTGCGCTCGACCGCGGTGGCGGCCCCGGCGCGCTCCTGGTGCGGGCGGCGGAGGAAGAGACCGCGCTTTCGGCCGGTGCGCTCGACCATGTCGGGGGAGACGGCCTGAAGGAACGGGTCAGCTCGCGCCTGTCGTGCATCGAGGCGGCGGCGTCGCGGCGGATGTCGCGCGGCACCGGCCTGCTGGCGACGATCGGTTCCACCGCGCCTTTCGTCGGCCTGTTCGGCACCGTCTGGGGTATCATGAACGCCTTCATCGGCATTTCGCAGGCGCAGACCACCAATCTCGCCGTGGTCGCGCCAGGCATCGCCGAGGCGCTGCTGGCCACCGCGATGGGTCTGGTCGCGGCGATTCCGGCGGTGGTGATCTACAACGTCTTTGCCCGCTCCATAGCCGGCTACCGGCAGATCCTGGCCGACGCCTCGGCGGGCGTCGAACGGCTAGTCAGCCGCGACCTCGATTTCCGCTCCGTCGCACCCGCGACGGCGCTGGCGGCCGAATAGCGGAGCAAGACCATGGGCAGCCGGATCCGCCAGACCGTGGATGACGACCTCGAGGAGAGCCACGAGATCAACGTCACGCCGTTCATCGATGTTATCCTGGTGCTCCTGATCATCTTCATGGTCGCGGCGCCGCTGGCGAAGGTGGATGTCAATGTCGACCTGCCCGGGTCGACCGCGACATCGGCGCCGCGGCCGGAGACCCCGCTTTTCCTGACATTGAAGGATGATCTCACGCTCGCGATCGGCAATGACACCGTGCCGCGCCCGGCTTTTGCCGCCACGCTCGACAGCCGCACCAAGGGCGACAAGCAGACGCGCATCTTCCTGCGCGCCGACAAGGCGGTCGCCTATGGCGACCTGATGGAGGCGATGAACCTGCTGCGTGCAGCCGGCTATCTGAAGGTCGCCCTGGTCGGCCTGGAGGCCGCTCCCGCCAGTGATGCCGCCGCACCGGTGCCAGGCGCGACGGCTGCCCCATGACATGCTCCGCCGCCTCGGCCACGATGGTCCTGTCGCGCTTCGGCTGGCGCGATCTTGGCCTGTGGGCATGTGCGGCGGTGCTGATGCTTGGGGCGCACGTCGCGGTCGCCTATGCCGTGCAGAATTTCAGTCCAGCCGACCTGCCGGATGGCGGACCGCCGCCAGCCCTGATGATCGAAATGGCGCCGATGATGGTGACGCCGGCGTTACCTGAACAGGCCGCGATGCTCGATGCGGCCATTCCCGACCAGACCGAGCCGGTTGAAGAGACCGAAAAGGTCACCAAAGCCGAACCCGACAAGGAGATCGAGCAAGCGGAGCCTGCTGCCGAGCCGGAGACGGTGCCGCCGGACGAGCCAACGGAGATGACGAAAGTAGAACCAGTCGACCAGCCGCCGCTGGACGAGGTCGTCCCCGATATCGTCGAGACCGTCGCGCCGGAGGTTGTCGTTCCGCTGCCGCAGGCAAAGCCGACGGAGCGGCGCAAGGAAAAGGAACCGGCCGAAGCCAAGGTCAAAAGGCCTGTCGACATGCCCAAGCCAAAGCCGAAGAAGCAAAAGGCGGAACCGCCGAAGACGGCAAGTGCCGCGAGCGCCGAGATCAAGCCCGCCGCCAAGACAGCGACGCCGAAATCGGCGGCCGGGATTTCGGGTGTCAGCCCAGCCAAATGGGAATCGCGGCTGACGGCGTGGATCAACCGCCACAAGCGCTACCCGAGCGCCGCGAAATCCCGGCGCGCGCAGGGCAATGCCAATGTGGCCTTCACCGTGGATGCCTCAGGCCGGGTGATCTCGGCGCACGTGGTCCGTTCGTCCGGCGATGCCGAACTCGACCGTGCCGCGCTCGCGGTGCTGCAGGGCGCCACCGTGCCGGCGCCGCCGTCGGAACTAGGCTCGCGCGTCACCCGTACGGCGCCATTTGTGTTCAGTTTGCGGGACTAGCAGCCGCCGCCCATCGCGCTACGCCGTTCTTGGCTGAGCGTGATTGTCTTTCGCTTGTACCTTGGAGTGCATCGGGTTGCCGCTGAGCTGCGCATGTCTGGCCGGCCGTGCGCCGCGCAAGACATCGAAGGCCTCGGCATAGGCCATGCCGAGCAGATAGGAGATCATGGGAAAACGGCTTGCTTCGGCCATCTGCACCAGCTCATTGGTCATCGTCGCGATATATTGCAGACTATCGAGCTCTGACTGACGTAGGGACTGGTTTGACACGTGCTACTCCTGTCATCCGATGGAATTCTGGGAACCCGTATTGGCTACAATGTGCATGTCGAGTCGGCTAATTGGTCGACCGAGCCGCCAAATGCGGGCCAGGTTCGGATCCGCAAGAAGAAAGGTAAGGTCCCAAGACTTAATACTTTGTTAAAATTGTAGTAAATCGAATGTGATCTAAAATATCTTTCTTGGCTGCAAAGTCGAAAAAAACGATTTTACTCGGATATGGAGTAGGCAATCGCAAACATACGCTTTTTCGGGATATTCTTGTTCTTATTTAGCGTAAGCTAGTGGCTAGCCCAGTCCATCCCGGGCGAGGCTGACGACGAGCTGATCGATACCGGGATCATCGAGCCTGATGACGTGCGCCATGCGGATCGCACGCCTGGGCGGGATATTGGACATGTCCTGCCGCATGATGACCGACACGAATGCCGGTCCGGTTTCGGTCAGAAGCATGGCCTTGCCTGTCAGCACCGGTTCGGAGATAGGCGCCCATTGCACCGAGATCAGCGACGGCTCGCCTGTCTGGCGGCGGTTGACGCCGCTGAAATAGATCCAGTTGAGACGCGAGATCGCCACGCCATAGTGGTTGCCGCACGCCCGCGCCCATGTCGAGCCGCGGCGCTCCGACCATCCGGTAACCCTGCGGAATGTGACCAATTCGGCCTCGCGACGCACGAAGGTCACCGAGCGCATCAGGAGGTCGGCGCGGGTCGGAATCGAAAAATAGGTGAAATAGGTGCCGCTCGCGATCGACGGAGCGGGCGGACGGATCATCTGGGTGAACAGGCTTTCGGAAATCGGCGGCAGGCCGGGAGCCGAGAGCTCAGGCGTGCCGGGGTCCTGGTACAGTTCGGGTTCATCGACGCGGAAGTAGTCGCAGATCAGCTTGGCGGTGGTCTTGTTGGGAACGGTCTGCCCCTGCAGGTAACGCTCGAACTGCGTGCGGTTGATGCCCAGCTCGCGGCACACCGCGCTGACGGAAGCATGGTCCTTGCAGAGCCGCCTGAGATTTGCAGCGAGATTCTCGCGAATGGACACTTTTTTGCTTCCGCGGGCGGCTTCTTCATTTCGAGTCGGAATCCGTATAGCGCCTTCGGTCGCCCCTGCCGAAACGCCTTGTCACAACACACAGAAAAAACTGATTTGAGAACCCCAGTCTAATGGGGCGGCTTCCAAAAAAAATAGCGTCTACCGGACAGAGGCCATCGCCATAAGTCCAATTGACAACCATTTCGCCTTGGGACCGCGAAATCGCATCTGGCCATTTTTGGGGGCATTGACGCCGTGTGACGCATCGCAGGTATCGTGTGATGCTTGGGCGTTACCGCTCGGGAAAGGCGGACAATCGATTATTCCGCTGGTGGAGCTGAGGAGGATCGAACTCCTGACCTCGTCATTGCGAACGACGCGCTCTCCCAGCTGAGCTACAGCCCCGTCCAGCGGATGGCGCATTTATCGGGGGACGCGGTTTCCTGTCAAGGCGGCGCTTCGCCGAAAACCGGACCGCCGGTCGCATGGCGGAACCTGCCCTTGCCGGTTTGGCGCGTAATGGCTACATGTCGGCAACAATTGGAGACCGGCATGCTCGCCCTCATTCAAACCATCGTCATGGCGCTCGACCTCTATTGGTGGGTCATCATCGCCTCGGCGATCTTTTCCTGGCTCTATGCATTCAACGTCGTCAACTCGCGCAACCAGTTCGTCGGCAGCATCGGCAACATGCTCTACCGGCTGACCGAGCCGGCGCTGCGGCCGATCCGGCGCTTCATGCCCGACCTTGGTGGCATCGACATCTCGCCGATCATCCTGCTGCTGATCCTGTTCTTCCTCAGGCAGTTCATTCTCACCACGGTGGCGCCGCTGCTGCTGGCCTGAAGATCGCATGAGCGCGCCGTACCGCATTAGCGAGAGCGGCATCGAGCTGTTTGTCCGGTTGACGCCAAAGTCTTCGGTGGACAGGCTCGAAGGTGTCGAGACATCGGCGGACGGACGAAGTCACGTGAAGGCGCGGGTCCGCGCCGTGCCGGAAAACGGCGCCGCCAATCAAGCGCTGGAGAAGCTGGTCGCCAAGGCGCTGGGCGTGCCGGCTTCGGTCGTTGCAGGCGGCACGGCCCGGCTCAAGACTCTGCGCATTGTTGGCGAACCGGCTGCGCTGGCAAGACGTGTCGAAGCGCTCTGCGATCAATCCTCTGCCTGAAGTTCAATCAATCGCCCAGCGGCAAACGCGGATCGTCGACCTTCAGCGTGTTCACGCTCTGCTTGATGCGGCGCAGGTTCTCCAGCACCTTCGGGCCGCGCGTCTCGGCGACCGATGTCACGATCATGTCGACGATCGCCAGCAGCGCGTAGCGCGACGATGTCGGCTTGTAGATGTTGCCGTCCTCGAGCGGCTGCAGGTGGATGACCGTGTCGGCGGCCTTGGCGAGTGCGGAGTCGGGCGCGGTGACGGCCACCGTGGCGGCGCCGTATTGCTGGGCGACCTGCACCGCCTCGATGACCGAGCGGGCATAGCCGGAGACCGAGAAGGCGACCACGGTGGTGTCCGGCGTGGCGACGGCGGCGTACATGCGCTGCAGTTGCCCGTCGATCTGCGCCAGAACCGGCAGGCCGAGCCTGAACAGCCGATTCTGCATTTCGGTCGCCATCATCGAGGAAATGCCACCCGAACCGATGCACAGCACATTGCCTGACGCAGCAAGGCGCGCGGCGACATCGACCAGCGTCGTCATGTCGAGATTCTCGCTGGCGCGCTGGATGGCTGTGACAGCCGCTTCGGTGATGGCCGACGCAATGCGCTGCTCGCGGGCGTCGCGGCTCAGCGGCTCCGGCGACAGATACTGGCCGCCGATGGCAATGGCCTGCGCCAGATGGAACTTGAAGTCGCGCAGGCCCTCGCAGCCGAGATTGCGGCAAAAACGGGTCACCGTCGGCTCACTGACGCCGACGCGCGCGGCAATCTCGGAGATCGCGGCTTTCGAGGCGAAGTCGAGGTCGGACAGGACGAGGCTTGCCAGCCGGCGATCCGACTTGGTGCCGTCCTGCGACATCAGCTGCAGCCGGGTGATGATGTCGGCAGGCGTCTTCATATCCGAGTTTCCGTCGTCATCTCAGAGGCAGGCCCGTCGCCGTGTCGAACAGATGGATGTTGCCGGGATCGACGGAGACCGGCAGCAGGTCGCCTGGCCGGACCGGCAGCCGGTCGCGGAACACTGCGCGTACCGTATCAGTGCCAATGGCACCATAGACATGGGTTTCGGAACCAGTCGGCTCGACGACGTCAACCTTGAGCGTCATGGTGCCGGTGGCTTCACCGACGATGAAATGCTCGGGCCGGATGCCCGCCTCCACCGCACTGCCTGCCGGCACCGGCTTGCCGGCGAGCGCAAGCCGCCCGCCGCCGACCGACTCGAACCAGGTTTTCTCGGGCGTCGTCTTGAGAGCCCCGGACACAAAACTCATCGACGGCGAGCCGAGGAAGCCGGCGACGAACTTGTTGGCCGGCCGGTCATAGAGCTCCAGCGGTGCCCCGACCTGCTGGATCCTGCCGCGGTCCATCACCACGATGCGGTCGGCCATGGTCATGGCCTCGATCTGGTCGTGGGTGACGTAGACGATGGTCGATTTCAGCCGTTGGTGCAGCGCCTTGATCTCGGTGCGCATCTGCACGCGCAACTGTGCGTCGAGGTTGCTGAGCGGCTCGTCGAACAGGAACACCGAGGGTTCGCGTACGATGGCGCGCCCCATGGCGACGCGCTGGCGTTGGCCGCCCGAGAGCTGGCGGGGGTACCGGTCGAGATAGGAGAACAGGTTGAGGACGCCGGACGCCTTCTTGACCTTCTGGTCGATGGCCGTGCGGTTCTCGCCCCGGATTTTCGGGCCGAAGCCGATATTGTCCGAGGCCTTCAGGTGCGGAAACAGCGCATAGGACTGGAACACCATGGCGATGTTGCGCTGCTGCGGCGGCAGGTCGTTGGCGCGCGTGCCGCCAATCAGGAGATCGCCGGAACTGATGGTCTCCAATCCTGCCAGCATGCGCAGCAAGGTCGATTTGCCGCAGCCAGACGGGCCGACCAGCACCACGAACTCGCCGCTCTTGATGTCGAGGCTGATGTCCTCGAGGATCTTGTGCTGGCCAAAGGATTTCGACAGGTTGCGAAACTCGACGTCGGTCATGGTCACGCTCCCAATATGTCGTCGATGAACGGCAGGCAGCCGGCGGTCAATCCCGCATCCACGGGCATCACCACGCCTGTTACGCCCGAGGCCCGGTCGGAAGCAAGGAAAGCCACCGCTTCGGCGACTTCCGAGGCGTTGACGATGCGGCCGAGCGGATAGAGCCGCTGCAGCTTGCCCAAGATCTCAGGGTCCTTGGCAAGGCGATGGTCCCAGGCGGCGGTGCGGATCGATCCGGGGCAAACCACATTGGCGCGCACGCCGCGGCGGCCGAGCTCGACGGCGATCGATTTGGCATAGGCGTTGATGCCGGCCTTTGCGGCGGCATAGGCGGGGTTGCCGAAATGCGCGATGGCGTTGACGGAGGAAATGAAGACGACGCTGCCCGAACCGCGCGCGGCCATCGCCTTGGCAATGGGATCGGCGAACATCATCACGCCGGTCAGGTTGAGGTCGAGTTCGTGCTCGATCCTGTCCGCCGTCAGCGCATCAAGCGTCTCGGCGCGGGTCCAGCCGGCATTGTTGATCAAGATGTCGGGGACACCGTCCTTTTCAAGCACGGCGGCGATCGCGGCTTCGACCGAGGCCCGGTCGAGAAGGTCGAAGACATGGCGCGAGGCAAGGTGCGGGCTCGCCAGCGCCTCTTGCGACTGGTCGCAGCCGACCACCCGCGCGCCCCTGTCGGCCAGCAGTGCGATGATCGCCGAGCCAAGGCCGCCACCGGCGCCGGTGACTATGACGGTCCTGCCTTCGAATTCGGCTCTCGAAACCACGGCGCTTACTCCTCCCGCAGGTCAGGCAGATGCCGGGAGGCTAAAGAACGAGATGTAATTAAGCAACATGTTAATCCGCTTGCATGCGGCGAATTCATCGATAATGTAGGAAAGTCACATAAATCTTGTGTCAGCACCGGCACAAAGAGCGCGAATGCGCGAAACAAATGGGAGAGATCGGATGAACCTTGCAAAATGGACTGCCGGCCTGATGGCCGGAATGGGCATGCTGGCCTTCGCGGCGCAGGCAGAGGCCGGCGAAGTGCGGGTTACCGTCGCTGAGTACAGCGCCAAGACGGGCCCCTACTTCGAGCAGGTCAAGAAGGAGTTCGAGGCGAAGAACCCCGGCATCACGGTCAAGTTCGAGGTGGTGCCGTGGGATGTGCTCTTACAGAAGCTGACCACCGACATCACCGCCGGCACCAATGCGGATCTCTCCATCATCGGCACGCGCTGGCTGATCGATTTCGTCCAGCAGGATGTCGCCGAGCCGCTCGACAGCTATATCACGCCCGAATTCAAGGGCCGCTTCATCGACACCTTCCTGTCGCCCTCGATCATGGGCGGCAAGACCTACGGCCTGCCGATCGCCGCTTCGGCGCGCGCCATGTATTACAACAAGGAGCTGTTCGAGAAGGCCGGCATCGCCAAACCGCCGGCAACCTGGACCGAACTGCAGGAGGATGCGCGCAAGATCAAGGCGCAGGGTGCCTTCGGTTTCGGCCTGCAGGGCAAGGAGATCGAGACCGACGTCTATTACTATTACGCGATGTGGTCGCAGGGCACCGAGATCCTCAACAAGGACGGCACGTCGGGCCTCGGCACGCCGGGCGCGCTCGAAGCCGCCAAGCTCTACAAGTCGATGATCGACGAGGGGCTGACCGAGCCCGGCGTCACCTCCAACAACCGCGAGGACGTGCAGAACCTGTTCAAGCAGGGCAAGGTCGGCATGATGATCACGGCGCCCTTCCTGTCCAACCAGATCAAGGAGGAGGCGCCGAGCCTCAAATACGGCGTGGCCGCCATTCCGGCCGGTCCGACCGGCGCGCGCGGCACCTATGGCGTCACCGACTCCATGATCATGTTCAAGAACTCCAAGAACAAGGACGAGGCTTGGAAGCTGATGGACTTCCTGTTCACCACGGAGCAGCGCGCCAAGTTCACGCAAGGCGAAGGCTTCCTCCCGGTGAACAAGGAAGAGGCCAAAATGGATTATTACGTCAACAACGCCGATCTCGCCGCCTTCACCGCCCTGCTTCCGGATGCCCGTTTCGCGCCAGTCATCCCGGGCTGGGAAGAAGTTGCCCAGATCACCTCGGATGCCATGCAGAAGATCTATCTCGGCGGCGATCCAGAGGCAGGCTTGAAGGACGCCGCGGCCAAGGCCAATGCGGTGCTGAAGAAATAGGGCGTATCTCCCTGCGCCCGTGGCGCGCTCCCGACTCAGGCGGGCGCGCCACATTTTTGACTTCCTGCCGGGTGCAGCGGATCCGAAATTCGCATAAGCAGAAACTCAGATCCAGCGCACCGGGACTCAACCCAAGCCGATGCAAAATCGCTTCCTGCCCTATCTCCTGACCTTGCCCAGCCTGTTCCTGGCGGCGGTGGTCATCTTCTGGCCGGTCTGGGACCTGATCCAGATCGCGACACATGACGTCAACCGCTTCGGTCAGTTGCGCGAGTTCAGCGGCCTTGCCAATTTCGCCGCGCTGACCGCCGATCCCGATTTTGTCGCCGCACTCTGGCGCACCGGGCTGTGGACCGTGCTGGTGGTCGGCGGCGCGCTGCTGCTCTCGATCCCGGTGGCGATGATCCTCAACACCGATTTCTATGGCCGGGGCCTTGCCCGTGTCATCGTCATGCTGCCCTGGGCGGTGTCGCTGACCATGACGGCGGTGGTCTGGCGCTGGGCACTGAGCGGCGAAAGCGGCATGCTGAATTCGGCGCTGATCGGGCTTGGCCTGATCGACCACAACATCCAGTGGCTGGCACAGGCCGGAACCGCCTTTCCGATGCAGGTTCTGATCGGCATCTTGGTGACGGTGCCGTTCACCACCACGATCTTCCTCGGCGGCCTGTCGTCGATCCCGGACGATCTCTACGAGGCGGCCGCACTGGAAGGGGCAACGCCGCTGCAGCAGTTCCGCGAGATCACCTTTCCGCTGCTGAAGCCGTTCATCAACATCGCCATCGTGCTCAACACCATCTACGTCTTCAACTCGTTCCCGATCATCTGGGTGATGACGCAGGGCGGGCCGGCCAACTCGACCGACATCCTGGTCACCCATCTCTACAAGCTCGCGTTCCGCATCGGCAAACTCGGCGAAGCTTCGGCGGTGTCGCTGGTGATGTTCGCCATATTGCTGATCTTCACCATGATCTATGTGCGCCTCGCGATGCGGGAGCAGCGCGCATGACTGGCAAGCTGAAGCGCACCGTCATCGCCTGGCTGTTGCTGGCGCCCTTGATCGTGGTGACGATCTTTCCCTTCGCGGTGATGTTCCTGACGGCGGTCAAGCCACGGACCGAGGTGCTGACACCCACATGGTGGCCGAGCGAGTTCCGCTGGTCGAATTTTTCCGACATGTGGGTGGCGACCGGCTTCGGCCAGGCGCTGGCCAATTCACTCTATGTCTCGGTGATCGCCACCCTCGGCGCCATCTTGATCTCGGTGCCGGCGGCTTACGCGATGTCGCGCTTTCGCTTTGCCGGTTACGGCGCCTTCCGCCAGTTCCTGCTGATCTCGCAGATGATCTCGCCGATCGTGCTGGTGCTCGGCCTGTTCCGGCTGATGGCCGCCTGGGGGCTGGTCGAATCGACCACCGCGCTCGGCTTCATCTACATGGCCTTCAACGTCGCCTTCACGGTCTGGATGCTGCAGAGCTATTTCGACACCATTCCGCGTGACCTCGAGGAGGCGGCCTGGATGGAAGGCGCCGGCCGCTGGCTGACGCTGCGCAAAGTGTTTCTGCCGCTCTGCCTGCCGGCGATCGCGGTGACGGCGATCTTCACCTTCATCAACGCCTGGAACGAATTCGTCGTGGCGCTGACCATGCTGCGCAGCCAGGAGAGCTACACGCTGCCGATCCAGGTGTTCTCGTTGGTCGCCGGCCGCTACACGATCGAATGGCATCACGTCATGGCCGCGACGCTGCTGGCCACTTTGCCGGTGGCGATCCTGTTCATCTGGCTGCAGCGTTATCTCGTTCGGGGGCTGGCGCTCGGGGCGGTCAAGTAGCGATCCCAGCAAGTCCAGGAAAAGTGCGCGGCGGTTTTCCGTCCGGAATTGCGAAAAACAAGAAGTCCATGGAGCTTTCATGCGCGTCTTCACCGCCTCGCTGGCGACGGAAACAAACACCTTCTCGCCGGTGCCGACCGACCGGGCCTCGTTCGAGATGGCGTTCTATGCCGGGCCGGGCAAGCATCCGGAAACGCCGACCCTGTGTTCCTCGCCGATCGTGGCGCTGCGCCGTCGCGCGGCCGCGGAAGGTCTGACCGTGATCGAGGGCACCGCGACCTGGGCCGAGCCCGGCGGCCTGGTGCAGCGGCAGACCTATGAAGCGCTGCGCGACGAGATACTCGGCCAGCTCAAGGCGGCACTTCCGGTCGATGCCGTCATTTTGGGCCTGCATGGCGCCATGGTGGCGCAGGGTTATGATGATTGCGAGGGCGATCTGCTGGAGCGCGTGCGCGGCATTGTCGGGCCCGGCGTGGTGATCGCCTGCGAGTTCGATCCGCACAGCCATCTGACGCCGAAGCGCGTGGCGGCCTCCGACATCATGGCCTACTTCCTCGAATTCCCGCACACCGATTTCTACGAGCGCGGCGAACACGTCGTCGAACTTGGACTTGCCGCGGCGCGCGGCGAGATCAAACCCGTCATCTCGACCTTCGACTGCCGCATGATCCAGGTGCTGCCGACCAGCCGCGAACCGATGCGCTCCTTCGTCGACCGCATCAAGGCGCTGCACGGCAAGGACGGCGTGCTGTCGGTCTCGGTCATCCATGGCTTCATGGCCGCGGACGTGCCCGAAATGGGCACGCGCATCCTTGTCGTCACCAACGATGACAAGGCCAAAGGCGATGCGCTGGCCGAGCGGCTGGGACGCGAGCTCTATGCCATGCGCGAAACGACGGCGATGGCCATGCTGAGCGCGGCCGACGGCATCGATCGGGCGCTGGCCGTTCGCGCCGAAAATCCCGGCAAGCCCGTGGTCATCGCCGACATCTGGGATAATCCCGGCGGCGGCGTTCCCGGCGACGGCACCATCGTGCTTCGCGAACTGCTGGCGCGGGGCATCACAAGCGTCGGCGTGGCGACGATCTGGGATCCGATCGCGGTGACTTTCTGCCAGGCAGCGGGCGAGGGCGCGGTCATCGACCTGCGCTTCGGCGGCAAGGCCGGGCCGCAGGCGGGCGAGCCGATCGATGCGAGCGTGACGGTGTTAAAGGCCGTCGGCGAAGGCTGGCAGAGTTTCGGTCCGAGCCGCGTGACATTGGGACCGTCAGCGGTGGTGCGCATCGAAGGCACCGAGGTCGATGTGATCCTGAACACCAATCGCACGCAGACCTTCGAGCCGGATATCTTTTCCAACATCGGCGTCGATCCGCTGACGAAGGACATACTGCTGATCAAATCAACGAATCATTTCTACGCCGGCTTCGAGCCGATCGCCGCCGAGATCATCTATGTCGCTGCGCCGAGTTCGTATCCCAGCAATCCGGCGGCGACGAATTACACGAAGCTGACCCGGCCGGTGTGGCCAAGGATGGCTGATCCTTGGGCGGTGTAGGGTTCTTCCTTCTCCCCTTGTGGCCCACAAGGGGAGAAGGAAAAAGGGCGCTACACCAATCCGCGCTTGACCATCATTGCTTCCGGCGAAGGCATCTTGCCGCGAAAGGCCGTGTAAAGCTCCTCAGGGTCCTTCGAGCCGCCGGCTGCATAGATGTTCTTCCTCAGCCGCTCGGCCAGCGCCGGGTTGAAGGGATCGCCTGTTTCCTCGAAGGCGGCGAAGGCATCGGCGTCGAGCACCTCGGACCACATGTAGGAATAATAGCCGGCCGAATAGCCCTCGCCCGCAAAGACATGGCCGAAATGCGGGGTGCGATGGCGCATCGCGATCGTGTCGGGCATGTCGAGCTTTTCCAATGTTTCGGCCTCGAAACGAAGCGCTTCCTCCGGCGCATCGGGCCGTGCATGGTAGGCCATGTCGATCAAGGCAGAAGCGGTGAACTCGACGGTGGCGAAGCCGGCGCCGAAAGTGCGCGTGGCCAGCATCTTGTCGAGCAGCGCCTGCGGCATCGGCTTGCCGGTCTTGACATGCAGTGCGTGCTTTTCCAGCACCGCCGGCACCGTCAGCCAGTGCTCGTAGAGCTGCGAGGGCAATTCAACGAAGTCGCGGCTGACCGAGGTGCCGGATACCGACGGCCAGGTAACGTCGGTCAGCATGCCATGCAGCGCATGGCCAAACTCGTGGAACAAGGTCTTCGCCTCGTCGACCGACAGCAGGGCCGGTTCGCCCGCCGGCGGCTTGGCGAAGTTCATGATGTTGTAGATCACCGGCTGCGAGCCATGTCCGAGCTTGTAGCCAGACTTCAGCGCGCTCATCCAGGCGCCGGAACGCTTCGAGGGCCGCGCGAAATAGTCGGCCAGGAACAGGCCGCGCTCGCTGCCGTCGGCGTTTTTCACCACGAACACACGCGCCTCCGGATGCCAGGCGGCGATGCCCTTCTTCTCCTGGAAGGTGATGCCGAACAACCGTGTCGCCACGTCGAAACAGGCATCGATGATGCGGTCGAGCTGCAGATAGGGCTTCAGCTCCGCCTCGTCGAAAGCGAACTTTTCCGCGCGCAGCTTCTCCTGGTAGAAACGCCAGTCCCAGGCAGCGAATTTTTCGTTGCTGCCGGCTTTCGCCGCCAGCCGCTCCAGCTCCTTCTGGTCGGCGGCGGCTTTTTCCAGCGCCTTTTCCCAGACCGGGTCGAGCAGCGCATGCACCGTCTTCGGCGTCTTGGCCATGGTGTCGTCGAGCTTGAGCGCGGCGAAGGAGGCGTAGCCGAGCAGCTTCGCCTTCTCGGCGCGCAGCTTCAGCATGTCGCGCACCACCGTCGTGTTGTCGGACGCGCCGCCATTCTGGCCGCGCATGGTGAAGGCGCGATAGGCGATTTCGCGCAGGTCGCGGCGTTCCGAGAAGGTCGTGAACGGCTCGTAGATCGAGCGCGACAGGGTGACGGCGTAGCGGCCCTTCCGGCCGCGCATCTCGGCGGCCTCGGCCATCGAACTTTTCACGAAATCCGGCAGGCCGGCGAGGTCGGCCTCGTCGAGGAACAGCGCCCAGTCGCGCTCGTCGGCCAGCACGTTCTGACCGAAAGTCGTGCCGAGCGACGACAGCTCCTCGTTGATCTTGGCCAATCGCGTCTTGCCGTCGGCGTCGAGCTTGGCGCCGGAACGCACGAAGCCTTTCCAGGTCTTCTCCAGGACGCGCAGCGTCTCGGGATCGAGCTTCAGAGCTTCGCGGCGCTGGTAGAGGTTGTCGATACGGGCAAACAGCTTCTCGTTCATCGAGATCGCCGAGAAGTGCCTCGATATCTTCGGCGAAATGTCGCGCTCCAGCGCCTGGATCGTCTCATTGGTGTAAGCGCCGGCGCGGCACCAGAAGATCGACGAGACATGATCGAGCGCCTCGCCGCCAAGTTCCAGCGCGGCAAGCGTGTTCTCGATGGTCGGTACTTCCTTGTTGGTGGCGATCGCGTCTATCTCCGCCTCATGCGCCTTCAGCGCGGCGTCGAAGACGGGGGAAAAATCACCGTCGCCAATATGGGCAAAATCGGGCAGACCGAGCGGGCCTCGCCACACGGTCAACGGATGGGCGGCAAGATCGACGACTTTCGTGGAGGGCATGGAGGGTCTTTCGCTGGCGGCAGGAAGGAGGGTATCACCGATGTAGGACGCTGCCTGCTGACCCGCAATATACCAGTTGGCCGCTCCGCCTCAGTAGCCCTCGCAGGTTTCGGCGATCGCGGCTTGCGAGCTGGCGGTGATGCGGTTGTCGCTCACCGCGAAGGTTTCCTGCATCAGCATGTCATTGTTGGGGAAATCGTAGCAGGCGATCACGGTGGTGACCCCGCCTTCGCTCTTCTCGATGCGGTGGCGGATAGCAGCACCGGCAACCGCACCTTTCCATTCGTCGAGCGAAGCGATGAATTCCTGTTTGCTCTGGACGACGCCGAGGTCGTCGAGCTTGATGCGGACGTCGTCGGCGAGCAGGTCCGCCAGTTCGGTGCGATCGGCGACCAGCAGCGCCGAATACCAGCGGCTGATGATGGCGCGGTCATCGGCGCGAGCGGCCATGATCGCCAACAGCAATACCGCTGCCGTGAAGACGACCGGCCGGACGTCCGTCAGCTGGCGCGCGGCCCCGTTCATTCCAGCACCGGCCGCTCGAAATCGCCGGTCTCCTTGTTCATCACCCAGAGCTCGCCGGTCGAAATGTCGAACCACGCTCCGTGCAGCGACAGCCGCCCCTTGCCCTCGAGGATCGAGACGCAGGGAAAGGTCCTGAGATTGGCGATGGAATAGCGGACCGAGATGCGCTCGAGGGCCGTCTGGCGCTCTGTCGCCGTCATGAAGGTGCTGGCCGACACCGTCTCGGCAGCCGGCGCGATCAGGCTCATCCATTTGCCGATGAAGTCGCCGGGAGACAGCGGCGCGGAATTGGGGTCGAGCGCGGCGCGAATGCCGCCGCAGCGGCCGTGGCCCATGACGACGATGTTCTTGACCTTGAGGCTCTGCACGGCGAATTCGAGCGCCGCCGAGGTCGAATGGAACTCGCCGTCCGGCTCGTAAGGCGGCACCAGATTGCCGACATTGCGCAGCACGAAAAGCTCGCCGGGGCCGGCGTCGAAGATCGCCTCGGGCGCGGAGCGCGAATCGCAACAGGCGACGATCATGGTCTCGGGCGCCTGGCCTTCGCGGGCGAGCTCGCGATAGCGGCCGCTCTCGGTGAGGTAGCGGCCGTTCATGAAATTGCGGTAGCCGGCGAGGAGGTGGTCGGGAAGATGAGGCATGGGCGGCTAAGGCCTTTCCGGTTGGAGGCGGAAGCTCGTTGCGGTCGACGAAAGGCTCTAACGGTAAAAGCCCGCTGCGAGCAATGCAGAATTGCGGTGGCTGGCCATAAATGTCATGCGCCAAAGCGGGAACGCCCGCCGGCTTTGTCACGCCCAGATCGCGACCGGTATGCCAAAACCGTCAGCGAGCGGCGGGTTGGGAAACGGTTTTGCTTTGCCGCCAACGATGCGGGCGGCGATCAGCATCATGGCCGCCGCATCGAGGAAATCATCGGCGGCCGCACCACGTGGCGGCGGCTGGTCGAGGAAGTCCATGTCATAGCCGTGCCGGCAAAGCAGCGCCTTGCGTTCCGCCATGCCGGCTGGATTGACGCTGCCCTTGATCTTCTTCGGCAACAGCATGGCCCGATCGCCGTTCAGGCGGCAGAAGGCGACTTCCGGGTGCGATTCGAAGACGCGACCGCGCAGCTCGGGCCGCGCGATCAGCAACGCGTCGATCTCGCGGATTTTCGAGAAGATGCCGAAGGCCTGGATAGAAACGCCGCGCGGCGGATCGGATGTGGTCCTGGCCACCTCGCTTGCCCTGATATGTGCCGCGTACCAGGCTTCGATCGTGGTGAAGCCGCCGGTGTCGGCATAGAGCGCGGCGCGCGATGGGATCGAAAAGACGCTGGACTGGCGCGCGCCGAGCAGCGGCCGCACCTGCGCCTCCGGTCCGCGCCCGCCCTTTTGCGAAAATTCCGGTAGGCCGATCGGCATGTCGACGGCGACGATCGCGTCGTGGGGGATCGCCGCCAGCAAGGCGGCGAAGGTGGGGAAGACATCGACCGACGGCGCGGCGTCGGGGTTACGAGGTGTCGAACCGGGTTCGCGCAGCACGGCGATCCAGCCGGCCTTGCAGCCATCGGCGCCGACGAGCACGACTTTGGCCGGGGTCACGCCCGGCGGTCCCGCCCCGGATGCGTGAGGTGGCGCAGCTGGACCATGGCCATCGGGTGCGACAGGCTCTGCGCATCGGTCTCGAGCTGCAACTCGTCGCCGCCGCGTTTTGCCGTGCGCGCCAGGATCTCGTAGACCGCCGCCGTGGTCGACTGCAGCGCCTTGATCGCCGGCTGGCCGGACAGGATGCGCGCCAGGTAGACCGCCGCGGTCAGGTCGCCCAGGCCGTTCGGCGGCTTGTCGATCAGGCGGTGTTCGGCGAGCAGCGCCTGGGTGCCGTCGAGCAGCAGATTGCCGGTGCCGCCTGAAATCATCGACGGTGCCGAGGTGACCAGCATGGTCGACGGTCCGGCATGGAGTGCCGCCGAGATCACCGATTTCAGGTCGGGCAGCGGCGCGCCGGCCATCCATTCCAGCTCATAGCGGTTGGGAGTGGCGATGTCGGCGATCGGCATCAGCCGGTCGCGCATGACGGCGGCGGTGGGCTCGGGCACATAGAGGCCACCGGAATCACCCATCACCGGATCGCAGATATAGACGGCGTCGGGCGTCCTCGCCTTGACCGCGGAGACCAGAGAGGCGACCGCCTCGGCCTGGCCGGCCTCGCCGAGATAGCCCGACAGCACGGCACCTACCTCACCGAGCCACGGCGCGCGCTCCAGATCGGCCATCAGCGCCTTGAACTGGTCGAGCGGCGGCACGATGCGGGTCGCGCGGCCATGGCCGGGATGCCATGGCAGGATGATTGTCGGCACCGCCCAGACCGGAAAACCCAGCGTCTCCAGCGCAAAGACGGCGGCACGGTTGCCGACCGAGCCACGCGCGACATGGCTGGAAATGACGATGACCGCGCGCGGCGCGTCGGTTTTTTCGGCGCTCATTGTTTTTGATTCCTAGCTGCCCCGGGTGAGGAAAAGCACGAGCCAGACCATCAAGCCCAGCGCCAGAAGCAGGCCGAGTATCCTGCCAACGCGCGTACCCCAGACTTCGATCGGGTCCGAGCGGTCGGCATCGGCCGCGGAAACGTGGTCGCGCATGCCTTTTGTCGTCCGTGTCACGAAAGAGTTGCCGGCCGGATCGGTCTCCTGCGCGACGCGCTGGAGGATACGGCGCGATTCCCTGTCGCTGTCCTGGCCTTCCGGCATGATGATGTCTCGTTTTGGTGGAACCTTATCGCGTTCGCGCGGCCAATCACAGGGCCTTGCGCGGGGGCGATCCACGCCGGGCCTGCTGCAGAGGTCGGGGCCGTTTTCTTGCGCGCCGATTGTGGTAATGCTTCGGATGCAACTTCTATCGAGGGACCCCCATCATGCTTGCCCAGCGCCTTGCTCGACCATCGACATTCCGCACGCTGCCCGCCTTCCTGATGATGGCAATCGTGCTGCCGCTGCTTGCCGGCTGCGGCTACAACACGATCCCGACGGCGGAAGAAAACGCCAGGGCGGCATGGAGCGAGGTGTTGAACCAGTATCAGCGCCGCGCCGACCTCATCCCCAACCTGGTCGAGACGGTCAAAGGCTATGCCTCGCATGAAAAGGACACGCTCGACGCCGTTGTCCAGGCGCGGGCCAAGGCGACGCAGATCACGGTGACGCCGGAAACGTTGAAGGATCCGGAAGCGCTCAAGAAGTTCCAGGATGCCCAGGCAGGGCTGACCAGCGCACTGTCGCGGCTGATCGCGGTGTCGGAGGCCTATCCCGACCTCAAGGCTAACCAGAATTTCCTGGCGCTGCAGGCGCAGCTCGAAGGCACGGAGAACCGCATCGCGGTGGCGCGTCGCGACTACATCCAGGCCGTCAGGGACTACAATCTGACGCTGAAGACGTTCCCGTCGGTGCTGTGGGCGACCTTCTGGTTCCGCGGCAGCGAGCCCTTCGCCAACTTCACCGTCGAGGAAGACAAGATGCAGCCGCCGAAGGTCGATTTCGGCACGAAGCAGGGCGGGTGAACGGCGACTGTCATCGGAATAAATTCCGCGAAAAGACGGATCGCTGGCGTGCAAACACCCCCCTCTGTCCTGCCGGACACCTCTCCCTCAAAGGGGATTGGCAGCTTTGCGGCCGGTTTCCACTCTCAATCCCTGGCGATTGGCGAAACCCTGTATGACATCCAATCTCTCGCCATGAGGGGGAGATGTCCGGCAGGACAGAGGGGGGCGCGACAGAACGCCAACCTGGTTTTTCTTGGCGCGTTATTCTGCCTTTTCCTCCTCTTGCCCCTAATCGCCTTCGCTGCCGATCTGCCGGCGCTCACGGGCCGCGTGGTCGATAATGCCGGCATCATCGATGCCGCGACCAAGGCGGCGCTGACGCAGAAGCTGGCGGACTTCGAAACCAAGGGCTCGGACCAGATCGTCGTCGCCACTATCCCCAGCCTCGGCGGCGAGGAGATCGAACCCTACGCCAACCGGCTGTTCCGCTTCTGGAAGCTCGGCCAGGCCAAGGAGAACAACGGCGTTCTGCTTCTGGTCGCGCCCAACGACCGCAAGATGCGCATCGAGGTCGGCTATGGGCTGGAAGGCACGCTGACCGACCTGCACACCAAGCTG
>NZ_AZUY01000023.1 GCF_000513935.1 Mesorhizobium sp. WSM3626 | reverse complement strand
GCTTACTGCCCGCCCATTTCCTTCTTGCCGGCGGGCTTACTGCCCGCCCATTTCCTTCTTGCCGGCGGGCTTACTGCCCGCCCATTTCCTTCTTGAATGTATCGAAATCGACCTGCATGCCGTTGAAGATGGTGCTCCAGTGGCGCGTCAGCGCCGCCATCGCCACGGCTTCCTGGATCTCCTCGTCGGTTGCGCCGGCGCGCTTGGCGTCCTGCGTGTCCGACCAGATGCAGTAGGTGCAAGGAATCTGTGCCGCCACGGCCAGGGAGATCAGTGATTTGACCTTGGGCGGCAGCACCGTCTTGTCGCTGAGTTCGATGGCCTTGACCTCGGCCCAGGCACCAGGCAGACCGGTTTTGGGAAACTGCTTCACAAAGCTCGGTACACCGCCCATGGTCGACTGTATGTCCTTGAGGGTTGCGTCATAGTCGTCGGCGTGGCCCGGCGCGGTGCCGAGCGACAGCACGCAGGCTGCGGCGGCGAACAGGAACACATGCTTGGATGAAGACTGCACGGATTTGACGACGCGATGGTACGACATGGTTTTCTCCTCTGGTCTTTGTTAGCCTTACGATGTAAGGTAACGGTGAAAATGAACCTTACACTGTAAGTTGTCAAGCGGCGCAATGGATCAATCAATCAAGAAAAAGAGAGCGCGCGGACGTCTGTCGCGCGAGATGATCGAGGACGCGGCTTTCGAGGTGATCGAGAGGGAAGGGCTTGCCGGCTTTTCGATGCGCAAGCTGGCGGCCGCACTTGGTTGCGAGGCAATGAGCATTTATCATCACTTCCCCTCGCAGGCGCATCTCTTTGAGGCGCTGGTCGACAGGCTGATTGGTCCGTTGAAGATGCCGGATCCGGATCTGCCATGGCGCCAGAGGATGCGCATGGTGGTATTGGATTATCGGAGTATCGGTCGCGAGCATCCGGCCTTCGCGAGCTATTTTCTCAGCTACCGGATGAATTCGCCCATTTGCCTTGCCTATATCGACAACATCGTAGGTTTGTTCAATGACGGCGGCTTCGATCAAGAAATGGCCGCAAGGCTGTTCCGTGCGGTGGGGTACTATCTGTCGGGGGCGGTGCTCGACGAGACCGCCGGTTACTCAAAGGGCCCGTCGGCGGTCACAACGGTCGGCCGCGAGCAGCTTGAGCGCGATTTCCCCAACATCACCACCGCGGGACGCTACTTCGGCACCGCTGAATTCGACAAAACCTTCGATCTTGGCCTGGAGATGCTTCTGGACGAGATGGAGCGGATCCGCACTGCTACCCTGGACAGGTCCGCGCAAGGCGGCAGCCATAGCGAGCAGAAGTAGAAATAGCCAAGGTTTTCGATGCGCTTTCTGTTTGTCCTGATCCTGCTCTCCGGCACCGGCATCGGTCTCATCTACCCCTGGGCGATGACCAATTTTTCCGGTCGCGAAATCGGCACCTGGCGAGTCTATGAGCAGGGCCGGTTCACGCCGTTGACCGTATCGCTCAAAGATCGCGATGCGCCGGTGCGGGTGCTGGTCGACCTGACCGCCAGGGCCGAGCGCATCGTTTCGCAGCAGCGCACGGTATTGACGCTGACCGCGGCCACCAATGGCCGCACTGTGCTTGCCTCGACGCTGCAGTTCAACCATGTGGACAATCCGCGGCAGGCCAGCCCGCAACTGCCCGACAAGATCTTTCGCGACGAGGCCGGCCTGATCGCCACTGTCAGCCCTGGCGCTTACCTCTTCACAGTCGGCCCGGGCGATGCCGAGGACATACCGATGCGAGCGGTCGACCTTGTCTTGCGTTCCGGCGTCGGCGAGATCGACGCCCGCGCGCGGCCGATAGGCTTTTCGCTAATGGCGGTCGGCTTGATCGGCTTCCTGCTATCCCTGCGTTCCGGTGGCGGCCGGCCAGAAAATCCGAACTCGCAACCGCCGCCGCCACGCTGGGGCAGGGGTCCCACATGAACTACCGCCACGCCTACCATGCCGGCAATTTTGCCGATGTCGTCAAGCATGTCGTGCTGACGCGCCTGCTCGATTATCTGAAGCAGAAGGACAAGGCGTTTCGTGTCGTGGACACCCATGCCGGCATTGGCCGCTACGACCTGTCGTCACTCGAAGCGCAAAAGACCGGTGAGTGGCAGGGCGGCATCGGCAGGCTGATCGATGCCTCGTTCGACGCGAAGGCGGCGGCGCTGCTGGCGCCCTATCTGGCGGCGGTGCGCTCGCTCAATCCCGAGGGCGGCGTGAAGAAATATCCGGGCTCGCCGCTGCTCGCGCGCAATCTCCTGCGCAAGCAGGACCGGTTGTCGGCGATCGAACTGCATCCGAAAGACGCCGCGAAGCTGAAGGCGGAATTCGCCGGCGATTTCCAGACAAAGGTGATGGAACTTGATGGCTGGCTTGCGCTTGGGGCGCACCTGCCGCCGAAGGAAAAGCGCGGCTTGGTGCTCATCGATCCGCCTTTCGAGGAAGAGGGCGAGTTCGGCCGCCTCGTCGAGGGGCTGGTGAAGGCGCACAGGCGCTGGCCCAACGGCATCTACGCGCTGTGGTATCCGATCAAGAACCGCAAGCCGATCATCGCCTTCAGGAAAGCGCTGAAGCAATCCGGCATCCCGAAAATCCTCGACATAGAATTCGAGATCAGGCCGGCCTCTTCGGAACCCAGCCTCGATGGCACCGGCATGGTGGTGGTCAATCCGCCCTTCATGCTGGAAGGCGAACTGCGAACCATATTGCCGGCACTGCACAAATTGCTCGCCGTGGAAAAGCCGGCGCATTGGTCGATGGAATGGCTGGCCGGCGAGCAGGCCCCGCCGCCGGTATAGCTGGATTTGATTGCCGCGCCCCGTGCGACCGCATGATCCGCCCGCAGGGAACTTCGCCGTTACCCGCGGGTTGCTGCTTACAGCAACTGCCCGCGCCGGTTTCTGGAAACCATTGTTTCGGCAACCGCTTGACCGCCGTCGAGCGAATCCGCACAGTGCGCGCAACCGACCTTGAGAGGCTGCCATGACTCGCTTCGCCAAATCCGCACTTGCTGCCCTGATTTCGCTCTGCACGCCCCTTGCCGCGCCTCTCGGTATCACCCAGGCGGTCCATGCGGCTGACCTTGCCGTCTATTCCGAGGACGATGGCAGCGTCTGTGGGGAGACATGGGTGCTGAGCAAGATCACGCATCGGTTCTCCTACCAGGTGCATCACGTGCCGCATCTGCCCGAGGTCGCCATCACCGATTTTCGCGACATTCGCCAGCACCGCTATGAGCAGGCGAGCGAGGAATGGCCGATTGGCCGTCACTATTGCCGGGCAACCGTCAGCCTGTCGGATGGCCGGGACCGGTCGATCTTCTATCTGATCGAGGAAGGCCAGGGCTTTGCCTCGATCGGCGACAATGTCGAGTTCTGCGTCTCGGGCTTCGATCGCTGGATGGTCTATAACGGCCGCTGCCGCGTCCTGCGCTGAACGCGTCTCTTCTTTCCCGATCTTTTTTCGCGCCTGCGGCCTGAAGGGGTCGCGGGCGCTTTGATGTCCTGCGTTGACAGGTGATGCATTCCGTTGCACTGTGAGACAGACCTGTCTCATCACCTGGTTAGCGCATGACACCGTCACCTGCTTCCGACAAACGCCAGCATGTCGTCGAAACGGCCTATGCGCTGTTCAAGCGCGCCGGTTTCCATTCCACCGGCATCGACCGTATCATCGCCGAGGCGGACGTGGCCAAGATGACGATGTATCGCCATTTCCCCAGCAAGGACGAGCTGATCGTCGAGGTGCTCGACTATCGCGCCAGGCGTTTTGACGATCAGCTCGACCGGCTCGCCAGGGAGGGGACCACGCCGGAGCAGAAAATCGCGAAGATCTTCGACTGGCATGGCCGCTGGTTCCGCAGACCGGATT
Organism: Mesorhizobium sp. WSM3626; assembly: GCF_000513935.1. Classification (GTDB taxonomy): domain Bacteria; phylum Pseudomonadota; class Alphaproteobacteria; order Rhizobiales; family Rhizobiaceae; genus Mesorhizobium; species Mesorhizobium salmacidum. Next base: position 80,501 of record NZ_AZUY01000023.1, on the reverse strand, counting down.
TTCATGGTTGCCTGTTTGCCCATGCCTTGGCCGAGTTCGGCGATCCCCAGCATCCGGTGTTCAAGGCTGTCGCCAGGCAGAAGAATAGCCTCAGGCAGCGCCTGCAGTCGATCCTCGAGCAGATGATGCCGCGCGGGCGGGCCGAGAGTGCGGCGACGACCCTGTTGATGCTGATCGAAGGTGCGACCCTGATGGCGCACATGGGGCAGGGAGACACCGCTATCCGCGACGCCCGCAAGGCTGCCCTGGACATCATCGCCGCCTCGCGCGGGCCGCAATGAGCCCGCTGGTCATCGGGCTCGCGCTGTTCGCGGCGATTCTGCACGCAAGCTGGAACGCCTTCCTGCGAACGGGTGCCGACAGATTGTGGACCGTCACCGTCATGAGCTTCTCCAGCACGGCGCTTGCCATTCCCCTTGCAATCTTCAATGGCTTTCCGGCGACGCCCGCCTGGCCCTATGTCGGGCTCTCGGCCTGCCTGCAGGTCGGCTACAGCGTGTTTCTGGTGGCCGCCTACAGATATGGCGAACTGGGACAGGTCTACCCGATTGTTCGCGGCAGCGTGCCTCTGCTCGTCACGCTCGGCGGGTTCCTGCTGGCCGGCCAGCATCTCACCGCTCTGGAGACCGTGGGCGTTGCCCTGGTCGGCTGCGGCATCATGGCTCTTTCGCTTGGGCGAGGAAGAGCCACCACGACATCTATCCTCTATGCGCTGGCAACGGGGGCAATCATCGCCGCCTATGCGATGGTCGATGCGATCGGCGTTCGTGCGGCGGGCAATGTCGGCGCCTACACCGCCTGGGTCCTGCTGGCCTATGGCGCACTGCTGCCGGCGACCTTCGTCGCCTGTCGCGGCAGGCTCGCTGTCGATGCACGGGCACCGGAAACCTGGAAGGCGCTGGGCGGCGGCCTGTTCGCGCTTTTGGCCTATGGCGTGGTGGTGGCGGCCTTCGCGCTCGGGCCTGCCGGTCCGATCACCGCGATACGTGAGACCAGCGTCGTCTTCGCGGCCTTCATCGGTCGGTTGTTTCTCGGCGAGACGCTGACGCCCCGGCGAGTCAGCGCCTGCGCCGTCGTCGCGCTCGGCGCCATTTTTCTCGGCTATCAGCCGTGATGAAGACCCACACGCCTGCCGGCACGCGGCGATTCCGCCGCCATGGAAAAATTGTCGGACGGGCGGCTCGCCGTATCATGAGACGGTGAACCGCTCAAAGGCGTTCGCTCGCCGTAGGGCTATTTTCTGCGCTGCGTTGCCTCGGCCTGATCGATGATCTTGCGAAGAAAGGCAATGTGACCGCGAAAGGCCCGCCGCCCGGCCGTCGTGGCTCTGATCCGTGTCTGCGGCCGACGTCCGACAAAGAGCTTTTCAATGTCGGCATAGCCAGCTCTGGCCAGCGTATCGAGATGTGCCCCGAGATTGCCGTCGGTGGTCTCGATCATGGCCTTCAACTGGGTGAACTCAAGCGCCTCGCGCCTTTCCAGCGTGTTCAGGACGGCCATGATCCTGAGCCGCGTACTCTGGTGGATAATGTCATCGGCGCTCATCAATAAGCTCCAATGCGGCAAAGCCTCGGGCTGTCGCCGCGTAACCCGGCAATCCCTGCCAGCGGTGTGTCCCTTGCCTTTGCACGGCCGAAATCAAAGGCGCGATAACATCCCCTGACAGAATACTCTGCCATACAGAGTATTCTGTCAATCAGAAAACAGATGCTCGCAACATGCTTGACAAGGTGATCTTCAGATCGGGTGTCGCATCGCGCTCGTGATCCGCATGGACCGCTCGCTTGCAAAAGATGATCGCCTCGATGAGACGGCAAGTGATGATATTCATGACCGAAGATCATGCGTGAAGTTGCTCGCTGATCTTTGGAGCTTCATGGCGAACTCGCATCGGGAATGCCGGTGTCAAATTGCTGGCGCCGCCGGAAGATCAACGGCGGATTTTTCCGGTGATGAGTGTGATTGTGTGTCGATCGCAACCAAAATTTAAGTTGAGAAAATCATACCATTGCTTCGCTGGCTAGCGAGACGCGAGTCAGATATGCATTGCGCGCCGGGGTCATTCACGGCCATCGGCATAACGTGAAGGGGCATGACATGGCTAAGCAGTCATCTAAAGCGCCGGCATCCAAGGCACCGGCAAAGAAAGCACCCGCAAAAGCAGTCGCGGCGAAGGCCGCAACGGCAGTGAAGAAAGCAGCGCCTGCCGCCAAGCCGAAGGCCGCCGCGGCCAAGGCACCGGCGAAGAAGCCTGCGGCAGCGGCAAAGGCCGTCGCGAAGCCGGCAATGAAGAAGGCGGCGCCCGCGAAAGCCGCGGCGAAGCCGGCAGCGAAAGCGGCACCGGCCAAGAAGCCTGCGGCCAAGGCGGCGGCCAAACCCGCAGCCAAACCCGCAGCGAAGAAGGCGGCTCCCGCCAAGGCCGCGGCAAAGCCGGTAGCGAAAGCGGCACCGGCCAAGAAGCCGGCGGCCAAGCCAGCTGCGAAGGCAGCCGCCGCCGCGACCAAGCCGGCGGTGAAGAAAGCCGCGGCGCCGAAGGCAAAGGCAGCGCCCGCGAAGGCGAAGGCTCCGGGCAAGAAGTAGACGGATCGTTGGGGCGTCGCGTGTCCTTCGGGATGCGGCAAGGACGCTCTGACGCTCTGGATCGGAGCATATTCGGCAACGGGTTCAGCCCTCGGGACTGAGCATCGGGAAGGGGCCGAGGGGCAAGCAAAGCGAGGCGCCGGTTGGCTGCCTCGCTCGCCCGACTCTCTTTCGCCCTCGCGGTGGTTGGCGAAGGTTCTCGGCGCGACGCTTTGGCGCCTGTGAAGTATGGGCTCCTGTGACGTGTGAACGCGGGGTTTAAACCCGGGGGCTTGCTGTCGTGGCCTGCTGACTTCCTATTGTGCCGGTTCAGTTTGTCGTGATGCCAGGACGGAAACCGCGGCGGGTTTCTGGTCGCTGGTTTTTTGCACTCTGGCGATTGATCGCAAGAGTTTGTCCGGTCAACACTGGACGGTCGCAAACAGGAAACCGATCATGCCGAAGCTGCTCTACGCGTCCGCCTCTCCCTACAGTTCCAAGGTAAGGATGGCCGCGGCCTATGCCGGGATCGCTCTCGAGGAGGTGCCGGTCAGAACCGAGGACAGGCCCGCCGAACTGATCGGCGCCAATCCGCTCGGCAAGATCCCGGTGCTGGTGCTCGACGATGGCCGTCCGATTCACGACAGCCGCGCCATCACGCAGCACCTCAACCGGATTTCGAAGAACGCGTTGTTTCCACGCAATCCCGACAGGCGTCTGGAAGCGGAAGTACTGGAGGCGCTGGCCGACGGTATCTGCGATTGCGCGCTGTCGATGGTCTATGAGCGCCGCACCCGCCCCGAAGAGATGGTCTATCAGCCCTGGCTCGACCGCCAGTGGGCGAAGATCACGGCAGCACTCGACCTGCTCAATGCCAATCCGCCAAAACTGCCGAAGAAGATCACGGCCGGTCAGTTGGCGTTGCGTGCCTGCCTCGGCTACCTCTCGCTGCGTTTCGCCGGCAAATGGGAAAAGGGCCGTGGCCGGTTGACCCGCTGGGCGGCGCGTTTCGACGGAAGATTCCCGGAGCTGAAGTCCGTGGTTCCGGCCTAATGCATGTCGCCCGGAAGTGTCCTCGGTTCCGGGACAACGACATGCATAAAATCAAAAGCTTACAGCAGGTCGGGCGAATCCTATTCGCCGCGACATGCTGTAAGCGACCGGACATAAAAAAAGCCGGGCGCGAGGCCCGGCTTTTCGTGTCGTGGCTTGAACGACTTAGAACTTCATGCCGAGGCCAAAGGTGACGCGGTTGTCCGTCGCCTTGACCTTGCCAATACCACCTTCGAAGCTCTTGCTGCCGAAGTCGGTGTAGCGATATTCGACACGGCCGAACACGTTGTCGGTCAGCTTGATGTCGGTGCCGACGCCGGCGGTCCAGCCGAGCATGGTGGCGGTGTCGCTGGCGCCGAGAACGGTGTCTTCCACCTTCAGGCTTCTGCCGGCGAGGCCGCCGGTGCCATAAAGCAGGATTTCCGGGGTCACGGCGTAGCCGAGACGGGCACGCAGCGAGCCTTCGAAGCCGCCCTTGGAGTGGATGCCGTTGTCGTCACCCTTCACGCCGTCGTAGCCGAGTTCGGCTTCACCGCCGTACACGAAGTTCTCCTGCTGCCACTGATAGCCGCCGAAGACACTGCCGACAAAACCCTTGGTATCGGTCGAAACGCCGAAATCCTTTTCCTTGGTCTTGCCGCTGAAGCCGTAGCCCAGGTTGATACCGGCATAAGGGCCGGCCCACGAGGCGACCGGAAGTTCGGCAACCGGAGCGGGTGCCGGCGGCTCTTCCGAAACGACGTCCGCGGCATAAGCGGTACCGCTGAGGGCGAAGAGCCCGAGCGCAACAGCCAGCGGCCGTGCGAATTTAAAATTGGCTTGCATTGTTCTTTACTCCTTAAGCCACAGGACACAGGCTTGTTTCTCACGATCGCCATCGACCCGTCCGGGGGGTGAAACGGATCTGGCGTTCGTCGGTTCCAAATGTCGTGTCAAAATGCGGCTGAACCGAACCTGAACTTGGGTCATTCCCCGGCACGAATGAGGCAGAACCTTGACGTTGCATCTTCGCAACAGCGAAATGTCAGCAGCAAGTTCATGCTGTGCTGCACACCGCTTGGTGCAAGGAGTCGAGCGACCTATATTGCGATCCAATGGTTCCGAGTCCAAGAGGGCTCGGCATGCCGAACCGGGCACTTCGCCACAATGTTGCCCCAGGTGCGAACGCCGTTTAACGCATGCCGGGCCACATTTCGTCGGCATCGCGTTTCGGGCCGAAATTGAGGATTGACAGCAGATGAGCAAAGCCACTGCCGTGGCGCTGGTGACCGGTGGGGCGAAACGGATCGGCAAGGCGATCGTCGAGGACCTCGCCAGCCATGGTTTTGCGGTCGCCATCCATTCCAATCGCTCGCACGATGAGGCGGATGCGTTGGCCGCGGGGATTAACCGGTCGGGCGGCCGCGCCGCCGTGATGGCGGCTGATCTGACCGACATGGACGCCGTCAGCGACCTCGTCGGCCAAGCGGAAGCAGCGCTGGGCCCAATTTCGCTGCTGGTCAACAATGCTTCGCTCTTCGTCGATGATTCCGTGGAAGATTTCGACTGGCACGCCTGGGACCGCCATTTTGCCATTCACGTAAAAACCCCGGCGCTGTTGGCGCGGAACTTCGCCCGTTCCCTGCCGGAAGGGCAGGAGGGGCTGATCGTCAACGTCATCGACCAGCGCGTCTGGAGGCCGACACCGCGCTATTTTTCCTATGCGCTGTCGAAATCGGCATTGTGGACCCAGACGCAGATGCTGGCGCAGGCACTCGGACCCGGCATCCGCGTCAATGCGATAGGGCCGGGCCCGACGCTGAAGAACGTGCGCCAGGACGATTCGGATTTTGACGCGCAGGTCGCTGGCCTCATTCTGAGGCGCGGCCCGGAATTGCCGGAATTCGGCGCCACCATCCGCTATCTCTGGGAGACGCGCTCGGTCACCGGCCAGATGATCGCGCTCGATGGCGGCCAGCATCTTGCATGGCAGACGCCCGATGTGACAGGCATGGCGGAATGAGTCCTTTGGATCACAAGAACAAGGCGCGCGGCGGCGCTGATGATCTTCCTCCCGAAATCGACCTCGAGGACGAGGCGCTGGAGGAGATCGTCGAACCGGTTGGCCCGGATGTCGCCTTCACGGCCATCGACTGGACGCCGCACGCCGGCGACGCCGAAGGCATGATCGGCGCCGAGGTGATCCAGACGCTGGTCAAGCGGCTGCCCAATGCGCCCGGCGTCTACCGGATGATGAACGCCGCCGGCGACGTGCTCTATGTCGGCAAGGCGCGCAGCCTGAAGAAGCGTGTCACCAATTACGCGCAAGGCAGATTCCATACCAACCGCATCGGCCGCATGGTACGCGAGACGTCGACGATGGAGTTCGTCGTCACCCGCACCGAGATCGAGGCGCTGCTGCTTGAAGCAAATCTTATCAAGCGTTTGCGGCCGCGGTTCAATGTGCTGATGCGGGACGACAAGTCGTTTCCGTATATCCTTTTGACCGGCGACCATGTCTCGCCCGGCATTTACAAGCATCGCGGCGCACGCTCGCGCAAGGGGGACTATTTCGGCCCCTTTGCTTCGGCCGGCGCTGTTGGCCGTACCATCAATTCGCTGCAGCGCGCTTTCCTGCTCAGAAGCTGCACCAATTCCTTCTACGAGAACCGCACGCGGCCATGCCTGCTCTACCAGATAAAGCGCTGCGCCGGTCCGTGCACCGGCGAGATATCGCATGACGGCTATGCCGAGCTGGTCGCCGAAGCGAAGGATTTTTTGTCTGGCCGCAGCCAGAAGGTGAAGACCGAGATTTCGGCTGCCATGCAGCAGGCTTCGCAAGACCTCGATTTCGAGCGCGCCGCGATCTATCGCGACCGGCTGGCTGCCCTGTCGCACGTGCAGAGCCATCAGGGCATCAACCCGGCGACCGTCGACGAAGCCGATGTCTTCGCTATCCACCAGGAGGGCGGCCAGGTCTGCATCCAGGTGTTTTTCTTCCGCACCGGCCAGAACTGGGGAAACCGTGCCTATTTCCCCAAGGCCGATCCGGCGCTGGAGGGATCGGAAGTGCTGGGCTCGTTCCTGGCGCAATTCTACGATGACAAGCCGACACCGCGTGCCATTCTCCTGTCGCAGACCGTCGAGGACCAGGAACTGCTGGCCGAGGCGCTCTCGACGCGCGCCGGCCGCAAGGTGGCGATCTCGGTGCCGCAGCGCGGCGAGAAAAAGGATCTGACCGACAACGCCTTGCAGAATGCGCGTGAGGCGCTTGGCCGCCGGCTGGCCGAAACCTCGACGCAAGCGCGGCTGCTTGCCGGTTTCGCCGAGACCTTCGGCCTGACCAAGCCGCCAGTGCGCATCGAGGTCTACGACAACTCGCACATCATGGGCACCAACGCCGTCGGTGCCATGGTCGTCGCGGGGCCGGAAGGCTTTGTGAAGAACCAGTACAGAAAATTCAACATCCGCTCGACCGAGATCACACCGGGCGACGATTTCGGCATGATGCGCGAGGTGATGGAGCGGCGCTTTTCACGGCTGCTCAAGGAGCATGGCGACGTTGCTCCCGACGAGACTGCCTCGGCGGATTCAGGCGACGATATCGAAGACGATATTTCCGGAAGCTTCCCTGCCTGGCCCGATGTCATCCTGATCGATGGTGGCCAGGGCCAGATGACGGCGGTGCGCAAGATCCTGTCGGATCTCGGCATCGAGGACCGGGTCGTGGCCATCGGCATCGCCAAGGGACAGGACCGCGATGCAGGCCGCGAGCGCTTCTTCGTCAAGGGCAGGGACTCGTTTTCGCTGCCGGTGCGCGATCCCGTTCTCTATTTCGTCCAGCGGCTGCGCGACGAGGTCCACCGCTTCGCCATCGGTTCGCACCGGGCCCGCCGCAAGAAGGAAATGGTCAAGAGCCCGCTCGACGAAATCGCCGGCATCGGCCCCGGCCGCAAGCGCGCGCTTCTCTTGCATTTCGGCACCGCCAAGGCGGTCAGCCGTGCCGCAGTCGAGGATCTGAGGAAGGTCGACGGCATTTCCGAACAGGTGGCGAAACTGGTCTACAATCACTTCCACGAGAGCTGAAGAAAATCGTCACTTTCAGCTGGCCAGTCGAATCTGGCCTGTTGACCCCCTACATCCGCTTCTGATTTGAGTACGCAGGCAGAAAGAGTCTCTGAAGACATGGCCCAGCGCGCATTTAACCTGCCCAACATGCTGACCTACGCCCGCATCATCGCGGTGCCGCTGGTCGTGCTGTGCTTTTTTCTCGAGGGCCATCTGAAATCGAGCGACTTCGCCCGCTGGTCGGCGCTGGTCATTTTCCTGCTGGCGTCCGTCACCGATTATTTCGACGGCTATTTTGCGCGCGCCTGGCAGCAGACCTCCAACATCGGCAAGATGCTCGATCCGATCGCCGACAAGCTGCTGGTCGCCACCTGCCTCTTGCTGCTGGCGGCCGACACCGACCGTCATGCCGGTATCGCCGGCTGGTCGCTGTGGGCGGCGATCATCATCCTGTGCCGCGAAATCCTGGTTTCGGGCCTGCGCGAATATCTGGCGGCGCTCAAGGTTTCGGTGCCGGTGACGCAACTTGCCAAGTGGAAGACCACCATCCAGATGGTCGCCATCGCCTTCCTGCTGGCGGGACCGGCCGGTGACAAGATCTTTCCGCTGACCACGCAGACCGGCCTCGTGCTGTTGTGGATCGCGGCCCTCGTGACGCTCTACACCGGCTACGACTATTTCCGCGCCGGTCTCAAGCACATCATGGACGAGTGAGATGACGACCCGTCTCATCTATTTCGCCTGGGTTCGCGAACGGATCGGCACATCGCAGGAAGATGTCGAATTGCCCGCCGGCATCGAGACGGTCGCCGACCTCTTGCGCTGGCTGCAATCGCGCGGCGAAGGGTACCAACACGCGCTGCAATATCCCGATGTCATCCGCGTCGCCATCAACCAGGAACATGTCGATCACCGCGAGAAGATATCGGGCGCACGCGAGATCGCACTGTTCCCGCCGATGACCGGGGGCTGACACTCATGCCGGCCGTCCTGGTGCCGACCGTGCGCATTCAGCGCCAGGATTTCGACGTCGCCGCCGAGATCGCCGCGCTGACGCAGGGCCATGCCGACATTGGCGCGGTGGTCACCTTCTCCGGCCTGTGCCGCGACGAGCAGGGCGCTCTCTCGGCACTCGAGCTCGAGCACTATCCAGGCATGGCTGAAGCCGAGATCGGCCGCATCGCAATCGAAGCCACCGAGCGCTGGCCGCTGCAAGGCCTCACCGTCATACATCGCCATGGCAAGATCGCGCCGGGGGCGAATATCGTGCTGGTGGTGGCCGCTTCGGCGCACCGCCATGCGGCATTCGAGGCGGCGAACTTCCTCATGGACTATCTCAAATCGCGTGCGCCGTTCTGGAAGAAGGAGCATCGCACCGACGGCTCCGAGGGCGGCTGGGTCGATGCCAAGGAAACCGACGCCGAGGCAGCTCGGCGCTGGAAGCAGCCGTCGTCCGAATAATACCGTGCAGGCGTCACGGAACGACCGCAATCCTTCTGCCAACTGGTCACGTGACTGATTTGGGCAAGGGAGACGGTCATGCTGGACAGGATCGCCGAGTTCTTCGTCTTCGGCTTAGTGCCGCTGGTCGTCGGCATCCTGGCGGTGCCGGAGCTTTCCCTTGCCGCGGAAAAGGCGGTGAGGGGCGAGGTGATCTATCGCGAGCGCATCGCATTGCCACCCAGCGCCGTGCTTTCCGTCGAGCTTGCCGACGTTTCGTTGGCGGACGCGCCCGCCAAAATCATCGGGCAACAGAAGATCAGGCCCGCCGGCCAGGTGCCGATCAGCTTCGAGATCAAATTCGACCCCTCTGTCATCCGACCGAGTATGACCTATGCGCTGCAGGCCCGGATCACCGTGGACGGAAGGCTGATGTTCATCTCCGATGTGCGCCATCAGCTCGATCCGCTGACCGACGCGCCACAGACCATCATGCTGAAGATGGTCGCACCCAGCAAGGAGCCAGTGACTTCCGTCTTTGATCAGCTCTGGGTGGTCGACTATGTCGACGGCATTGGCGCCATCACCGCGCCGCAGGCAACCTTCAAGATCAGCAAGGCCGGCAAGGCCGGTGGCAACGGTCCCTGCAACACCTATTTTGCCACGGCGAAGGTCGAGGGTCAGGCGATCGCGATCGGCGATATCGGTTCGACCTACAAAGCCTGCGCGCCCAATGTGATGGCCGAGGAAAAAGCCCTGTTCGATGCGTTGGCCAACGCGGCGTCATATACTGTCGATGCCGGCAAGCTCGCCATATCGGACAAGGACGGCCGCGAAATCCTGCGCTTCAGCGCCGCAAGCTGATTGCTCACCCTGCCTGTTCGAACACGGCGCCGTAGTGGTATGGCGGCACGTCAACCATTTCAGCCAGCTTGAAACCGGCCGGCTCCACGGCGGCGATGGTCTGTTCCGGCGACAGTCTCAACTCAGTCTTCGGTCCGCGAGGCTCGCCCAGCATCACCGTTCGCTCGCGCGGCGTCCGATGCCAGTTCACAATGGCAAAACGGCCTGACGGGCCAAGCGTCGCATGGACCGCGCGGGCCAGGCGGAGCTGATCCGGAACTCCATGAAAGGCGTTTGCCATGAAGATGAAATCGGCGGGTCGAGCTGCCAGGCTAGCAACCTCATAGGCGTCGCCCGCCGCGAAGTCGCAATTCGACAGGCCATTTTCAGTCAGGCGCCGACGCGCGACTTCGAGCAAGTCGCCATCGATATCGATGGCGGTGACATGACGCGCGACCCTGGCAATCTGCAACGTGAACCAGCCATCGCCGGAGCAGAGATCGATCACGTCCATACCCGGCTTGATCCCGGTGGTCGCAAGCACTGCCGCCGGATCGGGCCACAGCGCCTCCCACCATCCGCTGGTCGGCATATCGGTGCCCTGGAAGAACCCTGGAATTGCACTTGTCATGGTCGGATCGACTCCATCGCGACGGTGCTTCGCGCCCGGTCCATTCACGCATCTCGTACTTTGCCGGACTTTCCGGCGGCTCGCTTCATGTGAGATGGCGCAGAGCTTGAGACCATGTCCTTATACGAAAAAAGGCCGACATTTCGCCGGCCTTTTCGCATGGAAAATTACGGTGTTCAGCTCAGCCGACGATCTCGGTATCCGAGAACCAGTACTTGATCTCCTGCGCGGCCGTTTCCGGCGCGTCCGAGCCGTGCACCGAGTTCTCGCCGATCGACAGCGCATGCACCTTGCGGATGGTGCCTTCGGCGGCATTGGCCGGATTGGTGGCGCCCATCACATCGCGGTTCTTGGTAATGGCGCTCTCGCCTTCCAGGACCTGCACGATGGTCGGGCCCGAGGACATGGATTCCACCAGCTCGCCGAAAAACGGCCGCTCCTTGTGGACGGCGTAGAAGCCTTCCGCCTCGCGGCGGCTCATCCACACCCGGCGCGAGGCGATGACGCGCAGGCCGGCTTCCTCCAGCATCCTGGTGATGGCGCCGGTGAGATTGCGCCGCGTTGCGTCCGGCTTGATCATGGAAAAAGTGCGTTCGAGCGCCATGGGTCGTCCTTGTCTGAATTTGAATTGAGAGTGGCGGGCTCTATACAAGCCGCCCGGCCTATTGCCAAGGGGGTGAGGAGCGGGGTGAGGAGCGGTCCGCGCAGCGGGCGGAAAGCCAATTGCTTTTGCTTTCCGAGCGACGAACGCCCGGAGCGACAGCGAGCGCCGGACCGGTCTGCGCTTCCATGGCTGGTCGCCGCAGGCAGGCGGGATCAGATGGCTGCAAAGCAACGGTTTGCTTGCTATAGTCGCTCGGTCGGCGCCGCGCTGAAGTCGGCCCGAAGGGAGACAACATGACCATGACAGACGATCGTCAGGAGCGCATTCGCAACCGTGCACATCAGATCTGGCAGGAAGAAGGGCAACCGGCCGGTCATCACGAACGCCATTGGCACCAGGCGGCGGCCGACGTCGATCGGGAGGACGCGGGGAAGCCGTCGGCGGACAAGAAGCCAGCCAAGAAGGCATCCGGCGCCGGCAAGGCAAAGGCAGCCCCCAAGGAAGAAAAGGCCGCCGCGAAAGCCAGCAAGCCGAAGACCAGCAAGCCAAAGAAGGCGGCCAAATAAGGCCAGCTGTTCCGCCGCTGATTTTCGCAACAGGTAGACGGCGCTCGAGCTGCCTTGCAGGCAGGCAGGCCTTTGCGTCCGTCACGCTGCGGCGGAAACCTTTCGTCCCAGCCCGCCATGCAGGTCGAGGCAGCGGGTGAACCACTGCGCCACCGCGTCGCTGTCTTCGAGCAACTTGTAAGGTGATGCGATACGCGCCCATTGCAGCGCGCCGAAGACGATATAGTCGGCAAACAGCGGCGAGGCGCCGCCGATGAACGGCTGGTAGCTCAACATGGAGCGCAGCGGCTCCAGCGCTGCCCGGAAGCTTGCCAGGCCGGCGTCGCGTGCGGCGACGACGTCCTCCAGCCGCTTGCCGAGGCGCTGCTCCCGGCTCTGTCGGAAATACGAGGCGTTCTCCTCGTCTTGCATGGCATGAAGGTCAACGACCGCCGCGGTGGTGACATAAGGGTGAATGGTCAATTGCGACCAGCGCTCGATGAAGCGCGCCATCGCCTTGCCGCCTTCGCCGCCAAACAGCGTCGGGCGATCCGGATAGGCCTCATCGAGATAGAGCGCGATGGTGAAGGAATCGGCAACGACCTTGTCGCCATCGCGGATAACCGGAACGGTTTTCGAGACACCGCCTTCAATGGCCGGCACTTCGAGAAAACGCGTCGGCGCGGTCGAGGCATCAAGTCCCTTATGGGCCAGCGCCATCATTGCCTTCCAGCAATGCGGGCTGAACGGACGGCCCTCGTCACGCCCGACGAGATCATAAAGCAGAATGGTCATTGGCGCCGGTTCCTTTGCGGTCTAGGTATCGCTCCCGACACCCGAAACAGGCGCGGCGGGAAAAAGATGAAACAGCACTTCATGATGTTTGCGGCATACAATCAATGGGCCAATGGCCGCATCTACGATGCCGCCGACGATCTCAACGATGAGGAATTCAATCGCGACGTCGGCGCCTTCTTCGGCTCGCTGATGGGCACGCTCAACCACCTGCTCGCCGCCGATCGCATCTGGATGAAACGCTTCACCGGCGAAGGCGCCGCGCCGACGACATTGGACGCCATATTGTACCGGGCCTTGCCTGTCCTGAGGACAGCGCGCGAGGCCGAGGACCGGCGGATCATCGACTGGCTCGGCGGCTTGAACGACAAGGCGCTGTCGGGTCGTTTCACCTATATGACCGTATCGGACATGCGCACCGTCTCGCAGCGCCTGGCGCCCGCGCTGGCTCATGTCTTCAACCACCAGACCCATCACCGCGGCCAGGCGCATATGATCCTGACGGTTCTGGGCCGCCCTTCCGTACCGCTCGATCTGGCGCATTTCCAGCGCACCGAGGAAGGAAGGGCCTTCGCCTGATCCACATGGTTTTGTTTTAAATTCGGGGCGACCGGTTCGCGCGGGCTACCGTCGCATTTTTTGCCGTAGCCCCACTTTTACATCAGGCCACTCGGAATCGATAATGCTGAACCGGACGGAATTGCGTTTCCGGCCGTCCGGCATGATCCGTTCATTGCGAACGATTCCTTCCTGTTTTGCTCCTATTCTCAAAATGGCCGCTCTCGACGCGTCATTGAGTTCGTCGGTCGTGAATTGCACGCGAACACAGCGCATGACTTCAAATGCCTGAACCAGGAGAAGATATTTAGCCTCGGTATTGACGCCCGATCGCTGGACCGAACTGCCGAGCCACGTGTGCCCAATCTCCAATTTTCTGTTCGCGCGATCGATTTTCCAGAACCGCGTACTACCGCAAATCAAGCCCGTGGCGCGCAGGATGATTGCGTATGGCATGACGGTCCCGGCCTGTCGTCCAGCCAGGGCATTGGCAATATAATCATCGATCGCGCCTGGCCCAGGAACCACGGTGGCCTTCAGGTTCCATAGCTCGCCATCCGCGGCGGCACTCAAAAGCGCTGCGGAATGCTCTGGCTGAAGGGGGCTGAGCTCAACGAGATCCCCGACCAAGGCGGGTTGCCTGGATTGGACGCCCATCAATCGGTGATCCCTATTCTCATGTCTGCGGTCACCGAGCGGCAAGTGAGGCCTATTCGAATTCAGACAGCCTCTGAAGCCAAGTCGGTGACTTCGCTGTCCAACTGGCGTTGCGTCATGGCCGCTTCCGCCATCACCCATTGTTTGAACAGCAGCACCTTGCGTGCGGCAGGGCTCTTGTGGGGCGAGACAAAGTACCAACCGGCTGTGTTCGGATGATGAACGGCAAACGGAGCGATCAGCTTTTCGGCGCGGATATCGCCGGCCATATAGGCACGGTTGGCAACGGCAAAACCCATTCCTGAGTTGGCCGCCTCGTAGGACATCATGCACGAATCGAAATAGATGCTTTTGGTCTCGCTGAGCACAAAACTGGCACTAGCAAAACCAAGCCAGGATTGCCAGTTCTGGGTGCAGGTGTCGGAATGCAGCAACGTGAAGTGCTTGAGGTCGTCCGGTGTGACCTTTGACAGCGGCTTCTGGCCGAGAACTTCATGGAACAGCTTGCGGCTGCACACCGGCGTCAGGTCTTCCCGAAACAACAGGTCCGATGGCAGTCCGTTGAAGTGGCCGTCGCCATAGCGGATTTCGAGATCGAATTCGGAAGTCGTGAACTCATGCGTCGCGTACGAGGTCGAAACTCGCATCACGATATCGGGATATTGCTGCTGAAAAAGTGGCAGGCGCGGAAACAGCCAGCGTGCGGCAAATGTCGGCAGCACGGATATCTTCAGCACATGTTCCTGTGATTGCCCGGTCGCTTCCATGCTGGCGGCGACGATCCGCTCCAGCGCCTCGCGAACGCGCGAGACATAGGTCTCGCCCTCGGGTGTCAGCGACACCGCATTGCCGCCGCGCTGGAAAATCTTGAAGCGCAGCTGGTCCTCCAGGCTTTTGACGCGCTGGCTGACCGCCGAAGCGGTGATGAACTGTTCTTCGCCGGCACGCGTGAAATTGCCATGCCTCGCAGCACTCTCCACGATTTTCAGCGAATTGAGGTTGACCTGACTGAGCAGACGCACGGCTTCGACCTTAAGCTGGGCTTATGGTAGCACTAGCATTCCTAATTTTACAGGGGGAGCTAATTTAATCGACTGTTAACCAAGTGTTTGCCCTCACTTGGAGAAGTACAATGAACGCACATACGATACCCGAATTGCGCTATGCGATGAGCCGCGAGGCCATTATCGGTCACGAAACCGCCTGGAAAGTGTCGCGCTTCGGCGTTGCGCAGTATCTGCATGGCTATGATCCGGCACTGCTTGCCGCGATCGAGGAAGCCGCCCTGAAGCTCAAGGCCAGTCATGCCGTGCACAAGCACCTCGACCTGACCTTCATCACCGGCGCCGACCGTTTCATCCCCGAAATCAAGGAGTTGCTGAACGACAAGTTGCGCCTGGAGCGGCTCTCCGACATGATGGGCACGAAGCTGGAGCCCTATCCGCTGTCGATCGTCGGTTCGACCGTCACCTTCATGAACCCCAGGGATGGCGCCGTCGAATGGCATTGCGACGGCGTTCCGGTCACCGAGCTCATTCCGCTGTCGATCAGCGATCCGCTGGTCGGCGGCCAGCTCGAAATCTATTGCGACGATTCCGAGACCGGCCGCGCCATTCTCGAATCCGGCCGCGAGATTCCGCGCAACCGCATCATGCGCATCGATCACAAGATGAACTACGCCACGCTCGGGCAGTTCCTCGGCGTCCTGCATCGCACTGCGCCGATCCAGTTCGGCGAGCGCGTCACCTTGGTGCTCAACCAGCGCTCTGTGGCCAAGCCCTATGTCGACGATAACAGGATGTTCTATCTTGCCGCCGACAACGATCACGACCGCGAGTGGGTCAACGAACTGGCCGAAGACGTGTGGACCAACCAGCTGCCGGCCTATCGCCGGTTCGAAGCGGAACATCCGACGCCGGCCCCCGCCGAAGCGCCGGTTCCGGGCGGAGCCAGGGAATCATGGTAACGACCCATGACCCCGAAAAGTGGAAACCGGTTTTCGGACAGGATCATGGTCGACCACAGGGATAGCCCTTGCCGGTTCTTTCGGCATCGACCGGGCTCGGTATCCGTGCTGGTCTTCGCCACCGGCGCGGTGGCGTTGTGGTCGACAAATGCCCTGGTCGGCAAATCTCTGCTGGCCAGTCACCCGGTGTCGCAAGTGCAATTCCTGCAATTTGTAGGGGCCGCCCTGGTGTTCGCGGTCATCCGGTTGATGAGCCGCGAGAAAGCCGCGGCAGTCACGGCGAGCACTGCGCTGGCGCCGCTCGCGGTTGGCTTTATCGGTCTGGTCGGCACCATGGTGCTGCAATATATCTCCTTTGCCTTGATGCCGGTGATAGAAGCCAATCTCATGGCCTACACTTGGCCCTTGATGGTTGCCGCGGCAGTGATCGCCTTCGACAATCCCCGGCGTCCGGTTTTGCTGGGCCTTGCCGCGGCCCTTGGGTTCATCGGCGTCGCGCTGGTGATTTCGGGAGGACGTGACCGCACCTGGTTCCAGGGTGATCTCGCCGGCTATCTGGCCGCATTCGGATCTGCGCTGTGCATGGCTTTCTATTCGGTGATGGTGGGACGGCTCGCCAATTCGCCGGACCGCTTGTTGTTGCCCTCGTCGCTGGTTGGCGTCGCGTTGACACTCATCTGGTCCGCTCGCGAAGGCATCGCCTGGCCCACCGGGATGGATCTGGCCCTCGGGCTCTATCTCGGCGCCGGGCCAATGGGGCTGGGTTATTACTTCTGGTCGCACGCCTTGAAGCTCGGAGGCAGCGGCAAGGTCGCTGTCGTCGCCTATCTCACGCCGATTGCCTCGACGCTGCTGCTGACCTTGTCCGGTGAACGGCTGACGACGACCGCCATTGCCGGAGCCGTCCTCGTGATCGGCAGTTGTGTCGCGGTCGGCCTGGAGCGTACGGAGGCGCAAGACTATGTTTGACGACAATGAACGTCTCGCCAGGCAGGAAGCGCACTGGCTCATCAAGGAATTCGGCGCGGAGGCACCACTTTATGCCGCGATGAAGGCTGAAAAGGCGATTGAGCAGAAGGATTTCGGGCGTTGTGCCCGCTGGAAGCGTATTCTTGAGATATTGGCGGATGGCCGGACAACCAAGTCTGTCGCTTCGAAGTATTAGATTTTCTAATTTGCGCGACGTCGATTTCCCATAAAGGTAGTTGATGCCAAGTCTTGATTCGTTTTGGGACTTGGCGGTCCGTCGGGGGACACGGTTAAAGAGATACATCGACAAAAGTCTTCAGTGGGGTAGATGACTTTGTCACAAATAAGGTGAAAGAATTGTCAAATATCGAGGATAAGACCGTTATCGAGCTAACCGCCGATATTGTCTCGGCCTATGTAGGCAACAATCCGCTTCCGGCTTCTGGCCTGCCTGACCTGATTGCCAGCGTCAGCGCCTCGGTCCGAAAGCTGGCTGGCGCGGCCGTCGTGGAAAGCCCGAGCCTGGTTCCGGCTGTAAATCCGAAAAAGTCGGTGTTTCCCGACTACATCATCTGCCTGGAGGACGGCAAGAAGTTCAAGTCGCTCAAGCGACACCTCAGGACAGACTACGGTTTGAGCCCGGACGACTATCGGGCCAAATGGGGTTTGCCGCCGGATTATCCGATGGTCGCCCCGAATTACTCGGCGACCCGGTCGGCGCTGGCGAAATCGACGGGACTTGGCCGCAAGCCGGCCGCTGCGCCGGCAGTCGTGGCCAAGGCGACAAAGCGTGGCAAGGCCACTGCCTGAGGCCTTGCTGGCCGGGATGGCAGGTCACTGATCGGCTGCTCTGGCGGCGCATTATGTGCGCCGTTTCCAGGCCTTGTGCGGCCAACTGGCCCGCAAGGTCTTGCGAAGCGTTGATGTCCAGTGCAAAAGCGCGGCCATGCTTATCATCAATGACCTCTCGCTCCGCATGGCGGGGCGCTTGCTTCTCGACCACGCCTCGCTCACCTTGCCGGCCGGCACCAAGGCCGGTCTTGTCGGCCGCAACGGCACCGGCAAGACGACGCTGTTCAAGGCTATAACAGGCGATTTTCCCTCCGAGACCGGCTCGATCAGCCTGCCGAAGAATACGCGCATCGGCCAGGTGGCGCAGGAAGCACCTGGCACCGAGGACCCGCTGATAGAGATCGTGCTCAAGGCCGACCTTGAGCGCACGGCGTTGCTCGAAGAAGAAAAGACCGCCACCGATCCACACCGTATTGCCGACATCCATATGCGGCTTGCCGATATCGACGCCCATTCGGCCGAGTCGCGCGCGGCCACCATCCTCGCCGGCCTCGGCTTCGACGACGCCGCGCAGCGCCGTCCGGCCTCTTCCTTCTCCGGAGGCTGGCGTATGCGCGTGGCGTTGGCCGCCGTGCTGTTTTCCGAGCCGGATCTCCTGCTGCTCGACGAGCCGACCAACTATCTCGACCTCGAAGGCACGCTTTGGCTTGAGAACTACGTTTCAAAGTATCCGCACACCGTGCTTCTGATTTCGCACGACCGCGATCTACTCAACCGTGCCGTCAATTCGATCGTTCACCTCGACCAGAAGAAGCTGACGTTCTGGCGCGGCGGCTACGACCAGTTCGAGCGCCAGTACACCGAGCAGAAGGAATTGCAGGAAAAGGGCCGGGTCAAGCAGGAAGCCGCCCGCAAGCACATGGAATCCTTCGTCGAGCGTTTTCGCGCAAAGGCCTCCAAGGCAAGACAGGCGCAGTCGCGCATCAAGGCGCTGGAAAAAATGAAGCCGATCTCGGCCATCGTCAACGACACGGTGCGGCCGTTCTCTTTCCCCGAACCTGTGAAGACGGTGGCCTCGCCGATCGTTGCGCTGAACAACGTCAATGTCGGCTATACCGAGGGCCAGCCGATCCTGAAGAAGATGACGCTGCGCATCGACGCCGACGACCGCATCGCGCTGCTTGGCGCCAATGGCAATGGCAAGTCGACGTTCGCCAAGCTGCTGTCGGGCCGTCTGAAGCAGGAGACCGGCACCATGACGGTGGCGCCCGGGCTGAAGGTGGCGATCTTTGCCCAGCATCAGCTTGACGATCTGCGCCCTGAGCAAAACGCCTATGAGCATGTCCGCCGGATGATGCCGGAGGCGCCGGAATCGAAAGTGCGCGGCCGTGTGGCCCAATTCGGCCTCACGACCGAGAAGATGAACACGCCCGCCAAGGACCTGTCCGGTGGCGAGAAGGCGCGGCTGTTGATGGGGCTGTCCGCCTTCGAGGGGCCAAACCTGTTCATCCTCGACGAGCCGACCAACCATCTCGACATCGACAGCCGCGAATCGCTGATCCATGCGCTCAACGAATTTCCCGGCGCCGTCATCCTGATCTCGCACGACCGCCATTTGCTCGAGGCGACCGCCGACCGGCTGTGGCTGGTGAAGGACGGCGCGGTCAATCCGTATGACGGCGACCTGGAGGACTACAAGACGCTGGTCACCGGCATCTCCGGCGACCGTCGCGGCAAGCGCGAGGCCGACAAGGCGTCAAAAGCCGACCGCCGCCGCGATGCGGCCGCGCGCCGCGCCGCCTTCGAACCGTTGGCCAAGGAAATCCGCGCCACCGAGGCGCTGATGGACCGCATCCGCAGGCGCATCGACGGCATCGAGGACGAACTCGCCAACCCGGCGGTCTACGAAAAGGATCCGTCGACGGCGACAAGGCTCGCCAAGGAACGCTCGCAGCTTGCGCAGACGCTTGCCGGCCACGAAGAAAAATGGCTGACCATGTCGGCCGAATATGAGGAAGGCACGGCGGAGTAGGGCGCTCGCCACTCCTCCTGCGGGGAGATTGCGCCGCACTTTGGCGTCAGGGATGTGGCCTTGTGGTCAACTGCATTCCCAGGGCATTCATCACGGCAATCGTGGTTTTCAATGTCGGGTTGCCATCGCCGCTGAAGGATCGATAGAGCTGTTCGCGCGACAGCCCTGTCTGCTTGGCGATCTGTGTCATGCCTTTGGCGCGAGCCACCACGCCGAGCGCATGCGCGATATACCCGCTGTCTTCGGTCTCGAACGCTTCTGTCATGAAGATGGCAATGGCCTCATCGGAATTGAGGTCCTCGGCGGGGTCGTACGTACTCAATTTTTCAGGCATGTCATTCACTCCAATCGCCCGCAAGGCGTTTTGCCGTTTTTATGTCCTTCGTTTGACAGCCTTTATCTCCACCGCACAGCAACATCAGCACCGTATTGCCGTGTTTGCGGTAGTAGATGCGGTAGCCTGGACCATAGTGGATGCGCAATTCACTGATTCCGTCCCCGACGGATTCGGCATCTCCCGCATGACCGAAAGTAAGGCGATCCAGGCGCGATGCGATCAATGCGCGTGCACGTTCATCTTTGAGTTTCACTTCGCCCTTTGCGAAAAGTCTCCGTCTGTTTCAGCTCGAACATCGCTGTATTGTAGTTTTTGAACTACGATCCGTCAAGGCTCTTTGCTAGCATTCATCTGGCCCTACACCTCACCCTCCAAAGCCGCTAAACAGGGACCATGAACCAGCACGCGAACCTCCGCATCGGCCATTCGGCCTGTCCGCATGATTGTCCGTCGACCTGCGCGCTCGAGGTCGAACTGCTCGATGGCAACCGCATCGGGCGTGTCCATGGCGCCAAGGCCAACAGCTATACGTCGGGCGTCGTCTGCGCCAAGGTCGCGCGCTATGCCGACCGCATCCATCATCCCGACCGTCTGCTGAAGCCACTGGTGCGCAAGGGTGCCAAGGGAGAGGGGGTCTGGCAGGAATCAAGCTGGGAGGCCGCACTCGACCTCGTCGCCGAAAAGTTCATCTCGGCCGAGGAGAAGTATGGCTCGGAGACGGTCTGGCCTTACTATTACGCAGGCACGATGGGGCTGGTGCAGCGCGACGGCATCGACCGGCTGCGGCATGCGAAAAAGTACTCGGGCTTCTTCGGCTCGATCTGCACCAATCTCGCATGGACCGGCTGGATGATGGGGGCAGGCGCCTTGCGCGGACCGGACCCGCGCGAGATGGCCAAATCCGATTGCGTCGTGATCTGGGGCACCAATGCGGTGGTGACGCAAGTCAATGTCATGACCCACGCCATCAAGGCGCGCAAGGAACGTGGCGCGAAAATCGTCGTCGTCGACGTCTATGAAAACGCGACCATGAAACAGGCCGATATGGGCTTGGTCCTGAAGCCCGGCACCGATGGCGCGCTGGCTTGCGCTGTCATGCATGTCCTGTTCAGGGAAGGCTTGGCCGACCGCGCCTATCTCGAAAAATACACCGACGATCCGAAAGGACTGGAAGCGCACCTGAAGACGCGCTCGCCGGAATGGGCCTCTGCCATAACTGGCCTTGGCGTTGCCGAGATCGAGGCCTTCGCGCGATTGGTCGGCACGACCAGGAAAACATATTTCCGTCTCGGCTACGGCTTTGCGCGCCAGCGCAACGGCGCCGTCAACATGCATGCGGCGTCCTGCATCGCCGCCGTCACCGGCGCCTGGCAGTATGAGGGCGGCGGCGCCTTCCATTCCAATTCCGGCATCTTCAAACTCAACCAGGATGTGCTCGAAGGCACGAGGATGCGCGATCCCTCGATCCGCTATCTCGACCATTCGCGTATCGGCCCGGTGCTGACCGGCGCCAGCGACGCGCTTTATGGCGGACCGCCGGTGACGGCGATGCTGATCCAGAACACCAATCCGGTGAATGTCGCGCCCGAGCAGCGGCTGGTGAAACAGGGTTTCCTGCGCGACGATTTGTTCACCTGCGTGCATGAGCAGTTCATGACCGACACTGCCAAGCTGGCCGACGTCGTGCTGCCGGCGACGATGTTCGTCGAGCACGACGACATCTACAAGGGCGGCGGCAACCAGCACATCACGCTCGGCCCCAAGCTGATCGAGCCACCGGAAGGGCCGCGCACCAACCATTTCGTCATCGAGCAACTGGCCGAGCGCCTCGGTGTCGCCGACAGGCCGGGCTTCGGCCTCACCGAACAGCAGCATATCGACATCATTCTTGGCAAGCGCGGGCTGGGCAGTTTCGACTCCTTGAAGGACGAGAAGTGGATCGACCTGCAGCCGGATTTCGACACGGCGCATTTCATCCGGGGTTTTGGTCACGCAGACGGAAAATTCCGCTTCCGCGCCGACTGGACCGGGCAGGCGGCTCCCAACCGGCCGCCGAAGAGCATGGGCTTGTTCGGCCCGGTGGCGCGATTGCCCGAATTTTCCGATCATGTCGACCTGATCGAGGTGACCGACGAAGCGCATCCGTTCCGGCTGGCGACCTCGCCGGCGCGCAACTTCCTCAACTCGACCTTTTCCGAAACACCGGTGTCGAAGGCCAAGGAGGGCCGCCCGGAGCTCCTGCTGCATCCCGACGATGCGGCGGCTCTCGATCTTGCCGACGGCGACCGTGTCGAGATCGGCAACATGCGCGGCGAGGTGGTGCTGCACGCCAAATTGTTCGACGGTATCAAGCGCGGTGTCGTGATCGCCGAAGGCATCTGGCCGAACAGCGCGCATGAGCGCGGCGAGGGCATCAACGTGCTGACGGGAGCCGATGCGCCCGCCCCCTACGGGGGCGCTGCCTTCCACGACAACAAGGTGTGGCTGCGCAGGGCGGAAGACCTGGGCGCCTAGCGCTGCTGATTTCCCGTCCCGATTCCACCTCTGGCCCAAGCACCAGCGGTCGCGAACGCCAACTCCCGTCTCTATAGAGGCAGTCGTCCGTCGCAAATGGGAGATTGTCGATGGCCGGCGCGATTTCGCTTCTGGGAATACCGCATGACGAGAATTCGTCCTATCTTCAGGGGGCTGCTAAGGCGCCACCGCTCATCAGGCGCGAACTCATCAGCGATGCCTACTCCTCATGGAGCGAGACCGGCCTCGACCTGACCGGCCGTTTCGTCGATCATGGCGACATCGACTTCGCCCAACCGGGCGACCCCTGGCAGCGGATCGAAAGCGAAGTCGACCGCGCGCTGGACGCAGGCCATCCCCTGATCAGCCTGGGCGGCGATCACGCCATCTCCTGGCCGGTGCTGCGTGCGGTGCGCCGTCGCCATCCAAGCCTGACGATCGTTCACATCGATGCCCACCCCGACATCTATCATGCCTACGGTGACAATCCGCGTTCGCACACATCGCCTTTCGCACGGATCATGGAGGAGCGGCTTGCCGACCGCCTGATCCAGATCGGCTTGCGCACCGTGAACGACCATCACCGCGATCAGTTCAAGCGCTTTGGCGTAGAGGTCGTGGAGGCCGCGCATTTCAGCGAAGGCCTGTCGCTTGATCTCAAGACGCCCGTCTATATCTCGATGGATCTCGACGGGCTCGATCCTGCTTTTGCGCCCGGCGTCTCTCATCGTGAGCCTGGCGGGCTGTCGACACGGCAAGTCATCAACCTAATTCAAGGCATCAACCAGTCGATCGTTGCTGCTGATATCGTTGAATACAATCCGAGCCAGGACCTCTCCAATGTGACGGCGCTTGTCGCCGCCAAACTGACGAAGGAGATCGCCGGCATGATGCTCAGGACATCATCAGCGGCGGATTGACAGCGCGGCCGAATTTCACACCGGCAGGGTCTCAGTCGCCTTTTTCCTGTTTTGCCGCTGGCGGATGTCGTCGGCGACCGCCTGGGCTTCGATACCGATTTCGCGCAGCAGCCCGGTGACCGCGTTGTGAAAGCCGACCAGATAGAGGCCGAGATCCGAAGCGCGGGCATTGACGCCGCTAGGCCCCGGCTCGATGCCGGGTTCGAGGAACCTGGCATAGCCCGGCCGATAGCCGGTGGCGAAGAGGATGGCGTCGAATTCGCTGTTCCTGCCGTCCGCAAAACAGGCACCGCGTTCCGAGATTTCAGCGATGTCGGGCGCCACCTTGATCGCGCCCTCGCGGATCTTGCCGATGGTGCCGACATCGATCACTGGAATGCGCGATGCAAGCGCGATCTGCTGCAGCAGTCCCTGCTTCGGCCGTCTGAGCCCAAACTTCTCAAGCCTGCCCAGTACCAGATCGAGGATGACGGGGAACAGGGCGTCGTTGATGCGCTGCGGCCCGAGCCGCGTCGCCATGCCGACCATCTGGATCGGCACGCCGAACAGTTCACGCGGCACGATGTGAACGCCGCCACGCACCGAGATCGTCGGTCGGGCGCCGGCTTCCGCCAGATCGAGCGCAATCTCCGCACCGGTGTTGCCCATGCCGACGACCAGCACCGATTGGCCGGCAAAAGGCGTGGCGTTGCGGTAGTCGGCGCTGTGCAGCGTCTTGCCCTTGAAGGTGTCGATGCCGGCAAATTTGGGCAGCAAGGGCTCGGCATTGTAGCCGGACGCGATCACCACATGCGAAGCGCGTAAGGCGCCGGACGTCGATTCCACCCGCCAACCGCGGCCCTCCCGGGCGATCGCCCGCACCGTCTCTCCGAAGCGGGGCTCGAGGTCGAAACGCTTTGCATAGGCTTCGAGATACTCGACCACGAGATGGCGCGGCACATAGCGCGGATAGTCCTTGGGGAAGGGGACGAAAGACAGCGAGGAGTAACGCTTGGTCGTATGCAGATGCACGCGGTCGTAGTGACGCCGCCAGGCTGGCGCTGTCTGCTGCTCCTTTTCGAGCATGACGAAATGCAGCCCGGCTTGCCGCAGACACGCAGCAACCGCCAGGCCCGCCGGTCCGGCACCGATGATCGCGACTTTCGTGGTTTCGTCCATGCGCGCCTCCACCGCCAATTCGCGATCCAGAATGTCAGAAACGTGGCAGGGGTGCCACCGGCTCATCCAGGCAAGGGCACCGTCAACCCGACCTTGACTCGGTCCATGGCGACGAAGGTGCGGAACTTCCGCACATTGTTGCTGCCGAAGAACAGTTTTCGCGTCAGCGCCTCGTAGGCGCCCATGTCGGCCACGGTGATGATGAGGATGAAGTCGCTTTCGCCGGTGACATAATAGCATTGCTGCACTTGCGGCTCCGCCGAGAATTGCCGCTTGGCCGCATCGATCAGTTCGGTGCGTTCGCTTTCCAGCTCGACCTCGACGAAGATGGTGATGGGCTGACCGAGGGCCGCCGGCTCCACAATGGCGACATTGCCGGCGATGACACCGGTCTGCTCCATGCGCTTGATGCGGCGCTGCACCGCCGGTGCCGACAGGTTCACCGCCTCGCCGATCAGCCGCTGGGGCGTCGTGTTGTCCCGCTGCAAAATGGTAAGGATAGCAAGATCGAAGCTGTCGAGTGAACCTGGCGGCTGAGGCACTGGCGTATCCTGACGAAAGAAACTTGCATTCTAGGTGCCGAATTACAGCGCCTTTTGCGCATCTCCTGCAATATCTTCTCTCAGACGACGCCGAGGAGAGACCGTCAATGTTCCTGCCCAATCGAAACGCCTTGCATGGCCGATCGCTGGACGCGGCCGATGCCGAAATCCTCGGCATTGCCGGGGCGGACACGGTCGAGCGTTTCCTTGTCCGCCGCGACAATCATCTGACGACGCCGCTGCACGCGCTGCCGGCGCTGGCTGGCGAACTCGGTCTCGCTGCCTTGCATGTCAAGGATGAGGGCTTTCGTCTCGGCCTCGGCAGCTTCAAGGCGTTGGGCGGCGCCTATGCGGTCTTCCGCCTGGTCCTGGAAGAGGCCAGCAAGCGGCTCGGCCGCTCCGTCGATGTCGGCGATCTCGATCGGCCCGAAGTCCGGTCGGTTGCAGCGACCATGACGGTTGCATGCGCCACCGACGGCAATCATGGCCGCTCCGTCGCGCAAGGCGCCGAGCTCGTCGGTGCCAAGGCGGTGATCTTTGTCCATGCCGGCGTCAGCGACGAGCGCGTCGCGGCCATCGCCCGCTATGGGGCCGAGATGATCCGCGTCGACGGCAACTACGACGATTCGATCAGGCAGGCGGCGCGCATCGCCGCGGAGAAAGGCTGGACGGTGGTTTCCGATACCTCATAGCCGGGCTACGAACGCATTCCAGGCCTTGTCATGCAGGGTTACACGGCGATCGTGCGCGAGGCGCTGCACCAGCTCTCCGAACCGCCGACCCATGTCTTCGTGCAGGCCGGCGTCGGGGGCATCGCGGCCGCGATCGCCGGCCATCTCGCCATCGTGCTCGGCGAAACCAGACCGGTTTTCACGGTGGTCGAACCCGCCCGTGCCGCCTGCGTCTTCGGCGCCGCCAAGGGCGGACATCCGGTCAAGATCGCGCACGGCGAGGCGACGGTCATGGCGATGCTCGAATGCTACGAGGCGTCGCCGGTCGCCTGGCGGGTGCTGGCACGCGCCGCCGATGCCTTCATGACCGTCGACGAGGATGACGCCATCGCGGTCATGCGTCGGCTGGCACGGCCGGCCGGCAACGATCCGGCCATCGTCGCCGGTGAAAGCGGCGGGGTCGGTCTTGCCGGGCTGATCCGGGCGATGGCCGGTCACAGGACCGAGCTTGGCCTCGACGCCACTTCGCGCGTGCTGGTCGTCAACACCGAAGGCGCAACCGATCCCCGCCGCTATGCCGAACTCGTCGGCATGAATCCGGAGGATGTGCTTGCCGGCAAGGTGCTTTCTCAAGCAAAGCCATGACCTCGATTGACGCACAAAGACTGCTTGGCCGCATCCGCGACGCGCAGATGATGGCGCGCCTTGCGCCCGCGGCGATGATTTTCGTGCCGAGCGCCGGCGGCATCAGCCACAATCCGCGCGAACATACCGCCCATGCCGAGCTTGTCGCCGGCGCCAACATCCTGCTTGATGTCGTCACCCGCCTTGCGGATCAGGAGATATCAGACAATGGCTGAAATCGATCGCGATGCGCTGAAGCTGGAGATGACCGGATGGCGGCGCGATCTGCACGCGCATCCCGAATTCGGCTTCGAGGAGAAGCGCACGGCAGCCTTCGTCGCGGCCAAGCTGCGCGAATTCGGCCTGGACGATGTCGCCGAGGGTGTCGGCGGCACCGGCGTCGTCGGCACTTTGAAGCGTGGCAGCGGCAACCGTGCCATCGCGCTGCGGGCCGACATGGATGCGCTGCGCATATCGGAGCAATCGACCGCGCCCCACCGCTCCGGCAATCCCGGTCTCATGCATGCCTGCGGCCATGACGGCCACACGGCGATGCTGCTGGGTGCGGCCAAGCTTCTGGCTGGCGAGGGTGGTTTCGACGGCACGGTGCGCTTCATCTTCCAGCCGGCGGAGGAATGGGGAAAAGGCGCGTTGGCGATGCTCGATGATGGCCTGATGCAGCGCTTTCCCTTCGACGAGATATTCGGCCTGCACAACATGCCGGGCCTGCCCGTCGGGCATTTCGAAACCCGCGCCGGCCCGGTCATGTCGGCCGAAGATATTTTCGAGATCGTCCTCAGGGGGTTAGGCGGCCACGCTGCTCGGCCGCATTCCGGTCAGGAAACGCTGGTTGCCGCCTGTGCGCTGGTCACCAACCTGCAGACCATCGTCTCGCGACGGCTGAGCCCAGCCGACATTTCCGTGGTTTCGGTGACCGAATTGATCACCGACGGCACCCGCAACGCGCTGCCGGGCCTTGCCCGCATCCTTGGCGACGCGCGCAGTTTCCGCCCCGAGGTCAGCGCCGCGATCGAACGCCAGATGCGCATTGTCGCCGAAGGTATCGCTGCCGCCTACAATGTCACCGCCGAGGTCAACTATACCAGGGAATTCGTGCCTTTGCACAACGATGCCGAACTGGTCGACGCGGCCTTCGCCGCCGCCGGACACGTGTTCGAGCCCGGCAATATCGCGGTCGCCCGCGAGCCGATGACGGCGTCGGAGGATTTCGCCCGCTTCCTCGACCACGTGCCGGGCTGCTTCGTCTTCGTCGGCAATGGCGAGGTCTCGGCACCGCTTCACAACTCCAGCTACGACTTCAACGATGACGGGCTGTTGTTCGGTGTCAATTTCCATGTCGCCATCGCCAGGCAGCGGCTTGGGACTTGAACCCTCATGGGCTTTTCGCGGCATTTTACGGGGGGAAAACGCCCGGGAACGGTTGAAATCCCTGATCTCGCATGACGCAACGGCAAGACTCAGCTAGCCTCCCTGGCGCGGCGGACCTGATATCCGCCTGGCCGGCGCTATCAGATTACCTCCCAAGCGGCGCCGGCCTTCTTCCCTGCGCTAAATTAGCTTTCGTTAATTTAGAATGCTCGCGCTTGGCGGGCCACGAACTGCCAAGTTCCGCCTTGATCGCCTCGAGGAATGCATCGCGGCAATGCGTTGAGGGCGATGCCGTAATCGCCTGGCGCAGGGCACCATTCACTGGCCAGCAATGCCATTGTTCACGACAGGAATTGCGAGGTCTTGGTCCGCTCCAGGCGCCTTTGTCGGCGGCAGTTTGTTGTCGCAAGCCGAGAGAGCCGATCCCACCAGCGCGAGGATCAGTACCAGCTTTTTCATCGCTACTTCCTCCACCCCCAAAACGACGCGGTGTCGGTTTGGTTGCTCGATTGCGCCGAGGGAACAAAATCCCCTGCCTCAGGTTGACCCAGCGAAGGAGGACCGCCGCATGATCCGTTTGCTCCTGGTTGGCACGCTGGCCTTTGTCACTTACCGTCTCGCCCGCAAGATGATCGATGAGGTACCCGACAGTGTCGATCCTCTCTTGCTGCCGGCGCCCGCAAACGACCGCGAGGCGCTGCGCCGGCAATCGGCGTCGATGGGCGTTGACCCGAAACGCTGACCTTCTTTTTCCGCCGAATTGGCGGCGCTGCTTCTCTGTTGCGAACAAAGCGGAAACGATGCTTGATGGGCGATGAACCTCGCCGCCCATGATTCGACCTTTTTGGACTCGACTGTCCAGCCGGCTTACCTCGCCCGGCTAAACGACGCCCAACGCCAGGCCGTCGAACACGGCGACGGCAAGATTGCAGGCCCGCTGCTGGTCATCGCCGGCGCCGGCTCCGGCAAGACCAACACCTTGGCGCACCGCGTCGCCCATCTGATCGTCAAGGGAGCCGACCCGCGCCGCATCCTGCTGATGACGTTTTCGCGGCGCGCCGCATCCGAAATGGCCAGGCGCGTCGAGCGCATCGCCGGCGAGGTGCTAGGCCGCGATGCTGCCGTGATCACGGATGCGCTGACCTGGGCCGGCACTTTTCATGGCATCGGTGCGCGGCTGCTGCGCGACTATGCACTGGAGATCGGCCTCGATCCGGCCTTCACCATCCATGATCGCGAGGATTCCGCCGATCTGATGAATCTCGTACGCCACGAACTCGGCTTCTCCAGGACGGAAGCGCGCTTTCCGACCAAAGGCACCTGCCTTGCCATCTATTCGCGCGCCGTCAACGCGCAGGTGCCGGTCGGTGAGGTGCTGGGATCTGCTTTCCCCTGGTGCGCCGGCTGGGCCGAGCAGCTCAAGCAGCTGTTTGCCGGCTATGTCGAGGCAAAACAGGCGCAGAACGTGCTCGATTACGACGATCTGCTGCTCTACTGGGCGCAGATGACCGCCGAGCCTGAGATCGCCACGCATCTCGGCGGGCGCTTCGACCATGTGTTGGTCGACGAATACCAGGATACCAATCGGCTGCAGGCGTCGATTCTGCTTGCGCTGAAACCCGACGGCGCCGGGCTGACGGTGGTCGGTGACGACGCGCAGTCGATCTATTCGTTCCGCGCTGCCGAAGTGCGCAACATCCTCGACTTCCCCAGGCAGTTCGCCCAGACCGCCGATGTGGTGATGCTGGAGCGCAATTACCGCTCGACCGAGACCATACTGGCGGCCGCCAATGCGGTCATCGGCGAAGCTTCGGAGCGCTTCACCAAGAACCTGTGGTCGGAACGCAAATCCGCCGACAAGCCAAGACTTGTGACCGTGCGTGACGAGGTCGAGCAGGCCAATTTCGTCTGCGACACCATCCTGGCGGAGCGCGAGGCTGGCACCGCGCTAAAGTCGCAGGCGGTGCTGTTTCGTGCCTCGCACCACAGCGGACCGCTGGAGATCGAACTTACGCGGCGCAACATTCCCTTCGTCAAGTTCGGTGGCCTGAAATTCCTCGATGCAGCCCACGTCAAGGACGTGCTGGCGGTGCTGCGCTTCGCCGAAAACCCGCGCGACCGTGTCGCCGGTTTTCGCGTGCTGCAGCTTTTGCCGGGCATAGGCCCTTCCGCCGCCGCGCAAATCGTCGAAGCGATGACGTCGGCGTTGGACGAGGCGATGGGCCTGGCCGGCTGGCGTCCGCCGCAGCGCGCCGCCGACGATTGGCCGGGTTTTGTCTCGCTTTATTCCGGCTTGCGAGCTGGCGCCAAATGGCCAGCCGACCTCGAACAGATCAGGCTGTGGTACGAACCGCATCTGGAACGCATCCACGAGGATGCGATCACGCGCCGCGCCGACCTGCTGCAGCTCGAGCAGATCGGCTCGGGCTATGCCTCGCGCGAACGCTTCCTGACCGAGCTGACGCTCGATCCGCCGGACGCGACCAGCGATCAGGCCGGGCCGCCGCATCGCGACGAGGACTATCTGATCCTGTCCACCATCCACTCGGCCAAGGGCCAGGAGTGGAAGAACGTCTTCGTGCTCAACACGGTCGATGGCTGCATTCCGGCCGATCTCGGCGTCGGCACCAAGGAGGACATCGAGGAAGAGCGCCGGCTGCTCTACGTGGCGATGACACGAGCCAAGGACAGCCTTAACCTGGTCATGCCGCAGCGTTTCTTTCCGCACGGCCAGGCGGCGCGCGGCGACCGCCATCTCTATGCATCGCGCACCCGTTTCATCCCGGCCTCCATTCTTGCCGCCTTCCAGCAGCTTTCGTGGCCGGCCGCGCAAGCGGCGCAGGGCAGGGCACCCCGGCCGGAGGTACGCGTCGACATCGGCGCCCGCATGCGCGGGATGTGGAAATAGCAGGAGCCGATGGCGCAGCCGCCGATCAGGATCGCCATATCAGGCGCGCTCGGCCGCATGGGACGCCAGATGGCGAATGCGGTGCGGGCCGATGCGCGCCTGGCGCTTGCCGCCCGCTTTCACCGCCCGGGCAGTGTCGGTGATGGGCTGGTGAGCCGCGACGAGGCGCTTGCCGTGGCCGATGTGGTCATCGACTTCACCACGCCGGCCGCCTCCGCCGATCTGGCCAGCTTCTGTGCGGAGCGCGGTGGACCAGCGCTGGTAATTGGCTCGACGGGTTTCGATGCCGCCGAACTGGCCACCATCGCCGCCGCCGCGAAAACCGTCGCAATTGTGCGGTCCGGAAGCTTCTCGCTCGGGCTCAACATGTTGGTCGGATTAGTCGGACGGGCAGCGCTGGCACTTGGCCCGCAAGACTGGGATGCCGAGATTTTCGAGGCGCATCATCGCCAAAAGGTCGACGCGCCATCGGGCACGGCGCTGATGCTGGGGCAAGCCGTTGCCGGCGGACGCGGCGTCGAACTGGAGGCGGTTGCCAGGCGCGTCCGCGATGGCGTCACCGGCGCGAGGCCCGCGGGCGAGATCGGCTTCGCGGTGGCGCGCGGCGGCAGCATCATCGGTGAGCACAGCGTCAGCTTCTGCGCCGAGGGCGAAACCGTCACCGTGTCGCATGCGGCTAGCGACCGCATCATGTTCGCGCGTGGCGCCATCGCCGCGGCACTCTGGGTGGCGGGCCGCGCTCCCGGCGAGTACGACATGCGCGACGTGTTGGGTTTTGGCGCATCGTAACCGGCAAATCCTGGCTGTTTTCATTCCCCGGTTGCTAAAATGGCTGAAAGCCAGCTGAAAGCTTGGGCATGCAATTGATTCATTGCGGCGTTCGCCGCGTGACCGGAGCGGGAGTGGCCGGCAGGAGGAATGCGGCGCAGCCTGGATGGCGCGCCGCCCAGATGGAGGAAGTTACATGACCGGTTTGATCTCGAAGTGCATCTTGCGTTCGGCGGCGCTGACGCTTGCCATTGTCGGCATGGGCGCGACCGCGGCGTCCGCCGCGGACAAGATCACCATCATCGTCGGCGGCATGGAAAAGCAGATTTACCTGCCGGCCGTGCTCACCCAGCAGCTCGGCTACTTCAAGGATGAGGGGCTCGACGTCGAACTGATCAACTCGCGGGCCGGCGTCGAGGCCGAGAATGAATTGCTGGCCGGCGCCGTGCAGGGCGTTGTCGGCTTTTACGACCACACTGTCGACCTGCAGTCAAAGGGCAAATACATCCAGTCGATCGTCCAGTTCAGCCAGGCCCCTGGCGAGGTCGAACTGGTCTCCGCCAAGCACCCGGAGATCAAGTCGCCGGCCGACTTCAAGGGTGCCACGCTGGGCGTCACCGGGCTGGGGTCGTCGACCGATTTCCTGACCCAGTATCTTGCCGTCCGCAGCGGCCTGAAGCCGGGTGATTACACGCTGCTGCCGGTCGGCGCCGGCAATACCTTCATCGCCGCCGTCAAGCAGGACCAAATTCAGGCCGGCATGACCACGGAGCCGACCATCGCGAAATTGCTCAAGACCGGCGAGGCCAGTGTCCTGGTCGACATGCGCACGCCCGAAAAGACCAAGGAAGCGCTGGGCGGCGACTATCCTGCGGCATCCTTCTACGTCCAGTCTTCCTGGGTCGAAGGCCACAAGGACGAAGCACAGAAGCTCGCCAATGCCTTCGTCAAGACGATGAAGTTCATCGCCGGCCATTCGGCCGAGGAGATCGCCGACAAGATGCCGAAGGACTATTACGCCGGCAACAAGGACCTCTATATCCAGGGGCTCGCCGGCGGCAAGGCGATGTTCACGCCCGACGGACGCATGCCGGCCGATGGCCCGGAGACGGTGCTGAAAGTTCTGTCGACCTTCTCCAAGAGCCTGCAGGGCAAGCAGATCGACCTGTCGAAAACCTTCACGACGGAATTCGTCGACGCCGCCAAGTAGGCAGGCAGGCGAGGCGGGTTACCCGGTTCGCTCTTGAGGAACAACAAGTTGCGCCGCTGGCCTGAATCGATTTGGCAGCGGCGCGCCTACCGATGTCGAGAGATGGCGGGCCCACAAGTTTTGGCCGCAGGCATTCTCGCATCATTGCCACAGGAGTATGCCATGCAAGTGCAAACGATGGCGGCCGAGAAGTTGTCTCAGGCCGCGCCGCCGGCCGATGCCGCGATCGCCATCGATGATGTGACGCTACGCTTCGTCACGCCCGACGGCCATATGATGACGGCGATCCGCGACTTCACCATGACGGTGGCGCGTGGCGAATTCGCCTGCGTCGTCGGGCCGACCGGCTGCGGCAAGTCGACGACGCTCAACCTCGTCACCGGCCTGCTGCGGCCGACCACAGGTCATGTCCGCGTCATGGGCAAACCGGTCACCGATATCAGCCGCGACATCGGTTTCGTCTTCCAGGCAGATGCGCTTTTTCCCTGGCGAAGCGTCATCGACAATGTCGCCGCCGGTCCGCTTTATCGCGGGATCCCCAAGGCGCAGGCCTATGATCGGGCCCGCGACTGGATCGCCCGCGTCGGCCTCGGCCGCTTCGAAAAACATTATCCGCACCAGCTTTCGGGCGGCATGCGCAAGCGCGTCGCCCTTGCCCAGACCTTCATCAACCAGCCGAAGATTCTGCTTATGGACGAGCCGTTCAGTGCACTCGACATGCAGACGCGCACGGCCATGCAGGACGAATTGCTCGGCCTGTGGTCGGAACAGAAATCCTCCGTCGTCTTCGTCACCCACGATCTGGAGGAGGCGGTGGCGCTGGCCGACAAGGTCTATGTGCTCACCGCCGGGCCGGGAACGGTCAAGAGCGTCTACCGCATCGACCTGCCGCGTCCGCGTGTCATGGCCGACATCCGTTACGACCCGAAATTCGTCGAGATCGCCAAGGTGATCTGGAACGACCTGCGCGAAGAAGTGCAGCTCGGCCAGAGCCGCACCTTGCAGAGCGGGCATTGAGAGGAGACACCAACATGACCGCTATCTCTCCCACCGCTTCCCATGCCGCCGTCCGCGATGCCTCCATTGCCGTTGCCGAGGCTCGGGCGAGGGCCCGGCTGCGCCGCCGCCATGCTTTGGTCATCGGCCTGCGCCTGGCTATCCTCGTTGCGTTCCTTGGCCTGTGGGAACTCGGCGCCGACTATAACATCATCGACCCGTTCTTCTTCGCCAGCCCCTCCGGCATCTGGGAACAGATCTGGTCCTGGATCACCGAGGGCACCTCGCAGGGACCGCTCTGGCTGCAGATCTATGTGACGCTGGAGGAAACCTTCCTCGGCTTCGCCATCGGCGCACTGGGCGGCATCGCCGCCGGCATCATTCTCGGCCGCAACCGGCTGCTGGCCGATGTCTTTTCGATCTACATCAAGATCGCCAATTCCGTGCCGCGCGTCGTGCTCGGCTCTGTCTTCATCATCGCGCTCGGCCTCGGCATGGCCTCGAAAGTGGCGCTCGCCGTGGTGATGGTGTTCTTCGTCGTTTTCGCCAACGCCTTCCAGGGGGTTCGCGAGGCCGACAGGGCGATGATCGCCAACGCCCAGATCCTCGGCGCCTCGCCGTTCCAGATCACCCGCACCGTCATTATCCCGTCGGCGATGAGCTGGATCCTGGCCAGCCTGCATGTCAGTTTCGGCTTTGCCCTGGTCGGCGCCGTGGTCGGCGAATTCCTCGGCGCCAAGCAAGGCATGGGCCTGCTGATCTCGACCGCGCAGGGCGCCTTCAACGCCAATGGCGTCTTCGCCGCCATGATCATCCTGGCGGTTATGGCGCTGGTGGTGGAATTCATCATCACCCGCTTCGAGAACTATGTCGTCAAGTGGCGGCCTGCGCCGTTCAACGAGCAGGGCACCTGATTTTGTTCCGAGGACAGTCCGAGCCCGCGCTGGGCGCGGGTCGGGTCATGCCAGGGGCAACCTGACCTCGACCAACAGACCGCCGGCCGCGCCATCCCCGAGGGTGACGCGGCCGCCGGCATTCTCGACAACCTCGCGCACGATGGCGAGGCCCAGGCCGCTGCCTTCCTCGGTCGAACCGGCGATGCGATAAAAGCGCTCGAACACGTGATCCCGCTCTTCGGCCGGGATGCCGGGCCCGTCATCGGCTACCGTCAACACGGCTTCGCTATCGATGGCGGCCAGCTTCACCGTCACGCTGCCGCCTGCCGTCGAGTAACGCAGCGCGTTGTCGACAAGATTGACGATCATCTCGCGCAGCATGGTGCCGTCGCCAATGACTGCAACCGGCCCTGTTTCCTCCAGCCCGAGATCGATCTTGCGGGCGATCGCCGCGGGCGCCTGCGTTTCCAGTACATGGCGGGCGGCTTCTGTCAGGTCGATGCGATCGGCGCGTGGCCGCCGGCTGCCAGGCTCGGCACGCGACAGGGTGAGCAATTGTTCGGCCAGCCGTGCCAGCTTGCCGGAGCTGGCCTGCAGCGCCACCAGCGCTTCCTGGCGCGCATCGGTGGCGGTTTCGCGTAGCGCATAGCTTGCCTGCGTCGATAGCAGCGCCAGCGGCGTGCGCAATTGATGTGCGGCATTGGCGATGAAACGGCGCTGCGCTCCCATCTGCGCGCGCACCCGTTCCATGTAGGCGTTGAGCGCCTCTATCAGAGGCCGGATTTCGCTCTGCGCGCCCGGCACGTCAACCGGATCGAGGTCGCTTCGGCTTGGCAAACGCACCGCGTCGCGCAGGCTTATCAATGGCGCCAGGCCGCGGCGCAGGCCAAGCAGCACGAACACGCCGGCGATTGCCACCAGCGCCAGCTGCTGGACGAAGGCGCTGAACCACAGCCGCTTCACCATCGCATCATGCCCGGAGAGCGTTATGCCCACGGTGACCGTTATGGGGGAATCGCCGCCGGCGCCGATCACCGCGTGGCTGAGCGTCAAGAGCCGCAACATATGGTCGCGATAGCTCGCCTCGACGCTCGCATGCCGCGGCGCTTGCGGCAAATCGGGGTAACCGGTCAGCAACCGTCCTCCGGCGGTCTCGACGCGATAGTAGACGCTGTCGCGATCGCCGGTATCGAACATCTCGATCGCCGCCGGCGGGATGGTGGCATCGAGTACGCCATCGGCCATGGCGACCTGCTCGGCGATAGCGCGGGCCGAGCCGACCAGCATGCGGTCGGTGACCAGATCGGCGGTCGCCAGAGCGTTGCGCTGGCTGGTCCACAGATTGATGGTCGCAAGCCCGGCCAGGGGGAGCACGACCCAGGCCAGCAATTGCAGGCGCAGGCTGTTAGTCTTCATAGCGCCAAATCATCATAGCGCCAGATCATCGTGGCGCAAGAGATAGCCCAGGCCACGCAAAGTGGTGATCTGGACCCGCGAGCCTTCAAGCTTCTTGCGCACACGGTGCACATAGATCTCGATGGCGCTCGGATCGGCGTCGGTCTCGAAGTCATAGATCGCCGCGGACAAGGCGGCCTTGCTCACGGTGCGTCCCGCCTTGATCATCAACTGCTCGAGCACGGCATGTTCGCGCGGCGTCAATGCCAGCGTCTCGCCGCCGAGCGAAAACAGCCTGGTGTTGGTGTCGAAGACGAGGTCGCCGCAGGCAACGACCGGTGCCGTCCGGTCATTGGCGCGGCGCAGTTGGACGCGGATGCGTGCTTCGAGCTCCTCGATCTGGAAGGGCTTCGGCAGATAGTCGTCGGCGCCTTCGTTGAGGCCTTTGACCCGGCCATCGAGGCTGGCATTGGCAGTCAGTACGATCACCGGCACCCGGTTGCCGCGTGTTCGCAGCATACGCAGCACTTCCAGTCCACCCATGCGAGGCAGCGCAAGATCGAGAATGACAAGCGCGTGGTTGCCGGCGGCGAGCGCATGCTCGACATCCTCGCCGTCATGGACGATGTCGACGACATAATTCGCCTGGCGCAAGGTCTTGCCTAGCCAGTCCGCCAGTTCGCGATTGTCCTCCACAAGCAGCAATCGCATGTCTATTGCCGTTCCAGCATCCGCCCACTTTCGGTCTCAACGGCCGCCTCGGGCTCGATTGGCGGGCCCATTCGGCAATCGGACCCGAAATGATCGATAGTCTCGATCGCAACGCAAGGCAAATGCGGCTTGGCTGCGGTCGGGATCCGATTTTTGCAGGCTCAGACACCCCGTTTTGAAGATTAAATCGAACCGAACGGTTCGGTTCTGGTTGACGGATTGTATCGCGAACGGTGAACAATGTCCTCCGATCTGCTCTGGAATGCGCCCGAGATGGAAACGCTAACCATCTGAAAACATGTGATAAATCAGACTAAGAATGCTGCGGTGCAATATGCATTGTCCATAACGTAATGAAATACTGCAAAACCGATGCGACTAGAAATCCCAAAGGGCCTTTCCCATCTGGAGGTGGTCCGAGCGACGCGAAATCCTCCCAAGGGCACGCCACTAGACGGACAGAACAAAGAAATTCTGGAGTAAATAAAATGACCAAGATCGCTCTTACCGCCGCCGCCATCCTCGTTGCCACGGGCACTGCTTTTGCCGGCAGCGACAATTATGGCTCGGCCAACGCCAACCAGCCTGCCGCCACTGTCGACCATTCGGTCACCGCTTCGACCTCGAAGTCGACGGCAGCGTCGGTCCAGGCTCCCCAGGGCGCTGACCGCAACCTCTTCGGCCGCTAATCGCGACTGCCAATCCATCCACCTTTGAATTCAGGAGTACTTGAAATGACCAAGATCGCACTCACCGCCGCCGCCATCCTCGTTGCCGCGGGCGCCGCTTTTGCCGGCAGCGACAACTACGGCTCCAACAACGCCAACCAGCCGGTTGCCAGCCAGTCGACCTCCAATGTCGACACCTTCCGCACCGGTTCGATCCTGAAGGCGGACAAGGCGCAGGCTGACGTCAATGCCAAGGTGCCTGCTCAGTCGGGCCAAGGCATCTGGGGCCGCTGATCCCTTCAAGCAGCGCGTGACGACAAAGAGCGGTGGGCCTGGCCCGCCGCTCTTGTTTTTGGATGAGCCCTGGGCATTGGCCGTATCAGCCGATCTTCGCAGTCGGCAAAAAACATTTCACGGTCAGGAATAAAACCAGGCTGCTTCTGGTCTTGTCCTCAGCGGAACCGTCCTCCCAAGACGCCGCCCAACGGATGAACCTGGAGATTGAAATGAACAGACTTGCTCTCGCTGCCGCCGCTATGCTCGTCGCAACCGGAGGTGCACTCGCCGGCAGCGACCATTATGGCTCGGACAATGCCAACCAGCCGGTTGCCCCGGTCGCCGGCGTGGACCACGCCGCCACCGGCGCCGTCGACAACAACTCGAATATGACCAAGCACAAGGCTGCCGACACCAAGGTCAAGCCCGGCATCGACTGGCCGGAGCCCGGCCAGGGTATATGGGGCAACTGATGTCAGGGGTGCGGCAGGTCTGATCTGCCGCACCCGTCTAGCTCAGATCCTTCGGCCGCAGACAGTGCGTCAGCCGGGCGGCCGACAGGCCAGACCAATCGTGTTCAAAGACGACGCGCGCGAGGGCTGCTGTCGGAAACTTTTGCTCGAGCCTCTTGCGCGCCTTCGCCTCCGATCCCGGTCCGGCAAGCTGTTTTGCCAGATCCTCCAGGCCTGGATTGTGGCCGAGAACCAGCAGGCAGCCGCTCGACGGGTCTGCTTTGCGTACCTGGCTCAGAATATCCGCCGCTGAAGCATCGTAAAGCGCCTCGGCAAACGCGATCCGAGGCTGCGCGGGCAGTTCCGCCGCCACCAGCCGCCACGTATCGCGGGTGCGCAGCGCCGGTGACACCAATGCAAGGTCCGGCAGCCAGTCGCGCGCGGCAAGCTCGCGACCGATCAATCGGGCTGCCTTCAACCCACGTTCCGTGAGCGGCCGGTCGAAATCATCGAGATCAGGATCATCCCAGCTCGATTTGGCATGGCGTAGGAGGAGCAGCTGTTTCATCGCCGTGTCCTCGGCTTAAGGCGTGATCCGCGCCAGATGCTCGAGATCGGCTTCCTCGCGCAGCGGGTCGGGTGCCATTACCACCGAGGTGCCGTTGTCGGCATCGTCGGCGAAGTGGGCGAGCACGGCGCGGCCCGCCTCCATGCGCGCCTTGCCTTCGGCCACCAGTCCAAGCGCCAGCGGATAGAGCCGATGCTCGGCCTTCAGCACCCGGGCAGCCAGCGTATCGGTATTATCGCCGACCATCACCGGCACCGCAGCCTGGGCGATGATGGGGCCGTCATCCATCTCGGGCGTCACGAAATGCACCGTGCAGCCATGAATGCGAATGCCGGCGGCCAGCGCGCGGGCATGGGTATCGAGCCCTTTGAAGGCCGGCAGCAGGGCAGGGTGGATGTTGATCATGCGGCCCTGCCATTTCTGGACAAAGCCGGGGGTCAGGATGCGCATATAGCCCGCCAGCGCCACGATGTCGGCATTGAAGGCCGCGAGTGCCGCGTCGATCGCCGCGTCATGCGCCTGCTTGCTGCCGTGGTCGGCGCGGGAAATGACCTGTGTGGCGATGCCGCGTGCCCTGGCGATGACGAGGCCGGCGGCGTCCGCCTTATCGGAGATGACGCCTGCGATCTCGGCCGGGAAGGACGGGTCGCTGGCCGCCGCGATCAGCGCGGTCATGTTGGAGCCGCGCCCCGAAATCAGGACGACTGTGCGTTTCCTCCGCGAGCTCATAGGCCGATCGAGCCCCGATAGATGACGCCGGCGTCGCGGCGCGGCACGATGCGGCCGATCGGCGTCACCGTCTCGCCGGCTTCCTGCAGGACGGCCGCAACCTGCGCCGCCTGACCCGAAGCGACAGCCAAAATCATGCCGATGCCGCAGTTGAAGGTGCGCATCATCTCTTCCGGCGCCACTCCGCCGGTCTTGGCCAGCCAGGAGAACACCGGCGGCACGTCGATGGCTTCGAGGTCGAGCTCGGCCGAGAAATCCTTGGGCAGCACGCGCGGGATGTTTTCCGGGAAGCCGCCGCCGGTGATGTGCGCCAGCGCCTTGATGCCGTGCGTGTTGCGGATCGCCTTGAGGAGCGATTTCACGTAGATGCGGGTCGGCTCGAGCAGCGCCTCGGCCAACGTCGCTTCGTCGTTGAACGGCGCCGGATCGCTCCACGCCAGGCCGCTCGCGGCAACGATGCGGCGCACCAGGGAAAACCCGTTGGAATGGAGGCCGGAGGAAGCAAGGCCGAGCAGCACGTCGCCTTCGACGATGTCGTCGGTGGGCAGAAGCTGCCCGCGCTCGGCCGCGCCCACCGCAAAGCCGGCAAGGTCATAGTCCTTGCCGTGATACATGCCGGGCATTTCGGCGGTCTCGCCCCCGATCAGCGCGCAGCCGGCCTGGCGGCAACCCTGCGCGATGCCGCCGACGATCGCGGCACCCTGTTCGGGATCGAGTTTGCCGGTGGCGAAATAGTCGAGGAAGAACAGCGGCTCCGCGCCCTGCACGACGATGTCGTTGACGCACATGGCGACGAGGTCGATGCCGATCGTGTCGTGCTTGCCGGCATCGATGGCGATCTTGAGCTTGGTGCCGACGCCGTCATTGGCGGCGACCAGCACCGGATCGGTGAAACCGGCGGCCTTGAGATCGAACAGCCCGCCGAAGCCGCCGATCTCGCCATCCGCGCCTGGCCTGCGCGTCGCGCGCACCAGCGGCTTGATCTTCTCCACCATGAGATTGCCGGCATCGATGTCGACGCCGGCCTCGGCATAGGTGAGCCCGTTTCTGCGCTTGGCCGTTTTGTTCTGGCCCGTTTTATGCTGGCCGGTTTCGCGCTTGCTCATCGCAATGTTCCTGCTCGTTTGCGGGCTCTTCGCATGAACGGTTTCGGTCCGCAAGGATAACGGCCGAACCGGGCGCCGTTTGGTTGACAAAAGCGTGGATAGCCGGGGCATCGCGCACTGCGTCTGCCGCTGGCCCGTCCTGCTTCTCCCTTGCCTCGGCCCTCCATCTCCCTCATCTATCTCGAGGCATAATACGGCGGGACAATGCGTTGACCATCCCCAACCTGATCACCATCCTGCGCTTTGTGCTGGTGCCTGCCGTGGTGCTGGCCATGTTGCAGGCACGTTGGGAATGGGCTTTTGCCGGCTTCGTCGTTGCCGGCGTTTCCGACGGTGTCGACGGTTTCATCGCGCGCCGCTTCAACCAGCAGTCCAGGTTCGGCGCCTATCTCGATCCGATCGCCGACAAGATGCTTTTGGTTTCGGTGTTCGTCGTCATGGGCTTCATCGGGCAATTGCCGCTGTGGCTGGTCGTCACCATGGTGTCGCGCGACGCGCTGATCGTGTGCGCGGTCCTGTTGTCCACGGTGATCGGCCATCCCGTCGAGATAAAGCCGTTTCTGGTGTCGAAGGCCAATACCGCCATACAGATCGCGCTGGCGGCGGTTGTGCTGGGCGAACTCGCCTTTGCCGGGCACCTCGACCCTCTGCGGCCCACCCTCATATTGCTGTCCGGGGTCTTGACCGTGGCTTCGGCCGCGGCCTATCTCGTGGCTTGGCTGAGGCATATGAGCGGCTATGGCGAAGGCGGTAAATCAGGCTGACAAGCCCATCGACGGCAAGGCTGCCCGCAAGCCGGCCGCCCGCAAAGCGGTGGCGCTGGGCAAGACCGTGGACGACCAGACGGTCGTCGTCGTGCCGGCCGGCGAGACGGCGGCGGAGGCCGAAGCGTCGGCCACGTTCCGCCGCCAGATCTTCTTCTGGCTGGCGGGTGCCACGATCCTGGCGCTTTTTCTTTATGTCTTCAGCGCCATCCTGCTGCCCTTCGTCGCCGGCATGGTGCTTGCCTATTTCCTTGATCCGGTCGCCGACCGGTTGCAACGGCTCGGCCTCAGCCGCTTCATGGCGACGGTGGTCATCCTCATCACCTTCCTCATCGTGCTGGTGCTGGCCTTCGTCATCCTCATTCCGGTGCTGGCGACGCAGATGGCCGATTTCGCCGGCAAGCTGCCGGAGTACCTGACGCGGCTGCAGAGCCTGATCACCTCCTTTGATCCGAAGTGGCTGGAACAGAAATTCGGCGTCAACGCCAATGGCCTGCGCGACGGGTTGAACTCGCTGCTGACCTCCGGTTTCGGCCTGCTCACCACGGTCTTCACTTCGATCTGGAGTTCGGGCGTGGCGCTGGTCTCGGTGGTCAGTCTGTTCGTGGTGACGCCCGTGGTTGCCTTCTACATGCTGCTCGACTGGGATCGCATGGTGGCGGTTATCGACAGCTGGGTGCCGCGCGACAACGTGGCGACGGTCCGCGCCATCGCGCGCGACATCAACACCGCCACCGCCGGCTTCGTGCGTGGCCAGGGCACGCTCTGCCTGGTGCTGGCCGCCATGTATGCCACCGGCCTGACGCTGACGGGGCTGAACTTCGCCATCCTCATCGGCCTGTTCGCCGGGCTGATCTCCTTCATCCCCTATGTCGGCTCATTGACCGGGCTGGTGCTGGCCGTCGGCGTTGCCTTCGTCCAGTTCTGGCCGGACTGGACGATGATCGTCGCCGTTGCCGTGGTCTTCTTCATCGGCCAGTTCGTCGAAGGCAACATCCTGCAGCCCAGGCTGGTTGGCAAAAGTGTCGGCTTGCATCCGGTGTGGCTCATGTTCGCGTTGTTCGCCTTCGGCGCGCTGTTCGGTTTTGTCGGCCTGTTGATTGCTGTTCCTGCGTCCGCGGCGGTTGCCGTTCTGGTGCGGTTTGCCATCGCCCGCTATCTGGAATCGCCGCTCTACAAAGGCCACGCGACAGCACCCGCGCCGCCGTTGCCGGCCGATCGCGGTGGCGGCCATCGCACGCAACCGCGTCGTTGACGTGACTGCCCAGCGAACCGATCCGCCGCGCCAACTGCCGCTCGATCTCGGCCACGGCACCGGTTACTCGCGCGACGAGCTGGTCGTCTCCGGCACCAACAACCAGGCGGCCGCATTGGTCGACCGCTGGCCGGATTGGCCAGCACCAGTGGTGGTGCTGGCAGGCCCCGCTGGTTCGGGCAAAACGCATCTGGCCTCGATCTGGCGTGCTCGCGCCAACGCGGTGGCCGTCGACGCAAGGCGCATGGGTGACAGCATCGCCAATCTCGGTGCGCGGCCGGCGCTGATCGACGATGTCGATATCGGCGCGGTCGATGAGCAAGGCCTGTTCCATTTGATCAACGCCGTGCGCGGTGCTGGCTCGACACTGCTTCTGACGGCGCGGCGCTTTCCGTCGGCCTGGGGCGTCAAGCTGCCCGATCTTGCCTCGCGGCTGAAGGCGGCGGCGACCGTCGAGATCCACGAGCCTGACGATCTCTTGCTCGCCGGCGTCATTACCAAGC
Organism: Mesorhizobium sp. WSM3626; assembly: GCF_000513935.1. Classification (GTDB taxonomy): domain Bacteria; phylum Pseudomonadota; class Alphaproteobacteria; order Rhizobiales; family Rhizobiaceae; genus Mesorhizobium; species Mesorhizobium salmacidum. The sequence continues at coordinate 37,650 of NZ_AZUY01000023.1, read as the reverse complement.
TGTTCGCCGACCGGCAGGTCGAGGTCGAGCCGCATGTCGTGCAGTATCTGGTGCGGCGCATCGAGCGTTCGCTGGCAACCGCGATGCGTGTGGTGGAGCGCCTGGATCGCACCGCGCTGGAGCGCAAGATGCCGATCACAAGGGCACTGGCCGCCGAGACCGTGAGCGCCATGGACGAGGGGCAGGGTGAGTTCGAGATTTGATGGCTTCAGGGCTCCAGCGATTCTCCGTCTCCACCTCGGTCCCATTTTGGCACACAAGATTGGCACCGGTCTTGCAGCATGAGGTTGCCGGCTAACCCCGGTCCTGATTGCGTTCCAAATCAGGTTGTAGGCTCGCCGGGATGAGGCGGTTGGGGTTCTCGCCCGGCGAGCTTGCCTTTAAGAATGTATCGAGCGGGTGCTGCCGCAGCGGACATTCACCCAACAACACTGACCAGTCGCATCGTCGAAACATGTCGGAGCCGATTTTTCGAAAACCGATATCGAGGGTGTGCTCTGAACGTGGCACCGTCAGCCGGTGAGCTTGCAGCCAATCACAGCCATAGTCTGACGAAATGCCGGACCACCACATAAACGGCGGAATGCGCGGCGATGTAACAGGCCGCGACCAGCACGAAGATCCCGATGCTGGCGGGCCAGGAATGGGAGGCAGCTGTGCCCGGGGCCAGCCTGGCCTGTCTGCGGCTCTCGCGATTGTTCCACATCGCCAGGGCCGCGCAGGCGATCGCCCACGTCACCATGAACGGAACCGTCACGCCCGCATAGGCAAAATAGGCCGGCCCGAACAGCGAGACCCAAGCATCGATCCCAAGCACCGCAAATCCCCCGTTTGCCGCAGCTTAAGCCGGCAATGGCGAGGGAAGCGAGCCTGAAAGGGTGAAACGCGAATAAGGGCAAAACCCCTTCGGTGCCATCGGTATCGCATTTTAGAGAGAAATGGTCGGAGTGGAGAGATTCGAACTCCCGACCCTCTGGTCCCAAACCAGATGCGCTACCAGGCTGCGCTACACTCCGAACGGTCTGTTGCCTATTCATTTCGGTGTTACATGGCAAGTGCAAAAACCTTGCCGCCGGTGCCAATGCGCAGTAATGACGGCCTACGGGCGGCGATGCTGCCTCGCACAACAAAGAGGTGGCCATGTCCGCGCGCATTTTCAGCCCAGCCAAAACCGCGATGCAGTCCGGCAAGGCCAAGACCGGCCATTGGGTGCTGGAATTCGATCCCGAGATGCGCAAGAAGATCGACCCGCTGATGGGCTACACCACCTCGGGAGACATGAGAAGCCAGATCAGGCTCACCTTCGACACGCGCGAAGAAGCGGTTGCCTACGCCGAAAAGGAAGGGCTTGCCTTCCGCGTCGAGGAGCCGAAAGAGACCAAGCGCCGCCAGATTTCCTATGCGGAGAATTTCCGCTATGACCGCAGGACGCCCTGGACGCATTAACCGGCGGCCAGCGCCAAGTATTTCAGCCGGCCCATTGGCCGGCCAACGGTCCCGTAGCTCAGCTGGATAGAGCACCGGCCTTCTAAGCCGATGGTCACAGGTTCGAATCCTGTCGGGATCGCCATTTTTTCAATGGCTTACGCCGCATAACTTCACGCGGCCGCTTGACCTTCACCCTTGCCTGTCGGTGCTGCCACGCCGTGTGATGGAAGCTGGAACAGAAGTTCCGGGCCAGCCGGGCTCTGGAATTATTTCGTGATCTGGCCGTGTTGGAACCTTGGCCAAAACTGCGCGTTCGGGGGCTTGTATTCGTGGAGCCTCATAAAGGGCAATGTGCGGGCAAGCGAATGGGTGGGGCAAAACAAGCATGGGTTGGGGGAGGAGAAACCAGGTTATGTCGAAACGTGAGATTGGAACGTCCCCTGCCTTGGGGCGGCGTATCGCCGACCTCAGGGCCCGAATGCAGAATGCCGAAATTTCCGGCCATGAGATGAAAATCTTTCACAAGGTCGCGGCCATCATGGGAGCTGGCGGCGATTCCTTGCAGCTGGATGCCGACGACCTGATCGCGGCATCCTTCGTCGCCGAGGCGGTTGGGCCGGCGTCCACCCGCTGACTTCGGAATTGCTCCCGCTCCGAAATGCGGAGAGTAAATTTGCTTCCACAACCGGGACACGGCCGCTATTGGGCGATCGTGCCCCGCTCCCGGCCATCTGATCTCGTCTCCCCGTCATCCGATGTCGAATTGAAAGGAAAGTCTTATCATTTTGTTTGCGTTGGCACGTCATAGTAGGGACGGCTAACGGAGTGGAAGGGATGAAGCTGGACCTGTCGCCGACCAGCTGGGGCAGGGTGATCGCCGTCACCGGCGCCGGCACGGCATTCTTTATCGCCGTGGCGTTTTTCGTCGATTCGTTCAATTTCCCCTATCTTTCGCCCGAATCTGTCTGGCGCGCGAAGCTGACCGACCTACTGCTGCCCTTGGTGCTGGGTGGCTCGTTTCTGTTTTTCCTGATGTGGAAGATCCGCCAGCTGGCGATAGCCCAGCGCGACCTCAGCGTCATCGCCGCGACGGACAGCCTGACGGCGGTGCTGAACCGCGGCGCCTTCTCGATGCTGGTCGAGGCCTATCTCGAGCAGACCCGCAAGCAGGAAGAGACCCGTTCCGGCGCGCTGCTGATCATCGATGCCGACCATTTCAAGTCGATCAACGACCGTCTCGGCCATGATTGCGGCGACCAGGCGCTCAAACTGATCGCGCAGGCGATCAAGGGCCAGCTGCGCGGCGGCGATATCGTCGGCCGGATCGGCGGCGAGGAGTTCGGCGTATTCCTTCCCGGTGTCGACCCCTCGCAATCCTGGCTGGTTGCCGAAGGCATCCGCCGACGGATACGCGAAATGGACTTTTCCCCAGGCGGCCGCTCCTGCCCGCTTTCCGTCAGCATCGGCGGCACCAGCTTCAGCGGGCCGACCACCTACGAGGCAATATTCTCCGCCGCCGACAGACGGCTTTATGCCGCCAAGTCGAACGGGCGCGATCAGGTCAGCTTCGATCCGGCGGAAGCCTCCCTGGTGTCTCTGCCCAGCATCGCTACCGTCCACTGACGGCGACCTCGCAGCGAGCTCGCACCGGCCGCTTCCTTGACGCTTGCTTGTCTGTGTGCTTCCTCCGGGCAAGCAATGTAGGAAGTATCGCCGGAAATAGTCCTGCCTCTTAAGTCCCTCGATCGTGCGGTTCACGGGTACGGCACGCCCCTTGGGGGCAGGCAATGAATGGCGAAACGCGCCGGGATAGAACCCAGTAAGCACCGCGATCATGATCCATTTATTCAACGGCTTTCAGAACCCGTTTGGCGGCAGTGAGCGCGAAACCCTGGAGTTGTATCGGCTGTTGAGCGCCGGCTCGCAGGTGCGCCTCTGGGCAACCTCGTCGCGCGTATCCGAAGACCTGATGCGGGAATTTCCGATACGCCGCGTCTCACCGGCAACACGCAATGTGCCGGATGGTGGCACCTATGTCTTTCTTGGCGCGCATTGGCGCAACAAGATGTGGCCTTATCTGGTCCCGCGGCCGCACCGGCTGATCTATGTCTTCAACACCTTTCATCCCAAGATCATCGCTCTGACGACACGCAGGCCGCGCCTGCTGGGTTGGCCCGCTGCCGAACTGGTGTTGATCTCCGACTTTCAGAGGCGCATGCTGGAGGTCGAAGGCGTCGTCCATGCCTCGCCGATCGATATCGAGCGCTTCTCGCCACTGCCGGCAAGGCCAAGCGGTCCGTTCAGGGTAGGGCGGCTGAGCCGCGACACGGCGGACAAGCACCACGCCGACGATGTTGCGCTCTATGAGGCATTGCTTGGCGATGGCATTGCGGTGCGGATTCAGGGCGGCATGCCACTCAAGGGCAGGCTTGCGCCGCATCCGCAACTCGAACTCCTGCCGCAGGGTGAAGTTGCCGCCGAACAGTTTCTGCCGACGCTCGACGTCTTTTATTATCGCACCGGCTCCCATGTGGAGACGTTCGGCCGCGTGGTGTTCGAGGCGATGGCCTGCGGTTTGCCCGTGGTCTGCCATGCGAATGGCGGCTACGCCGACCACATCAGGCATGGCGAAAACGGCTTCCTGTTTGAAACGACGCAACAGGCGGCGCGGATCTTGGCGGATCTCAAAGCCGACCCGGGCCTGCGGGCGACGGTCGGCCGCAAGGCGCGGCAGACAGTCGAGCAGCTGTTTTCACCGCAGGCGTTGCAACAGCGGCTGGATTTCTACCGACGCTAGCGGCACCCGCGCCATCGGCCTTCAGATATTCTCCGCCAATAGTCCACGTAGCCGTTTGGCATCAATCCCGACATCGCGCTAAAGCTGGGATCACGTGAATCGCGGGCGGCCGGCATCGGTGCGCGGACAGATCGAGCAGGGCTTCTACCGATGACATTGACAGGCGCCGCGGCACTGCTGATCCTGGTCCTCACCTATGCCGGAGTGGCCATCGGCCGAATACCTGGCCTGCGGCTTGACCGGGCAGGCATTGCGCTGCTTGGCGGCGCGGCGATGATCGCCATCGGCGCGCTCAGCATGGAAGACGCCTATCGCGCCATCAATTTCGACACCATCACGCTTCTGCTCGGCATGATGATCGTGGTGGCGCATCTGAAGGTATCGGGCGCCTTTCGCGGTCTCGGCGCAATCGCCATCGAGCACGCGCATGCGCCGTTCATGCTCCTGGTGATGGTGACGCTCCTGACCGGCGTGCTGTCGGCCTTCCTGGTCAACGACGCCATCTGCCTGGTCATGGCGCCGATCGTCGTCCACGTCACCCGCGTCATCAACCGCAACCCCATCCCCTATCTGATCGCCACCGCCACCGCTTCGAACTGCGGCAGCGTCGCCACCATCACCGGCAATCCGCAGAACATGGTCATCGGCGCGCTATCTGGCATTTCCTATCCGGCCTTTTCGGCGGCGCTCGCGCCGGTGGCCTTGTTTGGCCTTGTCGCCGTTATCGTCATTGTGCGCATCGTCTATCGCGCCGAATTCACCCGCAACGGCGAACTGACCCCACACATCTCGCGCGGCCGCATGCATCGCGGTCAGGTGCTCAAGGCGGTGGTCGTCTGCATCGGATTGGCGATCGCCTTCTTCGCCGGTGTTCCCGTAGCCAAGGCGGCGCTCATTGGCGGGGCCATTCTGCTGCTCACCCGCGCCATCAAGCCATCGCGCATCTACCGCGAGATCGACGGACCGCTGCTGTTCATGTTCGCGGGTCTGTTCGTGGTGGTTGCGGGCGCGGAAAAGACGCTGCTGACATCAGACATGATCGCCTCGGCCAAGAACATCGGGCTCGACGATGTCTGGAGGCTGTCGGGTTTCACCGCGGTGTTGTCCAACATCATGAGCAATGTTCCGGCCGTGCTGGCGCTCAGGCCATTTATCCCCGGCCTGGAGAACCCCGAGCGCGCCTGGCTGGTGGTGGCCATGAGTTCGACGCTGGCCGGCAACTTCACCTTGCTCGGCTCGGTCGCCAACCTGATCGTCGCCGAACAATCCAAATCGGCAGGCACACCGTTGTCTTTCGGTGCCTTCTTCAAGGTCGGGCTGCCGCTGACGCTGATCACGCTCGCGTTCGGCACTGCATGGCTGGCTATGATGTCCTGACCGGTCCTGCGGCTGGACCGGTTCAGGGCGCCACATCGAGATGGCCCTTCATGTTCGGATGGAAGCGGCAGAAATAATCCACCGCGCCCGCTGTCTTGAGGGTCACTTGTCCCTTGGATTTCGGCGGGATCATCACGTCCCAGCCACCCTTCACGGTAGCCGTGTGGGCGACCACGTCCTTGTTCACCCATTCGATCGTGTCGCCGACTTTGGCCTGGAGGCTTGCCGGCGAATAGACGAGCCTGTCGATCGTCACCTGGATGGTTGCGGCCGTCGCCGGCGCCGCCGCAAAGGTCAGCGCCAGCATTGCCAGCCACGCCAGTTGATCCAAGGCGCCCGCTTTCATTTCAGCATGCCGGCGACGTGTTCGGCATGCTGCTCGTGGCCCTGGAAGATCTTGAGGCCGGTCTCGAGCAGGCTCTTCAGCTCGGCATTGCTGGCCGAGGGAATGAGCAGGGTTTCGAGCGCGCCATCGACCTGCTTGTGATAAGCGACCTCGTTTTCGATATAGGCCTTGTCGAAGGCCGCGCCTTTCAGCTTGGCGAGCTTGGCGCGTTCCTCTTTCGCTGCCTTCGTCAGCGCCTGGCTGGTGGCGTTGTCCTCGGGCTTCACCTTGAGCTTCTTGACGAGGTCAAGCGCCTGCTTGTTCACCGCTTCGTGGTCGCGCTCCATGTCCTTGGCGAAATCGACGACCTCCTTGTTCTTCGATGTCTTGATCGCCTGCTTGGCAGCCTCGATGTCGAGGACGCCTGCCGTATAGGCGATATGGGCGATCTGCGGGTCGGTCGGCTTGTCGGCGGCTTGCGAGACCGGGGCGGCGCCGACGAGAAGCAGGGCGGCAAGGGCAACGGTATATCGGGTGAACATGGTATCCTCCTTGGCCCGGCCGCGAAGAGGTGCCGGGCTCAAATCTTTCAGTTGACGCTCATTGGATGCGGGGCGGAGAGAAACGTTCCCGGAAATCAGGACCGCATCATTCGAAACCCAGCCGTTCCATCACCGCCCGGGTCAGTCGCTCGCAGCGCCGCCCGGCGAACGGGAAGGCATCGAGCAGCACAGGGCCGATTTCATCGTCCAGCGCCTTGCGTAGCAGGACACGGGCCCGGTGCAGTCTCGTCTTGACGGTCTCCGGCCGCACGCCAAGCAAATCGGCGGTTTCTTCCATGCTCAGGCCCTCGATGACGCGGGCGACGAAGACCATGCGGTAAATGTCGGGCAAGTTGTCGGTCGCTCGTTCGACAAGTGCGAGAATCTGCCGCTGCGCCATCGCGCGCTCCGGATCGTCGTTGGAATTGAGGGGAAACCGGATGATTTGCGCTTCCGGATTGTCAGGCATATCCACTGTGCGACGCTTCTTGCGCAGGCGGCCAAGCGCTTCGTTGATGACGATGCGCGACAGCCAGGTGGCGAGCGTGGATTCGCCGCGAAATGCCGCCAGGCTGGCGAAGGCGCTGACATAGGCCTCCTGGACAACATCCTCGGCTTCGGCGTCGTTGCGCAGAATGCCGCGCGCGATGCGGTAGAGCCTCTGGTTGTGTATTTTCATGATGGCGCGAAAAGCATTCGGCTCGCGCGCCTGCGCCTTGTGGACGAGCAGCATGTCGCCGGAAAGGCTTTCGGCAACCATGGGTGCCGTGGCGGGCGTTGCGAGCTTGCTCATCGCGACCGGATCTCCCCGAACAGGCGCCCCTTCGAACAGGCGCCTTCTTCGAACATGCGCTTGACTGCACGTTGGATGCGCCTGCCGGCAAAAGGTTCCCGGATCAGCGGGATCCGGGGCCCACTATTCTAGGCCGCCGCCAATCCTTTGTCTGCTGTCTGCACGCGTGCGGCGGCCGCCAGCAGGTCGGTCTGCGTGATCAGGCCGAGAATGCGCCGCTCGCCGTCGACGATCACCACGGCATGGCTGCGGCCGTCGGTCAGCGCCGGAAGCAGGCTCATCGCCGGCGTCTCGGGCGAGGCGGTGCCGGCTTTTGCCATCACGCTCTTCACCGTGTCGACGGCTTTCGTCAGCTCGCGTAGGCCGACGGCGCCAACCAGCCTTGCTTCGGCATCGACCACCGGCAAGGTGCGGATATTGTGATCGAGCAGTTGCCGGCGTGCCTCGTCGGCGGTGGCCTGTTCGGGCACCGAAACCACGTCGCGCGACATGATGTCCTTGCACAGCAGCGTCCGGTGCGACCGCACCATGGCCTGCAATTCGACCTGTCGCAGCAGCCGTTCGAGGTCGTCGCGGTCGATATCGAAGGTCTCGTCGAGCGCCGTCAGCGCCGCGTCGATGTCCTCGGACCGGAAACCGGCGCGCTGCTGAGCCGGGGGATCGGCGGTACCGTGGCTGTTGGCGGCCGGTGCCACGACATGCGGGTAGTTGCGCCGCGCCAGCTTGTGGAAAAGGTAACCCAGCGCCACCAGGATGGTCGAATTCAGGGCCACCGGCACGAACGGGAACAGGAAGCCCGCGCTGATGACGGCCGGCCCACCGAGCACCGCCGTCAGCGCGGCGGCGCCGCCTGGCGGATGCAGGCAGCGCGTGAACGACATCGCGGCGATGGCCAATGCCACCGCGAGGCCCGAGGCCATCACCGGATCATGGATGAAATGCGCGACGGTCACGCCGACCAGCGCCGATATGGAGTTGCCGCCGATGATCGACCAGGGCTGCGCCAACGGGCTCGCGGGCACAGCGAACAGAAGCACGGCGGATGCGCCCATCGGCGCCACCAGCAGGGCCACATGCGGGCCGCCGCCCATCGCCAGCCCGCTGATCACGCCGGTCAGAGCGATGCCGATCGTGGCGCCGATGCACGCCAGGATGCGTTCACGCAGCGTCGCGCCGGCGAGGATGGGGACAAAAAGACGAAAGGCCATTGAGAAACTTTGCGAGGAATGGATCTGTCGAGGATGCGTGCGGCGCGCAATGCGGCCGAATTCGCCGATTTGAAAGTCAAACAAATCCGTAAAGTCACGGCGCAGGAGAATAATATTGCGCGCCGGCTTTCGCCGGAGTGCTGGCTGCGGCTCCCGCTTTGTCATCAGCGTCAAGGGCTTGCGGCCCTTTGCCGAGTCTGTTTGACGTCAGCCCGTGCGTGCCGCCGCCGTAAGTCCGCGCAGGATGTCGGCTTTCAAGTCGTCGACATCCTCGAGGCCGATCTGCAGGCGGATCAACGGACCTTCGTATGGGCCTTTCGCAACGACGCGGTCGCCAAGCCAGACAGGCACAGCGAGGCTCTCATAGCCGCCCCAGGAGTAGCCGAGGCCGAAGATCTGCAGCGCGTCCAGGAAAGCGTGCTGCTCCTTCTGGCCGCCGCCGGCAAGCACGATGGAAAAGATGCCGCTCGAACCGCAGAAGTCGCGTTTCCATAGGGCGTGATCCGGATGGCTGGGAAGGGCAGGGTGGAGCACGCGCGCCACGCCCTTCTGGCCTTCGAGCCACGACGCGATGGCGAGTGCGCTGCGCTGATGATGCTCGAGCCGCACGCCCATTGTGCGCAGGCCGCGCAGCACCTGATAGACATCGTCGGGGCCCGCACAGCAGCCAAGCGTGCAAAAGCTCTCGTAGAGCTGCTTCCAACAGGCCTCAGTGGCCGAGACCGTGCCGAGCAGCACGTCCGAATGTCCGGCCGGATATTTCGTCGCCGCGTGGATCGAGATGTCGACGCCATGGTCGAGCGGCCGGAAATAGAGCGGCGTCGCCCAGGTGTTGTCCATCATCACGATGGCGCCAGCCGCATGCGCCGCCTTGGCGATTGCCGGGATATCCTGCACCTCGAACGTATTGGAGGCCGGCGATTCGGTGAACACCACTTTGGTGTTCGGCTTGATCAAAGCCGCGATGCCGGCGCCGACATTGGGAGCATAATACTCGACCTCGACGCCCAACCGCTTCAGCATCGTGTCGGCGAAGTTTCTCGTGGGGTGATAGACGGAATCGACGATCAGCAGATGGTCGCCCGCCGATACGAAGGCGAGCAGCGGAATGGTTACCGCTGCGAGGCCCGATGGCACCACGATGGTGCCGGCGGATCCCTCCAGCGCATCGATCGCCAGTGCAAGGGCATCGGTCGTCGGTGTGCCGCGCGTGCCGTAGGTGTATTTCTGGTTGCGAGCGGCCATCGCGGCGGCATTGGGGTACAGCACGGTCGAGGCATGCACCACCGGCGGATTGACGAAGCCGAAATAGTCGTGCGGGTTGTTGCCCGAATGGGCAAGCCGTGTGTTGATGCCCACCTTGCCGGAACCCTGCTCGCTGCCGTCTTTCGCCATTCTTGGTCGCCTTGTTTGACAAGGCGCTAGCCATAGTGCGGCGTCGTAGGCCGTGCAACAGCCCACTGTCCGCCAGGAATGGACTTCGAATATGCCAATTCCCGGGTCCGGAGAAGGTGGTTCCGACTGGGCAATTGATCCCGCGGGTCCCCGGTGCATTGATGGTTGCGGTCGGCGCCTTTCTCATCTTTCCGGCGCTTTGAGAGTGCGCGCCAACTTTGTCCACAAGCAATATTGACCGGCAATCATGGGGTATCGTCGGCCGAAGGCTATTACGCAACGTCAATGCATTTCGTGCTGAGGGCAGTAACGCTAAGGTATAGCCCGGAACGGATTTTACAGCACCGGGTCACATCCGCGTCAAATGAGCTTTGCCGAGTAAATTTGCGCTTCTGACTAAATCGCGGGCGCATCTGTCTGCAATTCAGGCATTTCAGGCAATCGATTTTCAAACCCGTTGCAATTCGGTCATTTTCCTTGACCTCACGGGAATTATCGCCTTCGATGCTGTTCGTGAATGGGAGGCGGTGCGTCGGTTTGCGATGCGGGGTTTCGGGAATGGGCCGGGATGGGAGCTGCGTTCACAAGGGAAAAAAGATCAGGGTTTTGCCTGAAAAAACAGAAAAGGGTCTGTGGGTTATGAAACACATTGCTATCGGCATTCTTGGCGTCGCCACGCTCGGACTGATGGCGTCGGCCGCGTCGGCAGGCACGCTCGACACCGTCAAGGCGAAGGGCTTCATCCAGTGCGGCGTCTCGACCGGTCTGGCCGGCTTCTCCGCGCCGGACGACAAGGGCGACTGGCAAGGCATCGACGCCGATTTCTGCCGCGCGGTTGCCGCCGCCGTCTTCGGTGACGGCACCAAGGTCAAGTTCACGCCGCTCAGCGCCAAGGAGCGCTTTACCGCGCTGCAGTCCGGCGAGGTCGACATCCTGTCGCGCAACACCACCTGGACGATCAACCGCGACACCGCGCTCGGCCTGAATTTCATCGGCACGACCTACTATGACGGCCAGGGCTTCATGATCAACGCCAAGAAGCTGCCGGGCGTCAATTCGGCGCTGCAGCTTTCGGGCGCCGCCGTCTGTGTGCAGAGCGGCACGACCACCGAGCTCAACCTCGCCGACTATTTCAAGGCGAACAAGATGGAGTACAATCCGGTCGTCTTCGAGAAGCTGGAAGAGGTCAACGCCGCCTATGATGCCGGCCGCTGCGACGTCTACACCACCGACCAGTCGGGCCTTTACGGCATTCGCTTGACGCTCGGCTCGCCTGCCGATCACGTCGTGCTGCCCGAGATCATCTCGAAAGAGCCGCTCGGACCTGCCGTTCGCCAGGGCGACGACCAGTGGTATCACATCGTCAAGTGGACCTATTTCGCTCTGCTCGATGCCGAGGAACTCGGCATCACCAAGGCCAATGTCGACGAGATGAAGAACTCCGCCAGCCCGGAGATCAAGCGTGTGCTCGGCCAGGAAGCCGATACCAAGATCGGCACCGATCTCGGCGTCTCCAACGACTGGGTCGTCAACATCGTCAAGGCTGTCGGCAATTACGGCGAAATGTTCGACCGCAATGTCGGCTCGGGCAGCCCGCTCAAGATCGCCCGCGGCATCAATGCGCTGTGGACCAAGGGTGGCCTGCAATACGCGCCGCCGATCCGCTGATCGAAATGTGATCCGGAAGGCAGGCACCTGCCTTCCGGTTTCTCTTTCACAGGGGACGTGACATGGCATCGCAGGAAATCCTACGCGAGGAGCCGAGCCGCGGCTCCTTCGTCAATGATCCGAGAATACGCAGTCTCTTCTTCCAGACGCTGGTCGTCGTCTTGTTGTTCGGCTCCATCTGGTGGATCGTGCAGAACGTCATCGACAATCTGCATCGCCTGCACATCGCCTCCGGCTTCGGCTTCCTCAAGGGGCGCGCCGGATTCGACATATCGGACACGCCGATCGCCTATACGTCGGACTCGACCTATGGCCGCGCCATCATCGTCGGCCTGATCAACACCATCATCGTTGCCGCCGCCGGCATCATCACCGCCACCATCATCGGCTTCGTCATCGGCATCGGCCGCCTGTCGCAGAATTGGCTGATCCAGAAGATCTGCACGGTCTATGTCGAGATTTTCCGCAACATCCCGCCGCTGCTGGTCATCTTCTTCTGGTATTCCGGCGTGCTCGCCGTACTGCCGCCGCCGCGCGACTCCTATCATCTGCCTTTCGGCTCCTTCCTCAACCAGCGCGGCTTCTATTTTCCCCGCCCAGTCTGGGGCGACGGCTCCTGGCTGATCCTGGTCGCCCTTGTGGTGGGCATCGCCATGTCCTGGTTCGTCGCCCGGAAGGCGCGTCAGCGGCAGATGGCGACAGGCCAGCAATTTCCGGTGTTCTGGACGTCCGCCGCGCTGATCGTCGGCCTGCCGCTGCTCGCTTATGTGCTGAGCGGCTTTCCGCTGAGCTTTGATTTGCCGAAACAGTCAACCTTCAACCTGACCGGCGGCTTCCAGGTCAAGCCGGAATTCCTGTCGCTCTATCTGGCGCTGTCCTGCTACACGGCGGCCTTCATCGCCGAAATCGTGCGCGCCGGCATCAGGGGCGTCAGCAAGGGCCAGACCGAGGCGGCGGCGGCACTTGGCCTGCGATCCGGGTCGATCTTGCGGCTGGTCGTGGTGCCGCAGGCCATGCGCATCGTGATCCCACCGCTGACCAGCCAGTATCTCAACCTGACCAAGAACTCCTCGCTGGCGATCGCCATCGGTTATCCCGACCTGACGGCGACAGCCGGCACGGTTCTGAACCAAACCGGGCAGGCGGTCGAAGGCGTGCTGATCATGATGATCGCCTATCTCATACTCAGCCTTGTGACCTCGGCTGTCATGAACGTGGTCAACGCCAGAATGGCGCTGGTGGAGAGGTAGAGCCATGCAGGAACATGACATGTCCTGGGTGCGTACCGAGATGGCGCTCGCGCAGCCCGCGCCGGCGAGCGTCAGCGGCCCCATCGCCTGGGTGCGCAGGAACCTGATCGGTTCGGCCGGCGACACCATCCTCACCATCCTCGGCATCGTCATCGTCGCCTGGATTCTGCCGCAGGTCATCAATTGGGCGTTCATCAACGCACAGTGGACCGGGCCGGACCGCACGGTCTGCGCGACCGTTGCGCAAGGCGGCATTCAGCCCGACGGCTGGAGCGGAGCCTGCTGGGCTTTCGTTAACGCCAAGTTCGGCCAGTTCATGTTCGGCACCTATCCGGTCGAGGAGCGCTGGCGGCCGATCCTGGTCGCCATCCTGTTCGTGGCCCTGCTGGTGCCGATGCTGATGCCGCGTGTGCCGCGCAAGGGGCTGAACGCCATCCTGCTCTTCCTGGTGCTGCCGATCGTTTCCTTCTTCCTTCTGGTCGGCGGCATATTCGGCCTGCCGCATGTCGAAACCTCGCGCTGGGGCGGGCTGCTCATCACGCTGAGCCTGTCCTTCGTTGGCATCGCCGTGTCGTTGCCGCTGGGGACCGTGCTGGCGCTCGGGCGGCGCTCGAAGATGCCGATCGTCAAGATGCTGTGCGTTATCTTCATCGAAGCCGTGCGCGGCATACCGTTGATCACCGTTCTGTTTTTCGTCAGCGTCATGCTGCCGCTGTTCCTGCCGGCCGGCGTCACTTTCGACAAGTATCTGAGGGCGCTGATCGGTGTGTCGCTGTTTGCGGCGGCCTATATGGCCGAAGTGGTGCGCGGCGGCCTGCAGGCGATCCCCAAGGGCCAGTATGAAGGCGCCGATTCGCTCGGCCTCGGCTACTGGCAGAAGATGGGGTTGATCGTGTTGCCGCAGGCGCTGAAGCTGGTCATCCCCGGCATCGTCAATACCTTCATCGGCATGTTCAAGGACACCAGCCTGGTCCTCATCATCTCGATGTTCGACCTGCTCGGCATCGTCAAGCAGAACTTCTCGGATGCCAATTGGGCAACGGCGCAGACCGCGAAATCCGGCCTGGTCTTCGCGGCCTTCGTCTTCTGGCTGTTCTGCTTCGGCATGTCGCGCTATTCAATGTACACGGAACGCCGGCTCGACACCGGCTACAAACGCTAAACAAAAGAACAAGGGGACCCCAGCCATGGCCACCGAAAACGCCGTCAGCGCGGAAGAGATCAAGGTCAACGCCGCCAAGATGCAGATTTCCACCACCGATGTCGCCATCGACATCATCGCCATGCACAAATGGTATGGCGAGTTCCATGTGCTGAAGGACATCAATCTGAAGGTGATGCGCGGCGAGCGCATCGTCATCTGCGGACCGTCCGGGTCTGGCAAATCGACCATGATCCGCTGCATCAACCGTCTGGAAGAGCACCAGAAGGGCAAGATCATCGTCGACGGCAAGGAACTGACCAACGATCTGAAGAAGATCGACGAGGTGCGCCGCGAGGTCGGCATGGTGTTCCAGCACTTCAACCTGTTCCCGCATCTGACCATCCTGGAGAACTGCACGCTGGCGCCGATCTGGGTGCGCAAGACACCGAAGAAGCAGGCCGAGGAAATCGCCATGCATTTCCTCAAGCGGGTCAAAATTCCCGAGCAGGCCAACAAATATCCGGGCCAGCTTTCCGGCGGCCAGCAGCAGCGCGTGGCGATCGCCCGCTCGCTGTGCATGAACCCGCGCATCATGCTGTTTGACGAGCCGACCTCGGCACTCGACCCCGAAATGATCAAGGAAGTGCTGGAGACCATGGTTGGCCTCGCCGAGGAAGGCATGACCATGCTCTGCGTCACCCACGAGATGGGCTTTGCGCGGAAGGTCGCCAACCGGGTGATCTTCATGGATCAGGGCCAGATCGTCGAGCAGAACACGCCGGCCGAGTTCTTCGACCATCCGCGCCACGAACGCACGAAACTGTTCCTGTCGCAGATCCTGCACTGAGCGGACTGACGCCGATTCGAAAAAGCCCGGTCGCGCCATTGCCGGGCTTTTTCGCGTCTGGCTCGTCAGGTAACGATCTTCTCCATTGAGCCGCGAACGGAATCGCGAAGTCGCACCGATGAGAAAGCTCCTGCGTTTCCTGGCCATGCTGGTTGCAGCAGCGGTGCTCGCCGTGGCGCTCGGCACGCTGGTGCCGCGGCCGCTCTGGCCGGCGGCCGCTGCGGGTGAGGGCACGCGGCGCATATTGGTGCTGAAGAACGCGATCCACACCGACATCGCCATTCCGGTGGATGACGAGATGCGCCGGCGCTTCCGTTTCCTGACCGATGCCGGCCTGCCTTCGGACGCACCTGAAGTGCGCTACATCGTCTTCGGCTGGGGTGGGCGGGCCTTTTACCTGGAAACGCCGACATGGTCGCAAGTGAAGGCGCTGCCCGTATTCAAAGCGCTGACGCTCGACGCTTCGGTGATGCATGTCGACGTCGCTGGCGATATCACCGAGGCGCACCCCGATGTCGCCGGCTTCGACGTGGACAAGGACCGTTTCGCCGCATTGCTCGACTTCATCGAAGCGAGTTTTCAGCAGGGACCGAGCGGCCCGATGGTCATCGACAATGCCGCCTACTCCAATTTCGACCGTTTTTATGAGGCCAATGGCCGTTTCAACGCGCTGATCGGCTGCAACACCTGGACGGCGGCGGCACTGCGCACCGCCGGCCTGCGCACCGGCTGGTGGAACCCGCTGCCGGCATCGCTTGGGTTGTCGATGCGGCTGTATAATTAGCTTTTGCCGCAGGCTCCTTTCAGCGACGGATGATCTGCTGCTGTTCCCACCCGTATAGCCAGTCCAAATCCGCCGCGAGCTTCTCTCCCGGCCGCGTCGCCAGGAGCAGATTGCGCGCCAGTGCCACCGGTCCCCTGGCGTGCCAGGCGAGGCGGTTGAGCGCGCCGCGTTTCAGCACCTTTTCGATGCGCGGTCGTCTCAGCTTCTCCCACATGGTGAGGCTTTGCGACAGGTCGCCGGGGAAGTCGGCAATGAAATCAGCAAGCATTGCGGCGTCCTCGATCGCCATGGCAGCACCTTGCGCCGCGAACGGGGTCATCGCATGTGCGGCGTCGCCGATCAGCGCGATGCCGGCTGGCATCGTCCAGGGCTGTTTCCGTTCGACTGTATGGAGTGGCCAGGTCAGCCATGGGCCAGCCAATTCCACCAGTCTTGCAAGGCCCGCGGCCGTGCCACGCATGGCGCTGGCGAGGATGCCGGGATCGGTGTGTCCGGACCAGCCCTCGGCAATGCGCTCGCCTTTGGTGAAAGCGACAAGGTTGAACGCGTCACCCTTGCTCACGGGATAGGCCACCAAATGAAAGCCGGGGTGCAGGAAGGTGGTGACGCAGTCGGGGGCGCCGATCGCGGCAAAGGCTCGCCCGGCTTCACTGTCCGCGCTCACCGCCGCGCGCCAGGCCAGTTCGCCGGAGAATTGGCTGTTCGCGAGGCCGGCTCCGCCGCCTGGGCCGGCAAGCCTCCGCACCGACGACCAGACGCCGTCGGCGCCAACCAAAAGGAAACCCGCCGCCTGGACGGGCTTGCCGTCCATCTCGGCGGTCACGGTGACGCCGTGCGTGCCGGCGGCGATGTTGCCGACGCGCGCGCCGGTGGTGAGCTGGATGCCGGGCATTTGCGCGACGCGCGCCATCAGGGCGTCTTGCAGATCCGCCCGGTGCGCCACGAGATAGGGCGCCCCCCAGCGTTCCTCGCCGGCGCCGCCAAGCGGCACGCGTGCCAGTTGGCGCAGGCTCGCGGCGTCCTTCAGCACCACGGCTTCCGGCTTGACGGCATTGACAAGAAGCGTGTCGAGGACGCCAAGCCGGCGCAGAATGCGCGTCGCGTTTGGAGAGAGCTGGATGCCGGCGCCCACCGCTTCGAGGCGCTTGGCCTGTTCGAACACCCTCACGGGGTAGCCGCGTTCGGCGAAGGCAATCGCCGCCGTCAGCCCGGCGATGCCAGCCCCGGCAATCACGACCTGCCGGGACCGCGTCTCGCTCATGATCGGGAGGTCAGGCGGCCTGGTCGATGTAGAGGCAGCCCGCCGGCAGCGTTTCCGTCGCCTTCAGCTTCGGCGAATAGCGGTAGAGGGTCGAGCAGTAGGGGCAGACTTTCTCATTGTCGTCGCCCATGTCCAGAAACACGTGCGGATGATCGAAAGGCGGGTTGGCGCCCGTGCACATGAATTCCTTGACCCCGATGTCGATTGCCGGATGGCCCGCATCGTTCTGGAAATGGGGAATGGAACCGCCTGCCATCGTCGTCTCCTCCTTAACGCAGTCTCTTCTGCATCTGGATCATATCAAACCTCTTTGCAAGTTCGATGAAATCAAACTGTCGCAAAAGCCTGTCAGAGAACTGTCGCAAAAGCCTGCCACAGGATAAGTTAAGCCGGTTAACCGGCCGAGGCGGGCGGAAGAGCAGGAATCATGAACGAACTGAAGCCGGTACAGAGCGAATTCAACAACATCACGGCAGCCAGCCCGGAAGGCAATCCGGACCGTTTCGTCAACCGCGAGTTCTCCTGGTTGCAGTTCAATCGCCGCGTTCTCGAAGAATCGCTGAACACCCATCACCCGCTGCTGGAGCGCGTCCGCTTCCTGTCGATCTCGGCCGCCAATCTCGACGAGTTCTTCATGGTGCGTGTCGCCGGCCTTGCCGGCCAGGTGCGCGAGGGCATCGTGCTGAAGAGCCCGGACGGACGCACCCCAGAACAGCAGCTCGAACAGTTGCTGCGTGAGGTCGAGCGGCTGCAGGAGGACCAGCAGAAGAGCCTTTCGGCACTCACGGTGCTGCTTAATAAGGAAGGCATCGAGAGCATCACCCGTGATGCGCTGACCAAGGACGAAAGGGTCTGGCTGGAAGAGCATTTCCAGGACCAGGTGTTTCCGGTGCTTACGCCGCTGTCGATCGACCCGGCGCATCCGTTCCCGTTCATTCCCAATCTGGGCTTCTCGATGGCGCTGCAGCTTCGCCACCGCAAGAATGGCGAGGAGATGAGCGCGCTGCTGCGCCTGCCGGTGGCGCTGAAGCGCTTTATCCGCCTGCCGGACCGCAAGAACCATGTCCGCTTCATTCCGCTGGAAGAGGCGGTCGGCCTTTACATCGGAAAGCTGTTCCCAGGCTACGAGGTCAAGGGCTCCGGCACGTTCCGCATCATCCGCGACAGCGACATCGAGGTCGAGGAAGAATCGGAAGACCTGGTGCGGTTGTTCGAAACGGCGCTGAAGCGTCGCCGCCGCGGCTCGGTCATTCGCATCGAATTCGACATGTTGATGCCGGGAGAATTGCGCGATTTCGTCGCCGGCGAGCTTGGCGTCTCATCGAGCCGCATCAGCGTACTCACGGGCCCGCTGGCGCTCAGCCAGATATCCGAGATCGTCTCCGTTCCCCGCGACGACCTGAAATTCACGCCCTACAATCCGCGCTTTCCCGAGCGCATCCGCGAGCATGGCGGCGACTGTTTTGCCGCCATCCGCGAGAAGGACATCGTTGTCCATCACCCCTACGAGTCGTTCGACGTGGTGGTGCAGTTCCTGCGCCAGGCAATGGCTGACCCCGAAGTGGTGGCAATCAAGCAGACGCTCTATCGCACCTCCAATGACAGCCCGATCGTGCGTGCGCTTGTCGACGCGGCCGAGGCCGGCAAGTCGGTGACGGCGCTGGTCGAGCTCAAGGCCCGTTTCGACGAGGAGGCCAACATCCGCTGGGCGCGCGATCTCGAACGCGCCGGCGTGCAGGTCGTGTTCGGTTTCCTCGAACTCAAGACCCACGCCAAGATGTCGCTGGTGGTGCGGCGCGAGGACGGCAAGCTGCGCAACTACGTCCATCTCGGCACCGGCAACTACCATCCGGTGACCGCGCGCATCTACACCGACCTTTCCTTCTTCACCACCGATCCGACGATCGCCCGCGACGTCGCCCAATTGTTCAATTTCATCACCGGCTATGCCGAGCCGACCGCCGAAATGCGGCTGGCGATCTCGCCGTTCACGCTGAGGAGCCGCATCCTCAAGCACATTTCAGACGAGGTCACCCATGCGTTGGAGGGACGGCCGGCGCGCATCTGGATGAAGATGAACGCGCTCGTCGATCCCATCATCATCGATGCGCTCTACGACGCCAGCCGCGTCGGTGTGGAAATCGACCTTGTCGTGCGCGGCATATGCTGTCTGCGGCCGCAGGTGCCGGGCCTGTCGGAGAACATCAGGGTCAAGTCGATCGTCGGCCGGTTCCTCGAGCACAGCCGCATCTATTGCTTCGGCAACGGCCATGGCCTTCCCTCGGACGAGGCGATTGTCTACATCTCCTCGGCGGACCTGATGCCGCGCAATCTCGACCGCCGCGTCGAGACCATGGTGCCGATCACCAATCCAACTGTGCATGAACAGATTCTGGGCCAGATCATGCTCGGCAACATCATGGACAATCAGCAAAGTTTCGACGTATTGGCTGATGGAACCTCCCGGCGCGTGGTGCTGGAGGAGGGCGAGGAGCCGTTCAACGCGCAGGAATATTTCATGACCAATCCGAGCCTGTCGGGACGGGGTGACGCGCTGAAATCGCATGCGCCCAAGCGTATCGCGCAGTTCAAGCGCCGCAAGAAGAACGCCGCCGGCTGATGCTGTCCAATTCCCAGGGCCGGCTGCAGGACCGCCGACCGCTGTCCATCATCGACATCGGGTCCAATTCGGTCCGTCTTGTCGTCTATGAGGGGCTGGCGCGTTCGCCGACCACGCTGTTCAACGAAAAGATGCTGGCGGGCCTCGGCCGCGGCATCGTGTCGACGGGGAAGCTCGACCCCGAGGGGGTGGCGCGCTCGATGGAGGAGTTTCGCCGTTTCCGCGCGCTCTCCGACCAGGCCGGTGCCGAACACATGTACGTGCTGGCGACCGCCGCCGCCCGCGAGGCGATCAACGGTCCCGATTTCATCCATCGGGCCGAGGATGTGCTCAAGACCGAAATCCGCGTGCTCTCCGGCCGCCAGGAAGCACATTACTCCGCGCTTGGCGTCATCTCCGGTTTCCATCCGGCCAACGGCATTGCCGGCGACCTTGGCGGCGGCAGCCTGGAGCTCATCGACATCGACGGCGAGGCGATCGGCGACGGCATCACGCTGCCGCTTGGCGGCCTGCGCCTGCAGGACATGGCGAAGAACTCGCTCGTCCAGGCGCAGAAGATCGCGCGCCAGGAATTGGCCCGGGCCAAGCTCTTGAAGGGTGGGCAGGGCAGGACTTTTTACGCTGTCGGCGGCACCTGGCGAAATCTTGCCAGGCTGCACATGGAGATGAACAACTATCCGCTCGGCGTCATGCACCACTACGAAATATCGGCCGAAAGTGCTCAAACCTTCCTCAAGCAGGTAGCCAGGGGCGAGGTCGAAAAGGTGAGGGGTATCGAGGGCGTCTCCAAGAACCGCCGCTCGCTGCTGCCCTACGGCGCTCTCGTGCTGCAGGAAATCATGACGGCGATGCAGCCGTCCAGGATCGTCGTTTCGGCGCAAGGCGTGCGCGAAGGTTTTCTCTATTCGCTGCTCGACGCGGCCGAGCAGAAGGCCGATCCGCTGATCTCGGCCGCCGAGGAGCTTGCGCTTTTGCGCTCGCGTTCGGTCCATCACGCGCATGATCTGGTCGAATGGACAGGCAAGGCCTTCAAGGCGTTCGGCATCGACGAGACGGAAGACGAAGCGCGCTATCGCCACGCCGCCTGCCTGCTCGCCGATATCGGTTGGCGCGCTCATCCGGAATATCGCGGCAAGCAGTCGCTCAACATCATCGCGCATGCGTCGTTCATCGGTGTCGATCATCCCGGCCGCGCCTATCTGGCGCTGACCAACGCCTACCGTCATGACGGCGTCTTCAATGAATTGGTGGCGCCCGAAATCAGGGCGCTGGCGCCGCCGCGCCTGTTGGAGCGCGCCCGCGTGCTGGCGGCGATGATGCGCGTCGTCTACCTGCTGACGGCCGCGATGCCTGGCATCATGCCGAGGCTGAAATGGGAAAGCCGCCCCAACGGCGCGCTGGCGCTGGTTCTGCCGGCTTCGCTTTCCGACCTCTACGGCGAGCGCCCGGCCGGCCGGCTGGCGCAGCTGGCGCGCATCACCAACCGCCGCCTGGAACTGGCGGTCGAGGGCGGGCAGAGCGTGTCGGTGAAATAGTCAAGTCACGTCGGCGCCGATGCCGAAGCCCCGCCCGTCGGCCGACCATGCGCCAGCGCCGGCCATGGCAAGCGCCAGGAAGCCGCCCGCGATGGCGATGTCCTTCATCAGCATCTGCTGATGCATGAAGGCGAGCGTCGCATCGCCGGCGCCTTGGCCGTAATGGCCGATGAAGCCCGCCACGATGCAGAAGGCGGCCAGCAGCAGCGCCACGATCCGTGTCTGGAAGCCAACGAGGATCAGCAGCCCCGCGATCAGTTCGAACAAGCCGGTACCCCAGGCGGCGAGCGCGGGCAGCGGCAGGCCAAGGCCGGAGAAATAGCTGGTGGTCCCGGCAATGTTGGCGAGCGCCTGGAAGCCAGATGGCACGAACAGCACGGCAAACAGCAGCCGCGAAACCATAAGCAATGCATTGCGACCCATGGCACCCTCCTTGCCGGCACGGTCACCGGCGACCATCGCAGTCTACGCCTATGATCACACAACGAAAAAGCGGCGCGGAAAATTCCGCGCCGCTGTCTCGGGTCCTTGGGAGGAAAAGGCTTAGCCGCGCTTGGCATCGATCGAATACGCGCCGGCACCCGAGGAGGCCAGCAGCAGGAAGCCGCCGGTGATGGCGACGTTCTTGAGAAACTGGATCATCTGCATCTGGTCGGCCCAGCCGGTGTGGGCGACCAGACCGGTTGCGATCGTGAAGATCGCGAGCACCCAGGCGGCGATCCTGGTCTGGAAACCGACGAGGACGGCAAGGCCGCCAAGCAGCTCGATCAGGCCGACGATGACGGCTGTCGCCGTCGGTGCCGGCAGGCCGAGGCCACCGAAATAGGCGGCCGTGCCGGAAATGGCGGATAGTTTGCCGAATCCGGAAAGCAGGAAAATGACTGCGAGCAGGATACGGCCGAGCAGGATGGTGACAGAACTGTTGGACGCGGTGCCGGCGGCGGAAGTGTTGATGGACATGGTGGCTCTCCGATTGGTTTGGATCGCCACTCAGATAGACGATGCCGACTGTTCACCAAAGTCAGCTATGCGGTGACACATTGTTCACGGAACATACATTTCCGTGATCGGGCAGGAGGCGCGAAATTCGTGTCGGACGATGCGGTGGCGGGAGTAAATTCTCCCGCCGAAAAATGTCAGCCGTGGTCCGACGCAATTCCGGACGGAAAACCGCTTTGCACTTTTCCTGGAATCGCTTCATCCCGGATGGGTCATATCCTGCGGCCGCACCAGGCGGTCATAGTCGACCTCGCTGACCAGTCCGGTTGCCAGTGCTTCCTCCCGCAACGTCGTGCCCTTCTTGTGCGCGGTCTTGGCGATCTTGGCGGCGTTGTCATAGCCAATGGTGGGCGCAAGCGCCGTCACCAGCATCAGCGAACGGTCGAGGGCCGCCTTGATGTTGTCCTCTCGCGCCTCGATGCCGACTACGCAATTGTCGGTGAAGGAGACCGATGCGTCGGCCAGCAACTGCACCGACTGGAGGAAGTTGTAGGCCATCAGCGGATTGTAGACGTTGAGCTCGAAATGGCCCTGGCTGCCGGCGAAGGTCAGCGCCGCATTGTTGCCGAAGACCTGCACGCAAACTTGCGTCATCGCCTCGCACTGCGTCGGGTTGACCTTGCCCGGCATGATCGAGGAGCCGGGTTCGTTTTCCGGCAGTGACAATTCGCCGAGGCCAGAGCGCGGGCCGGAGCCGAGAAAGCGGATGTCGTTGGCGATCTTGAACAGTGCCGCCGCTGCCGCGTTGATGGCGCCGTGCGAGAACACCATGGAATCGTGCGCCGCCAGCGCTTCGAACTTGTTCGGCGCGGTGACGAAGGCGATGCCTGATATGGCGGCGATACGATCGGCCACCCGCTCGGCGAAACCGACCGGCGCATTGAGGCCGGTGCCGACGGCAGTGCCGCCTTGCGCCAATTCCTGCAGGCCGGGCAGCGTCAATTCGATGCGTTTGATCGACGATGCGACCTGCGCCGCGTAGCCGGAGAATTCCTGGCCCAGCGTCAGTGGCGTGGCATCCTGCGTATGGGTGCGGCCGATCTTGATGATGTGATTGAAGTCCCGGCTCTTGGCGGCGAGCGCCTTATGCAGGTGCTTCAGCGCCGGCAAGAGGTCGTGCACGATCCGCTCGGCGCAGGCGATGTGCATGGCCGTCGGATAGGTATCGTTCGACGACTGGCTCATATTGACGTGGTCGTTGGGGTGCACCGGCTTTTTCGAGCCCATGACGCCGCCCAGCATTTCGATCGCGCGATTCGAGATCACTTCGTTGGCGTTCATGTTGGACTGCGTGCCCGAACCGGTCTGCCAGACCACCAGCGGGAAGTGGTCGTTGAGCTTGCCGTCGATGACCTCTTGCGCGGCCTCGATGATTGCCTTGCCGATGGCCGGATCGAGCCGCTTGAGCTCCATATTGGCTTCCGCCGCCGCCCGCTTGACGATACCCAGCGCGCGCACGATCGAAGCCGGCTGCTTTTCCCAGCCGATCTTGAAATTGCCCAGGGAACGCTGCGCCTGAGCGCCCCAATACCGGTCGGCGGCAACCTCGATGGGGCCGAACGTATCGGTTTCGGTTCTGGTTTTTTCAGCGCTCACTGGGTCTCTCCTGTCGAAGCCGGCAACGGCGTATCGCGTTGCACAACGGGCTTCAAGCGGAGAATGTGTGCGACTGAGATGCAAATCGGTTGAAGATGCTTCCGATCTCCCCACTGGAAGCCCTTGCAGGGGAGATCGGCAGCCTTCGCGTTCTCAACTCAAGGGCGGACCGACAATGTCGATGCCATTTTCCGCGCAGATCCGCACCAGAGCCTCGATCATCTGCGGCGTCGGCTCCGACAGCGGCGGCAATTGCGGCTGTTGGGCGGGACGGCTGGTCTGACGCAGCATCGTCTCGAAATCGGAGCCGCGCGTGATGGTCAAGGTGCGCGCGCCGTCCTGGGATTCGACCCTGTATGTGTGCGGCAGGCCTTTCGGCGCGATGATGATTTCGCCAGGACCGGCGATCTGGTCGTGGCCGTCGATCCGAAAGCGCAGCTGTCCCTCCAGGACATGAAACACCTCGTCCTCGTGCCGATGCACATGCAGCGGCGGAGAATCGCCATGGGGCATGCGGTGCTCGACGACACAGATGCCGTCCTCGCCCTCCGCCGAGGAGAGCCGAATGGCAACCAGTGTGTTGTTGAACCAGAGGAGTTCCTTGCCTGCGATCGTGCTGTTGATCATTGTCATGACGGCTCTCCCTTGTGCTTGCGGTGCCGACTGAGCGGCGTCTGCGGCTACATGACCAAGGATTGGCGGGCGATGGAAATCGAATGATCGTATGGGGCGGATTGATGCCATGGATTTAAATGCGCTCGACCTCAATCTCGTCAGGGTGCTCGATGCGCTTTTGCGTGAACGAAGCGTGACGCGCGCCGGCGAGCAGATCGGGCTGAGCCAGCCCGCCGTGAGCGCGGCGCTCAATCGCCTGCGTCATCTCCTCAACGACCAGCTGTTTGTGCGGCGCGGCAACGACATGGTGCCGACCCCGCGCGCCGAAAGC
Organism: Mesorhizobium sp. WSM3626; assembly: GCF_000513935.1. Classification (GTDB taxonomy): domain Bacteria; phylum Pseudomonadota; class Alphaproteobacteria; order Rhizobiales; family Rhizobiaceae; genus Mesorhizobium; species Mesorhizobium salmacidum. Next base: position 13,135 of record NZ_AZUY01000023.1, on the reverse strand, counting down.
CTGACGGAGCCGGTGCGCGCGGCACTGCGCGAGATCGAACGCGTTTTCCAGACTGGCAAGGACTTCGATCCTGCCGGGTTGGAGCGAACCTTCACCTTCATGGGCGCGGATTTCTTCTCCATGCTGCTGATGCCGCCGCTGGCGGCGCGCATCGCGGCGATGGCGCCCGGCGTGTCGTTTCGCTTTCTGGACAGCGCGCGCGGCGACGTTTCGAGGTTGCTCCAGGACGATGAAATCGACGCTGCCCTCGAACGCCCGCTGGAGGTTCCCGACTGGGTCTCCAGCACGCCACTGTTCCATTCGCCATTCGCAATCATTGCCGCGAGGGACAATACCGCGATCAAGCAAGCCGGGATCGCGGACGGCGAGCCTTTGCCGATAGAGCTTTTCTGCGAATTGCCGCATGTTCTTCGCTCCATCGACGGTTCGATGTCGGGCTCTACCGACGCGGCGCTGGACAAGATCGGGCTGAAGCGCCGGGTGAGCCTCGCCTTGCCGCATTTTCAGGCCGTTGCATTGGCGGTAGCCAGCGGAAACCACCTTGCCGCCGTTCCCAGGCAGTTCGCGGTAGCAGCGGTCAAGAGCTTGCCGGTCGTGATCTACCAACCGCCGTTCGCGATTGCGGTGCCGGAAGTCAGGATGTACTGGCACGCCCGCCATGACGATGACCCGCCGCACCGCTGGATTCGCAATCAGATCCTCGAAGCTGTCGAGGCGCTCGGCTTCAGGGATCTCGACGGCGATGAAACGACCGGTTCCCGGACCTAGGCTTCATCCAGCCGTGTATCCGCCATCCACCGCAAAAATCACCCGTGGGTGGTCGAGCGCTTTTGGGTTGCGAGCCGCGCGGCGACATAGCCCTTGACCTGCCGGATCGCCTGTTCGCGCGAGACGCTGCCCGGCTGCAGGCCAAGGCGAAGCCAAAGTCCGTCGATCAAGGCCGTGACGCCAAGCGCGATGTCGTCGGCCTCGCCGGGTGAGGCGAGGCCGCGCAGGCCGGATAAGAGGTTCGAGCGCATGCGCCCGTGGATCACCTTCTGGATGCGCGCCAGCTTTTCATCGCGCGGCACCTCGGCACAGAGCGAAAGCCAGGCATGGCAAAGAGGCGGCAGGAAGAGATGCTCCTCGAAATTGCCCTCGATCACCGCATCCAGGCGTTCCATCGACGTCCGTGCCTGGCGAAGCCTTGCGACCACCGCATTGCGCAGGACCGCGTTGGCCTCGCGCATCGCGTGCTCGAACAATTCCTGCTTGTTGCGGAAATAGTGCAGCACGATGCCTTTGGAGGCGCCGGCATGGGCAGCGACCTTTTCCAGCGTGGCCCCCGTTATGCCTTCGCGCTCCAGAACCGCGAAGGCCGCTTGCCGCAATTCCTTGCGGCGTATGTCGCCAAGCCGCTTCAGTTTCACGAGATTGTTCCATGCATCACGAATCCACGTTGACATTTTCGTCCCGCGAGATCAATCATTGACCGATGGGACAATAAAAAGACCGATTGGTCAATTTGAGCAATGAGGAGAACGGAATGTTGCGCATCCTTGCAAGTGGTGCCTGTCTTGCCGCGCTGGTCTCGGCCTCGCAGGCGGCCCAGGCGGCGGACCCCGAGCAATGCCGGGCGGTCCGCATGGCCGAGCCCGGCTGGAACGATCTCGCTTTCACCACGGGGGTGGGCAACGTGCTCCTGCAAGCGCTCGGCTATCAGCCACAGAGCGAGGTGCTCGGCATCAACGTCATCTACGAAGGCATGAAGAACCGGGATCTCGACCTGTTCCTGGGTTACTGGGACCCGGCGATGGTCACTTATTACGAGCCCTACAAGAAGGACGGCTCGATCGAGAATGTGCGTGTCAATCTCGTCGGCGCCAAATACACCTTCGCCGTGCCGACCTATGTCTGGGAGGCGGGGGTCAAGGACGTCTCCGACCTGCACAAGTTCGCCGACAAGTTCGGCAAGAAGATGTATGGCATCGAGCCCGGCTCCAACCAACTGATGATGGATGCCATCGCCGATCCGGCCTTCGGCCTCGATGGCTGGCACGTGGTCGAGTCCAGCGAAGCCGGCATGCTGTCGGAGGTCGGTTACGAGATCAAGGAGAAGCAGTTCATCGTCTTCCAGGGCTGGGCGCCACATCCGATGAACACCATGTACGACTTCAAGTACCTGACCGGCGGCGACAAGTTCTTCGGCCCGAATTTCGGCGCCGCGACGGTGACGACGCAGGTGCGCAAGGGCTACCTGCAGGAATGTCCGAACGTGGCGCAGTTCCTCAGGAACCTAGCCTTCGATATCGACTTCGAGAATGTCGGCATGGGCTACCTCATCAATGACGGCATGAAGCCGGAGGATGGGGCGCTGAAGGCGATCACGCTGAACAAGAACCGCCTTGATGCCTGGCTCGCCGGTGTCACGACTTTCGATGGCAAACCTGGTCTCGCCGCCGTCAAGGAAAAGCTCGGCCTGTGAGACCACCGGACGCCTTGCCCATTGCCGGAGTGGAACAGGACGCCTGGGCTGGCCGCAAGCAATGGATCAATGCCGGCGATCTCGACATAGCCTATGTCGAGATCGCCGGCGCCGGGCCGCCGCTGTTGCTGGTTCATGGTTTCACGGACACCAGCCGCAGCTTTTCGCTGCTGGCGCCGCATCTGGCCGGACGCCGGCTGATCATGCCCGATCTGCGCGGCCATGGTGCCTCGCAGGCGGGCGACGGCTGCCGCGTCGCGGATTTCGCCGAGGATATTGCAGGGTTGATCCGGCACTTGCGGTTGGACCAGCCTGTCGTCGTCGGTCATTCCCTGGGCGGCATGGTGGCGATTGCATTGGCCGCGCGGCAGCCGGACCTCATCGGTGGCCTGGTCGTGCTGGCCAGCACGCTGAAGCCCGGTTTCACGCCGGACCATCCGCTGCCGGTCGGCATTCAGGATTTGCGCGACCCGCTATCGCCGGCCGACCCGTTCTACGACTGGTGGCATGCCTGCCGGTCCTCGGTGCCGCGGCCGTTTCTCGCTGGCCTGGCGAAGGAAGCTTCCGCCATGCCGGTGGCCCGCTGGCGCGCCATTCTGGAGGAAGTCCGCATCACGGACCTGGTAGCCGAGGCGCGGACCGTGCGGGCCAGGGCGCTGATCATCGCCGGCGCCTGCGACCCGCTTTTCGGCGAAGCGCACCAGCAGGCTTTGGCCGAGGCGCTGACCGGATCCCGTCTCGTCTGGGCGCCAAATTGCGGTCACAATCCGCATTGGGAGGATCCGGCCTTTGTCGCCTTCGCGATCTCGGGGATGTTGTCCGGCCGCTGATCACCTCAACAGCGATCGGGCCGTGGGCACCAGCCGCAACGTCTCGGCCGGCTTCGCGCTGACGGCTTGCATGCTCTGGCCGAGCGCCCGCCACGCCGGCGAAACGGCGAGGCGATGGCTGGCATCGGCGTTGTGGAAGCCGGTAACGGCGATGAAGACGTTTTCTCCGGCGCGCACGGGAAGTCGAGGGAACGTGTTTGCGGCCGGCTCCGTCAGGAAGGCGCCGAGCAGACGCGCGCCGTTCTGGGCAAGCCGCGCAACCATCTCCGCCCGGAAACGCCCGGCGAAGTCGGCGCCGGTGCCCGGCGGCAAATGATGAATCGAAATCTCAACCAGACCAGACAACCGATTCCGATCGCCTGTGCTTTTGGCCGCAATTGGCCGGCGCGGTCCTGACAGATCGAAGCCGGCGTCCGGCCAGGCCGGTCGCAGCAGCAACACATCGTCGGAATCGATCATCGTCGCATTGGCGGCATCACGGTGCGCCGCCCATACAGGGCCGTCATAGAATGCGCCGAGAGCATCCTTTCGGGCATCCATGCTCTCGAAGCCGCGCATCCAAACGAACATGTCGGGGCGATCGAGGTCGCGGAATTGGCCGATGATCGTCATCCCCGCATCTTCCTGGCTTTCGATGAACTCCGTGTCGAAGATCTCGATCAACGTTTCGCGCCGGCCGGGTTTCAATGTGTACTGGCGCAATTCGATGATCGGCGAGGCGAGTGCAGCGGGCTTCGGCATGGCATTCGGGGTCGGCTTCATCCGGTGTTCTCCAAAACAGGTTGATCATCCTGTTTATAAACAGACCGGTTGCCCTGTTTTGTCAACATGCTATCCTTCGGCAATGTCAGCAGAGATAAACGTCCGGCCAAGGCGAGCCCGAGGCAAACGCATCAACGATCCCGAAGGCATGCGCCGGAAAGTGCTCGATGTCGCGGAAGTCGCGTTTCAGGCACGCGGCTACCATGCTTCCAGCCTCGGCGACCTGATGACGGCGGCAGGCGTCAGCGGTGGCGCGCTGCATCATCATTTCCCGACCAAGAAGGCATTGGCGCTGGCGGTCATCGACGAGCGCGTGGCGGCAGCGATCAAGGAGACGTGGATAGCGCCGGTGCGGCAGGCGGCTTCGGCGCGCGAAGGCGTGCGTCAGGTGTTCGAAGCCGTGGCGGCCGAACTGGAACGGCAAGGTTTCGTACGCGGCTGCCCGCTGAATAACCTGGCGCATGAACTCTCGCTTGCCGATCCCGAATTCCGGATTGCCCTTGCCGGTATTTTTGCGGCATGGCGCCAGGCGATCGCCGACAAGATCAGGGCCGACCAGCAGGAGGGCAGGGAGCAAGGCACGGATCCCGAGCATTTTGCGCTGGTTGCCGTCGCTGCCTATTCCGGCGCCATGTCGATGGCCAAGACGGAGCAGCACGCCGGCCCTTTGCGCGATTGCCTTGCGGCGTTCGAGCGGAGCGCCGCGCAAGCGCAATCATCGCAGGGCGATCCGGGGGCGAGGCGACGTCGCAGAGTGCTGCGGCGGTTCGGCGGCACTTGAGGGCAAGCTACAGCCGAGCTTTGCCGCCGATGCCGCGACGAGCGTGGAAAGCCGGTTGCTACTCGGCCAATGGCTTGATCGTCTCGTAACCGCTGAACTTTACTGCCGCCCGCTCTCCATGCTGAAATTCCCCGATGATGAATCGCCCTTCGTCCCTTTTGCTGTCGCGGCGTGGTTTTCTGGTGCAGGCCGCCGGTCTTGCCGCTGCCAGTGCGCTTCCGCGCCCGGCGCTCGGTCAGACCGGGCAGCGCATCCAGCCCGTCGACGCCACCTTCCTGTTCGTCGCCGATGTCCATGCCTGCCGCATGGCGAGCGGTTTGAGCCCCAATTGTCAGCAGGAAGGCAAGACGGACGCGGCGCTGTTGCGCAACGTCGCGGCGTTGAACGCCATCGGTGACAAGAAGTGGCCGGTCGAGATCAACGGCGTCGCCACGGGCTTGCGGTCGGCCGGCAGCCGCATCGGCACGCCGCTCGGACTTGCCGTCGGCGGTGACATCACCGACGATGGCGGCGGCCAGATCACCGAGCCCAGCGAAGGCACCCAACTCCTGCAGTTCAGCCAGCGCTATCAGCAAGGCATGGGGCCCGACCGCGTGCATGTTCCAGTTTATGTCGGCCTCGGCAATCATGACCTCGATCAGAACGGTCCGCCACATCATGTCGACTGGTACCGGCGCGAAATGCGCGATTATGTCGAGGTCAATCACCGCGCCGGCGTGTTCTTCAAGCCGCCGGTGCCGGCCACCAGCTACGACGTCGACACCGACTGCTATTCATGGGACTGGGGTGGCCTGCATCTGGTGCAGACCCATCGTTTCGCCGGCGACACCGGCCACGGCGCCGACAACAGCCTGCCTTGGCTCAAGCAGGATCTGGCGACCTATGCGGCGGACGGCCGCCCGGTCATCCTGTTCCAGCATTATGGCTGGGACAGTTTTTCGATGGAGCGGTGGGATACCGTCAAGAGAGTGTTCGACGACGGCGGCAAGGGAGCGCCGCATTGGTGGAGCGATGCGGACCGCCAGGCATTGCTGGCGGCCCTGAAGGGCTACAACGTCGTTGCCGTCTTCCATGGTCATCAGCACGAGGTGCCGATGATCTATCAACGCGACGGCCTCGATCTCTTCAAGCCGAAAGCGGCCTACATGGGCGGCTTCGCTCTGGCACGTGTCACCGACGACAGCCTGGACGTCGTGTTGGGGCAAGCCAGCGACGATCATGGCGACGTGATTTTCACCAACGCCTTCAGCAAATCGCTGAAGACGTGAAAAGGGCCGCTCGATACGGCCCTTCCACAGCGATCAAACAGATTTCTTGACCTTGTCCTTCACGTCGCCATAGGCCTTCTGCACCTTGCCTGTGGCCTTGTCGGCCACGCCTTCGGCCTGCGTCCGCCTGTCGCTGGTCGCCTTGCCGGCGGCTTGCTTGGCCGAGCCTTTCACCTGCTTGGCCACGCCGGCGACCTGATCCTTGTTCACCATTTCCGCATCTCCCGGATCTTGTTCGCTTGAGCAAACGAGCCGGCACGGATTCGGTTCCAGCAGCCGCTCCCTGTGTCGGCAAACAGTGCCTTTCGGCGGCTGGGCCGGCAGGCTAGGGTGCCGGCCGGCGCAGTCCGCAAGGAGCAACACCGCCAAGGGGGGACAGATGTCGGAATTCACGCTCTATATCGGCAACAAATGCTTTTCGTCCTGGTCGCTCAGGCCCTGGGTGGCGATGCGGTACCTGGAGATACCGTTCGAAGAAGGATTCGTGCGGCTGCGCACGCCCGAGACCTTTGCCAATCTGGCGAAAGTTTCGCCGACCGGTCAGGTGCCCGTCCTGGTTCACAAGCCCTTGAATCACGATGGCAGGATCGTCTGGGAAACCCTTGCCATCCTCGAATATCTCGCCGACCTTTTTCCTGGGAAAAAGCTCTGGCCGGCCGATATCGGCGCCCGGGCGCTGGCGCGTTCGGCGGCGACCGAGATGCATTCCGGTTTTCGCGAAGTCCGCTATGGCTGGCCGATGAATTTGCGCCGGCCAAAGGGGCACAAGCCGCTCGATGCCGAGGGCGAGGCCCAACGTGCCCGCATCGAGGCGCTGTGGCGCGAGTGCCGTGAGAAACACGGCAAGGGCGGCCCGTTTCTGTTCGGTCATTTCACCGCGGCCGATGCCATGTATGCGCCTGTCGTCACCCGTTTCGACACCTATGGCGGGGAGCTGGCGCCCGACACCAGGGCCTATGTGGACGCGGTTCTGGCAACACCGGCCATGCGCCAATGGTATGCCGAAGCCGCCGAGGAGACATGGCCGGAGCCGGGTCCCGACGAATAGGGCTGTCCGTGAAGCGGTCTTACCCAGGGATCGGGACGGGCGCGTGAGGTGCTTTCAACTGACGGATTTCGGGCCGATAGCGCAATATTTGACAGGCGGCTGAAACACGGGTAGAAGAAATCTGTCGATATTTGTTTGACTGACTTTTGTTATCCGCGCTTTCGAGCGCGCCTTTGACGAACTTCCCACATCAAAAATCGAGACAAACGACGTTGTGCATCCGCATGACGGCGAACGAATATTTGCCATGGAAAGGGTTCGTCATGAGCACCGGCACAGTTAAGTGGTTCAACGCCACCAAGGGTTTTGGTTTTATTCAACCTGACGACGGCTCCGCCGACGTTTTTGTCCACATCTCGGCCGTGGAACGCGCCGGCATGCGCGACATCGTCGAGGGCCAGAAGCTCGGCTACGAGATGGTCCGCGACAACAAGTCGGGCAAGATGTCCGCCGACCAGTTGAAGGCGGCCTGAAGAAAGAATTCAGCTGTCCCTGTGACCACGGATGTACTGGCACGGTGAATGGCGAATTCGGGCGCATGGCCATGGGGACCTGAGTTTCCAAGGTTTGTGCTGCCCGTCAGGAGCTAGCCTTGTGCATCCAGTTGGATGCGCGGCGCTCCCAGGGAAGGTCAGGCGGTGCCTGGCCTTTTTCATTTTACGCTTGTTGCCGCTGAAAATGCGCTGCGCATTGGGCTGAACGTGCTAAGGGACGCTCCAGCAATTTGAATCCGCTGCCGCATTGCTTTGTGCATGGTCCCGACCGAAGACCCGGTCTCGCCCTATCGGCACCAGGCTCCTGACAGGAGAAAGACTTTGACCGCTCATTCGAAGACAGCCGTCGATACGGCCGTGTCGCTGTTCAGCAAGACGCAAACCCAGTCGATGTCGCTCAATCGCATCAATTCCGAGCGCGATGCCGTCAGCCAGGCGCGGGAAGCCAAGACCGCGCGCTTGCGCGAGTTGCGGCTGGAGAAAGAGGCCGACGAGATGGCGGCCGCCGCAGCACTCGCGTTGCTGCCGAAACGAACCGGAAAACGCTGATGGCCACCAAGCGCGTACCGTCAACGCCGATCGCCGCCGATGCGACCATCGCCGACATGGTCGAAACCCTCGACAAGCCGGTCGAATATGTCCGTCGCGTGCTGGAGAAACTCGAACGCTGCAAGCGCGCCCATGGCGATGCCCAGGTGCGCATTGGCGTGCGCGGCCGTGCCGAGTGCCCGAACTACCTCATCGAATATGTCCGCGAAGACGCCAAGACCCATGAGCGGGTGACCTATCAGGATGCCGCCTATAGCGGCAGCACGCATCGTGAGCTGGCGGTGCATCACATCGCGGAAGCCAGGAACTGGTCGCCCGAGGAAATGAACATCACGGCGGTGTCGGCGCTGATCGGCCGCCTGCGCAATCCGCGCGCACCATCATCGCGCTTCGCCGACGAGGACTGACATGGCCATAAAATTCTCCGCCAAGGACCTGCCGGCAGCGCCGGCTCCCGCCGCAAAGCCGGCCAAGCCGGTTGCCGCGCCAAAGGCGGCCGAGGCAGCGACCGATCTGTTCAAGTCGCCGGCGGACGCACCGAAGGGCAAGACCGGCAAGAAGAAGTAGCGCCTTGCCTGGGGACGCCGATCGCAATCTTGCCGCTTCGAAACCGTTTGCCGTGGCAGCCGCGACCACCCTGCCTTCGTCTCAACCGGGCATCGCTCCCGTGTTCGATTGCCAGAGCTGCGGCGCGTGCTGTTCCTATTCGGCCGAATGGCCGCGCTTCTCCACAGAGGATGATGCCCAGCTCGACCGCATCCCGGAACAGTACGTGGCGGCCGACCTGTCGGGTATGCGCTGTGACGGCGTGCGCTGTTCGGCCCTGTCCGGCGAAGTCGGCAAGTCGACCGCTTGCACCATCTACGAAATGCGACCGGATGTCTGCCGCGCCTGCATGCCTGGCGATGACGAGTGCCTGATGGCGCGCCAGGCGCTCGGATTTTCCACCGTTTAGCGCGCCCTCCTGGCGGCGGCGCCCGTGGCTTGTGCGCACCCCACTTGCTGGCTAGGCTGCGTCAGGGCAGGGCGCTGGAGGAGATCATCGTGAGCATCGAATTTCTATTGACGTCGCTGATCGTCGTGGCTTCGCCCGGCACCGGCGTTCTCTACACGCTGAGCGCCGGACTTTCGCGCGGTGCGCGGGCCTCGATCATTGCCGCCTTCGGCTGCACGCTCGGCATCATCCCACATATGGCCGCTGCCATCACCGGTCTGGCGGCGCTGCTGCACACCAGTGCAGTTGCTTTCGAGACGCTGAAATATCTCGGTGTCGCCTATCTGCTCTACATGGCCTGGAACACGCTGAAGGAGAAGGGCGGCCTGAGCGTCGAGGACAATGTCGCGCCACGCTCGGCCGGCAAGGTGATCGCCACCGGCATCCTCGTCAATGTGCTCAATCCGAAACTGTCGATCTTCTTCTTCGCCTTCCTGCCGCAATTCGTCAGCACCACCGAGCCCAACGCGCTGTCGAAGATGCTGGAGCTCAGCTCGGTCTTCATGCTTTTGACCTTCGTGGTCTTCGTCGGCTACGGCATCTTCGCGGCGTCGATCCGCAGCCATGTCGTGTCGCGGCCGATGGTGCTGATCTGGATGCGCCGGACGTTTGCCGGCGCCTTCGTCATGCTCGGCGCCAAGCTGGCACTGGCGGACAGGTGATCGCGCGGCTTACAGCCTGTCGCGGCGAATAGGGTTCGCCCGACCTGCTGCAAGCTTCTCATTTTATGCATGTCGTTGTCCCGGAACCGAGGACGCTTCCGGGCGACATGCGTTAGCCCTTGACGTAACCCATGGCCTCGACGATCCGTCCGTCCGCGACGCGCATCAGGTTGACGCCGCGTAGCGAATTGCCGTCGGCCATCCAGTATCGCCAGCGGATCGTGGCGCGGTCGCCGGCCACGAAAGTCTCTTCGAGGTCGAAGCGCGTACCCGGTGCGGTGGCGATCGCCGACCACAGCTCGACACAGGCTGCCTTGCCGGCGCGGCGCGCGCCATCCGGCGCCGGCGTGGTGTTCTCGATCACGCAGTCCTGCGCCACCAGCTCGTCGAGAGCCGAGGGGTCGTGACGCTGGAACACGTCGTTATAGCGCCGCATGATTTCAGCCGTTTGGCCGGATCGGTTGGCCGCGGTGATGTCGATGATCGATTCCTGGGTCATCGGATTTTCTCCTTCGGTTCTTAGTGAGTTATGAGGTTCGCTTTCAGCGCGATCGCGGCGACGCCGGCCAGCGCCCGCGAGACGAGGCATCCCGCCTTGGCCGACTGCGCCAGCCGCTCGAAGTCGGCGGCGGCGAGACCGGCGACGTTCGCCTCCGTCTCAAGCTCGATGCGGGTAATCGTCGGCCCGGCCGCGGTGGCGCCCAGATGCACCTTTGCGATCGTGTGGATATCGCTTGCGATATGACCTTCGCTGCCGAGAATGGCGGTGAGCGCCATCGAGAAGCAGCCGGCGTGGGCGGCCGCGATCAGTTCCTCCGGATTGGTTCCGGGGCCGTTCTCGAAGCGGGACGGAAACGAGTAGGCGCCTTCGAAAACGCCGCTGCCCAGCCTGAGCCGGCCGGATCCTTCCTTGAGCGTGCCGTGCCATTCGGCCGATGCGTCGCGAATTGTCATTGCTCTCTCCTTTGGTTGATGAATGGGGGCTCACGCGCCGTCGATAACGACCTTGCCGAACACGTCGCCCTGCATGAAATGCCGATATGCCTCGCGCGCTTCGGTAAACGGGAAGACCTTGTCGATGGCGGGCTTCAAGCGATGCGCCGCGACGGCGGCGAGCATTGCCTCCAGGCCGTTGCGGCTGCCGACGAAGACGCGGCCGATGGTGACAAGACTGCGCTGGTAGACGGCGGCTGGGATCTCGACCGATCTGCCCTCCTGGTCCTGGACCGTCAGCAGTACGATGCGTCCGTAGAGGGAGCTTGCGATCAGCGATTGCGTAAAGGTCGCCGGCCCGCCGGTCTCGACGGTCAGATCGATGCCACCCGTCGCCTCGCGCAGCTTGGTGCCCCAATCCGGAGTCTCGGCCGTTGCGATGACGAGGTCGGCGCCGAGCGCGCGCAACCGGTCGGATTTTTCGACGCGTGAGGTGACAGCCGCCACGCGGCAGCCCATCAGCTTGGCAAACTGCAGCGCAAACAGCGCGACGCCGCCCGAGCCGATAACCAGGACCCATTGCCCCGGTTTTGGGACGTCGGCGCCCGTCAGCGCGCTCCAGGCCGTCAGCCCCGCGCAGCTGAATGTCGCGGCTTCATGCCAGTCGAGATGCTCAGGCAGCTGCACCGCCCATTGCTCGTCGAGCAAGGCATATTCACCGAGCATGCCGTCCAGCGTGCAGCCGAGCTGGTCGATGAGCCCGGCGTTGATACGACCGTCGATCCAGCGCGCGAAATAGCTGCCGGTGACGCGGTCGCCGACGGCAAGGCGGGTGACACCATCGCCGATGGCCACCACTTCGCCGGCGCCGTCGCTCAGCGGCACGACGCCGGCCCGCGGCGCCAGCGGATAGGCGCCGCTGAGGATCATCGTGTCACGGCGATTGAGGGAGGTGGCGCGCACCCGCATCAGGATGTGATGCGGACCCGGCTGGAGGACCGCTTCCTCGCGCATCACCAGCCTGTCGAGGCCGCCGTCCTGTCCTTCCAGCCGATACTTTTGCATTACTGTCTCCGAAATATGTAGACCGATTTACATATTATGTAGACCGATTGTCATATTCCGCGCAAGCCCTATAATGCGCACTCCTGACAGAGGTTGACATGGCTACAGACACACGCACGCGGATGATCGAGACGACGGCACTGCTTTTGCGGCGGCGCGGCTATCACGGCACTTCGCTGAGCGACATTTTGAGTGCCAGCGCGGCGCCGCGTGGCTCGCTCTATTTCCATTTCCCAGGTGGCAAGGACCAACTGGTCATCGAGGTGACGCGCGCCAGCGTGGCCGACGTGACCGAGCGGCTGGGTGCCCAACTGGCGGCGGAAAGCGATCCGGCGGTCGCCGTCCACCACATTTACCAGTCCGTCGCTCGCATGCTGGAGGACAACGAGTTTTCGCTCGGCTGCCCGATCGCGCCCGTCGTGCTCGATGCGCCGAACGACGTGCCCGACCTCGAAGAGATCTGCCGTTCAGCTTTCGAGCAGTGGATAGGCTTGCTGCGGGATGCCTTCATCAGGGCAGGGATCCCGGAGCGTCGCGCGCAGGCGCTGGCGCTGCTGGTCGAATCTTCGCTGGAAGGCCTGATGGTGATTGCCCGCGCCACCCGCGACCGCGCCCCGCTGCTGGCAGTGGCTGACGAGGTCGGGGCCCTGATCGAGCAAGCGGTGCTCGCCGGCAGGGTGGCACGGCAGGCGGAGACTGTTGCTGTCTGACGCTGGTTCCAACCAACTGCGGTGGAGCACCAGCCTCAACAGCAAAGAAAAGGGCGACCTCTCGGCCGCCCTTCGATAATTTTGCGAGGATGGCTGGATTAGAAATCCATGCCGCCCATGCCGCCCATGCCGCCGCCGCCCATGCCGCCAGGCATGCCGCCGCCAGCCGAGTCCTTCTTCGGAGCTTCGGCGATCATGGCTTCGGTGGTGACGAGCAGGCCGGCGACCGAGGCCGCGTCCTGGAGGGCCGNGCGCACGACCTTGACCGGATCGACGATACCCATGACGATCATGTCGCCATATTCGCCGGTCTGGGCGTTGTAGCCGAAGGTCGCGCCTTTGTTCTCGAGGATCTTGCCGGCGACGATCGATGCTTCCGCACCGGCGTTGGCCGCGATCTGGCGGGCCGGAGCCTGCAGTGCACGACGAACGATGTTGATGCCGGCGGCCTGGTCGGCGTTGACGCCGGTCACCTTGATGTTGGCCGAAGCGCGCAGCAGGGCAACGCCACCGCCGGCAACGATGCCTTCTTCCACGGCCGCGCGGGTCGCGTTGAGGGCGTCATCGACGCGGTC
>NZ_AZUY01000022.1 GCF_000513935.1 Mesorhizobium sp. WSM3626 | reverse complement strand
TGCGGACCGTTGCACCAATGAGAGTCGTATTGTCATCATCCGAGATTGCCAAGCTCGGCGAGAGTGTCTGCGCCGCCGCGTTCTCCGTATACGTGGCGCTCGTCGCCACCGAGGACAGAACCGGCGCATCGTTGACATTCGCCATTTGCTTTCCCTTTCCGCCGAGCTCGACAACACACGCGTGCGGGTCTGCACTCCTCGCGCGCGGAACCTCAGGAATGGTAATATGCGTGCCTACCGAGGGCACCATCGCCGCCACTTGAGCGAACAAAGACTTCGGTACGTCTCTGTCTTATGGGCAGCAGATAGCAAGCAAGGCTTGTCTATGGTTAATGTAGTGCCAAATGAGCGAAACATGCAACTGAGATTCCTACGGTTGGAAGTCGGCGGTGCTCTGCTCGGACTCGTCCACAGTCGGCAAGCTGACGGTCCCATTGGATCCAGCATCACGGTTGATTAGGATTGTGTCGTGCGCGAAAACAGAAGATAGATGGAACCCAGCCGCCAGACGACGAGCATAGCGGCTCGTGGTACGCGACAGTCCACCCATGCTGGTCGGACGCTAGCCATCTTCGCACCGCCGAGCAGCATCTGTTCGTTGATCCCGACCTGCGACGGATCGCCATTGACGGTGTAGCCAAAGCTACCGCTCGACGGGAAGGCCGAAGCCATATGATTCACCAGCATCGTGACCTAACCGTTATCGCGATGGCCCCCGCGGTGGGGCGTCAGTCTCCGCTTCTGGTAGTATGCTACCCCACACCGCGCGCGTGTGTCCGCTTATGGGATGTCGCAAGGGGCTCTACGTCTGAGTTGAGCGCAAAGCGGACACTTCGGAGCCTGTGTCGCAAACGACTTTGCGCGCTTGGGCTTTAGGTTACAGACGCTTTTGATCGGTACGAAATCGAAAGGAAGCTAAGTTTGACGTTTGGAAGGAAGTTGTCGTCCCGCTTCAGGAAGGGCCACGTTCTCCGAGCGAAAACCGACGACCCCGATGGGTGGTGGCTAGGGCATTGGCAGCCTTGCCGCCATTCGCACCCTCAAAGCGATAGGGGCTGGCAAACACGTTCGCAAAAAAGCGAAGTGAGTAGTTGCTCAATCTCACGACACGCCCCGTAGAAAAATTTCTCCTCGGCCTCTGTTGAACCCCTTATGTTCGGAGGCTGGAGACCGTCATGGCATTTCGATTCGTACACACCGCCGACATTCATCTCGACTCGCCGCTGCGTTCGCTCGCGTTGCGAAACCGCGAGCTTGCCGAGCTCGTCGGTGATGCCAGCCGCCAGGCATTCGTCTCGATCGTGGATCTGTGCCTTGCCGAGCATGTCGATGCGCTGGTCATCGCCGGCGATCTCTATGACGGCGACCAGACGTCGATGAAAACGGCACGTTTCCTCGCGTCGCAAATGGCACGCCTGCATCAGGCCGGCATCCATGTGTTCAAGATCCGCGGCAACCATGATGCGCTGTCGCGAATATCGAAACAGCTGGTGTTTCCCGACACCGTGACGATCTTCGGCGGCCGGCCGCAATCGGTGCTGCAGACAGCCGGCGGGCTCGACGTGATGTTCCATGGCTTGAGCTTTGCCAACGCCAAGGCGCCAGACAGTCTGCTGCCGAAATATCCGGCCGCCCGCGAGGGTGCGGTCAATGTCGGGATCATGCACACCAGCCTGGGAGGGTCCCCAGGTCACGACGTCTACGCCCCGTGCAGTCTCGCCGACCTGCACGGCCATGGTTTCGACTACTGGGCACTCGGGCACATCCATGTCCGCCAGGTCCATCCCGGAACGAGCACCGTAGTGATGCCGGGAATACCGCAGGGCAGGGACATCAACGAAGCCGGCGCAAAGTCCGTCACCCTTGTGACGATACACGACGACCGTTCGATCGAGATCGACGAAAGGCTGACCAGTGTCGCGCAATTCGAGCGCGCGAGCGTCGGCCTGACCGGCACTGTTGAATGGCCTGAAGTCGTTGGGCGCGTCCGCACCGCGCTCGAAACTGTCCGGGCCACCGTCAGGTCGCGTCATGCTGTCATCCGCCTCAGCCTGAGGGGCGCGTCACCTGTGTCATGGGCACTGATCCGCGACCGCGACCTGCTGCTCACCGAGGCCGAGCAGGCAGCCGAACAGGTAGGCGATACATGGGTGGAAAAGCTCGATCTTGATTTTGCTCCGCCCAGAGCCGAAACAGCCGAGGGCGGCGCGGATCCGATTTTCGAGCTCGCACAATCCATGCGCGCCGACGCGGGCTCGCAAGCCTTCCGGGCCGAGGCGAGGGCGTTCGTGCAGAAGATGATCGCGGACCTGCCGGCCGAAGGGCGCGACTTCGCCGGAAAGGACGAGGCCGGGCTGGAGCTCTTCCTCGACAAGGTGCTCGCCGGCGGTGCCGACCTGGTCACGGCCCGTCTCAAGGCAGGTGGCGCGCAATGAGGCTGCGGCGCCTTGATCTTATCCGCTACGGGAAGTTCACCGACAGGATGATCGATTTCGGACCCAAGCCGGAATCAGGCCCCGACCTGCATATCGTGTTCGGCCTGAACGAGGCCGGCAAGTCGACGGCGCTGTCGGGCTATCTGGATCTGCTGTTCGGCATCGAGGAGCGCAGCCGCTACAATTTCCTGCACGAGTACAGCGCCATGCGCATTGGCGGGGTGCTCGAACTGGCTGGCAAGGAGCACGCCTTCACGCGCACCAAACAGCGCAGCAACTCGCTCTTGGACGCCATGGGCCAACCTGTGAGCGACATGTCGATATCGGCTCATCTGGCCGGCCTGTCGCGCGATGCCTACCAGACCATGTTTTCCCTGGACGACGAAACGCTGGAAGCTGGGGGCAAGTCGATCCTGGAATCGCGCGGCGACCTCGGCAAGCTGCTGTTTACAGCCAGCGCTGGTCTTGGACATGCCAGCGACACGTTGAGCGCGCTTGAGGCCGAAGCGGACGGGCTTTACCGGAAACAGGCGCATGGAACCGAGCTTGCGCTGCTCAAGAAGCGTCTTGCCGAGCTGAAGTCCAACAGGGAACAGATCGACACCTTGGCCTCGGCCTATGAGAGCCTGGAAGCCGAGCGTCGTGAGGCGGCACAACACTATGACCGGACCATCGCCGAGCGATCGGTGCTGTCGGCCCGGCTTGACACCATTGCCAGATACCTGCGCGCCGGTCCGATCCTCGCTGACATCCGGCGCAAGACAGCCCGGCTGGCCGACCTACCGAACATCGCTTCACCGGCGCGGACCTGGACAGGCAGCGTTGCCGGACTGATCGATGACGATGCCAGCCTGAGAACGCGACTGTCCGCAAACGTCGACGAGGTCGAGCGGCTGAAAACGAAGATTGCCTCGGTCGACGTCAATGAGGCGATCCTCGGCGTCTCGGAGCGCATCCGCAGCCTGGCGGAAAGCAAGGTGCGCCATGTCTCGGCGGGCCTCGACCTTCCCAATCGCAGGATGGACCTGCAAATCCTCGACAACGCCGTGGCGAGCTGCCTTGCCGCGCTAGGACGATCTTCAGAGCGCGACCCCGCTGCGCTGCTCTTGCCGGCCACTATTATCGGCGCTGTTCGCACCATGGTCGAGCAGCGGTCCGGGATTGCCACTGCAGCACGCGTTGCCCGCGACGAGGCCGCGGCAGCCCTCGATGCGCTGCAGGCGGCGCGAGACCGTGTTGGCGAGGAGCGGGCGGTGCCCGAGCCGGCCAGAGCCAGGCTGAACGCGGCCCTAGCGAAGGCGAGGGCGAGCGGCCACCTCGGCGACATCAAGGCGGCACGCGAGACGCAGGACGCCGGCGTGGTCAAATGGGAGGCGGCGCTTGGCCGTTTGCATCCCTGGTCCGGCGACGCCCGGGCGCTGGCCGGCATCGCAGTTCCGAGCGCTAGACAGACTGGCGTCTGGAAAACGCTTGCCGCGGAGCTTGGCAGAAACAAAACCGTACTGTCCGAACGTCTTGCCGAACACCAGCGCAACCACGAACTGCTTGCGGCGCGTCTGCGCGCGCTTCGCGCCGCGGTCGACGTCGCCGACGATGACGTGGCCGCCGACATCCGGCGTAGCCGCGACGAAGCGTGGGCAAGGCATCGCGGTGCGCTGAGCGGCGAAACAGCTGACGCCTTCGCCGCGGCGTTGGCACGCGACGACGATGTCGGTGCGAGCAGATTGGCTGGCGCGGGCGCGCTTGCCGATGTCCGGGCGGTAACGCACGGCCTCGCGGAAGCGGCAGCCGACATTGCGCGTATCCGCGACAAGCTTGCGCAGACCGACATGGAGGCGAACGCCGCATTGTCGCAGATGCGCGCGGCAGCCAGCGACCTGCTTGGCGAAGGTCTGGGGGCATCGCTCGACAGCCTCATCGAATCGATGGAGGATCGCACTTCGGCCCGCGCCGATGCGCTCGCGGCCCGGCAGGAGATCGAACTCGCCGCCAAGAAGGTTGGGCGGGCGACCGACGACGAGGCGCGGCTGAGGCTGGAACTCACCAAGGCGCTGGAGAGCGTCGGCATCGGTCCGGATAGCGGCGACAGCCTCGAGGCGATCATGGCTGTCGCCGAGTCGTTTCTCGACCGGCAGCGCAAGGTGGATGCCGAATATGCCGAGGCGCTCAAGACAGTAGGCGCCAGACAGGAAGAGCTCGCCACCCGGCGACGGGCTGTGGACGTGACAGAGCGCCGCGAGGAAGAGTGGCTGGCCGGCATTGTCGAGGCGCTGAGAGGCACCTGGCTCGAGAACGGGCTTTCCGCAGCGGGTGTCGGCACCGTTCTCGACCAACTGAGTGAGCTGTCCAGGAGCCTGCAGGAGCGCGACGCGATGCAACTGCGCATCGAGAAGATGCAGGCCGACCGCGACAATTTCGTGCTCGATGTTGCGGCGGTAGCAGCTGAAGCGGGCGAGCCGGCGAACGACGAAGAGCCAGAACAATTGGCGATCGGGCTGGCTGAGCGCTTGGCGCGTGCCGATCGAGCGCGCGAGGCGAAGGCAAATCTCGCTGCTGATTTGCAACGCCTCCTGGACGGTCGTGAGATCCTTGACGCTGACATTTCGGCGCATGACCGACGCAAGAACGAGGTCCTGAGTGCATTTGCGGTAGCGACGGTTGCTGAAGTGGTGGAACGCGACGAGCTGTTGCGTGAGCGCGATCGTCTGCACGCGACAGTCACCGAACTTGAGGACCACCTGGCAGCCGAACTCGGCGTGGAGGGTTTCGAGCAGGCACGTTCGATCCTCGATACGCTCGATTTCGACGGCATGGCAATCGAGAAAGCGGAAGGGGAGCAGCGGCTTCAGCAGCTTGACGAAGCAATCCAGCAACAGCTGATCCGGCAAACGCGGGCGGGCGACAAGCTCGACGCCATCGGTGGCGACAGCGCCGTTGCGCGCATAGACGCCGAACGACGCACGGTCCTGCTGGAAATCGAGGATAAGGCGGTCCGCTACATCGAATTGAAACTGGGCGTGATGTCGGCCGGGAATGCTTTGCGCGTCTATCGCGAGCGCCATCGCTCCGGGATGATGGCGCGGGCCTCCGACGCATTCGCGCTGATGACGCGCGGGCGCTACTCGGGGCTCACAACCCAACCGGTGAAAGGTGGCGAAGTCCTTATCGCCCTGCAGAGCGACGGGCAGTCGAAAGTGACCGAGGCGCTGTCAAAAGGCGCGCGCTTTCAGCTCTATTTGGCGCTCAGGCTTGCCGGCTATTATGAATTCGCGCAGTTCCGCCCCTCGGTCCCTTTCATCGCCGACGACATCATGGAGACCTTCGACCACGTCCGCTCAGAGGAGGTTTTCAGGTTGTTTGGTCAAATGGCGGATGCCGGCCAGGTGATCTATCTCACGCACCACCAGCACCTGTGCGAGATCGCGAAGACGATCGTGCCGGGCGTCACTATCCACGAACTCGGATAGGTATCGTCTTTTGTGCCTAGAGGCGCGGACTTGTGCCTAGGGTGTTGTGGCCTGCACCATGGCTGGCCGAATCCTGCAGGCTAACGGCCGTCCAGCAACGCAGCGACCAATCAGGCTCGGCGGTATGCCTCGGCTCCGGCCCCGAGTGAGACATGGAACTTTCTGACTATCGCCGCGCTTCCAGAGGCGATCTACGATTGGCGACGGGCTCTCACCGAGCTTGAAGTTAGGACCGCTTGAGTTGGGGCAACCGGTGTTTCATCATCTGCTCATTCATCGGGGACACTGGAGAACGAGATGCGGAACCTCATGCTTGCCTTCGCGGCACTTGCCTTAGCAGCATGCCAATCGCCTCAAGAACCTCGGCAATCCGTCACTGTTGAACCAGCATCAAGCCCGGCTGTTCCACCTGGCCCTGCAACGATGGTTCAATCGCCGACAATCACTCCTCCTGGAAAAGACGTTCCGGCAAAGTATGCCGTCTTTTCGGGCAGTTGGGTTGGCCGATTGGAGAGCACATCTGAAGGAAGGCTCGATGTTCAATCCGTTTCCTCGAACGGAAAGGTGACCGTCAACTACGCTTGGGGAGTTCTGGACGATAACAATCCGGGCGAGGCAGCCGGCGCAGGGAAGATCGTAGGGAATACGTTGAGGCTTGGCCGTTTTCCAAATGGCGCGGACGTCAGTTTTCAGATGCTGCCCGATGGCACCCTGGCCGAAACGTTGTCGCTTGCCGGAAAGACCTATACCGGCGTGTTGACCAAGCAATGATTGAGCATTCTGGTCAGAGCCTGGCGCGCTGGCGGACGGCATCCCGAAGAATTTAGGGATCGGCCAGCTGGAGCAAGCAAGCCAAATAAGTGAGACGCCTGCATTGCGACCGACCGTCCTTGTCACCAATTCGGCCGTTGCCGCACCATCGAAGACACCCGCGTAGGACGTTCCGAGGGCGGCGGGCCTAAACTCGCGAGCTTCGGGGGCCGCCTCCTCGCGGGTCGTCGCCGAACACACCTACCATGCAGGGCGGGTATAGCCCGACTGTCGCCTAGGCAGGATCGGTGGCTCAACGGCTAGCAGCATGGCTTTCTCCATCGAGGCGCTTGGTGCTGGTTTTAAGGTTTGAGCGCTGATTGCTTGGTTCGCCGGGCAGCATCGAATAGCGCGGCTCCATCCATTTCAATGCTATCGACAAGGCGCCGCGCTTCATCGGTGTCGATGCCGGTTTCCCGAGACAGGAGCATGACCCGAAAACTCTTTTCTTCGGATGGAATAGAAGACGCGGGCTGGCCGCCATCGTAGGGCTCGACGGCCCTCCGCCTCGTTGGCTGTAGAGCTTTGCGTTCAGGAATGTCGTTCTCTGCCTGGGAGTGGGTTTGCAGAACTATCATCGCTTTACCGAAGACCAAGAAAGCTCAGGATCGCGATAACCACGACGACCGCTCCGATTATCCAAATCAATCTGTTCATGTCGTTTCCCTGCTTGCTAAAGAACTACGCACACCACCTCGTCATCAGCCGAGGACCATACCCAACGATGAGGCTGAATGCGGTCGCAAGACCGTGGCGAGCAACAACCGCGACTGCCGTCCATTTGGAATCGCCCCGCTTTCGCAGCGACAACATTCCCGAGCAAGGCTGGTTCCAGACGCTTTGGATAGCGGGACCATTGCGTTGTCCTGTCAGACTTAAGTCCGACAACAAGTGTTCGAGCGGAAAAGTCATATCGTCCGGCTTGACCCTAAATCGGCTCAGCCGTGCTCATCGACCCGTTTGGCCCCCAGGATCTTCGCGCCCCAGCCTTGTGGCCATCGAGCTTACGATAAGTGCGACATAGGGGCGTGAAGCGGCCGGCAATCCCGTGGGGGCAGCCGGGCAACTTGCCAAGGACAAAGCATGGACGTTGCTTTTTGGTGGGCACGAAATCGTACTCAACGAGCTAGCCCCACGCCAATCGCGCAAGAGCGAGTGTTGCCCTCATCAGCGTCGAGCGCCTCGCAGATCATCCGACCAGTGGCCCCTTTGCACGCCTCAGAATCAAGCATCGCTGGTGCAAAGCCCCAGTCTCGTCGCTGGTCGCCAAAAGCGCAGGCAAAGTCGCGCGCGCAGACCGGTTGTCTTCACAGGAAGGCTCTGCAATAAATTGCATCTGCGCCAGCTTCCGCGAGTACTTCTTGCGAAGCCTGTCGAAGGCCAGGGACGACACGACGAAACGTCATGGGCGTAACCGCTCAGGATCGTGGCTCACTCCAGGTGGGTTCCCAACGTCCGGCCTCGCAGCGCAAAGCTGCCCCTGCCGGACCGACCCGCGGGAGGCCTTGGCATGCCAAAAATCCACTCCTACGATTGCGGCGCCGGCTACGGCAGATTGACGCTGTGGGAATTGGCCGATCCAGCAGCAACAGTAGAGGCAACGATCGAACTCTACGGCCCTGACGCGGCGACCGCCGCGGCATGGTGCGCGCTGACTGCGAAGTTCGACGGGCGCGAGGAGGACTATCGCTTCTGGTACACGGTGTTCTCAAAGCTGGGCAACAAACTGCAGTCTTGAGCTCTCTTAGAGAGCGAATTTCCCCGTTCCAAACTCGATGTGCAAAGCACGCATTCTTCCCGAGCCACTGCACTGCGCGCAAGACTGGTGAAGGAAATGCCGTAATAATCAATATACGAACAATATGTTTCTGGCCGTTAACATCATTTCATTTAACTTTAGTGCAGCGCCGAGACCTGGTTGCGCTATCCTTCACGCGCTGCCGGCCCGGAGGAAGGATGTCGCTCATCACATGCCGGCCAGAGCAGATCCAAAGCTGGCATGCAAGGATCTCGGCCACCCTGGCCGCTTCTGGCGCCAATCTGTTCAGGTCGAATTGGGAACGATGACGGGACAAAGGCACGCTCGGGATGCCGCCGCCCCGCGCCGACCGCTCAAGGGCGTTGATGGATTTCCACCAAACGCTTCAGGCGTCGGCCGCGCCAAGATCGCAAATCCCGCCACCGGGATGCAGCGTTGCATCGAACGCCACCGGCGGCTCATGGCCGCCGTTGACAGGTTCTCCCGGAAAAGAAGCGCCAGCCGTTTAAACCTGCTGTCCGCTACGGCCTGGCTGGGTCTGGTTGTAAGCCGGCTTCTTGAACGATCTGCCCGGCGGCGATTGATCCAGCGGAAGGCCGTCGAAAGCTGCGAGGCCGAGCAGAAAATCCTTTACCTGATCGCTGCAATCCTGGCGCGGAAGATGCATTTGCAGCCTGCAGAGGTCGCCGAAGTCGAAGCCAGCGTCAGGGAATTCCAGCCGGACATCGCCGGTTTTCTGCGGAGAAAAGCCCCGTGACGTCCCTGATATGATCCAAAGCCGTAGTGCCACCCGCTTCAATGGCCGGCGTCCGGTTGCTGGCGCTACACCTAAAGGGAAAATCGCTAGACCAGCTATTTTCGCCGTTGCTGAGCCGGCGGGGACGGTCGGCGGCGCTACCGTACCGAGCGGGAAGCGCGCCTTCTGGCCTCTACAAAAGGCGGTGTGATCTCATATCGCCGCTCGGCAAGCAGATTAGAATCCGCGACTGGTTTTCGGTCCAAACCCCTGTCGACGGCCTTGGCGCGCCATTCATCCATGTCGAGGACGTATGTCGCCCACATTCCATAGCGCGCTGACATGGCGTAGCGTTGCCACTTCAAATATTGCGAGTGGACCGGGGAGCCGGTCTCAACCCGCGCCCAGCCGACGCGCAGCATCTCCACGGCAAGGTCGTGTCCGTCGACGACACACCTGCCTCTGAGCGCACCGCCACGAAACGCGCTCAGGCAGACAACTTGTCTGTCGCCGACCATCCGCTTCAGCCAGGCCTTAGCCAGCGGACCGCACGGTACCGGCTTGAGAATAGCACTTTCGCCGCGGCGCTTTGGATCGAAGGCCCATTGCGGCAATTCGCAGGTGTCTACGCCAGCAAGGCGAACTTGCTGAGCCGATCGAGGAAACCACAAGGTGCGGCCGTCGATCACGCCGGCACGGCCCGCAATCGACTTTGAAGATTGCCCGGCAGTCAGGGAAACAGCCTCGTCACCTGGCCTCCCACCAGCAGCTCTGGCAATGTCAGCGCCTGGCAAAGAAGAGGGGAGGCAAAAGCAAGCCAGCCCGGTCAGCGCCCAAAGCAAATGTCTCGGACTCATGGACGCGACGCCGTTGCGCCGGCAGCCTGGCCAAGCAGGATCGCTGGATGCTGAACGTCCTTGAACTGCCACAGCCCGGCGTGTCTGTCGCGCGCCGCCTGCTCGGCGACGGCGTAGCCGGCGTGATAAGGCAAGCCGTCAGCGCGCAATGCAGCGAAGGCAAATCCGCTTGTGATCATGAGGCTGCCAAGATCAACCCGATCGCCTCCGATCATGACGAAACAGGCAACATGCAAGGTGTCGCCAACCCTTACGACTGGCGCGCATTCAGGCCTGGTATCGGCGATGAAGGCAGCGAACACCGCGAGCGAAGCTTCACCACAATCGGCTCGGTGGGCGGCGGCATCGGTGTAAAAAGTTCCGCGGAGGCACGCCTGGGTACCGTACAGACGGTACTTTGTGCCGGCTTCGACCCAGCTGTCGCCACTCTCGAGCGTCACGCCCGCTCGCAGGTCGAAATATCCGGGTGCCGCGGCCCTTGCAGGAGCCGCTGCGAGCGTGACGGCCAGGAGAATACGAACGCTCCTCATTGCGCTTGCCCCTTGATCCTGGGATCGGCCCACATGCCATAACCGCCACGACCGATCTTCTCTGCTTCCGCGAGATCCTTTCGCACCGGCGTGCCATCAGGTTTTCTGGCGATCCGGTGCGTCCCGGTCGAAACCAGTTGCTCCTCCACCATGTCGACCGTGTCGAGGGTACCGGGGTAGTTGTAGTAACCGTAGCAGGTCGCATCCTGGCGCGGCGCGTTCGCTTCGCTGACGAAGGCGCGGCAGAAGATCACCTTCGGCGACTGCAACAGCGTCTCCAGCCCCTTCCTGGCATAGTCGGCGCAGGCTCCTGAGAAATTCTCGCGGCGGTTGACCAGATCGCCCTCACAGGGCTCGATGCCATAGAGGTGGATCACCGTGTTTGCATCGATGCGGAAGTCGGTCGGCGAGACGGCCTTGAAGCCGCTGGTCGACGCGAAGCCCTTGCGCTCGGCGAGGCTCCCTAGGCCATCGTAATATTCCACCACCAGGACGGTCTTTCCCGGCGCGGCGAGTGACCTGATGTAGGCCTGATCGACGGGTCCGGCCGCGATGGCCGGCACCAATGACGCCAGGCAAATGGCGAAACCGCCGCCGACGCTGGCTCTCATGTTGGACGCTCCCAAATAGCATGTCGTTTCGATCCACCTTGCCAATTCTCGATCCTCCACGCAACAGGAAAACGATATCGATTTGACATTCTTTTTTCCGTCGGCTACCGATTTATGGAGACTTCGATCCGGTGGCATGGAACGTGCGATGGCTTCTCCCTTGTCCAGATTGGCAAACCGGCGGCTTCTCCTGCTGCTGACTTCGGCCGTGCTTGGTTGGCCCTCGGCATTCTCGTCGACCCGCGCGGCGGAAAACCATGAACTGCGCCAACCGCCGCAAAACCAGCCGGTTTTCAGTGCGAGCGCGGGAGAGAGCAGCGCCATCGACAGCATCTTCCGTGCCCGCTGGGCGGACGCGGCAGGAGAGTATGTACTCGACGCCGATGGCAGAATTCGTCAACCCCAGGGTCCGGACAGCAATGGCCTGGAGGTTTCGCCGCCGGGGGAGACGGCGAGCGCATGGCGCCTCGCCGATCCTAGTCAATTTGACTACACTTCGACCGACAACGGATTTCCCGGCAGCAGCGAGTGCGGGCCGTCACCCCTCAACCCGGAAGACATCGCACGGCTGATCGCGCAGGCTGCCTCGAGATATGGCGTCGATGGTGATTTCGCGATCGCGGTCGCCATGGCCGAAAGCCGCCTCGACAGCAGCCGAAACTCTCCCAAAGGCGCGCGTGGCCCGATGCAATTGATGCCAGCGACGGCAGCCCGTCTCGGCGTCGGCGACGTCTGCGATCCGGCCGACAACATCGATGGCGGCGTGCGGCTGTTGCGGGATTTGTTTGCCACCTATCGCAATCCGCTGATCGTTGCAGCCGCCTACAACGCCGGCGAGGCGAGGATCCATCAATATGGCGGTGTGCCACCCTTCCCGGAAACGGTCCGGTTCGTGGCCGAGGTCATCAACAGACAGCTGAAGCTGCCAGACCTGGAACGGCAGACCAGCACCGGCACAGCTGCCGATCCTGGCGTCGTCGGCAAGGCGCCTTCTCTCATCGGAACGAACTCTCCAGGCAAGCCGCGGCGATGGGTCGGCGGCGTCCTGCAATTCTAGCGGAGGAAGACATGAAGCGAGGCTTCTCGAACGCTCGCCGGCCACGAACATTTCGAATTGCTGGCGCCGCCTTGGCCCTGGGCCTATCGCTGTGCGCCATTGCCGAGCCGGCCGTTGCGCAGACCTCCGGCGCCTTCGCACCGCTCGAGACGGCCGTGCAGATGATCGTCGATTTCATAACCGGCCCGTTCGGACGTCTGCTCGCCATCATTGCGGTCATCGGCCTTGGCTTCCTGGCCTTCGCCGGACGCCTGTCCTGGTTCACCGCCGGCGCCGTGGTGATCGGCATCGGGCTGGTGTTCGGCGCGCCGGCGATCGTCGATCAGATGATATCGGCTGTCGGGAACTGAGCGATGAGCGATCGTCCCGAAGACAGGCCGCAACTGACGCCTCTGGTCATTGGGCTCACCCGACCGCCGATGATGTGGGGGATTCCGCTCAATGCTTTCTACATCATCGTCGGCATCACGCTCATCGCGTTCCTGGTGACCAGCAGCTTCTGGGCAGCCGCAATCGCGCCTGTCACCTACCTCGCCCTGTTTGCGCTCTGCAGCCGTGACGTGCGCATCCTTGATCTGGCCCAGACCGCGGGTCGCCGGACACCGCGCACGCCAAACAGGATTTTTTGGCAAACCAACTCCTACGGAGCCTGATCATGCTCAACGTTGTCGCCGAACAACTGGGCTTTGGACGCGAACGGCGTCGCGACAGACCGGTGGCCATGCACGTGCCTTACATGCGCCACCTCGCCAACACTGTGATCGGTCTTGAAAGCGGAGCGCTGCTCAGCGTCATCAAGCTCGACGGCCTGTTCTTCCAGACCGAGGACCAGGCCGAACTCAACATGCGCGCCAGCGTGCAGAACACCATGATCCGGGCGCTTGGCTCGAGCCGGTTTTCGCTGTGGTCGACCGTCATCCGCAGACAAGTCGTTCCGGAGATCGGCGGCTCTTTCTCGGACCCGTTCTGTGATCTGCTCAACTCACGCTACATGGCTGAGCTCAAGCAGCGCCGCATGTTCACAAACGAGCTGTATCTCACCGTCGTGCGCTCGCGCATGCGTGGCGCGCTCGCAGTAGCCGACAGCCTGTCTGGCCTGTTCAGCCGCACCCGTGACAAGGACAGCCAGACGCAGCAGGTTCACGAGCGCATCAACGAGCTGGAGGAAGTGGTCTCCAACCTCACGCGCGACCTGCAGAAATATGGGGCCCGGCCGCTTGGCATCGTCTACTGCGACGGCCAGCCTTATTCGGAGCCGTGCGGGTTCTTCAACGCGCTTCTGACCTGCGGGACGTCCGGCCCGATGCGGCTGCCGCGCATGGCGATCCGCAACTATGTCGGCACCTCGCGGCTGCACTTTTCCAAAAGGACGCTGCAGGCGCAGGGTCCGATATTGGCTGAGCATCGCTTCGGCGCGATGCTGTCGATCAAGGAATACCCGCCCTTTTCAGGGCCGGGCATGCTGGACGGGCTGCTGCAGCTCAACCACGAATTCATCCTCACCCAATCATTCACCATCGCTGACAAGCCGATCGCGCAAGAGCGGATCGCAAGACTGCAGCGGCAGATCCAGGCGTCTGACGAAGCGGGCAGCACGGTCGAGACCGACATCGACTTTGCCTTCAACAGCCTGGTCAACCAGGAGGCGGTGTTCGGCTATCATCATTTCAGCCTTCTGTGTCTGGCGCGCGACCTTGCCGGCGTCGACAGATCCGTCTCCGAACTCGGCGCCTGCCTCACCGACATGAACATCCCCTGGCTGCGCGAAGACCTCAATATGGAGGCCTCATTCTGGGCACAGCTGCCGGGCAACCACAGCTACATCGCGCGTTCTTCCATGCTGTCGAGCGCCAATTTCGCCGGCTTTTCCTCCATGCACAATTTCGCGACCGGCAGGGCCACGGGCAATCACTGGGGCTTGCCGATTGCGATCCTGGAGACGACATCGCAGACGCCTTACTGGTTCAACTTCCACCAGCGCGACATCGGCCATTTCCTGGTCACTGGGCCGACCGGTTCGGGCAAGACCGTGGTGCTCAGCTTCCTGCTCGCGCAGGCGCTTCGCATCTCGCCTGAGCCCCGCGCGGTCTTCTTCGACAAAGACCGCGGTGCCGAGATCTTCATTCGCGCGGTGGGTGGAAATTATGAAGTGCTGGAGCCTGGCGTCCCCACCGGATTCAACCCGCTGCAGATGGAAAATACGCCGGCCAACCGCGAATTCCTGCTGCGGCTGATCAAGTCGATGCTGCAACCCGCCGACGGCCGCGGCTTCTCGCAGGAGGAAGAGCACACGCTTGAAGGCGCGATCGCCCGCATCTGCCAGGTGCCGGCGCCACAGCGCACGTTCGCCAACCTGTCGGCTCTGCTGATGGGACGATCGCGCTCCAACGCCAACGATCTCCAGTCCCGCCTCAGGCCCTGGTTCGAGGGGGAGAAGGCTTGGCTGTTCAATGCGCCGCGCGACGTGCTGTCCTTCTCCGGCAGCCGCATCTTCGGTTTCGACATGACGCATGTGCTGGACAATGCCGAGGCGCGCACGCCTGCACTGATGTATCTCTATCACCGTCTCGAAGAACTGCTGACCGGGGATCCTGTCCTGATCTTCATGGACGAGGGCTGGAAGCTTCTGCAGGACAAGGCTTTCTCCGGCTACATCGTCGACAAGATGAAGACGATCCGCAAACTGAACGGGATCGTCGGCTTCGGAACGCAGTCGGCAGCCGATATCGCCAAGGCGCCACAGTCGCACACCCTCATCGAGCAGTCCTCGACCAACCTGCACTTTCCCAATCCGCGCGCCGATGAGGAGAGCTATGTCGGCCGCTTCGGGCTGACCGCCAAGGAGTTCACCTTTGTCAGGAACACGCCACCGGAGCGGCGCACCTTCCTCATCAAGCACGGCAACGATTCCGTCATTGCCCGCCTCGATCTCTCGACCATGCCCGACATCCTCAAGATCCTGTCGGGCCGCAAGGAGACCGTCGAGGCATGCGCGGCCTTGCGAGCGCGCCTGGGTGACGCCCCCGGGCTGTGGTTGGCGGAATTCTGTGGCTGGGAGGCTTCCATATGATGCGGCGTCTTCCCCTGCTTCTGCTGCTTCTTGCCTCGCCCTCGGCCGCCGATGTGGCGATCATCGACGGCTCGGTGCTCGAACGGCGAAAGGATCGCAACGGCAATGTCACGGCGATCGAGAAGGCCGATCGCGACCGCTACAGCGTCGATCAAAGCGTCACCTGCGCGATGTATCGGCCAGGCCGCAAGGACGATCCGGTTGCCGCGGCGAACGCCAATCCGTCCATCGCTGGCCTCGTTCGCCGCGTCGCCCGCGAGGAGGGCGTCAACGAGAACCAGTTTCTTGCCCTGGTCTACCAGGAGAGCAGGTTCAACCCCTGCGCAAGATCGAGCGCTGGCGCTATCGGGCTGGCACAGCTGATGCCGGGAACCGCCACCGA
Organism: Mesorhizobium sp. WSM3626; assembly: GCF_000513935.1. Lineage (GTDB taxonomy): Bacteria > Pseudomonadota > Alphaproteobacteria > Rhizobiales > Rhizobiaceae > Mesorhizobium > Mesorhizobium salmacidum. The sequence goes on along the minus strand of NZ_AZUY01000022.1, from coordinate 69,912 downwards.
GCTTGGCGTCGATGCAAACAGCATCGAGCAGAACCTGCGTGGCGGGGCGCGTTACTTCAAGCAGCAGCTCAGACGCTTCAATGGAAACGCCTCGCTTGCGCTGGCCGCGTATAACGCAGGTGCCGGCAACGTCGAAAAGTACGGCGGCATCCCGCCATTCAGAGAGACGCAGGGCTATGTCGCGGCGATAACGCAGAGGTGGCTGCCGGCCTTTGGCGGCTCAGACAAGTCCGGCATTCCGTTGAACTATGGCGGCACTGGCTCCGCCTATGACGGCATGCGCACCGCGACCTTGAATGCCATGGGGCTGACCAGTGCGGTCGGCGCCGGCTCAGGCGATGTCGCGTCCTGGTATCAGCAGCTCGGCACGGCTGCCACCGGCACGGTTCAAGACAGCTGGGACCAGAATTCCGGCACGCGCAACGCCAATCTCGAAATGCTGAACCGGCTGATCCAACTCGGCGCCAGTTTTGCCGACCTGGTCAATTCGAACAACGCGGTGACGCTCAGCGAGCTTTCGGGGGCCAGCCGTTCGGGCAGCCATCCGAAGCCCGATGATCAGACAACCGGCTTTTGCGATGCGCGCGCCGGTCTGATCTGGAGCAGCCAAGCGCAAGCCTGCGTGCAGAAGCTCGAACGGGACGTCGAGCTGCTTCTCAAGCCCAACAAAGGAGGTCTCCAATGATACGGACTCTAGCATTTGTAACCGCGGCTGCGATCATCACGCCGGCCAAAGCCGATATTGCGGTGATCGACAGGACGAATTATGCCGTCGCCAAGGACACCGCCGACAAGACGGCGAAAATCCTGGACACCAACAAGGATATCTTGACCACCGTCGAAAAGACCCTGCAGGCGGTCACCGGCAACCGCGGCAGCGACGCCGGGTCGCTCAAGGACCTGGCGATCGGCGACGGTTTCAGCGTCTCCTCGATACCGTCTTTCGATAGCCTGCTTCAAAACGGCGTACCGGATTTTGGCTCCATGGGCCCGGAAATCGCCAAAGCGGCGACCATGTTCATCAACGGCATGCAGCTGGTGAAATCACTGTCAGGCAAAGAGCAGAGCTCTTTCGCCAGCGACAAATCCTACCAGGAAATGGTCAAGACGGTGCTCGGCGTGTCGGCGCTGATCACAGGCTCGCGACAGGCTGTCGAAACGCGGCGTGCCGCGCTCGAGCGCGCCGGGCAGGGGATCGGCCAGGCTCAGGACATCAAGGGCTCGATCGACCAGAACACACAATTACAGGTCCAGACCGGACTGACGCTGAACGAAATGATCGGCGTCATGAACGGTGCCGTCCAGGCATTGCAGGCCGAGAACCAGCGCCGGCTAACCGATATCTCGAACACCAAGAAGGCGCTGACCTACGAATGATACGAAGCCGGAACGGACCGATCGCGGTGAGCCTCCTGGCGCTGCTGCTTGCCGGGTGCGGCACGCCAAAGGAGAAATCCGCGCCCTGCAAACGGCCGGCCCTTGAGACGGCCTATGCGGCGCAGGGCGCCGATCTTGAATGCGGGCCGATGCGGGCGGTCAACCCCGACAGTCCGGCGGCATGGGCAATAATCGGCGAGCTTCCTTCTCGATCTGAATAGGGCGAACGTGGACAATTTCATCGGCGAACTGCTGCAGCGCATCGATGCTTCCGGCGAGAATTTCTCCGAGCGCGCATTTCAGGTTCTGAGCAGAGACATCGAGCCGCTGCTTCGTCTTTTGTTCATGCTGGTCGTGCTGTTCTACGGAGCGCAACTGGTTCTGGGAACGTCGAAGGTCAGCGCCGCCGAGATCGTTGGCCGCATCGCCCGCGTCATGGTGATCCTCGTTCTGGTCAGCACCTGGTCGCATTTCCAGACTCTGGTCTATGTCTGGATCACCAAGGTCCCGGAGGCGGCGGGGCGCGCCATACTGGCCGCATCGGGCACCGGGGTGACGGAACCGAGCAATGGCCTGTCGGAGATCTGGCAGACCGCCAACCTGGCGGCGTCGACATTTTCCGAACAGGCCGGCTATTTCTCCGTACTGCCCGCCTTGATCGGCATGATCATCATGGCCTTTGCCGGGCTGTTCGTCTCCGTCGCGCTGGGCATCCTGGTGCTGGCCAAGGTGATCCTGTGGGTTCTGCTTGGCACTGCTCCGATCTTCATCGCCTGCATGTTCTTCGATGTGACGCGCAACTATGCGATGGGATGGTTGAACCAGTCCCTGCTCTACGCGCTTATCCCCCTGTTCGTCTACGTGATCGCCGCCTTCCTGATTGCGGCGATGGCGCCGGAACTGACCAAAATCAACCAGATCTCGGGCAATCGCGAGCTGAAGCTCAGCGATCTTGCAGCCTTCGTGATGTTGTGCCTGGCCGGCAGCTTCGTTCTCTTCCAGATCCAGTCGCTGGCACAAGGCATCGTCGGCGGGCTCGCAATGCCGGTCGGTCAGCGTTCACGAGCCCTCACCGGCCATGGCATCCTGTCCGGGCGCGCCGCTGTCGCCGGCTCGGCCAGGCAAATGCAGGCCGCGGTCAATCGTGTGCAGGCCAGACTGCGCAGCCCTCAAACGCTGTCGCGCGAGGCCATGCAGCGCGCCATCAGCGCCAACGCGCAGACGCGATAACACCAAAACGCAACAGAATTATCCTCCAACGATCCGCGACGTCCAATGGCAGAATCCTTCGACGAAAAGCTGCGATCCTATTTCCAGGACGGTGACGTCTGGGAGCACGAGATCTTCAAGAGCGCCAAACGCTCCAGCCGCATCGCGTGGTTGTGCACGCTGGTATTTGCCGCCATCGCAGCCCTTGCGTTGCTGGCGCTGGTGCTGATGCTGCCGCTGAAGAGTTTCGAGCCCTATCTGGTCGAGGTCGACAAGAACACTGGCTACATCGAGGTCAAGTCGGGACTGACGCGGAGCTCTGATCTGAGCGATGAGGAGGCTGTCACCCAGGCCAATGTCGTTCGCTACATTCGCAACCGCGAGGGATATGATCCTTTTGCAATCGATGAATATTTCGGGATCGCGGCGCTCTTGTCGACTGGCGAGGCGGCGCGCGACCTGCAGATGCAGTTCAGCGCCGCCAACGCGCAAAATCCGGCGAAAGTATATGGGCGGCTGAAGCGCGTCCTTGTCGATATCAAGTCCGTCAGTTTTCCCAACGGCAGCACGGCGATCGTGCGCTTCTCGACCACCGAAAAGAGCGAGACCGAAGCGATCGACAGGCATTGGATTTCGGTGGTGCGATTTCGCTACACCGAGAGTCCGCTCAAGAACGAATGGCGCTTCGAAAATCCGCTCGGCTTCCAAGTCTACAGCTACCGTCGCGACCAGGAAACGGTGACATTGGGCGTCGAATGATGGCACGCGGTCTGGTCGTGGTCGCATATCTGATCCTGGTCCAGTGCACCTGCCCGGCGCTGGCCGCGCAGACGCCCAAGGGCGGTCGCCTGGACGCCCGCATCACCAGCGTCACCTATCAGGAAAACAACGTTGTCCAAGTCTTTGCCACCTATGGGATATCGACAATGATCGTCTTCGACGAAGACGAGAAGTTCGAAACCATATCGCTCGGCGACAGCGAAAGCTGGCAGGTCGTTCCGGCGGCGAAGGGCAACGTCCTTTTCGTCAAGCCGGTCGCCAGGAACGTCACAACGAACATGAATGTCGTGACCAGCAGGCGCATCTACTTTCTGGAATTGCATGACAATGCGTCCGCTGGAGGCAGGCAGGTGTTCGGCATCCGTTTCGCGTATCCGGAGAAGGACCGCGACGCCGCGCTGAGGAGCGAAGCCGAACAGCGCGCGGCTTGGCCCAACATCGCCGCCATCGACAAAGCTAATGTCAACATCGACTATTCATTTTCCGGCGATGAGCGGCTGAAGCCATCCTTGCTCTTCGATGACGGCATCAAGACTTTCTTCCGCTTCGGCCGGCGCGCCCCTGCGATCTTCGCTGTCAATTCCGACTTCTCGGAGACGCTGAGGAACTTTCGTAAGGAGGGCGAGTACATCGTGGTCGACGGTGTGGCCGCCCAATTCACGCTGCGCGACGGCAATCAGTGGCTGTGCATCTTCAATCTGCGAAAGCCCGACTTCGGCGCGCCCGATTCCAATGTGCTGTCTCCAGTGCAAGACGACAAGGCGAAGGTCCGCGGGAGGAGCGGGAATTGATCCAGCGAAGTGCCGAACTAGAGGCTTTGGCCGGCAATGACGATCCCGCTGTTGCCGATCGCTCCATGCGGCGCAAGCACCTTGCCGGTGGCGTCGGCCTGATCCTTTTGGGCCTTGTCGCGGGCTATTTTACCTTGGCTGGGCGTCAACCGTCGCAGGGCCACGCGCCTACTGGCGACGAGGAATTCTCGACCACGGGTTTCCGGCCGCCTTCGTTCATGCGTGAGCGAGAACAGCCCGCCAAGCCCACCGCGCCCGAAGTGATCGAATTGCCGCCGCCACCGCCCGCAGCAGGGCCAAGTCCTGAGGCGACGCCTTTTGAAGTTCCGCCGCCGCCAGCGCCTTTGTCTGCTCCTGAACGTGCCGCAGCCCCCGACGATGAGTTTCCCAAACGCTTTCGTTCCAAAATGATCGTCTTCGACGAGAAGGGTTCCATCGAGGAAGACAAAGGCGCGGCGACCGAGAACATGCAGACGCGCGCCGTTGCCGGCGAAGACCGCAACAGCAAGTTCCTCTCGGCAGCGGCCAGCATCGGCGATCGCTCGGCCCGGGCCACGAAGATCGCCCGCATCGATGCTTTGATTGGGGAAGGCACGCTCATTCGCGGCATTCTCGAGACGGCGATCGTCAGCGACCTTCCGGGTCAGATCCGCGCCATCGTCGCCGATGACGTCTATTCGTTCGACGGCCGGCGCCTTCTTATCCCGACTGGCACGCGGCTGATCGGCGAATACCAGTCCGAAATCACCCGCGGCCAGAGGCGGATCTTCGTCATCTGGACGCGATTGCTTCGCGATGACGGTGTCAGTGTCCGCCTGAACTCCATCGGCGCCGACAGTCTTGGTCGCTCCGGGCTTACCGGCCGCGTTGACACCAAGTTTCGGGAGCGCTTCGGTGCGGCCATCCTGCTTTCCATCGTGGGCGGCGGCGCCAGCTATCTGACCGGCTATGGTAGCCAGGCCGCTACCGGCGGCAGCGACGAGGCAAAGCGCGCCGAGGATATCGCACGCTCGACCATCGCCCAGACGTTCTCGGACATGGCCAATCAGGCGCTTGGCGAGAGCCTGAAAATCCCGCCCACGATCAGCGTGCCGCAAGGCGAGCGGATTTTCGTTTTCGTGCGCCAGGACCTCGATTTTTCCGCCATCTATGATGACCCGGTCGCAGAGGCATTGGAGGAAATTCGCCATGAGCGCGGCTTCAACTGACCCCAATGACCGGCACTATTTCCTTGACCGGTCTCTCGAACCGCTCAAGCCGCTGCTGACAGATCCACAAGTCGTGGAGATCTCGATCAACAAACCTGGCCATGTCTATGTCGAGCGGCTTGGTGCCGACCACATGGAATACCATCATGTTCCAAACCTCACCGCCTCCGAGATCGTCCACATGGGTGAACGGGTAGCGGCCGCCACCAATCAGTTTATCGGTCCCGCCAATCCGATCCTCAGCGCAGCACTTCCCACCGGAGAGCGAATCCAGTTCGTGCTGCCGCCGGCAGCGCCCCAGGGGGGCGCGGTTTCAATCCGCAAACAAGTCGTGGGCCAGTTCACGCTTGAGGATTATCGCAACGCCGGCGCATTCGATAAGGTTTCGGTTGCGATCAGCGGCATGAACGATGCCGATCGCGGCTTGATAGAGCTCTTGCGCAAGGACGACGCCTATGGCTTTGTCCGTACCGCCATTCTCGGCCGCGTCTCCATCCTGATCAGTGGTGGCACTTCGAGCGGCAAGACCACATTCATGAACGCCTGCCTCAAGGCCATTCACGAGCGCGAGCGCCTGATCACGCTGGAAGACACGCGCGAGCTGTTTCCTCCACAGCGCAACACCGTTCACCTGCTTTCATCCAAAGGCGATCAGGGCACGGCGAATGTCACGATCCAGAACCTGCTCGAGGCATCGCTGCGCATGCGCCCGGACCGGCTGTTCGTTGGCGAGGTGAGGGGAGTCGAGGCGTTCTCGTTCTTGCGTGCCATCAACACGGGCCATCCAGGCTCGATGTCAACAGTCCACGCCGACACGCCTGGCGGGGCCTATGAGCAGCTCGCCATGATGGTGATGCAATCGGGAGTGTCGGCAGCTTACTCAAAGGCCGACCTTATCTCCTACATTCGCAGCGTCATCCCGATCGTCGTCCAGCTGAGGCGCGATGGCGGACGGCGCGGCGTGTCGGAAATCTATTTCTCCAAAATGAACCGATCATGACTGGCACGCTGCGCATCGCCTATCTCGTTTTCTGCCTCGCGATTGGCTTTGTCGTCTGGCTGCTTGTCTACGGCCTGTCGCTACAGCTGCTGTACGGAGACGGCCGTATCCTGCAGGTCACGGCAACAACCAATCCGTTCGCGGCACTCCAGCAGCTTGCCCGTTACCCACATAATGCCGTCTTGCAGCGGATCAGTCTGTGCGCAGCCGCAGTCTCGATCCTTGTCGCCGCAGCGATCTGCTATCTCGGTTTGAAACGTGTTTCTGAACCGCTTGGCAATGCTCGTTTTCAAAACGCGACTTCGCTACGGCGTGGCCGGTGGTTCCGGCGCCACGGACACATTCTGGGGCGCTACGGCCGCCATGTGCTTCGCGTTCATGACGAGCGCCACCATCTGGTGATCGGTCCGACGCGCTCGGGGAAGGGAACCGGCTACGTCATTCCAAATGCACTCACCCACCAGGGGTCGATGATCGTGACCGACCTCAAGGGCGAAATCTTCCGTTCCACGGCGGGGTATCGCAAGGCAAAAGGAAACCAGGTGTTCCTGTTTGCCCCGGGTAGCGAAAGAACACATCGTTACAATCCGCTCGACTTCATCCGGCCCGACCGGGGCGATCGCACAACGGACATCCTCAACATAGCGAGCATTCTCGTCCCGGAGAGTGCCGATTCCGAGAACGCGATCTGGCAGGCGACCGCACAGCTGGTACTGGCTGGCGCCATCAGCTACGTGAACGAGAGCGACTTCTACCGCGGCCGCCGCGATCTTGGCGAGGTGACTTCATTCTTCAACAGCGGCGTCGATCTCCAGGCCCTGATGACCCTCATTAAGGAAAAGGAGCCGAACCTGTCGCGTTTCACGCTCGAAAGCTTCAACGCCTATATCGCGCTGTCGGAGCGCGCCGCCGCCTCCGCGCTGCTCGACGTGCAGAAGGCTCTGCGGCCCTTTCGCAACGAGCGCGTGGTCGCCGCCACCAACGTCACCGACATGGATCTTCGTGCGCTGAAGCATCGGCCGATCTCGATCTATCTGGCGCCCAACATCACCGACGTGGCGATGCTGAAGCCGTTGCTATCGCTTTTTGTGCAACAGACGCTCGACACGCTGCTGCTCAGGCAGGAGCCGAACTCGCTGCCCATCTACTTTCTGCTGGACGAGTTTCGGCAGCTGAGAAAGGTCACGGAGATCACCAGCAAGCTTCCCTATGTGGCCGGCTACAACATAAAGATGGCCTTCATCATCCAGGACATCAAGAACTTCGATGAGATCTACGGCGAAACCGCCCGCCATTCGCTTATGGGCAATTGCGGTTATCAGCTTGTGCTCGGCGCCAACGATCAGGTCACGGCCGAGAGCGTTTCAAGGGGGCTGGGTAAGAAGACAGTGCGCTACACGACAGAGTCCCGAACGATCGAACTGATGGGGCTGCATCGCCGCACCAAAGTCGAACAGGTGCGCGAACGCGACCTGATGATGCCGCAGGAGGTCAGGCAAATGCCCGCCGATAAGATGATCATCCTGGTAGAAGGGCAGGGGCCTATTCTGGCAGACAAGTTGCGCTTTTTTGCGATGGCTCCTTTCAAGGCAATGGAGCGGTTCTCACAGTCCAATCCCCCCGATGTTCCGGCGGCGGAACTGCTGCCGCGGGCTGCGATACCTGCACTCACAGACGTCTATTCTTCCAGGTCAGGCGCCTCCGAAGATCATCCTGCCCCAGCGCTCAGCACGGCCCATCCGCAGGACGCTGGACACGAGAACAATCCGGTCGAAGCTGCGCCCCCTTCCGGAGCCGCGATAGAAGCTCGTTTTGGCTCTGCGGCACGAAAACTCAAACGTCTGACGACCATGGCATCGGAAGATTCAGTCGGCAAGACAAAGTGGAATTGGTCCGCCATTTTCGATGAAATCGTCCCTGACGATCCAACCGGGCAGGAAGACGATGCATGTAGTCAGGCCGCATCAACAGCGGCACGAGCTTTGTAACGGCACGGCCAAGCGATCTGACTGATGAAGATTGGCAGTGATCGGACCTGCAGCACAGCTCAATCGCCGATTCATAAAATCTTAAAGCAGAGGACGAATACGTCAAAGGGTCGCGCCTCCGGCCCGGCACGGCAGGACCTGGGATTGCTCAATGCCCGATTCTGCTGCTAGCCATTTTTTTGATCAGAACGGCCCACCGCCGTTCACATTGCAGCGGATCCTTTGCGATTGCGTCGAGACGACACGGCACCTTTTGGGACCAGAGATTGGCGCCCCGGTTGCGTGAACAAGGCGCAGAGCGCCCGGCCTGTTGACAAGCGGCGGAGCCTCTCGATCTAACCCGGGTTGGCTGATTTCGGCGTTCGCGCCTCCACGCGTAGCAACGAGAGCGGACCTTTATAGCGCCTCGTAGAGTTCCAGCGGCAATCGATCCGGGTCGTTGAAAAAGGTAAATCGTTGCCCGGTATATTGGTCGATCCGGATTGGCTCAACGGCAACGCCGGCGCTTTCCAGGCGGTGAATTACGGGGTCAAGATTGGCAACGGCAAATGCCAGATGTCTCAGACCTGTCGCCTCCGGATGGGACGGCCGCATCACTGGCGCAGGGAAGGAGAACAATTCCAGCTGGACAGACCCGATCCGCAGATCCGCTTTCCATGACTGCCGCTCCTCCCGATAAACCTCCCGGATCAGATCGAGGCCCAGGAGTTCGACATAGAACCGTCGCGACCGATCGTAGTCGGTGCAGATCAGCGCAACGTGGTGAATGGCATCCAGCATGCCACGAACCTTATCCAAGTTGCAATTTGAGGCCAAGGTCACCACCGGGACGCCGAGCGTTTGTTGACCTCGCCATTCCCGAGCGCCGGCTTGGCCTGGTGGGCGTGATCTCCAACGAGATCACCACCTGACAGGTGGTGGACCCACGGAACCTCTGTTGATGATGGCGGTCCGCAGGACCAGCCTTTCCGGTGGTTTAATATCGCCTTTCAGGCGGCGAATGAGCAGTTCCGCGACAGTGTGGCCAAGTGCATAGACCGGCTGGTCTACGACGGTGATCGGCGGAGTTGTCACACCGGTCCAATCCGCATCATGAAAGGTGATCAACGAAATGTCGTCGGGAATCCTCATGCCGCGTTGACGAATAGCCCTGAGGATTTCCAGCGCAATCACACTGTCGGAGGCAAGGATCGCCGTAGGTCGTTCAGAACCGGAAAGAAGTTCGTCCGCCAGCCTGCGTGTCGCTTCGAAGCTTGTCGCGCCGAGCCGGACGTGGCGCTCAGGTCGATCGATTCCGGCGTCCCTGCAAGCGGCGAGGAAGCCATCGATGCGCTCCCGGACCGAGGACGTGTAGATTTGCCGCAGATCGAAGTATTCGTGGCCGTTGCCTTCCACCGCGGTGACATAGGCGATGTTGCGATGGCCTGCGTCTATCAGCACTCGCGTCGCCCGTATGGCGGCCTCGCGATCGTCAACAGTGACAGTGTCGACATCGAGCTCGGGCAGGGCTCGGTCAAGCAGAGCAAGCGGCCGGCCGGATCGATGGATGTCGCGCAGATGGGTGATGTCGCGTGACTCCGAAGGCGTCACAATCAGCCCGTCGACGCGCTTGCCGATCAGTAGCCGTACAGCGGCCTTTTCCGCTTCGATCTTCTCGCCGGAATTCGCCAGAATGACATTGAAGCCGGCCGCTTTCGCCGCATCGCTGATGCCTCGGACGGCGAGACTGAAGAACGGATTCTCGATATCGCCGACGACCACCCCAATGATGTCCGACCTGCCGGTCGTCATGCTGCGGGCGAGTTCGTTCGGTCGGTAATCGAGAGCCTTGGCGGCTGCCGTGACACTGGCACGGACTGTGTCGCTGACGACGCCATACCCGCCCAGCACGCGGGCGGCCGTCGCTTTCGAAACGTTTGCCGCTCGGGCAACGTCGGCGACCGTTTTGGGTCGAGCTCTGGAGGGGGCTTTCGTCATCGGATAACGACTACAAGAAATGTTGACGGGAGGTCAATCGGTCGATAGTCTTACAAAAGAGACCGGTCTCAGCATGTAGAAACCGGTCTCTTTTGCGGGAGCACTACACCGCGAGAGGCCGCTTGCCAGAGCCGAGGCGACTGAAAGGCGGCCCAACAAGAACAGACCTTCAGAGTGGAGAGAAGACGTGAGCAAGTTCAGAATTCTCAAATGGCTGATGTCGCCGGCCCGGGCGAGGGCATTGGCACTTACAATTACGTGTGTCGGAGCAGCTTTTGGTTCGCACGCCAAAGCGGCGGAAGATAATCCCTACGGCCTTATCGATGCCAACGTCATCAGCGTTGGCACGATGGGCGATGCGAAGCCCTACGCCTTTACCCAGTCCGATGGCACTTTCACGGGTTTTGACATTGAACTGTTCCGGAATGTGGCGAGCCGACTTGGCTTCAAACCGGATCAGGTAATCTTCACCGGCCAGGAATTTTCGGCCCTGATGCCGTCGGTTGCCAATGGGCGCTTCGACGTCGCGGTGGCTGCGATCGGCACGACGGAAGCTAGAAAGAAGACCGTTGATTTTTCGGACGGCTATCTCGCCGGCTACCTGTCGGTCCTGACCGCCGACAAGACGATCACATCGGCTGACGGGCTCAAGGGCAAGCGTCTTGGCGTCGTGCAGGGCACGCTGCAGGAGATCTATGCTGCGAAGAATTTCGTCGGAACCGATCTGGTCAAATTCCCCGACAACAACTCGGCCGTCTCGGCGCTCAACAACGGCACGGTAGAGGCTCATTTTCTCGATTACGAGGCGGCCAAGGACTATGGCCAGCGCTACCCGGAGCTGAAGATTGCAGTCAATATTCCGTCGTTCGACGCGCCGGCAGGCTTCGTCATTCGCAAAGGCAACGACAAGCTGCGCAACGCGCTGAACACCGCCCTACATGCAGCCATGCAGGACGGCACGTGGAAGACACTTCATGAAAAGTGGTTCCCCGGTTCGCCAATGCCCGATCAGTATCTCCCCAAGAAGTGACCGCCCCAGCCGCCGCCTCCGGGCCGGCGGCTGGAAACCTACTGGCCGCACTCCGATGGGTTCGCATCACAGCGCAATGAGAAAGGGACCGAATGAACTGGCTTGAAAACCTGCGTCGCAGTTTTCTCGACTGGCAGGCCATGGCTGACGTGCTGCCGAGCATGATCACCATCGGTTTGAAAAACACCTTGATCCTTGCGGCCGCCTCAACGGTGCTCGGCGTGGCGATAGGCATGGTCCTGGCGATCATGGGCATTTCGCAATCGCGTTGGCTGCGCATTCCGGCCCGAATCTATACGGATGTCTTCCGCGGGCTTCCGGCGATCGTCACGATCCTGCTGATCGGCCAGGGTTTTGCCCGTATCGGCCGCGAAATCTTCGGCCCTTCGCCCTATCCGCTTGGCATTCTTGCGCTCAGCTTGATCGCTGGCGCTTATATCGGCGAGATCTTCCGCTCGGGCATCCAGAGCGTGGAGCGCGGCCAAATGGAGGCCTGCAGGGCGCTCAGCATGAGCTACGGCCAAGCCATGCGCCTGATCGTGGTCCCTCAAGGCATCCGGCGCGTCCTGCCGGCCCTGGTCAACCAGTTCATAGGCAACGTCAAAGATTCGAGCCTCGTCTATTTTCTCGGCCTGCTCGCATCGGAGCGCGAAATTTTCCGTGTCGGTCAGGATCAGGCGGTGGTCACCGGAAATCTGTCACCATTGCTGCTGGCGGGCGTCTTCTATCTGGTCATAACCGTGCCGTTAACCCATGTGGTCAATCACATCGACAACCGGCTGCGGACGGGAAAGCAAAAAGCTGGCGTGGTCACAAGTGGCCTGGCCGAGGTGAGCGAACTGGAAGGCGCCGCCAGCGGTCCAACTTCAGACGCAGGTTCGGCGCGTCCCCTGTTCAAGGGCGGCAGCCTCGTCGTCAGCAATCTGGATATGGCCTATGGAGAGCTCGACGTCCTCAAGAGCGTCAGCCTGACGGTCAAGCCAGGCACAGTCACCTGCATCATCGGTCCCTCGGGTTCAGGCAAGTCGACCCTGTTGCGTTGCCTTAATCGTCTGGTCGAACCCAAGGGCGGCGATGTGTTGCTCGATGGGGCGAGCATCTTGGCTATGAAACCCGAGAAGCTGCGGCGGCGCGTCGGCATGGTGTTTCAACAATTCAATCTTTTCCCGGATCACACCGCCCTTGAAAACGTCACGCTGTCGCTGACCAAGGTCAAGGGCATTCCGGCTCAGGAAGCCGAACGCATCGCCGAGGCACGTCTTGCCGATGTCGGCCTTGCTGCTCGCAAACACCATCGCCCCGGCAGTCTTTCCGGCGGTCAGCAGCAGCGTGTGGCAATCGCCCGCGCGCTTGCAATGGATCCGGAGGTCATCCTGTTTGATGAAGTGACCAGCGCCCTCGATCCCGAACTGGTCAAAGGCGTGCTCAACTTGATGGCGGACCTCGGTCAGCGCGGCATGACGATGGTCGTCGTGACCCATGAAATGGGCTTTGCCCGCAAGGTCGCGGACCAGGTCATTTTCATGGACGAAGGCCGCGTCGTTGAGGGTGGCCCGCCGGCAGCGGTTTTCGACACCCCCAAGAGCTCGCGTCTAAAGCACTTCCTGGACGAAGTGCTTTGATCTGAAGCCGAAGAAACCAGGGCGACCCGGTCCGCTCACACCGTTCATTCTCCACAGCGAAAGAATATTCCATGCCTACACACCTGGTCTCAAAAGTTGTCGTTGTCGGCGGCGGCATTTTCGGCGTCTCGTCCGCGCTTCATCTCTCGCGGCTCGGCATCGAAACCATCCTCGTCAACGACGGACCGCTGGCCAGTGGAGCGTCCGGACGCTCGCTCGCCTGGCTCAACTCCGCACGTGTGCGTTCGGCTGAGTATCATCGGCTGCGCATGGTCGGTATAGACCGCTACCGGACCTTGTCGGCAAAATACCCGGATGCTGCCTGGCTGCGTTTCGACGGCGGGTTGACTTGGGATGCCGACGACGTCTCGAATGAGATCATGGAAGCTTTCGCCCATGAAAAGAGCCTCGGATATGACGCACGGCATTTGCGCGCAGGCGACATCCCTTCAGCCACGCCCGGCGTCGCGGTAAACGCCGTCACGCCCCAGGGGGCGATCTTCAACCCGGGTGAGGGCTGGGTCGATCTGCCGGCGTTGATCAAACTGCTTGTGGCGGAATTCGTAGGGCGGGGCGGTCAGCTCGTCACCGACGCCGGGCGCGCAACGGTGACAGTCGCCGATGGGCGCGTCACTGGTGTCAGCACAGCGACGGGCGCCACATTTGCTGCTGACGCAGTCCTTTTGGCGACGGGCAGCGAGGTGCCGCGCACGGTGGCGCAAACCGGCCAGCACATTCCGGACGGAACGCCGATCGCATTGCTGGTCAGGACCAAGCCTGCCGCTCTGCCACTTCGGGCGGTCCTCAACACGCCGCGAGTTGCCGTGCGCCCGACGCCAAACGGAGCTCTCGCACTCGATTCCGCGTGGTCCGAAGAAGAGGTAATCGTCAATTCCGACGGCACTTATGGAGTGAAGGCTTCGACCCTTCAGGGGCTCCTCGAAGAAGCCTCGAAGGTGCTTGAGGGCAATCCGAAGCTGGAGTTGGAAAGCTACGGGGTCGGCCCCAAGCCGATCCCGGGCGATGGCGAGCCCGTTCTCGGCCGGCTGAACGACATTGAGGGATATTACGTTGCCTTCAGTCACAGCGGCGCGACGCTCGGGCTGATCGCCGGAGAACTGCTTGCAGGCGAGATCGCCACCGGAAATGAACACCCGTTGCTGGCCAATTTCCGGCCGGCTCGGTTCGCTTGAGGAAGCGCTCCTAAAGCTTGCGATCTTACCTGTTCGCGAACTCCGAACGCCGGAGTCCGGCGCCGGTTGCAGCCAGGCACCAATATGCGGCACAAGAGCTGCTCAAAGCCCGTCGAAGGGGCGGCCTGAGCCAATGCCCAGGTCTCAGGAGCACAAGGATCGTGACGCAGAAAGGGATCACCTTGAAAGACGTTGCCGCCGCAGCCAACGTTTCGCGCGCCACGGCGGCGCGGGCGCTCAACAGTTATGGTTACGTCGGCGACGGGACGGCGTTGCGCGTGCTGGAAGCGGCCGAGCGACTGGGCTATCGCGCCAACCTCGTGGCGCAGGCCCTGCGCAGCGGGCAGTTGCCGATCGTCGGCTTCATTCCCGGCGACATTCAGAACCCGTTCTTCGCGCGCATCGCTCATGACATCGAGGCCGAACTGCGCAGACATCGCCACAATCTCCTGATCGCCAGCAGCGAGGAGAATGTCGAACAGGAAAAGGAACTGCTCGAGAGCCTGCGCTCGCTCAGCATCCGGGGCTTCATTCTCGCACCCACCTCCGCGACGGACAGCCAGCATATCGTGCAGCTCGCCCGTGAGGGCACGCCAGTCGTCCTGATCGATCGCGTCGTCAAGGAGGTGCACTGCGACAGTGTTATCGTCGACAATGAGGGCGGCGCGCGCGAGGCCGTGGATTATCTTGTCGCTAATGGTCACGAGCGAATCGGCTTGTTGCGGGACGAATCGCGCATCTTCACCGCGCAGGAGCGTTTTGCGGGCTATCAGAATTCTCTTGTTTCGCACGGCATTGCCTTGGACCCCTGGCTGGTTAGTGTGTCGCGATCAACTGTGGAACATGCCATCGAAGCCACCATCCGACTGTTCAGCCGCCGCGATCGCCCGACCGCCGTGTTCACCGTGGACAGCCTGATGACCCAAGGCGCGTTGCTCGGCCTGCGCTCGATGGGGCTGTCGATCCCGCACGACGTTTCGCTGGTTGGTTTCGACGATTTTAATCTCGCAACTTTCACCGATCCCCAGATCACCGTCGTCGCGCAGCCCACATCCGAGATAGGACCGCTTGCCGCGAAAATGCTGCTCGATCGTCTGGCCGGCAAGAAGCTGGCCCCGCGGCACACGCGCTTCCCGACGCGTCTCATTGTTCGCGGCTCGGTCTCGCAACTGCACGGGCGCTGATCGCCCGATCAAATAGGCTCATCCGCAGATTCGTCCGACAAGGGGGACTTGCCAATCGCCAAAATGCGTGCGTTAAATGTGTGAGATCGATCTCACAATCAGCCGGATCGATGTGGCCGTGGTGATCTGCCGGGGTGCCTGCAACGAGCGGACGCACTGCCGAAGAAAATACGAGGAAGACCTGCATGCTCAACTTTGACAAAGACCGCTTCATCAAGATCCAGAGTGGAGCCGTCTCCTTTGCCGAGAAGGCGAGGGCGTTGATACGCCGACAGCTCGCCGAGGGCGTCGAGCGGCTCTATTTCATGGGGACCGGTGGCGTGCAGCTTCTGACCCTTCCCGCGATCGAGCTGGCCGAGCGCCGTACGAGCTTCCCGGTGCGGGGGGAATATCCGGCCCAGGTCGTGCTTGACCCACCTGCCGGGCTGGACCGGAAGTCGCTCGTGGTCATCCCCTCGCTGTCGGGCACGACTAGGGAAAGCGTGCAGCTGCTTTCCTTCCTGAAGCAGAAAGGCGTGCGCACGCTCTCGCTCACCGGCCATTCCGACACGCCGCTTGCCAGGGAAGCCGATTTCACTTTCACGAACTTCGCGGAGGACGACACCTCTTCGGAGTCCTTCTATCTGCAGTCGCTGCTGATCGTGCTGGCATTGCTGGCCGAGCGCGGCGAATACGAGGACTTCGACGCCACGATTGCCGAGCTCAAGAGACTGCCGGAACTGTTGGTTGAGGCAAAGGTCGCCTACGAAGACAGCGCGGCGAAACTGGCCGACACGATCAAGAACGAAACCTATCACATCTTTACCGGTGCCGGCTCCGTCTGGCCGCAAGCCTACTATTACGGCATGTGCATTCTGGAGGAGATGCAGTGGATCAGGACCAGGCCGGTCCACGCCGCCGACTTTTTTCATGGCACGCTGGAGCTGGTCGAACCGGGCGTGAGTGTATTCCTCTTCAAGGGCGAAGATGCCAGCCGTCCGCTGGGTGATCGCGTCGAAAATTTCATCAAGCGATACACCGACAAGGTGCACGTTCTGGATGCCGCATCGGTCGAGCTGCCCGGCATCTCGCCTGCTGTCCGCAAACTGATCTCGCCGATCGTGCTTGCGACGTTGCTGGAACGCGTGAGCGCGCATCTGGAAGCATTGCGCAATCACCCGCTGACGACGCGCCGCTACTACAAGCGCGTCGAATACTGATCACCTCACCTCATAAAAACGAAGAAGGGAACTGATCATGAAATATTCGACACAAGCTGGGATGGCCGCGCTTGCCGCAGCATCGGCACTGGGTCTGACAATGGGACAAGGTATTGGTGCCGAGGCGGTCCAGGCCGATCCGAACGCGAAGGTCGACTATCAGGGAACGCTGTCGGTCCTGACGAAGTTCGGCGCCCAGCAGTTGGCGCCCTACTTCGTCGGCCTCGCCCAGGAATACGAGAAGCTTCATCCCGGCGTGAAAGTCGAACTCATCCAGGAAAGTGACGACAGCGTCAAGGACAAGACCAAAACACTGGTCGCGTCGAACTCGCTGCCGGACATCTACTTTTCCTGGACCGGCAGTTGGGGTGGAAACTTCGTGCGAGGCCATCGCGCCGTCGACCTGACCCCGGTCATTGGACCAGACACCGAGTGGGGCAAGACGCTGACACCAGCGGCGGTTCAGGCCTTCATGTACAACGGCAAATATTACGGCGTTCCGCTCTACCTCGACGCGAAGTTCATGGGCTACAACAAGCAGGCGTTCTCAAAGCTCGGCCTAAGCGCGCCCAAGACCTTCGAAGAACTCCTGTCGTCGTGCGAGACGGTTCGGAAATCGGGCGTGACGCCGATCTCTTTCGGCAACAAGGAATCCTGGCCGGCAATCCACTATGTGGGCCAGCTGCTCGCCTACGACATCCCGCAGGCGGCTCTCGAGAAAGATTTCGACCCGCGTACGGCGGAATACAGCGACCCGGGCTATGTCGCCGCACTCACCCAATACAAGCAGCTCATCGACAGTTGCACGGATGGCGGCGCTTCCGTGAACGGCACATCCTATTCGTCGGCTATCCAGACCTTCAGCAACACAAAATCGGCCATGTACTACCAGGAGATCATCGAGTTCGATCAGAGCGCGTCGGCGGATTCCGCTTTGAAAGTATCCGATCTGGGCTTCTTCACCCTGCCTGTGCCAAACGGCGCAAAGGGCGACGCGAAAGCGATCGAAGGCGCGCCGGAAGGCTACATGATTAGTTCCGCCTCCAAAAACATCCCGCTGGCGATCGACTTCATGAAATTCGTTACGTCCAAGCAGAATGGCCAGGTGCTCTCAGCTCCACCCTATGGGCAGCCCAGCGCGACCATCGGCGGGGCTTCGGAAGCCAACATGAACCCTTCCGTCGTGGCCGGCCTCAAGGAGATCGCCTCCGCTTCCTACCTGATGCCATGGCTGGACACGGTGAACCCGCCGCGCGTGGCCTCCGCTTGGCTGTCCAGCCTGCAGGCCCTCACCGGCGGCTCCATGACGCCTGAGCAGGTAATGGAGCAGGTCAAGCAGGCTGCCGCGGCGTCGAAATAGGCCTATGGCGAACTCCGGCCTGGCCAGAATGGAAGACGCTGGCTTGAGCAACGCCGCGGGCGAGCCGGCGGCGAAAGCCGGCCGCCGGTTCCGCCACTGGAGCTCGCTCCGCTGGGTCGCAGTTGCCGTGATCCTGGTCGGCTGGTTCGTGTACTACCCGATCGTCGACAACTTTATCGTCAGCACCACCGACGAGGATATCTTTACCGGCGAGACCACGAATATCGGCCTCGCCAATTATGAGCGGCTGCTGCATGATCCGGTCGTCTGGGTGGCGTTGTGGAACAACACGCTCTACGCCTTGATCTCCATTATCTTCCAGGTCGGTGGCGCCTTCGTCCTGGCGGCGCTGATCGAGGGGCTGGGCAGCGAGCGGCAAAGGCGCTTCTGGCGGGCGATTTATTTTATTCCTTCCGCGATCTCGATCACTGTGACCGGCCTGTTGTTCTATTTCATCTACCAGCCGGATATCGGCCTCTTGAGTGCCGGCCTCAGGCGCATTGGTCTGGAACAGCTCATCCAGCCCTGGCTCGGCAACGAGGATACGGCGATCTACGCGATCATCGCGATGAGCCAATGGCAGGGCTTTGGCTATTCGACGCTCCTGTTTGCGATCGCCATCCAGAAAATTCCGCGCGATCTCTACGATGCCGCCGTCATGGACGGAGCCGGTCCGCTGCGCAGACTGTGCAGTGTGACGCTGCCTCTGACCCGCGAGATGACTGGCCTGATGATCATCGTCACGATCACCGGCGCGTTCCAGGTGTTCAACGAGGTTATGGTCATGACCGCCGGCGGCCCCAACAACCGCAGCCAGGTGCTTGGCACATGGCTTTACCAGCAGGGATTCATACAGAACAATTTCGGCTACGGCGCCGCGATCGCCGCCGTGATCTTCGTCGTGACCATGATCACCGGAGCGGCCCAGCTTTGGTACACCAGGCGCCGGAGGGTCGAGCTGTGACGGTGATGACGGCCAACGGACGTACCCCGCGACCGACCTTCGGGGGCGCTCTTGCAAGGGCCTTTCTGTACTCGTTCCTGATCTGTCTCGGCATCGTCGTCCTTTATCCGCTGCTCTGGATGGCGCTCAACGGCTTCAAGGACAATGGGCAGATCTTCGGTGACCCGTTCGCGCTGCCGTCGCGGTGGACCTGGGGCAACTATGTGCAGGCCTGGAACCGAGGCGTCCGCGACTATCTGGTATCGAGCCTGCTGGTGACCGTCGCTTCGGCGATCTGCACGGTGCTCATCAGCGCCTGGACCGCCTATGGATTGACGCGAACGCCAATGCCCGGCAAGCCGCTTATCGTCGGCCTTGTCCTTGGCGGCCTCATGCTCAGCCCGACCGTGGCGCTCATTCCCCTGGTGCGGATGCTGCAGGCCATCGGCCTCTACAACACCTACTGGGCGCTGATCATCCTCTACACGGCGTTCCGGATCCCGTTCAGCACCTTCCTGATCCGCGCCTACATGCTTGGGCTGCCGAAGGATCTCGACGAGGCGGCCCGCATCGACGGCGCCAGCGAGGGGCAGATCTTCTGGCGCATCATCCTGCCGCTGTGCCAGCCGATCATCATCTCCTGCATCATCCTCCACGTTCTATTCGCCTGGAAC
Organism: Mesorhizobium sp. WSM3626; assembly: GCF_000513935.1. Taxonomy (GTDB): domain Bacteria; phylum Pseudomonadota; class Alphaproteobacteria; order Rhizobiales; family Rhizobiaceae; genus Mesorhizobium; species Mesorhizobium salmacidum. The sequence goes on along the minus strand of NZ_AZUY01000022.1, from coordinate 50,377 downwards.
GAATATTTGTTCGCGATGGTCTTCACCAACGGATCGGCGGTGCAGACGCTGCCCGTCGGCCTCACCTCGCTGATGTCCAAGAACGGCACAAATTACGGCGTCGTCTTCGCGGCGATGACGATCTCGGCCCTGCCGATCGTCCTGCTGTTCTTCGCCGCACAGCGGTATTTCATCCGCGGCCTCTCCGAAGGCATCGGCAAATAAATCACCGGGAAAGACATCCATGCCGCAGATCAAGGTCGACCAACTGATTGGGGCCAACTTCGCCTTCCAGCATTACGCGTTCGAACACGTTGCCGAGATCCTTCGCGGCTTCGGCTTCAAGGAGATCGAGCTTTGGGTCATCGCACCGCATCTCGACCTGTTTCATGCGACCGACGCGCAAGTTCGATCGGTTCGGGACATTGTTGCGCGCAACGGCTTCACGCCCGAGCAGGTGATCTATCCGATCAACATCGCGTCGGGCGCCGGCGCATACCGCCGCGACAGTGTCAGGCGGTTCTGCCGCGCGGCCGACATATGCGCTGAACTGGGCGCCAAATATCTGTTCCTGACGTCCGGGCGTGGATACGAACACGACCCGCCCCAAGACGCATGGGCGCGCTCAGCCCAGTCGCTTGCAGAGATCGCCGCCTATACGGCCTCGGTCGGCGTGCGCTGCCTGCTCGAGCCGCTGCACCGCGTCGAAACCAACGTCGTCACCAATGCGTCGGGCCTGTGCCGAATGCTCGACCAGATCGGCGCCGACACCATAGACGTGGTCCTGGACACGGTCGGCATGGCCACGGCCGGCGACACCGTGGCCGATTATGTCAGGCTGTTCGGGCCGCGCCTGGCACATGTCCAGATTGTCGACGGGCTCCCCGCGGGACACCTTGTCTGGGGTGATGGGAAGCTTCCGATCGGCCAGTATCTCGACGAGCTCGCAGCGTCGGGTTATCGGGGAAAAATGACCTTCGAGCCGTTCGGAAACGGCTCCTACGCGCTCGACCCGGTTGCGGCATGGAACCGCAATCTCAAGGCCATTGAGCCCCACATGACGTGGGCGTCGACAGCAGCATGACCGGAAGAGCATCGCCCAACCTGGTCGCTGTCGGTGACAACTGCCTCGACGTCTATCTCAACAAGGACCTCCTGACCGTGGGCGGGAACGCCCTCAACGTTGCCGTTCAATGGCGACGCAATGGCTGGAGTGTGCGCTATTTCGGCGCCGTGGGCGATGATCCGGAAGGCGAGATAACGCTCCGCGAGGTCGAGACCGCCGGGCTGTTCCGCGACGACGTCGAGATGATCCCCGGCGATACGGCGGTGACCCTGCTGCGCGACCAGTCGGGCGACCGTACTTTCCTGTTCGAATCCTTCGGCGTCGGCGAGAACTACATGCCCGCGCCGCACAACTGGGGGGTCGTATCGAAAGCCGACTGGGTGCATCTGGGCACCAACGCCAACAAAGATCTCGTGCGCCGCCTGGTTCGCGAGCATGTGCCGTTCAGTGTCGACGTCTCGACCGCGCATCTGGCCTTGCCGCTGCAGGGCGTGCCTCTCGTCTTCGCCTCCGGTCCAGACGAGCCGAGCGTGCCGGTCGAGCCCGTCATGGCCGCGCTGCGGTCGGCTGGTGCGCGCCAGGTCGTGCTTACCTGCGGCAGCCGGGGCGCCTATTTCTGCGACAGCCAAGGCGTTCGCCACGCCGAGGCGTCGCCGACCGCCGTGGTCGACACGTGTGGGGCGGGAGACAGCTTTATCGCCACCTTCATCACCGCGTTCTGTTTCGCGGGTCTCGACGCCGATGGAGCCATGCGAAAAGCTTCTTTCTATGCCAGCAGGACCTGCACGCATCTCGGCGGCTTCCCGCAGGAGCCGCGCCCGATCCCAGACTGGCTGCCGCTGAAATATGCCGACGTGATCAATCGCGAGACGAGGGTCTGACATGGCCATTTTACGGATGAGACAGCCGGCCGTCGCGGCGCCAGCCGATCGGTCGTTCTGGCTGCAGGACATTGCCGCTGCCCCGGCGACGCAACCCTTGGTCGGCGGCGAGCGGGCCGACGTGGTGATCGTCGGTGGCGGCTATACCGGGCTGTGGACGGCGTTGCGAATCCGCGATCTAGCTCCCGAAACCCGTATCATGGTGGTTGAGGCGGATCAGTGCGGCTCCGGCGCTTCAGGGCGCAATGGCGGACAGGTGCATTCCTGGTTCGCCGAGCTCGACCAGATCAGCGCCGTTGTCGGCGAGGAGGAGGGGCGTGAGCTTTGCGCCCATAGCGTCGATGCCATCGCCGAGTTGGAGAAACTTCAGCGCGACGGCACGATCGATATGGATCTTCGTCTCGACGGCTGGCTATGGACGGCCAGTTCCTCCGCCCAAGAGGGGGCTTGGAACCGCGCTGTCGCGATGACCGAGGCGGCCGGGGCCAATCGCTTCCGGCAGCTGACCGGCGAGGAGATCAAGCAGCGGACCGGGTCTTCCGCATCCTATGCCGGCGTTGTCGAGCCGAACGCCGGGACCGTCCATCCAGCCAAGCTGGCCACCGGCCTGCGCGACCTGGCGATCGATCGCGGCGTGGTCGTCCATGAGCGCAGTCCCGTCACCGAAATCCTGCCGGGCAGGACCTGCCAGGTCCAGACCGCGCAGGGTGAAGTGCGTGCCGAGAAGGTCGTGCTGGCGGCCAATGCGTGGTTGTCGGCGCTGCCCGAACTTCGACGGCATCTTTACGTGGTCGCAAGCCAGGTGGTCGCGACTGCGGAAATCCCTGACTTGCTCGACCGGATCCGCTGGCGTGACGGAGCTTCCATCTGCGACTCGCAGCGCCAGGTCCTCTACTACCAGCGCACCCCGAAGGGCCGCGTGGTCTTCGGTCGCGGCAGCGGCAACATCGCCTATGCCGGCAAATTCGGCCAAAGCTTCAACCGCAGCCCAGAACGTGGACGCGACAACATTCGGGAGCTGGGCCGCGTCTACCCCGAGCTGCGAGGGGTGCCGATCGACTATGATTGGGCGGGCCCTGTCGACTGCGTGCCGGAGCATGTCCCCGTCTTCGATCACTTGAACGGACATCCCAACATTGTCTTTGGCATGGGCTACAACGGGACCGGCATTGCCCAGACCCCGATCGGCGGCCGCATTCTCGCCAGCCTTGTGCTGGAACGGAAGGATCGCTGGAGCGGCAGTGGGCTGGTGGGGCTCGATCGGCGCAAGACGATGCCGCCGGAACCGTTCCGCTATCTCGGCGCCAAGCTTGTGCGCGCCGCGATCGCGCGCCGGAACGGCGCCGAGATCCGCGATGAGAAGCCAGGCGTGCTGACCAGATTCCTGTCGGAACTCACGCCGGGAGGCGGCGAGCATTAATTATGCCAAGTCCCTTCGGGTCACGTCGCCAGACTGTCCGATTCCGGGAATTTGGCTAACCTTGAATGCCGCACTTATCGACGCTATATAGCGTCAGTGGACGGGGCAAAAAACCTGCCGCAGGAGATCGCAGTGGGCCTAACGCAATATTTCGATAATGGACTTTTCGCCCCTCGCAAGATAGCGGCCACTTTCCAAACGACCAGCGAGGAAGTGGCTCGTACAGCAGGATTGGGAAAGGACGCCATTCAACGCAAAGATCGGGTCCGGTCGGATCGGACGCAACGCCGGCTGCGCGAGTTGGTGGAAATCATTAACAAGGTCGAAGCTCGTTTTGGCTCGGCCCTGATGGCTTATGCCTGGTACCGCTCAGAACCTCTTCCTGGTTTTTCAGGGATGACGGCAATGCAACTCGTTCGCAGCGGTCGCGCAGACGAGGTGCTCGAATATATCGATGCGGTTGATGCCGGCGTCCACGCCTGATCATCCGCATGCGCTATCGTGGCCCGCTCTATCGCGCTCTCAATCCTATCTATGCAGCCGAGCCCCTGTCAGGCCGAGGAGCGGAGCTCTACGGCGGTCGCTTCAATGCCAGGGGCGTTCCAGCCTTATATTCGTCACTGACGGTGCTCACCGCACTGCGCGAAGCCAATCAGGCGGGCAGCTTTCAACCGACGACACTTGTCTCCTACGATGCCGACATCGGTAACATCTTCGATAGCCGTGACGAGATGGCCCTGAATGCCGAAAAGTTGGACAGCAGCGCGCTGGCCGATCCCACCTGGCGCGATCAAATGAGAATAGCCGGTGAGGCGAAAACACAGGCCTTCGCCCGGCATCTGATCGGCAAGGGCTATCGCGCTCTGCTGGTCAGGAGCTTCGCGCCTGGTGCGACAAGGAATGATCTCAACCTCGTGCTCTGGCAATGGAGCGACACGGCACCGTCTCAGCTGACACTCATCGACGACGAAAACCGGCTTTCGCCATGAGCAGTTCGCTGTTCGCGATCGGTCACAATTTGCGCAGCGTCTCGCGTACACCCATGGTCCTCGGCCAACTCCCGGGGCAGCGCTGGCGCACTGCGTCACAAGGCGCCCGGCCGGCGTTCGAACCAAAGCTGGTGCCGCTCAAGCAGCTTCTCGCGGGCTAGCGTCGGGCCGAAGTCCCGGTAGCGATCGCGCACCAGATCCAATGCGGCGTTGCGGAAGTCCTCATCATGGCGGCGATTGCTCGGCGGCTGCGCCTCTTCGAGGCCAGGCCGCCGGCGTCGTCCTGGTCATAGGCCTGCAACAGCCGGTGAACTGACTGCGGCTGAGGTGAAGGAGTTCCGCTGCCTGGACGACGCTCAGTCGTCGGTCGTGGATCTTCTGGATGGCTTCGAGACGATGCAGCTCTTTTTGCGACAAGGTGACCAAAGGCATGACGGCTCCGCAATGGGCCCGGTCTCGGGCCAGGCGCTGTGAAGTCGCCAGCCTTCCTTTCCAGCTTCATGTTGACCAGCCTCGGAAGCGGGGAGTGTCGCTTCTCCGACTGGGGCAACTGTCGCATTACTAAATGGCTGTGTGAGTAATGTGGCGGCGATGTAGAAATGTCGCCGGCTCTGCAAAGTAGAAATGTCGCATGGCCCTTTCCAAAGGGCAGGGTGCAGCAAGTTAGAAATGCGACAGTGAGGCGCTTCTTGGCACCGACGTGAGCGCCCGATCGGGCGTCAGCTGGCCGGGGTTGCGCAGCCCGATCGGGGGCGATCCAGCTTGGCTCTCTGGCTTTAGCTTTGAGAGCCGCCTCACTCGACAGCGGTCAAGCTTGCCAGTGCCTGTTCTCGCCGCGCGATGACTGCAGGATCGTTCATGAAGTCCGTCCTGCGGCCCGGCTTGGTTCCGCGCTTCTTGTAGGCGCTCTGCTCGCTGTTGGTCTTGATCTTCGGCGGAGGCCTCGCCTCATCCTGCTGAGCCTTGATCCAAGTCAGCACTTCGCCGAGCCGCTTGTTCTCGGTGACCGCCGTGTGCGTGACGCGCTGCTCCTTGTCGAAGACGGTGTAGGGCAAGGAACACGCTCTCCATCGAACATCCAGCCGACCGTCGGCGAACTCGTGGATATCGACATATTTGCCGACCAGCCCGCACGAAAGTTCGTTCTTCTCAAGCATGATCTGCCTGCGTTCGTAGGAGAACGACAATTGCTGGCCGACATAACGCTGCTCCCGCTTGCACAGCACGTCACGCAGCCGATCCGGCGCAACATTCAATGCGCGATGCAGATTGTCCGGTCGGGCAGGGACCTTGGCGAACCTCTCGGTCTTCAGATAAAGCTCCAGCGCTTCGAAGTAGCTGAACGTACTCTCCGACTTCACAAAGCGAAGCTGTTGAAGCGCGCTGGTTGCGTCGTCGATGAAGACGAGCAGGGTGCATGGATCGCCCCGCTCCTCGAACCAACGATGATCACTGCCGTCGATCTGTACTAGCTCGCCGTATGACTCCCGACGTAATCTGGGCTGATGGAACGTCCTGCGCTGCTTTCGGGACAACCAGATTCCAGCTTCCCCCATCCATTTGCGCAACGTCTCTCGCGACACGACCAGGCCGTGGTTCGCCGCCAACTTCTCGGCCGCCAAGGTTGGCCCGAAGTCGAGATAATGTTCGCGAACAAATTGAACCGCCAGTTCGCCGACGCCGGCGACATATCGATGGTTCGACGGTCGTCCTCGAGCCTTGTGCCGAAGTGCTGCGGCGGCCTTCAGCCCGCAACGCCTTCAGCAGACGCTGGACCTGGCGTGTCGTCATATCCAGGACATGCGCGGCAGAGACAACCGTCATGCGCCGCTCCAAAACCTTCGACAGCACCTCGATGCGTTGCAGCTCGCGCTCGCTCATCAAAATCAGTCCCAACCCACCGTCTCCCTCGCTCATCGACGAGCAGGGCGACATTCCAACTTTGCGGAATCAAGACATTTCTATTTTGCGGCAATAGAGTAAAAAATGCATAACATACATTATGGAACCGCAGAATACTTCGTAGAAACAGTATGTTGACGCTCGCTGACATTTGCCCCAGGTTGCGAAGCGTCCAGCGGACGTCGATGCGCCGGGCCCGATTTCCCGCACGGCCGGTGCCTACCTATGTACCCTCCCGGATTTGGCGCCGGCTAATTTCTCAGGGTAGAGCTTCAGGCGCCGATCGGAAGCCCATATGCATGCTTCACCTGGCCCAAGGCGAAGCTGGATTCGATCGATGCCACGCCATCCAGTCTCGTGAGTTTCTGTTTCAGGAAAGTTTCATACGCCTCTAAATCCTTCACGACGACACGCAGCAAGAAGTCCATTTTCCCGGTCATCAAATAGCATTCGACCACTTCAGGCCAACGAAGGACGGCACTCGAAAACCCATCGAGCTCTTCTTCCCGCTGTCGCTCGAGCTTGACCGACGCAAATGCGCTAACGGGCAATCCTACCTTCACCTGATCAACGATTGCCACGTAGGCTCTGATCACGCCTGATTTTTCGAGCATCCGCACTCGACGGGCGCAAGGTGACGGAGAGAGTCCGGCCATTTCGCTGAGTTTTTCCGTCGTCGCGTGAGCATCGGATTGAAGTGCAGACAATAACTTGCGATCGATATCGTCAATGACACGGTTTGGCATGAGTTTTGGTTTCCCACATGACAATTAGCTGGGTTCGGCTGAAACTGCTCTATCTTATCGCGTTTTTAGCCGCAATCGCCCGCTGGATTGTCCTATCCTCGCCTCCTCTCGGTGGAGCTCGAAAATGAACGATCCGAAACTCGCGTGCCTCAACGAACTCGAAAGCAAGGTGCTGTGGCTGTCCACATGGATGATCCACAACGCCAACAACCTTCGGCCAAATGACGACGGGCTAAAGGTTGGAGGGCATCAGGCATCGTCAGCATCGCTCGCCACGCTCATGACTGCACTCTACTTCGCGGTCTTGCATCCTGAAGACAGGGTCGCAGTGAAGCCGCATGCAAGTCCGGTTTTTCATGCTATCCAATATCTCTTCGGCAACCAGACACGGTCGAAACTGGAATCCTTCCGCGCCTATGGAGGGGCGCAGTCCTATCCATCACGGACGAAGGATACGGACGATGTCGACTTCTCGACCGGATCTGTCGGACTGGGAGTCGCGCAAACCCTGTTTTCCTCGTTGGCGCAGGATTACCTTCGAGCAAAAGGCATGGCCAATGACCGTCCCGAAGGGCGCATGGTCGCGCTTATTGGGGACGCCGAGATGGATGAGGGTAACATCTTTGAGGCTCTTCTCGAGGGTTGGAAGCACGGTCTGCGCAACACGTGGTGGATCGTTGACTACAATCGCCAAAGCTTGGACGCGGTCGTAAGGGAAGGCTTGTGGGAGCGCTTCGTCTCCCTGTTTCGCGATTTCGGTTGGGAGGTGGTGATCCTCAAATACGGCTCCCTGCTGGAACAAGCTTTCGAGGAGCCTGGGGGTGCGGCTTTACGCGGCTGGATCGACAAGTGCCCCAACCAGCTCTACTCGGCTCTGGCTTATCAAGGTGGGGCAGCGTGGCGCAGACGCCTGCTCGATGAGATCGGTGATCAAGGTCAAGTCTCCAGGCTGATTGAAAACCGCTCCGACCACGACCTTGCGCGCTTGATGACAAACCTTGGCGGTCACGATCTGCCCTTGTTGTTGAAGACCTTCGAGGAGGCACGCAAGCATGATCGGCCGGTCTGCTTTCTCGCCTATACGATCAAGGGGTTCGGCCTGCCGCTGGCTGGCCACAAGGACAATCATGCAGGCTTGATGACCACGGCACAGACCGAAGACCTGCGCGCCCGCCTTCGGGTACGGCCGGGGTTCGAATGGGAACCCTTTGAAGGTCTTCAACTCCCCGCCGCCGAGTTGTCTGCCTTTCTTAAGGAAGCACCATTCAATGCCGGGCGCCGTGGCCGCCACGCGCCCCCGAAAATTGCTGTCCCCGAGGCATTTGCCATCGAGGTGCAATCGCCTGTCTCTACACAGCATGGCTTCGGAATTCTCATGCATGAGATCGCCAAGTCGGAGACCGAGCTATCAAGGCGGATCGTCACAACATCGCCGGACGTCACCGTCTCGACCAATCTCGGCGCTTGGGTCAATCGTCGGGGACTCTTTGCCCGGGAAGAGAAGGCGGATCTGTTCAAGAAGGAGCGCATCCCGTCGACCTTCAACTGGCAATTCTCACCGAAAGGCCAACATATCGAACTGGGCATTGCCGAGATGAACCTGTTTATCAACCTCTCGGCTCTGGGGCTTTCTCATTCGATATTTGGCGAGCGGCTTTTGCCGATAGGGACCCTTTATGACCCGTTCATCGAACGTGGGCTCGATGCGCTGAACTACGCCTGTTACCAGGATGCACGCTTCATTGTCGTCGCCACCCCTTCCGGTATCAGTCTGGCGCCTGAAGGCGGCGCCCATCAATCGATAGCAACTCCCCTCATCGGTATGGCTCAGGATGGGCTCGCCAGCTTTGAGCCAGCCTTTGTCGACGAGCTCGCAACCATTCTGCGATTTTCATTCGACTACATGCAACGCGATGGAGATATCCAGCCCGATCCCGTGACCTGGCTCAGGGATGCCACTGGAGGCTCGGTGTATCTCAGACTGTCGACGCGGCCGATAGAACAACCCAAACGCGCTATTGATCAGACACTGGCTGAAGCCATTCTCAGTGGAGGCTATTGGATGCGAAAGCCAGGGCCAAATGCGCAGATCGTGATCGCCTACACGGGAGCGATTGCACCCGAAGCGATAGATGCGATCGGCTTGATCGCAGAGGATCGCCGCGACGTGGGCCTTTTGGCGGTAACGTCTGCAGATCGCCTGAATGCGGGATGGACCGCCGCACAGCGCGCCAGGGAGCACGGCGTCGTCCATGCACAAAGCCCTGTCGAACGATTGCTAGCCAGCGTTCCCTCACATTGTGGGCTCGTCACGGTGCTTGACGGCCATCCTGCCACGCTTGCTTGGCTCGGATCCGTTGAGGGTCACAAGACCCGGTCGCTGGGCGTGGAGCATTTCGGCCAGTCGGGCACCATCGCGGACCTCTATCGGCACCATGGAATTGACGCGCAAGGCATCGCGCGAGCCGCGCAGTCGCTTTCACCCGGAAAGCCAATCCGACATTTGCGAGCAGCCGGCTAACGTCTCGGCTTAGGAAGGCGCGATGGTGTCACCAGCCTAGCGCTCGCGCTCGTTGCGATCACGCGGCTGCCGCTCTTCGACTTCCTGCTCCGATCCCCGCAGCCGCTGCGCCGATTGATCCTGTCGTGGCGAACTCGGCTCCGGCACCCCTCTTGGTTGACCCGCTATTTTCCTGGTCAATCCTATCCTTTCACCGGGACGTAGTTCGCGGGGATCAAGAGGTTCATGGGCGCTGCGCAGCCGATCATCGTGTTCAAGCTCCCGGCTTCGGACCACTGCCGCATTCCCTGAACTCGGCTCGTGCTTTGAGTTCGATGTGGTTTGTGGGGTTTGAGATCCGCTCTCCAACAGCTGCGAAGGCTCGCCAGTGCGAACTTGGGCGTTCCGATCAGATTCGCTCGCGGCAAGCTGTTGTTCGGAAATGCGGAGGTTTTCCCGGCGGATGCTCATCACTTCCCGCGCGGCTTCAACGACTTCGGTGAATTGTTTGCGCTCCCATGGCTCGATCGAGCGCCCGACATCCGCCAGAATAGCCTCTATCCGTTTCTCGTATGCCTCAAACTCGGGACGTGTCATCGCAAGCATGGCAGCCTCCTCGCCTCCAAAAAGTTCCCGGGCCAAAAGCACTGTGGGGTCATCCCTGTCCGCTGCTTGCCCAGAGGATTGTCTCTGCGTCACGATCTCGGTGTAGCGTGCAGCAGCCCGGATTCGTTCGAGCTGGTCTCCAGCGAAGTTGGCGATCTTCTTTTCTGTGCTGCCCCGCGCAATTGCGTTCCATGCCTGGGCAACCTCTCTCAAATATCGGGCACTGCGGACGGACTTTGCTGCGTGGGGGAGATTGGAACGCTTGGCCAGATAACGTGCATGTGCCGACGCGCTTGTGCCCCCATGCTCGCTTCTGCCCACATAGCCGACAGGCCGCACCTGATTACGAGCATAGGCAGGCGCACTTGCAAACTCGCGACGATCGGTCAGCTCCATGCGGATTCCGTGCGCCCGGGCCTTCTCAGCCATCAGTGAGCGCCATTCCCGGAACACCTGGGGGCTCGTCTCGATGCGTTCTCCTGTCTCCCCACGCATGGTAACGATCGCGTGGGCGTGGACATGGGGCCGCTTGCCGCCATGCCCTGCCACTTTTGGATCGTCAGACGGATCGTGCATGGTATAAACATACCGATGCCCGGTGAATTGATCGCCAAGGAATTCCCGCACCGCGTCTCGAAAAGCAGCTTGATCAGTGCCCGCGCGCGCCGAGACGACCAGATGCATGACGTCGCGTCCTGTGCGGCTTTGCATCTGCTTGCGCCAGTCCTTCTGGACGAGATCGCCAGCTTGTTTGACAGTCTCGATATGGCTTTCCCTATCATCGCGGACCCGCCCTTCGAAGCGCTCGACCATTTGGCGAATCCGGCTCGTTGCGAACGCGACGCCATTGCCGTGACCGTGGAACAGAACCCGTGCCTGGACATCGCAGCCGATCCTGCTCCTGTTCAACCGATCTTGGGCGATTGCCGCGGCCTTCGCGTCGCCGGTCAGGCGCTCGCCAGCCGGCCCGCGCAGGAGCAGGACCCCGCGCACTCGCAAATGCCTGCCGTGTACGCCCTCGATTGCATAAACAAAGCGGCGCTCGCCGAACGCGGCGCGCAGGACATGGCGAAGGATTTGGTCACGATCGCTATCGTTTGTCTTCGTGTTCACCGTCACCTGGAACAGACCAACGTCCCGGCTCGAGGCACGATTGTCGAAAAGATGCTCCCATTCGGTGCGCAATTGGAACAGGCCCGCCTTGCCGATGATCTGCTCCCCCTTTTCGGTTTCGACGGCCAGTTCGCCATTCCGGGAGGCGTAGCTCACCAAAGCACCCAGGCGCGCTCCACGACCGTAGGACGCGAGCTTGACCACCGCAGGCTGGCTCCCTTGCGCTACGGCCGTGAACCGCTGACGCATCGATCGGTTCGGCGCGACAGCTCTGGTGAGATTGGAACGCGGGCTGGCGTTGTGGCCGGCGCGCGCCCTGTCCCCTCGCCCTGTCGTTTCGTCTGGTGCGAACGCCACCCCGCCCCTTCGCCGCCAGTCCCAGTCATGGCGCTCGTCCCGACTCCGCTGTATTTCATGAAGCAGTGCTGCGCGACGTCGTTCCCACTCCCGTTCGAAAGTCCCAAGGAAAAATTCCATTAGCGAGCCCCCAAGCGCCGCGCCGTGCCGGCGCGTTTCGTCATCTGGGACAGCTCGGCGGCGACGGTCAATGAAATGGCGCGGGCATCGTCCGCAGATGCGGCGATGTCCGAAACCGTGCGCAACCGCCCCGTATTGAGCGCGCGCACGGCCTGGTTGAGACCATTGCCGACAGCACGCAAATCCGCCGCGAGGAGTTGCAGGATCGCGCGATCGGCATCATTGAGAAAAGGGCGGATGCCCGCACCCTCGCAGGCGAGGGAGCGGATGAAGCCAGACACCGACATGCCGGCGCCATTTGCAGCCGATTTCACAACGGCAAGCTCGTCGCAGGCGAACCGGATATGCGCGACTCTGTCCCGCCTAGGCGGCCGTCTTGCAACAGTTGCGCCGGCTCTCACCATCACCCTTCTACCTGGTTAGCGGCCAAAGCCGCGGATCGAGGGCCCGTCCCTCGATCGTCAGGAAAAATGTATCACATTTTTTCGTATCCTGCCAACCAAAAAGACATCGATAATACTTGATTTTGGCGATCTTACCACTTTTTGATGGTCAATATGACCCTAGATTTCTATATATGGCTGAGCCTTGAGTCACATGAATCCACATCCCTGCGATCGGGGATTCGTGTGTGAGTAGAAACCCATATTTGTAGGAGAAGAGGATGTCGACCGTGATCTCCGCCATCAACGGCAAGGGAGGCGCAGGCAAGACCACCGCTCTCATAAACATCGCTGGCGAGTATGCCCTTCGAGGTCGAACCGTGGCGATGATCGACATGGATGCGCGCAGCAATCTGACCAAGTGGTGGAGCGACTGCCGGGAGAAGGAAGCCCAGGCCGAGCGCGTCGATGTCGTTGGCCACAAGACGGCCAAGGCGGTCGGCACTTATCTGGATCGCGCAGGCTCCGGCTTCGACTGCATTCTGATCGACACGCCGGGCGAGGACACGGCGATCGTCGATCCGGTGATTGGGTGGTCCGATCTTGTCATCTCGCCGATCCAGGCATCGAAGCGGGAGGTACTCGGCGCGATCGACTGTTTTGAATCCGTCCTGCGCGTCAACGAGGCGCTCGGCCGCGGTTGCCTTCACGGTGTGCTGCGGACGCGTGTATCGTTGACCGTGCGGCACACCGAACTTTATCGGAAGATCCGGCCGATCATCGAGGACAAGGTCGGAACCTATCTCTTCCGGACCGAGGTGATGGAACGCAACGTGTACAAGGATATCCAGAACGGCATCGGGACCTTGCAGATGCAGGAACTGACGGAAGCGATCGCGAAGGCACGTCGGGAGACACAAAGCGTTGTGGAGGAGATCGATGAGCTTTTGGGCACTGATGGAGAGACGGGGGGCGGTCGGTGAGCGGAAAAGAGCAGCTATCGCTCGATGAGTTCGTGACCGCTCCCAAGAAGAAGGTGGCTGTCGACGTGCCGGACGCGTGCGCGCCTGAGGCAGATGCGAGGCTGCCGGAGCCTCCAGCCAACAAGGCGGAAGCCGATATCAGTATCCGTCAGGAAGCGAGAAAGGCGCTGCGGCGGGTTAAACGGGAGCGCGTGAAAGGGGAGAGCTTTTTCGTCAATGTGAGCCTTGATCGGCGGACCAAGCGCCGGCTGAAGCTGGCATCGTTCAATGCGGAGACATCGATGCAGGCGATCATCGAGGCGGCGATCGTCAAATATCTCGACGAGATTGGCGCTTGATAGTCCGATCAGGTTTCGGCCTCCGGGCTCGCGGTCCAGGGACATTTGATCAGAGCGCCTATTTGCTGCTAGGCTGATGTCAAATTGGTCCTGATTTCACAGAGGAAGGACCGACGGGGGAGAAGACGCGCGTCATAGCGACGTGTTTTTAGGGCAACAGGGAGCGGGCCAAAGCCTTCGCCATGGCGATCAAGGACGTCCAGAAATATATTGACGAATGTGGGCTCGTCGAAACGAGCGACGAAGAATCGGAGAAACCGATCTATCGCAAGCCAGGTTTCGAGGGCATTCGAAGCTTCGGCGAGATCGAGCAGATATTCAGCCAGTTCATCCGCGAGCATCGCGACGCGAAGCGGCTCAATCGCGCCCAGATCGGCATGATGGTCGGGCTGCATGAGACGATTTTCGCGCGCTATGAGCGGGCGTTTTCGAAGCTGCAGGCGACGCGGCTGATCCACCTTTGCGAAATCCTCGGCTGTTCGCCGGTGGAAATGATCCACGCCGCCGCACCGCATTTTTTCGGCGAAAGCCGCAAGGAGGCCGACGACAAGCTGAAGCTCGTACTGCGCATTCTGGACATGCCGGCCTCGACCGCATCCGGCCTGCTCAGCATGATCGAAGGTCTGGTTGGGGAAGACAGAACTTCCGAGCAGCCATCGAGGTAGTGGGCAATGATGCCGCCGGGCGGCGCGAGAGGGATCGTCGCCGGCGACCGAGAGGCTCGGGGAGCGCCGGCACCCCGTAAGTTGTGCCCTTCCGCCAAGGCGGCTCGCCCAAAGTTAGCGGCACTTCCACGCATCAGAATTGTGAATCGATGAAGCCGGATTGATTCATCGAACTCGTTGGACGAGATGGACGTAAGTGGTCAATGTCGTGACATGCCGACAGATGCCGCGACACGTCTCCACCGCATCGATCCCGCGTGCAACATGGCGCGGTACTATAGCTTGTCGACAACGCCGAGCCTATTCGGCGACATTTGTGTTGTACGGGAGTGGGGGAGGATCGGACGGCTGGGCCGTATCCGTATCGACCTCTACCAGGGAGCAGAGGAGGCTCACGCGGCTCGGTTGGTGATCGAGCACGCCAAGCGGCGACGCGGCTATCATGATGTGTCAGGGAATGGTTGACGATTGGGATGTCGGCGCGACTGCAAAACGCCTGCCCCGGTGCAGGCCTCTTGGCTTTCCAGTGATTATTCGAATTGCGGCTTTCGCAGAAGTTCGCCGAGACAGACGTGGCGTGGCCGGGCGGCGTGTTCCGCCTTGTCGGCCGCGAGTTGCGCGGCGACTTCCTCGGGAAGCGGCGTGAAGTCGTATCCTTTGGCAAAGGCTGCTGCGCGCAGGGCGACAATCGTGTCGAAGTCCCGATCGTATGTGCCGAGCCACAGCGCCGGTTCGTCGGTCTCTTCGTGGGGGAACGCCTGTAGGAAATAGGTTTGCAGCGGCGGGTCGTAGCCGATGATGGCTTCGGGGTCCAATCGGCCGTGTCCAGTGGCGGTGATGGTGTAGCGGCTCATTGCAGCCTCCCTGTTGGCAGAGGAAGCCGGCCCCTGCGGGGCCGGCCACCGATCGCTCACTGCGGGTTATTCCAGAGGATGACCTTCTTGCTCTCATCACCGCCGGGGGCCGGGGCGACGTTGCCGAAGATCACGCCGATCTCGGGCGCCTCAAGCTTGACAGAGAGGTATTCCTCGCCGGACCGCTGCGACTTGCGGTACCAGCCTGCACCGATCTCGAAGCCGGTGCGCTTGTTGAGGATGCGGAAGTCGGGCGCTTCCTCGCTGGCCTTGCTGCCGTTCGGGATGACGGTGATCGGAGCGTTGATCCGGAGCGTTGCGAAGACGCCTTCCATCGAGCCGTCCGACTTGGTGGTGAGGTTAGCGATCGTGGTAGCCATGATAGTTCTCCTTCGGTTGCATCGGGAACCATTCCCGATGGCGTCGAAGGAGAGGGCCGTCCTGCTGCGGTCATCTCGGCGCAAATTCTGGAAAATTCTATTTGCCGAAAACCGCGGGCAGGTCCTTCGCCTGCCCGCAAACAAAAATTGAAATCGAATTTTCCTGAATTTGCGCCGAGTGTACCCCCACCGGGGGTTGACCGCACAAAGCAGGCGGTCCTCTACAAAGGCGACATGAAAAGGGAATGGCTCGCGTTGCAACCGAAGCCGGGACGATCTTCTGTGGCTGCTCGGTCGCAAGGCGTGACCTCTGGCCGGCGGCCGCTGGGAGGATCCCGACCGCTCCCGTCATCGATCCTCACCATCGTTCGGCACCGCCAACTCCGGCGAGGAAGCACCCTGGTCTCTCCGCAGCCTCGGCAAGCCGACGACGACTGTCATGATCGTCGCTGTCGACGAAGCTGTCGCAGCTATTCGGCGAGAGGCGCTGCGCCTCCGCGTCGGCGGCCATGCAAGCGTGCTTCAGGGTTGTCGTCCTGGCTCCCGGCGGCGAAGAGAGCAAGAGGGTCGCCGTATGCCTGGGGGGCCGTCCTGAGCGCGTCATACCGGCGGGGGCCGGGTTGCGCTGCAATAGGAGGCTGGCCGAGACCGTAGCCGATTCGCCCAACGTGACTGAAGGTGGTGTCCATCTGCGCTTACGCCGCTACTGCTTTCCGCTCCTCTGCCGTCATCCGGGCGATGACCTCGCGCGCGACGTCGGCGCCGGCGCGTTCGAACATGGCTCGCCATTCAGCCACGCTGAAGGTAGTCGTCACCCTGCTCCGCATCGTGTCGTATACGACGCAGGGCGAAGCGATCAACACTAGGCGCAGCACATTCAGGAATGTGCCGGGTGATGCGCCATCCCAAATCATCAGGCCATAGTCGGCCCGGCGCGCCATTTCCCTGTCCGTCCCGGCATGGACGGCGAAACCTTGTGCGCCATCAGGTGGCGGGATGCGGTAGGCCGCCCAGTCGCCGAGGTTGTGGCGCGGTTCTTTACCGGCATGGAACACACCGACATGCTCGTAGCCGTAGCCCGCCAGCAGGCCCTGCACCTCTGCATCCGCCCCAGGCGCGTCGCCGATGAGAACGCCGTGCTCGTGTGCGACAATCGCGCTGATCCGCTCGATGACCGGGTCGGGCAGGACATCAATGTCCCGTGAGCCTCCAATGAATATCATCGCCATCGTGTCTCTCCTTTCTCTCCAAAGCCCGCCACCCCGCGCCAGCCACCCTCGCCCGCTCGAGCCGATGGCCTGGACGGCAATGCTCGCCATTGTTCGACGCGCCGCGTAGGCCCCACCGACCGGCTGCTTCTCCTGAGCCTATTGCTCGTGGGGGTCGCGCAAGGGATTGTGACCCCGCAAAGGGCGAAGAGTGCGTCAGCAGGATTCGTGGAGCCGCCTCTGGCGGCGGAATAGCCTCGGTCCGGCGCAGCCGGATGCGCCCGACAGTCCTCACAGCGCGATTGATGAGAATTCATCACGCGGATCACCCATCCCAGTACTCGGAGACGGTCGCAGTTGCCAGCCCATATAAAATTTTGTATTGGTAGGTTTGATGACCAAGTCTGTCGAGTTCCGTGGGAGCGCCCTTGACGACTGCGCGCCTTTCCCGCGGTGGCGCGGCGCGAGGCTGGTCATCAGCTCGACCAGGTTCAGAACGGCCGCGAGCCGGACGACTGGAAGCCGATGAACACGGTCGGGCAGGGTGTGCGGGAAATCAGGATCCGGGATGCGGGCGGCGCATTCAGGATTATCTACGTGGCCCGGTTTGCCGACGCTGTTTATGTGCTGCATTGCTTCCAAAAGAAGACGCAGAAGACGGCGCGGACGGACCTCACGCTCGCCGCGGGACGTTACAAGGACCTGGTGCAGGAGCTGAACCGATGAGCAACGAGCGCTTCGAGAGTGTGTGGGACGCCATCGCGGATACCCCCGCCGAGGCCGAGAACATGAAGTTGCGGTCGGCGTTGATGATGGCGCTCAAGCAGCACATTGCCACCGAAGGGCTGAGCCAGTCCCAGGCCGCCAGGTTGTTCGGCGTCACCCAGCCGCGCATCTCCGATCTCATGCGCGGCAAGATCGACCTGTTCGGCCTCGATACGCTGGTCAACATGGCGGCGACAGCCGGCATGCACGTGGAAATGAACATCGCCAAAGCGGCGTGACCACGAGGCCAAGGCCACCGCGGGAGATATGCGATGCCGGAATGGCCGAAAGACAAGTTGCTCAAACATGGCCCGGAGCTGCCGATGGCGGAACGCATCCGGCGCTATCGGCACAACATCCGCTTGATCCGGGACTCTGGCTGCGCAGTGCCGACCTCGGCGCTTGTCGACACGCTGGATCCGGCCGAGATCGAGCTGTGGTTCGCCGACAGCGCCTTTCGCAGCCACCGGCTTAAACGAGCGATCGAGGCTGTCGCCCAGCTTCCTGAGGAAGCCACCCTGCCCTCACCCTTCACCGAGACCGATCCGGACTAAGCGATCGCCATGCGGGCAGATCTGCAAGGGAGCCGTAGTCGCGGCCCCCTTGCGCCTGTCAGGCGCCGATGGCGGTCAGTCGATCGCCTGGAATATTTCGGAGGCTTCCGGATGTTCGGCCGCGAATGCGTAGAGGCGGGCGTACCCCTTGGCCAGCAGGTCGCACTCGTATCGAAACGAAAGATGCGAAAGGGCGAACAGCGTGACGATGACGCCTGCCGCGTCGGCGGATACCTCGCCCTCGTAGCCATTGGTCTCGCAGGTGATCCGATAGCGGTCCTTTGAAGTCGGCACGAGATAGAGCGGCTTGCCCTCGTATTCGTAGAACCGCCAGAAGCCCCCGCCATAATCGAGCGGGCTCAGCCATTCCATGAGGCCGTAGAGGGTGTTCTCGGCGACCATCAGGTGCTCGAGCCCGAACAGGCGGGGGAGAAAGTTCCCCCGACGGTCCTCGCTCACCAGGGTGGCGACGCGGGTGGCAGTGTTGTGAGTGGTCATGATCTGGTCCTCCAGAGAGAGCGGGATGGAAGCGGCACGGGGGCTCTCTCTCACCTTCCCGCACCGCCCTCCGGTCTCGGCCACCTCTGGCTCTCTCATAGGCCGCCATCGCGAGACGCCTTTGTATCGGAGAGGTCGCTGGGGTCGCCGTGACCGTCCGGACTGGCACACCGGAACCGGCCGCCCGCTGAGCGGGGGCCGCGAAGGTCGGAATCAGGGATGGCGGGGTGGCGCTCATCACGCGCCGCCCTCCTCGGTGAACCGCCAAACCGGTATGCCGAGGCGGCGTGCCTTGTCGGCCAGGTTCTCGGTGATGCCGGAACCGGGGAAGACGATCAGCCCGTAGGGCACGACCGACAGAAGCTGGTCGTTGCGGCGGAACGGAGCCGCCTTGGCGTGCCGGTTCCAATCCGGCTTGAAGGCGATCTGCGTGACCTTGCGGTTCTCTGCCCAGCAGGCGGCGATGCGCTCGGCCCCGCGCGGGCTGCCGCCGTGGAGCAAGACCATGTCGGGATGCTTCTCGCGGGCCTTGTCGAGCGCGTCCCAGATCCGGTCATGCTCGTTGCAATCGAGGCCGCCGGCGAAAGCGATCTTGGTGCCGGCCGGAACCAGCACCTCGGTGTCAGCACGACGGCGTGCTGCGAGGAAGTCGCGGGAGTCGATCACTGCGGCGGTCATCGACTGGTGGGAGACCTTGGAGCCGGTACGCGGCCGCCATGCCGATCCGGTCTGCGCCTCGTAGAGGTCGGCGGCCTCGTCGCGCATGATTTGGAGCACGTTGCGCGCTCGATATAGGTTATGCCCTCGGCTGTGAGCCGTTCCAGCTCGACGGACTTCACCTCAGAGCCGTCCTGCTCCTGCTGGCTCGACCGTTGCGCCTCCTCATTGCGGTCGAGGCTGCGGGCGACGCGCTCGGCGGCGCGGTGGAAGACGTTGGTGAAGGACCAGAGAAGGTCGTCGAGGTCCGGTTCGAGCCTGGTGTCGCCGAGCATGCCGGCGAAGGTCTCGACGATCGAGCCGAGGCCGGCCCGGATCACCTCGTCGTCGGGAAGCGGGCGAGCATCGGGCTCGTCCTGATGCGGACGATGACCGTACATCTGCAGTTCGAGGATGACGCGGTCGGTCGGTGAGGACGTGTGGTAGGGCTCGTAGGCGTCGTCGAAAGGAAGGTCGTAGGTCATGGCGTGTCTCCGTCGGTTGTGGCCGCGCCTGTCGCGGCCTGACAGCGCATCCCGGCCGCGGCCCGGGCGCGGCCGCACCGAAGGCCGGAGCGCGAGCGGAGGACGGCGCCAGCCGTTGCGGCCGTGACGGGGGCGTGGCAGGGGTCGCCACTCGGGCAGGCCGCGGGCGCGGCTTCTCCCGGCGGACCGCCGCCATGCCAAGGTCTTCCGGTGACGCCGGCCCCACCTGCCGGCCCGAGCCCTTCATCCGGACGGCAGAAAGCGACGGGCATCCTGCGGGGCGAGCTGATCGCCGAGCCATGCCGCGAGATGGGCAGGGCCGAGACTGCGCAGATCGTCGTTGAAGTCGCCAAGCTGCGGCCGCAGCGCCAGGGCGAGGATCCCGGCCTTGCCTGCTCGCCGGCTGAGACGTTCGATGCCATGCCGGCCGGCGGCGTCCGCATCGGCTGCGATGTAGAGGCGACGGCAACCAAGCGGGAAGCTCAGGCCGGCGAGGTGATTGGCCGAGGTGGCAGCCGCCACCGGCAGCGTCGGCATCACCGTCCTGAGCGAAGCCATCGTCTCGAATCCCTCGCCGGCGGCCATGACCGGCACCTCGGCCCCGGGATCGAGGCCGAGCCAAATAGCGTTACCGAGCAAGTGGCCGAGCGACCGGCGCGGATCGATGAGTGTCGCCTTGCCGTTGCCGTCCGGAGCGAGCCAGGTGCGCTGGAGGCCGGTGATACGACCGTCGCGGTCGGTGACGGCGGCGATCAGCGCTGGCAGCATCTGCGTCTCGCCAGTCACGAGATCCCGGTAGTAGCAGCCGGGATGGAAGCGCAGGGCGCGCTCGTGCGCGGCGAGCCGGATGCCGCGACCGGCGAGATAGCGTTCGGCAAGCGTGCCGGCGATCGGCTGTGACATGCCGAACAGGCGACGCGCGGCGTCGGGAGAGCCGCGTGCCGGGGTGGGCTGGCGTTGCGCGCCTGAGGTCCGGGGCCGCGGCATGGCGAGGAAGCGACGTGCTTCATCGGCGACGTCACGGAAGTCGACGAGGCCGCAGCTTTCGCGGATGACATCGAGCAGATCGCCATATTCTGCCGAGGCTTCGTCCACCCACTTTCCTGCTGGTCCTTTCGCGTTGGCCGTCAGGCGGACATGCATGGAGCGGCCGCGGGTGTTGCGGACGTCGCCGACGATCCAGTGATTGCCGGAGCGATGACCATTGGAGAGATATTCACGGCACACTGCCTCGGCATGCTCACCGAGGCGGCGTGCCAGCTCGGATGCCGAGCCGGTCATGATCGCCTCCCCTCAAGCCGCTGCGGTACGGTCAGTGACGCCGACCAGCGTATGGCGGTCGAGGAGCAAGGCGAGGATGGCGGGCCCTTGCGTGGCAATCGGGATGAACAGCCGGAGCTTCCAGGAGATGATCTCGGAAATCAGTCCGAGCGCCTTCAGCCGCGGCACCATTGCGTCGGTGAAGCCGATCAGCTCGACACGGTAGTCGTGCATGACGCGGCTGCGGCGCAGGATCAGGCCATCGGCAAGCTGCAGCCCGATCCGGCCCTCAATCAGGCCGGTCCACGCTTCCTCCGGCGCGAGCGTTGGCACATCATCGAGACCAAGATTGCGGTACATGGTCGCGACCAGCGTTGGCGCGATATGACGGCCGATGATGCGCTCGCCGGCGTCCGTCTGGATGCGGTAAACCCGGCAATCGTCGTCAGGCAACCGCCGCCAGATCGGCAGGAGGAGCCCTGCGACGATGTGGAAGGTACTGGTTGTGAACTCCGGGACGGCCGCCACTTCGGCTTCCCACATCTCGCAGAACAGTTTTCGGTCAGCCGGCTGCCAGCGCGTTTCGGCAAGGGCGTCGAGTCCGAAACGCAGTTCGTCGGTCGGCCGCAGCAGGCGCACGCGATGCTCGACGGTTCCATCGTCCAGCATCAAGCTCGCCGTCGTAAGCTGTATGGCCGCGCGGCTCGAGCGTGAGTTGACGAGCAAAACCGATTGGGACTCCGCTCGCGCAATCGTCAGCGCATCAATGAGACCGAGCGGCCGGATGCGGTCTTTGCGCGCGACGGTCAGCACATGCGACTGCGCGCCCGAGACCGGGTGTGTGTAGACGGTTCGGCGTTCGGTGACGACGATGCTCTCGGCTGTGATCGTCTCCAGACCCTTGTCATAGGTCCCGGCGGCGATGGCGCCCTCTATTCTTCCCGCCATCAACTGCTCGAACACCTCGAACAACAGGTTCTGCGTTTCGATGCGCAACGCCAGCAGCCGATTGAGCCAGGTTGTGATCGGCGGCAGTTCGTCGCGCAACCCGCCCTCGTCGGTGGTCAGCGACAGGCCGGTGACCGTCTCGAAGGTCGTGAGCGAGCAGCCTTCGATCTTACCCTGGTGGAGCAGCCAGTAGAATTGGCGTAGCGCCGCGCGGGCGTAGGGGCTTTCCAGATTGTCCTCGGACCGGAACAGCCCTGCCCCGCCGGTCTGGCGCTGGCCGCGTGTGATCGCACCCAACGTGTCGAGCCGCCGCGCGATAGTCGATAAAAACCGCTTGCCTGCCTTCACATTGGCGGCCATGGGCCGGAACAGCGGCGGTTGCTTCTGATTTGTGCGGTGGGTCCGGCCGAGACCCTGGATGGCGTTGTCGGCGCGCCAGCCGGCTTCGAGCAGATAGTGCTTGCGCAGCCTCTGGTTCCTGACACCGAGATCGGCGTGATAGGAGCGCCCTGTGCCGCCGGCGTCTGAAAAGATAAGCACGCTTTTGTCGTCGTCCATGAAGCTTTGGGTCTCGGCAAGATTGGCCGAGCCCGGACGGTTCTCGACAGCAAGCCGGTCGACACCGTCGCGGCCGGCCTTCCTGACGATGCGGCGCGAGCGGCCCGTCACCTCGGCAACGCTGTCAGTGCCGAAGTGGTGGATGATCTGGTCTAGGGCGCTGCCGACCGGCGGCAGCGACGCAAGCTTTTCGATCATCTCGTCACGCCGGCGTACGGCTTCCCGGCATTGAACAGAGTTGCCATCCTCATCATGCGCGGGTCGCGAATAAACGTTCCCGTCTGCGTCCGAATATTCCTCGAACAGCTGCGTCGGGAAGGAATGCATCAAATATCCGCCGACATACTCGCGCGGCGTCACGTCGACATGGAGATCCGACCATTCCTCGGTCGGGATCTCGGCAAGCCGGCGCTCCATCAGCGCCTCTCCGGTTGAGACGATCTGCACGACCGCCGAATGACCATCGGTACGGTCTTGCTCGATCGCGTCGATCAGCGTCGGCGTCATCATCGAGGTGATGAGATGGTTGAAGAAGCGTTGCTTAGTGCTCTCGAAGGCTGAGCGCGCCGCAGCCTTTGCGTTGCGGTTCAGCGTGGCGGTCCCGCCGGTGATGTTGGCCGCCTCCAGTGCTGCGGTCAGGTTGTTGTGAATGACCTGGAAGGCGTCCGCATAGGCGTTGTAGATACGGATCTGCTCCGGGGTCAGTTCGTGCTCGAGCAGGTCATATTCGACACCGTCATAGGAAAGCGAACGCGCCGTATAGAGGCCGAGCGACTTGAGATCGCGGGCAAGGACCTCCATCGCCGCGACACCGCCGTCCTCGATCGCGGCCACGAACTCGGCACGGTTGGCGAACGGAAAATCCTCGCTGCCCCAGATGCCGAGGCGCTGCGCATAGGCGAGGTTTTCAACCGCGGTTGCACCGGTCGCCGAGACGTAGACGATGCGGGCGTCTGGCAACGCATGCTGCAGGCGCAGGCCGGCTTTGCCCTGCTGCGAGGGTGCCACGTCGCCGCGTTCGCTTTTTCGGCCTGCGGCGTTGGCCATGGCATGCGCCTCATCGAAGATGATGACTCCATCGAAAGACCGTTTGGTCCCCGTCGGGCCGTCGGCCCTCCTCGCCGGGTTTTCTTCGTTCCCCGTCTGGCCTTCGGCCCTCCTCGCCTCTTGTCCGACCCAGTCGAGGATCTGCGCGATCCGCGACTTCTTGCCGTCGCGTTCCTGGGAGCGCAGGGTTGCGTAGGTGGTGAAGAGGATGCCTTCGGCAAGGCGGATCGGCGTGCCCTGCCGATAACGGGACAAGGGTTGGACCAGGAGTTTCTCCTGGCCGAGTGCGGCCCAATCGCGCTGGGCATCTTCCAGCAGCTTGTCTGATTTGGAAATCCAAATCGCGCGGCGGCGGCCCTGCAGCCAGTTGTCGAGTATGATGCCGGCGACCTGTCGTCCTTTGCCGCAGCCGGTGCCGTCACCCAAAAACCATCCTCGGCGGAAGCGAACCGCGCTCGCAGCACCTTCTGGAGCGGCCGAGACTACATCATAGGTCTCGTCAACCGTCCAGGCGCCGGCGAGATGACCGGAATGCGCTTCCCCGGCATAGATCACGCTTTCGAGCTGGGCGTCCGACAGCAAGCCCTCGTCGACGATCGCGTCAGGCATAAGGGGCCGGTAGGAAGGCTTCGGCGGCGCGACCGCGGCCATGGCGGCCGACTGGACCAGCGGCGTCGGATGCGGCTTTGCACGGGGAATGTGGATCGACTGAAGGGCGTAAGGGTCGTAGATCTTGTCGGTGAGACTTCCACTCTCCTCCGGCATCCACTCGCGAAGCTCGTAGGTCAGGGGCAGCGCCGCGGCGCTGCTCGCAAGAGCCGGGTGGCTGAGCGTTGCCCTTGCAACGGGGCGAGCCGGTCGGACAACCTTTGGTGCAAACGATGTTGCGGACGTGGGTGCAGCTACTGCCGTGGGCCGACCGGCCATGTGCGTGGCGGCATTGCGCAGGATCCCGTTCGACAGAGCGTCGGTCGAGTCCGGAAGGCCGTCCGCTGTCCGGGGCGGCAGATCCATGATGCAGGAGAGTAGCGTATCGACGTCGGACGCCCTGCCCGGCGACGCGACGAAACGCGACGGATCGGCGGCCGGTATCTTGTCGATGACTGTCAGCCGGGTTTCGGCGGTCGTGCCATGGCGGGCATAGACATGGCCGTCGATCGCCTCGGTGAAGACGACGGTGCCCAGCTGCTGCAACCGTTCGAAGGCTGCCCGCCATTTGGGATTTTCGGGAGACAGGCCGGTGCCGGTGATGGCGACAAGACGGCCGCCTGGACGCAGACGCGCGAATGCGGACGAAAGATGCCGCCACGCGGCATCGGCGACATGGCCGTCGACATAGGCGCCGACCGTAAATGGCGGATTCATCAGCACGACGGACGGCTCGATGGCGGTATCGAGACGATCGTCGATATGGGCTGCATCGTGCCGGGAGACGGGGACTCGCGGAAACATCCGGCCGAGAAGATCGCCGCGCGTCGCGGCAAGCTCGTTGAGCACGAGCGTGGCCCGCGCGATCTCGGCATGGACGGCGAGCAGGCCGGTGCCGGCCGAGGGTTCGAGAACGAGGTCTGACGAGCTGATTGCAGCGGCATGCGCGGCAACGAAGGCAAGTGGCAGTGGTGTGGAGAGTTGCTGCATGGCCTGGCTCTCGTCCGTCCGTCGCGTATGGGTGGGAATGAGCTTGGCGATCCGCTTCATCATCGCCAAGGTCGCCTGCGGCGTAGTCGACCGGGACAGGATCGCCGATCCGAAGCGGCGCAGGAACAGCACCTGGGCCGCTTCGAGCGCTTCATAGGCGTCCTTCCAGACCCAGAAGCCCTGTGCGTCCGTGCCGCCGAAGCTGTCCGTCATGGCGGTGCGGAGCGCGGCGGTGGTGACTGGCTTGCCCTGCTCTAGGAAAGGTAGAAGCAGCAACGCCGCCTGAAAGATCACCTGGGCTCTGTCGCTGGCAGCGGGTGCCCGCGTGCCGAGGGGAGCGGCCGTTCGGGCAACGTCGGATGTGGTCGAAACGATGTTCATGGAGATGTCCTTTGCGAGAGGGGAATGGCCCCGCGCCGGCACTCTCTCCGCGCCGGCCGGGCCGCACTCCTCCCGACTCCCCTCTCCCTCTGGCGTCGGTCCATCAAACGGTTGCGCTCAGCGAAAAGCCATGACTTCAATGTGCACATAGGATGCGGCGGCGACCTGGAGCTGCGAGGTGATGCGACGGTTTAGAATTGGCAGTGAGGTCTTCGAGGAAGGGGCGCCTGATCTGCAGGCGGCGCTTGGGAACGCCTATGCCCGCAGGGAGCGTCCACTATGCCTGTGCCGCGAGCCGGGCTTCCCGATGTACGTCGCCCGCATCGGTGACCTGCATCTGATCAAGCGCATGCCGCTCAGCGGCGGCGGGCACGATTCTTCCTGCGATTCTTATGAATCGCCTTACGAATTGTCCGGGCTCGGCGCGTTGATGGGCAGCGCGATCCAGGTCGATCCGCAAAACGGCATGGCGGCGCTGAAGCTGGATTTCAGCCTGTCGAAGATGGGAAGTCGGGCGGCGTCCATGCCTGCTGGCCAGAACGCCGCCAGCGTGGCCGGAAATCCGAGGAGGATGTCACTGCGTGGCCTCCTTCACTATCTCTGGCACGAGGCCGAATTGACGGTCTGGACATCCAGATGGGCCGGCAAGCGACATTGGTGGAATGTCCGCTGGCATCTTCTCGAGGCTGCCGGTCAAATGACGGTGAGGGGCGGACCGCTCGCCGATATTCTGTTCGTGCCCGAGCCGTTTCGGGCCGAGAACAAGGAAGCGATCGAACTGCGTCGCAACACGGTTCTTGCTCCGGCGTTACCGCCAAAATCCGGTCCACGAAAGTTGCTGGTCCTGGTCGGCGAAGTGAAGGAGATCGTGCCCGCCCGTTCGGGTCAGAAGCTTGTGATCAGGCATTTGCCCGGTTTGCCCTTCATCATCGACGACGCAATGCATCGGCGTTTGCAGGCACGCTTCGAGAGAGAATTGTCGCTGTGGGGAGCGGACTCGAGCTCACATCTCTTGGCTATCGCGACGTTCGGAGTGAATTCGGCCGGCCTCGCCATTGTCGAGGAGATCGCGTTGATGGTCGTGTCCGAGAACTGGATTCCTTACGAGACGGTCCCTGAAAAGCGGCTCATCGACGCGCTTGCCCGTCTTCGCGAGAAGAGCGTAAAGGGATTGCGCTACGACCTGCAACCCGACCAGCCGATCGCCAACGCATTGCTCCAGAACAGGAACGAAGCAATCGCGCTCTTTGTCGTCCCGGCCGGAGCGGACGAAGCTTTCGAGGTTTCGCTGCAGGAGATGATTGCGGATCGACCGGAGATGGGTGCCTGGACCTGGCGGGTCGGTGACGGGGAGATGCCGGCCCTTCCATAGGACTGTTTAACCGGTTGGTCGCTGGCCCGAATCCGGCCCGGGGAGCCCAAGTTCCACACGGAACGCCATAATAGAGCGCCATGACCCCGAGCATGGAGGTGCGGCGATTGTTCCTCATCTGCCCTTACGCGTACGGTTTGGTACCGAGAGAAGCGGTGCGGGCCAAGCGTTATTCCAGAGAGAACGCCACCCGTGGGCAGCCGGGTCGTCCTCTTCAGAACGCGAGCCGTGCCGCTCATCACCGGCCGCTGGGCCTCACCCGATTGGCATTAAACCGACATTGAACCGCTTGGAGACCCGTCCTAGAAAGAAGGAGTCCCTAACCTCTTAGCCTAATTGGGAGCTAGTTGTGGTTGAAAGCCATACAGAGATGGCGCAGGCAGCTATTGAAACCAGCTTCATGCTACGGCAAGGGTCTCTCGCTGGACGCGTCGCCTTTCGCCGCGATATGGATCAATCCCGGCGTGCCATCGCAGCATCACGCGAAATTCTAAAACGGCTTCGCCAGCGCAAGATAGACGAGGCAGCCATCGTGGCAGTTCTGCGGTGCGTTCATGAGAAGTGTTGTAGGCTCGAGCATAAGCCCATTCGCGCAGGCTTGGATGAGCGCTCCGCCTTGCCGTTGGTCTTGGGCATGTATGGCCTGGTGAAGATCTGACGCAGGCCGAGGCCGAACCTTGGCGATATCGATCGCTACCAGCACCGCGCCGGCGGGTGTAGAATCTGAAATGGTCATGGTCGGTCTCTCCGGAATGGGTTGTGAACATTCACATTCTAGAGAAACTCTGACTGGCCATGGCCGCCTCCAGCGGTGCGCGCCCTGCAGCGAAAAGCTGCGCGCACCACGGTCTCGGCCGCCGCCGCTCCTTCATTCCGCAGGTGCTACGGCTCGTGCTACCGGTCAAAAGCGTTCCGGCAGCCTGCAAACGCACGGAGACGTTGAACAGCACCGCGTGTCCGCATTCGGTGCCGACATTCTGCGCAAGCCCTTTCAGGACTTAGTCTTGGAAATGAAGGCACCGGAGAGTCAATGGCGCGACCTAGCTGTGGAGCCTCAAAAGGTTGTCCTTGGTTAGCCCGAGGCGGCTGATAGGGGTCTTGATTTTAAGCTGCCGTGTGGCCGGTGCCAATTGTAGCGATGAAGTTTTGGAAAGACGGCCTTCAACAACGTCGCGGGCCATCTCCTCTCGACGCAACGGCGTCAGACGGGCATTCTTGTGGATGTTCATTCGGTCCTCCGAGAATCACTGAAGCTTCGACAACCTCAGCTTTCTCGGTCGGGGCCGAATGGACAACCTCCTGAAGGCTCACACCTAGCTCACAGCTTAGTCTACGAGTTCACCGGGTGCGAGCGGGTCGAAATTGCCTTGGTCGATTGGATCATCAGGAAGTAAGCCGCAACCCCGCGATGAAGGAAAAAACGGACCCGCTCCGCGTAGCGTTCTGGAGCGGGTCTGATCCATAAGCCAGCACCGTCTGACCGCCTAGTGCAGGACCTCGACAATCTGATGCGTCTGGGGGTCCACCAAAACAGTCTGGTCATTGATAACGGCAACCCTGTATCTGATGTTTGGAACTTCCCTCAATTCAACTTTATCCGGAACCGACGAACCAAGCTTCAACTCGATGCCAAGCAGATTCACGGACGCCAGCGGTTTTTTCTTAACGTATTCACGAACGATGGTTTGTTCCTCTGGCTTGAGTACGACGACATCATCAGCGAAAGCCGCGCCAACGCTGCCCATTAGGACCAAAGAAGCAACAGCACTCGACAGATAGATTCTCATGACATTCTCCTGATTGCCCGCTCCCGTAGAGTGAAACTAACTGCCCTACGGGAAGTTCCCGGCGAACCGCGGGACGCCCTTAATGCCGAAGGCGACCCGCTCCGACAGAATGACATTATCGACCATTGAACGACCTCAATCCGTCGCGAACGCGGCCGCAACCTGCCTGCGCAATTCAGCGGTGGTGCTTTCCTTGAGATCAACCATTCCCCCAAGTTCATCACAGACGACGCGGCGAAGGCGATCGGCGATCTCCATCTGCGATTGCCTCGATGTCGGCGGACTGTGAGCGAGAATGAGAGCGGCGCTTCGCTTCATAGGCCGGAGCTGTTCCGGTTACTCAGGGACAGCAAGCCGGGCGACATCCTGTTGACTGAACAGGTCGACCGCCTGAGCCGACTATCGGACAAGGATTGGGATCAGCTCAAGCACGAGATCAAGGACAAGGTCGTGGCGCTGGACTTGACGACCTCGCACATGATGATGAAGACCGAGGACGCCTTCACCGGGCGTATGTTTGACGCAATCGACGGGATGCTGCTCGACATGCTCGCCGCCATCGCCCGCAAGGACTATGACGACCGCCGCCTCAGGCAGGCTCAGGGCATCGCTAAGGCGAAGGCTGACGGGAAAGATGAAAGGGTCGCCCCGAGGACGCCCAGCGCAATGAGACCATCGTGGACATGCTGCGCAAGGGACAGAGCTGGAATACCATCACGAGGGCCACCAACTGCTCGCGCTCGACACTCGCGAAGCTGGCAAAGCGCGTTGCTCCTGCTCATTAACTGCACGGGGGTATCCCTCCGGTGAGAGCTCCGATTACATGCGCTGGGTTGGTCCGGAGCACGACCCTCGCCTGATGAAGCCCTTTCCGTCCGATCTGATGAAGATGTGGCCGATCGACAGCAAGGTCGGTTCGCCGCGCAACAACACGCCCGACACCATTGATGAGATTGGTCGCGGGCGAGCGACTTGTTCGACGTTTGAACCAGCTCAGTTGGTCGGCGAACCGTCTGCGCCATGAACGGATTGCAGTTCTTTTTCGATCTGTCGCTGGATGATCCGCGACAACTCGATGGCCTTCTCTTCGTCATCGACCAGGCTGTTGATAAGTTCCGCGCCTACCCAGCCGTGCGCGTAAATCGCTCCGTCTTGTGAGAGCTTGTTCAGCAACTTGCACACGCGCCTTACGGTCTTCGCGATTTCCGGCCGGTCGCGGGTGAGGTTTGCGTTCAGTTCAGCCTGGTTGCTTTCATCCATGTAAAGCATGGCATGTTCTCCTACAGGTATTGCTCACCGTCGTCCCCGGCGTTCGAACAGAACCAGTGCGGGTCCCGTCGCGGCCAGGCAAAACCGAAGCCCGCATGCTTCGCGCAACCCTTGTGCTCGCACAGATGCCCCAGCACACTGACGCGCTCGCGCGGTGCCAGCGTCATGCCGTCGGCAAGCTTGGACGGTCCGTCGCTCATAGGCTATAGATTCCACAAGACGTCTTGAGAGGCAAGAAATTTGTTCTCTATTCGTTCTCATGGGCCCGATATAGCTGGAACATCTGCTCGCGCTTAGCGACGCCGGCGAGCACCTCCTGAAGGCTGGATGTGCGGTCATCAGGTTCTCCTGAACGCAGATCGATCAATGGCGGCATGACCGCGTCGTTGCAACTGCGTGGTGGTGTTGTGGCTGTCGCTGGCCGACCCTGCGGCCGGCCCGTGCAGCGGCGATTATGGGGTCGCGGGGTTCAGGCGGCGCGTCGTTCGGAGGAACGCGAAGCAATCCGGCTGATAGGGAGTAATTTCACCGGAGAGGGCTATGCCCTTCTTGTTTGAGCGCAGATCATAGCTGCCCGGCGGAAGCGCAAGTTCGGCGGCAAGTTTCTTCAGCTTTGAACGAGCTGTCGTGTGAAAACGTCTCTTCTGCTGCTCGTCATAGGAGCAGCTTCTGTTCCAGTCGAATGTCGATCTCCATGAAACGAAACAGGCCCGGCGATCGCTCGCGACCCGGGCCCGTCATCAGTTGGTTTTATGCGGTGAAATGATCAGGCGGCCGCGCGCCCCTCGATGACATCGGCGCCGACCTCGTCGGCGGAGACCTCCTCTAGATAGGCGCGGTCGTAGGAGTTGCTGGCAAGCTAGCGCTCGGCCGCCGCGGAGTTTTCGGCCAGATGCAGAAGCTCCGGGGTGTCGCCGAGGGCCTGCAGCACGCGGACCGTGCCGATTTTGGGCGCTCAACGATTTCGAAACGCAGGTCGCTCTCGACGGACCAGGTGCGTCTGACCGAGACGACGATGATGCCGCCCTGCCCGAAATCGACCTCATGCAGGGTGAAGGTGGCCGGCGAGGTATAGGTCGTGCGGGTTCGCGGCGGTTCCTTCCTAACCAGTCGACCGAAGCCGTTGCGGCTTCCCCAGGTCGCGAGCTTTTTTGTGAAGCGCGAGGGCGGTTTCGCCGCGCCGTCCGAGTAGCGGATGACGTCTCCAAAGGGGCGGTTTCGTAGATGATATGTCGGACATGCGAATTTCTCCATCTTGAAAAAACAGAATGGGCCCGGCTGATGTGCCGGGCCCGGTGTGGGACTGGAGGGCCTATTGGGCGGCCTGGAGGTGGTCCGTCTCGCCGCCGTCGATGGTCACCGGCTCATCGGAGGACGCACCCACATTCTCGGCGAGAAAGGGCGGCAGTTCGGCGGCATCGCCATCGAGCGCCGCCTCCTCCGGCATGTCGCCGGCGACGGCGTCGCCAGCATCGCTAGCCACTTCGTCGACGTCGAGGCGAAGCGGCTCCGGCAGCCAGTTCGATCCTTCGAGAAGTCGGGCGGCTTCACGCGCCATGATGTCCTTCTTCATGTGATCGATCAGCTGCGCGGAGTCCGCGCCACGGGCTTCCCGGACAGCCTGCAGGATCCGCGCCTTGGTGAGGCGCCCGAGGAACTCGACCGTGGGTGTCCAGCCGGCGTCGACCATATCGAACTGGAGCGAGCGGCCGAGCACGTCGGCATGCGCGAGCGCCTTCGCTCTTCTGTTCCAGGGTTCGACCACCGCGTTGAGAGTCAACGAGACGCAATGCGCGAACAGCGCCTTGCGGCTCGCCTCGTCGAGGCCGAGAAGGAAGTGCCACAGGCCATCCGCCTCATCGGGCAAATCGCGGTCCCAAGCTTCGTGGCGCTCGGCGATCTCCTTGGCCCAGGACGTCTCGGCAAGACCGTCGACCTGGGAGAAGCTGCCGCTCTTCAGGCTGATTTCGAGGCAGCTATCCGGCGCGAAGCGATAGAAGACCTGCAGCACTACGGCGTGTATTGCCGCGAGGAAGGCGATGTCGACGTCACCGGCGAGCGCGTTACGCAGTGCCAGCGTCCGCTGCGCGGTCAGATCGAAGACGAGCCGATCGGGCAGCGGCTTGATGCCGTCCTCCTCGCCGTCATCGCCGGAACTGTCATCCACCGGCTTGCCGTTGACGACAACACCATCGCCATCGTCGTCACCCTTGGATCGGGTTTTGCCCTCGGTGTCGCCTTCCTCGCCCTCACCGACGTCGTCCGTTTCGGAGCGAGGCTCATCTTCGGACCGCACGAAACCGGCCTCGACCTGGAGCTCGCCGTTGGCGGCCAGCGTCACGAACGCACCGGCAATTCCCTTCTGAGCGGGGTCGTAGCGTTGTGGACGATCGTCGATCGCATCGAGCTCGGCGCCCAACTGATCGAGCTTCGCCTCGATTGCCTCGTCGGCGTTCTCGGCCGCGGCATAGTCCGCATCGAGCTTTTCGTATTCGGCCTTCAGCGCGTCGTAGCGTTCGATCTCCTCAGCGCTGAGCTCCTGGGCCTCGGCGTAGATGCGCCGCATGCCGGAGGTGTGGCCATAGGGAAAGCTGATCGCCGCCTCGACCCATTTCCAGCCTTCGGCGCGGATGGCTTCGGCATCAACCTTCAGCCTGTCGAAGACCAGCTGCTCGAGAAGTGCTGCATCCTGGAACCAGCCGCCGGAATCCTGCTCGAACAAGTCGCGAAGGATGACGCCGCCAGCCGCCTCATAGGCCTTGGCACCAACATAGACGGCTCGGCGATCATCGGCCCGGACCGTGGTCTCCGTCAGCAGGCGCCTGATGTAGTAGGGTTCCTGCGTATGCGAGCCGGAGATCCGTTCCCAGACTTGCTCCTGGCGCGCGTGATCATCCGAGATCGAGAACGCCATGATCTGTTCGAGCCGGATTTCATCCTTCTCGTAGAGCTCGAGCAGTTTTGGGGAGACCGATGCCAGCCGCAGGCGCTGCCTCACCGTCGCCGGCGACACGAAGAAGCGGGCGCCGATCTCGTCGGGATCGAGGCCCTGATCGCTGAGCGTCTTGAAGGCCCGGAACTGGTCGAGCGGGTGCAGGTCGGCGCGGCGGAGGTTCTCGGCAAGCGAGTCTTCTTCGGCCGAGGTCTCCTGCCTGCGGTTGACGACACAGGGGATCGGCTCGTTCTTGGCCAGGCGCTTCTGCTTGATGAGGACGCCAAGTGCGAGATAACGCCGGCCGCCGGCGGGCACCTCGAACATGCCGGTCTCCTCGCCCTCGCCGTCGAGCACAGGACGAACGTTCAGGCTCTGGATCAGCTTTCGCCGTCCGATGTCTTCGGCAAGCTGCTCAATCGACAAGCCGTCCTTGATGCGCCGGACATTCTTCTGCGACAGCACCAAGCTGTCATAAGGAATGTTCGCCGCGGCGTTCATCGCGATCTTCTGAATGGCGTTCTTTGCCATGGTAAGGTTCTCCGTGACGGGCGGCCCGGGGCCTCTCCCCGAACCTCCAAGCCCGTCAGGAACCCTCCCCTCCCCCCTCTGCCTCCAACGACTACCTGAGCGACCCGCGCTCTATCGAGGAGTTCCTCAAGACCGTCGAGGGCAACTACAACGCGGCCGTGGAGCAGCTGGTCGCCAACGAGCCGGACGAGCCCACCGTCTACATTGCCGGCTTCGTGAGCTACGTCATGTGCTGCGCGCCGGCCGGCATGCGGATCTTCGGCCCATTCGGGGCGCGACGGAGCTCGGCGCCAAGCTCATCGACTCGATGATTGAGCTACCGTCCCCTCACCCGGAGCTCGGGGCCAGGAGCTTCAGCGAGCTCCTCGACTCCGGCGCAGTCCAGCCGAAAATCGACGAGAAGTACCCGCAGGCGATCGGCATCGCCAAAATCGCGAGGCAGGTCGCGGTCTTCGGCAACTTCCCCTGGGAGATTCTCGTCAACGAGCGGGAGAGCCCATTCTCCACAAGCGACTACCCCGTCGGGATCGAGCGGACGCCCGACCCGCGCATCGTCAACAGGATCATACCCCTCACGCCGACAGCCGCCGTAAGGATCATGCCGAACTTTGACCTCGACCGGCGCACCGCCGACTACGACTTCAAGTCGCTTCGGCTTAAGCGCACCATTCCGACCAGGCAGGAGGTCGCGCACGTGAACCGGCTTATCGTGCGCTCGGCAGAAGACTCGGTCTTCTTCGCCAAAAGCGCCCCATGGGTCGTGACCAGCAACAGGCATTTCCGTCGGCACCGATCTCACGCGCGTGCCGACACCGCACGGGACCATGCAGATCGCGGCGCCAGATGATCGTCGCCCACCAGCAGGGATTGAGCCGCATGCGCCCAGACCGGCCGGTTCAGAGACCGGTGCGGCGGACCGCGACGTCAATCGACCGCTGAAACCTCTCCGCCGTTGTCTTGGCTTCGGCGATAGCGCGCGGGTAAATCTCACTGACCCAATCGAAGTCGGGGCGGTGTCGAGCACCGCAGCCGCGTCCTCGGCACGACGCGTCTGCGCTTCGCACGGCACAAAGACCAAGCGGTCCGGAAGGTCGAGCCATGAAGTGGCGTTCAGCAAGAGACAGCCGGCGTCCGGACGGTTCAGCGCGGCGGACCTGGAGATGGTGGCGGCTGCCGACAGGGCGGTGGCGGCCTCCGCCGACTACCTCGGCCACGACGCGCTTGTTGGGGAGGTCAGGGATGTCACAGGTTTTGCCAGGCCCGACGGGGGCGCGAGATTGACCGTCTTCATGCGTCGGCTCTGTTATAAGAAAATGCGTTCTCTTATAACGGCATGGGCTCAAGCGACGCAAGTGACGTTATAAGACAATTGCAAAAGTCTTATAACGCTGCCAGATCGCCAACCATGCAGGCGCGGCGATCGATGATGGCGGGTGCCCGCGCGCGTCGTACTTCAGCCGGGGCGGCCTGAACAGGTCGCGGCGCCAGGCGCGGACACGACCCGGATCGCCGCGTGAAGAGGTCCATCAGGATCAGCGGCGACGTGCCGGAACTGCGTTGCCACCTGGACGTTAGGAGACCGCTGGCAAGCCTCGGTTGCCTCGGGACCATTCATGTTCAACTTCGTCTTTGCTACCGGCATCGAGAACAGCGCTCCCACCATCAGGGAAGGCCGAGAGCGGGTCGACGAACTGGAGAAGTGCCGCTTTTACCAGCGATGGCGGACCGACTTCGAACTGGTCCATGATTTGGGACTTCGTTTCCTCCGCTACGGGCCTCCAATTCACAAGACTTGGTTGGGTGACGGACACTACGACTGGACCTTCGCCGATGAGACCTTCGCGGACCTTAAAGCTAAGGACATTCTTCCGATCGTCGACCTTTGCCATTTTGGTGTCCCGGACTGGGTGGGCAATTTCCAGAACCCGGACTTTCCACGGCTGTTCGAACGCTACGCTCACGACTTCGCAACCCGCTTTCCGTGGATCCAGCTCTATACCCCAGTCAATGAAATGTTCATCTGCGCCACCTTTTCCGCCCGCTGGGGATGGTGGAACGAGCAACTGAGCACCGATACCGCCTTCGTCACGGCCCTCAAGCACATCGTCAAAGCCAATGTCCTGGCGATGCGGGCAATCCTGCAAGGGCGGCCGGACGCCATCTTCATTCAAAGCGAGTCCTCGGAATACTTCCACGCCGACACCCCGGAGGCCATCGGCAAGGCGGAGCGCTTCAATAGCCAGCGTTTCCTATCGCTTGACCTCAACTACGGACATGACGTCGATGCGCGCACCTATCGATACCTGCTGGAAAACGGGATGACGGCCGAGGAGTACAGTTTTTTCCTGGAGAACCATCTGCGCAGGCACTGCGTGATGGGCACTGACTATTACCAGACCAACGAACATCGGGTTTGGGCGGACGGGACCACGTCTGCCTCCGGTGAGGTGTTTGGCTATGACGAGATTACGCGCCAGTACTTCAACCGCTACCGGCTGCCTGTGATGCATACGGAAACCAACATCAGCGAAGGCCCGAAGGGAGACGAAGCGGTCTACTGGTTATGGAAAGAGTGGGCCAACGTGCTGCGCATCCGCAATGACGGCATCCCTATCGTGGGCTTCACGTGGTACTCCCTCACCGACCAGGTTGACTGGGATAGTGCCCTTCGCGAGAGCAACGGGCGGGTCAATGCGGTCGGCCTCTACGATCTGGACCGCAATGTCAGGGCGGTGGGCCGAGCTTACAAGGCGCTCATAGCGAACTGGAACAAGTTGCTCGCCACCCAGAGTGTCTGTCTCGCTTTGCCCATCTTTCTGCCATCCGAGCAGGACGACCCGACTGTTCTCGCGCAGCAAGATCATGCGCGTGGCCTTTTGCATGTGGACCGGATCGCCGAGGCTGGGGCCGAACCACTTGAACCTTCCAAGGAAAAGGCGAAACCCGATGCGCCTGGCTGAGAAGACCGCAATTGTAACCGGTGCCGCAAGCGGCATCGGGCTCGCCGTCGCTACACGTCTCGGCGCCGAAGGCGCCCGGGTCGTCGTTGCCGACCTGGATCAAGCCAAGGCCGAAATGGCCGCGCAAGCAATCCGACAAGCTGGGGCGGACTGCGCAGTGGCGATTTGCGACGTCTCAGAGGAGACCGCGGTCGCCCGGTGCCGCCAACTGGCGCTCGACCGGTTCGGCCGGCTGGACATCATCGTCAACAACGCCGGCTTGATAACTTTCAAGCCCCTCGAGGCGTTCACAGGCGCCGACTGGCTGAAGGTGCTGAGCGTCGATCTGCTTGGGGCGGTCTATTTCACCCGGGAGGCGTTCGCCCACATGACCGCCGGTGGCGCGATCGTAAACATCGCAAGTGTGCACGCGGTAGAAACGACGCCGCAGGTAGCCCCTTACGCCGCAGCCAAGGCTGCGCTGCTGTCGCTCACCCGGTCTACATCCATTGAGGGCCGGAAGCGAGGCATACGGGCCAACGCCGTTCTGCCTGGAGCCATCGATACGCCAATGCTTTGGGAAAATCCGAACATCAAGTCCGGCGTTGAGACCATCAGCCCCGAGGACGTCGGCAAGCCCGATCAGATTGCCGCCGCAGTTGCCTTCTTGGCATCTAACGACGCTGCGTTTGTCACCGGCGCGGCGCTCAACGTGGATGGCGGACGGCTGGCGCGGCTCTAGACCAAAATGGCCTAATGCAGCTTGCATGGCAGGGCGACGTCGCTCCGGCGGGAGCAGGAAGGCGTCCGCAATCATCCTTGCACGCATTAAAATTGATCCGGGCGGAACTCAACACAGGAGACTTTGTTGGGTTTGCTAGCGGGTTTGCAGTTGCTTCCACACAAGTGAGGAAATCTTGCAGCACACCTTACAGTTCCGGAAGATCCTGGTAGCCACCCTCTCGTCAAGCGGCTTCGAGCAACAATGCACGCCGGCTATGCCGAGACTAAGTTTCTACCTTCGTTTCTACCTTCGCCGATAAGGTCACCACGAATATCGTGACCGCATTGATCGGTCCGGACGCCGGCCTCCGCATCAAACCCAGCCAAAGCAAACCAATAGCCCGTTCCTGCCAGGTTCATGCTGATCTCGATTTCAATCGAAACGTCCACACGGTTTTGAAATTATGTCCGGCACCGGCCGACCAGGTCAAACTGACGTGGTGCAGGTGCTGGCATGTCGAGGTTTGATCACCGCGAAGTACAGTAGGATAGGTAGCGATGTTGGGGTGTCAGGTTAAGCCGCCAAGCAATTTGGATTGCGCCTGATCTCCATGCGAGGTCTCGTTTGATGAAAGTCCTGGTAGGGGGCTTCATCGTGCTCGCGGACGCAACACGGCGAAGACCCCTGGCCGGCTGAGCACTGTTGGCGCTAACGGTCGGGGTCATGCTACCTTGGAAAACAGAGCGACGTCACATCTGGCCAAGCCGTAGCGCCACCGGTGATCGGTCGCGGCAACCCGGCTCTGGTAGAACAGTGAAAGCTGACCGCCTTCGATCATTACCGTTGAATGACCGTTCTCGCCCGGCTGGCCTGGTTCGAGCACCGGGCCTATCGACACGTAGGGTCCAGCAACCTCGTCGGCGATGGCGAAAAACACGCGCTGACGGTTCCCACGAAGGCCATTTGGGAGAAAGCAAGTGGCGTTCAAAAGCACGCGGCCATCGGGTAACTCGACCAGTTGTGCACCCTCTATGCCCCATTCATAGTCGGGATCCTCTCGCGTATTGTGATGAGGAACATCAGCGTGATCGAGGATCTTGCCGATCCGCTTCCATGGACCGAACCACGAGTCGGACTGGCTGCGTGCGAGATAGATGTCGGGCTGCGGCACCCTGTTGAATTTTGGCATGCCGGAATAAACGAGATAGCGCTTCCCAGCAATGACGGCGGGGTGCGGATCGTAGATGCCATCCTCCTGCGTGTCGGGGATGGCAAGAATGGCTGGGCTGAGAACCACCCAATGGAAGCCGTCGTTGGAAACCGCATGCTCGCAACGGCCACCGGATTTCATGAACTCGGTCTGGATGAACATGTGGAAGACGCCACTTTCGTGGATGACGCCCGGAGCCGCGACCCCCGTCCCGTTGATAGGCAGCTCGATCACTTCGTGCTCGGACCAAGGCCCATGAAGGTCGGGCGCCGTCGCGTGCAGGATTCTCCACGTCTCGGTCGTTACCGTCCCGCTTGAACCGAAGACATGCCACAGCCTGCCATCGAAGACGGGGCATGGGTCCTTGAGGTCATCCACGCTTTGCGGATGAAACAGCGGAAACACGTTGGTATCGAACTCGATCTTCATCTCAGCCCCCGGGATCTGCCCTTGCCCTTGGACGCGCCCAGTGATGCAGGCGAATCAATTTGATGTCCTGAGCATTTTATAGCCGGCGAGTTCAACACAAATACGGCAAAGGCGGTTCTCCACCACCAAACCCTGGTCGGGAGGCTTTCGATGACCAGCCGCGGGCGGCTGCAGCCGGGGTTTGCATTCGTCCAATGCAAAGCGGTGACTGAGGCTCTCTGTTTCACCTTGGAACAAGTCCCCTGTCCGAAAGTTAGGAGCTGGAATGGAAGTGTAGTTTCGCCTCATGCACGACTAACAAATGTTAGTCGCAAACATAAACCACAGCCTATAAAAAGGAATATCTCAATGGAAGCAGCCTTGGGCGGGGTAACGGCCAGTAAACACGCTGGCAGGCAAAATCTTCTGGTTTGCTTTTCCCATTTAAGGTGGAATTTCGTTCATCAACGCCCGCAGCATATCCTCACTCTCGCGTCCATGCAGCAGAGAGTGGTGTACTTTGAAGAACCCCTTTTCGAAGAACTGCCGCAGCCGCTAATGCGGACGAGCGAGGCCTCGCCAAACATTCTGATTGTAACACCAGTGCTCCCGGTCGGCACGTCGGCCGCGAAAGCAGATGCCGTGCAGCGGAGATTTGTGCAGCAGACAATCGCTTCTATGCCGCACAGCCGGCTGATCGCTTGGTATTACACGCCGATGGCTCTTCGCTTTACGGAGTATCTAGAGGCGGACATATGCGTTTATGATTGCATGGACGAACTCTCTGCGTTCAAGAATGCGCCCCCCGAACTGCAGCAGATGGAAAAGGCGCTTCTGCGCCGCGCCGATCTGGTTTTCACCGGCGGCCTGAGCTTGTTCGAGACCAAGCGCCACCTACACCATGCGATCTATCCCTTCCCTAGCAGCATCGATGTGAACCACTTTCACAAGGCCAGGAAGCTGGGCAAAGACCCAGCCGATCAGGCCGACATTCCCCACCCGAGGGTAGGATATTTCGGCGTAATCGACGAGCGGCTGGATGTCGATCTCGTGGCTCAAGCGGCGGAGATTATGCCGGGCGTGCATTTCGTCATGCTTGGCCCGGTGGTCAAGATCGACCCCGCAGACCTGCCGCAGGCGCAAAATCTGCACTGGTTGGGCGGGAAAGCCTACCACGACCTGCCCGACTACCTGCGCCATTGGGATGCAGGCTGGATGCCGTTCGCGCTCAACGAAGCGACCCGGTTCATCAGCCCGACCAAGACGCCGGAATTCCTAGCGGCTGGCCTGCCGGTGATCTCGACGGCGATCGTTGACGTGGTGCGCAGCTACGGCGCGGCCGGACTGGTGGAAATCGCCGACGGCGACGACCTGGAAATCAAGCTGCGGTCGGTTCTTTTGCGCCCGCGCCAGGTGCTTCTGCAGCAAGTCGATGCCTACCTTGCAGACATGTCCTGGGAACGAACATGGAATGCCATGGCAGCTCACATTGAGCGCGTTTATCAACGTAAAAAGGTCGTCCCGCTTCGCAGGAGCGCTTAGCCATGTTC
The DNA here is from genome assembly GCF_000513935.1 of Mesorhizobium sp. WSM3626. Lineage (GTDB taxonomy): Bacteria > Pseudomonadota > Alphaproteobacteria > Rhizobiales > Rhizobiaceae > Mesorhizobium > Mesorhizobium salmacidum. The sequence goes on along the minus strand of NZ_AZUY01000022.1, from coordinate 10,335 downwards.
GATTGGCTGGTCGTGGGGGCAGGTTTTGCCGGCAGCGTGCTTGCCGAAAGAATAGCCTCGCAGCGTCACGAGAGCGTTCTGCTGGTCGATCGCCGCGGCCATGTCGGCGGCAACGCCTACGATTGTTATAACGAAGCCGGCATCCTCATCCACCGCTACGGTCCGCATATCTTCCACACCAACAGCCAGGCGATCGTGGATTACCTTTCGCAGTTCACCCAGTGGCGGTCATACGAGCACAGGGTGTTGGCGGCGGTGGACGGAAAACTCGTTCCCATCCCGATTAATCTTGACACGATCAACCGCCTTTATGGGCTCGACCTGACCTCGGCACAGCTGGAGGATTTCTTCGCGTCCCGACGCGAGACTGTGGAGGACGTCCGCACGGCCGAGGACGTGGTCGTCAGCACCGTGGGACGCGAACTCTACGAGAAATTCTTCCGTGGCTATACGAGGAAGCAATGGGGCGTCGATCCCAGTCAACTGAGCAAATCGGTGACGGCACGAGTGCCTACCAGGACCAATCATGACGACCGCTATTTCAGCGACAGCTTCCAGAAAATGCCGGCTGGCGGATACACAAGGATGTTCGAACGCATGCTCGATCATCCGAACATCAAGATCATGCTGCAGACCGATTTCCGCGAAATCCGTGAGAAGATCCCGTTCAGGCGCATGATCTATACCGGCCCAATCGATGAATATTTCGGGTGGCAGCTCGGGCATCTTCCCTATCGCTCGCTGCGTTTCGAGCACGTGACGCTGGACTGCGAGCGGTTTCAGCCAGTCGCGGTCGTCAATTATCCGCAGACGCAAGATTACACTCGCATCACGGAATACAAGCATCTCACCGGCCAGCAGAACTCGCGGACCAGCCTGACCTACGAATACCCCACGGATATCGGGGATCCGTACTACCCGGTGCCGCGGGCCGAAAACGAAGCGCTCTACAAGCGCTATGAAGCGCTCTCCGCAACCTGTCCGGACGTGTGGTTTGTCGGCCGCCTGGCAACATACCGCTACTACAATATGGATCAGGTGGTCGGACAGGCTCTGGCTACTTTCGCCCGCATCCAAAGGAGCGTCCCGGAATGGGCAAGCGCGGGAAAGACGTCGTTGGCGGGCCTGGCGGTAAGTACTCCGTCACCCCGGAGTTAAATTTGGGCGGGGCAAAATCAGAAGGAGAATTGCGATGGACACAAACTTCAACTCGGAGAGCCGTTCGATCTTCATTGTTGGCTTGCGCAACGCGCATGCCATGGAGAACCAGGCGCTGTCGATCATGAAACCACAGGTAGAGCGTATTGAGAATTATCCAGAGGTGGCCGATCGCTTGCGCCGGCACATTCGGGAGACCGAAGGCCAAATCACGCGGCTCGAGGCGGTTCTGGAGGGGCTCGATGAAGAGCACTCCACTCTCAAGGACACAGCCCTGTCGATGGTTGGTAGCATGGCTGCCATGGGCCACTCGATGGCCGGCGACGAGATCATCAAGAACAGCCTGGCGAATTTCGCCTTCGAGAACTACGAGATTGCCGCCTACAATTCGCTGCTGGTGCTCGCCGAGGCTGGCGGATTTCAGGATGCTGAAATGGCCCTCAAGCAAAATCTGAGCGAAGAGGAAGCCATGGCCGATTGGCTGAAGGAAAACCTAAGCGACGTCACCTTGCGGTATGCCAAGTTGCGCGAGGAGGGGGAAACCGCAAAAAGCTGATCCAAGGGCGCGGGGGGCGTCCATCGCTGGCGCCCTGCCCATGGTTTTGTCGGCCACGCTTTCAGCGGTTCGGCACGAACAGGTCTTGCTGACGAATCAGTTCATCCGCAATTGGCTGGCGGAGGCGTCGCAGGCCATCCGCCTGGATGACCGAAAACAGCCCCACTTCGGCATGGCGGGAATTATCCCATCCGGGATAGGCGGTTATCGGATACAGGCAAATACCCTCAATCGGTGCTTCGAGGCTCATTGCCGCACGCACCTCGTCGCAGACATAATGGAGCCAAGCCGGCCCGCCGGATCCCTCCGAGCCGGTCTCGGCGATGAACATGGGCTTGCCGTATCGATGAGCGACCTCGATCAACATTTCCGACAGAGCCCGGTACTCGTGGTGCCCCATCGGAATGGTCGGCCCATTTATGTACCATTGATTGTGCGGGTAGAAATTCAGGCCAACGGCGTCGACAACGTCTTCGCTCCCGCCCAACTCAGGTTCGACGCGGCCCAGCAACAGGTCGTAAGCCTCGAACTGTCCCAGTCGGGCGTTTTCGGCCCGGCGCCGTTCGGCGCGGGTCCGGTCGCGGGGAGCGATATGGATGAGCGGCTCGGCCCAGACAAACCTGCATGCTGGGTCGACCTGCCGCATTGCACGAACACCCGCGATGGCAGCCTTGACGAGATGCCGCTTGAACCATCCGCGTTTGTTCGGCCCCACGCGCGGGAAATAGCCGACCTCAACAGCCCAGGCGAAGAAGGAGATCTCGTTGATTGGACACAACAGAGGCGATGTTCCGGTAATCGAGCGGTGCACCCTCACGGCCTCGGCCGCAAACGAGGCATAGGCTCCGATGAAATGCTGCGACCCCTGATCGACGTGGTCTGGGGATCCGTAGTGGAAGATGTCCCAGATGACCTGGACACCTGCCGTTTGGGCTGCCTCGACCATAGGCGCCCAACTTGACCAGTCATAGGTTCCGGGAGCGGTTTCGATCAGGTGCCAGCGCAACCCGTCGCGGATGGTGCGAAGGCCGAGTTCGGCACAGCCGCGGTAGTCGCCCAGGGCATGCAAATTGTGCGAGGTCGCACGAATAAGGTCGAGGCGAACGCCGTCCTTGCGCCGATGCGAGGAGCATTCAAACCCCGCCATGAAAAAACTGGCAAAGCGCCAAGCACCGGAAACCGAAGCATCCACCTCCTGGCCCTTCGTGCGTGCCGCCTCGTTCATTCGAAGTCTCCTTTGGTCAGTCGGCTTCGCACTCGGCCGGATTGTTCGGAGCGAGAACTGCCTTGGAGAAACCGCATCCGTTCGGGCAAGCAGCATCCCCCTGCTCAGTTCGGCATACCCCTCATTCTTACATGACCGAGTAGTGCCGAACCGATTGGTCGTGTCTTTGTTCCGGTGGTCCATCGTCCGGTAGCTGGGTGGCGAACGCAAATCAGGAACAAGGCGGCCCGAGCCAAGTTCGGGGATGTACCACCGGCATCGATCAGCTCGGCCGGATGCTCGGCAAACAACAGAGGCACGGGATCACATGACCGTTCAAATTCGACTTTCCGATATCGACCGCGCCAGGCGCGAGGATCGTGGCGACGGCGCTTGGAATATCGCACCAGATCTGGGCTATTTGCGATTGGCAATCGTCAATGTCGTGTTCTTCGGCGCACCGGGCAGCGGAGATCGCAAATGGGTGCTGATCGATACAGGGTTGCCGACGTCCCGGAGCAGCATCCTTGCGGTCGCGGAAAAGCGCTTTGGGACTGACACGCGGCCGGCCGCGATCATCTTGACTCACGGCCATTTCGACCATGTGGGAACGGTTCTGGACCTTGCGAATACGTGGGACGTGCCTGTCTTCGCACACCCGCTCGAGCGCCCTTATCTGGACGGAACCACGTTCTATCCGCCACCGGACCCCTGGGTAGGGGGTGGACTGATGGCATTGCTTTCGCCGCTCTTTCCACGCGGGCCGATCGATCTTGGGGACCGCTTGGTGTCCTTGCCTGCCGACGGATCGATCCCCGGGATGCCCGGATGGCAATGGCTGCACACGCCAGGACACGCCCCGGGGCATATCTCGCTCTGGCGGGAGGAAGACCGCTCGCTGATCGTGGGAGACGCTTTCATCACCACGGGTCAGGAGTCGGTCTTTGAGGTCGCCGTTCAGGATCTCGAGATGCACGGTCCGCCACGCTATTTCACGCCCGACTGGGATGCGGCGGAAAGATCGGTGAAGCGCTTGGCCGCACTGAAGCCGCAGATGGTCATCAGCGGACACGGGGCGGCGGCTGCGGGCGTGGGCATGCGCCAAGCTCTCGACAGCCTGGCTGATCGGTTCAGCCAGTTGGCCGTGCCGCCGAAAATGAAATTCGTGCGCGAGCCAGCGTCCCAGATAGCTAGGGCAACCGATCCGCCATCGTTCTGAAAATAGGTCAGATTGGGCCGACTCTATCTCTCGACCGGTAGAGTTTCCCGTCGGTTCGGCGCGCCCCTGCATCGTTCACCGACAACTCCGACAAGCGGAACAAACCCGGGAGGCGCCGGTTAGGAGGTTCGATCGACGCAGGGCGGCAGCCAAGCGCCGGAAGGACGCGTCCTCTCCGCCGGCGAGCCGACCGGCAGTTATTCGAGCAGGGACGCGTCGGCATTCGCCAAGACTCATGCCAAACCGCGGAGGAGACCAAATGGCAAATCTGGGAAGACTGGCGATCGCGATGCTTGGCGTTTTGGCATACCGAAGTCGCGACAAACTCTGTGAATTGATTCCGGAAGCGGGGTATCTTAACCCAAACGATCCGCAACGCAGAATTCTGGCTCAGATAACCAATGGCGTGTCGAGGGCTGACCTTGGTCAGATCCTCGACCGATTCAGGGAGCTGGGCGCAGGATCTAAAGTCGACTCGTGGGTTGGCAACGGCCCAAACCAACCAATCGAGCCAAGGCTCGTCGAAGCGGCGATGGACGAAGGTACACTGATGTCCATGTCGGTGGAGACGGGTCTTTCGCGCGAGGAGCTAATCAGAAGGATTACGCGGGACCTACCCGAGACAGTCAACGAAATGACGCCGAATGGTGAATGGCTGCCTGAATCAACACAAGGCCTGGGATAAGTCGACCTTGCTCGACAATGTGTCCTAGGTCCCGGCTTCCCGCCAACTTGCTTTGCTTGGTGGACTTCAGGTGCTTGTGATGCTGGCGCGGCAGGCGAAACTCCTTCCACTGAAATTTTGGCGGGCTTCGAGCAAATTTCGATGGCCCCGCGGGGCCACATCCTCGCAGTTCAGCCCACCATCAACATTTTTTTCGAACCGGTGAAACAATCGACGTGAATGCCAGTTCTTGGGTCTGGGACAAGTCGCGCAGCAGCGTCAGGGCGGTCCGGAAGGAGAACCCCAGTCATGGCTTACATTTCAAGGAAGCGACTGTGCATTAGCTTCGTCGCAGGATCTTTGATGCTCTCGGCTGGCGGCTTTGCTCCGGTTTCAGCACAGGAAATCCCGAACGACTTCAGCGCGATCGTGCGTCAGAAGCTGCCGGCCGTGGTCGCGATCACGACGAGACAGATCATCCAGGACCAAACGATGCTCGACGATTATCTCAACCCCTTCGACAGCCGCGGGCCTGCCCAGCCGCAGGTACGAGAAGCTCTTGGCTCCGGTTTCGTGGTCAGTACGGAGGGCTACATCGTCACCAACAATCATGTCGTGGCCGACTCCACCGAAATCCGCGTCGTATTCTCCGATAAGGAGACTTCGCCCGCACGAGTTGTGGGCCGCGACCCAGCAACCGACATAGCGGTGCTGAAGGTCGATCCACGCCCCAACATGACGGCCACCGCGTGGGGTGACTCTGACGCAATGCAGCCGGGGGCCTGGACGATCGCGATTGGCAGTCCCTTCGGGCTCGGGGGAACCGTGACCGTCGGCGTTCTTTCCGCCCGTTCGCGCGACATCAAAGCTGGCCCGTACGACGATTTCCTCCAGACAGATGCCTCGATCAATAGAGGCAATTCCGGCGGCCCCCTGTTTAACGCGCGCGGCGAAGTGATCGGGGTCAATACGGCCATCGTCTCTCCGTCGGGCGGCAGCATCGGCATTGGTTTCGCCGTGCCGTCCCGAACTGCTCAGAGCGTCGTTGATCAGTTGATCAGCACTGGCCGGATCGAGCGCGGCTTCATCGGAGTGCGTCTCCAAGAGGTCACTCCGTCAATTGCCGAGGCGCTTGCGATATCGGGCAGCAAGGGAGCGCTGGTCGCCTCGGTCGAGCCCGGCAGTCCGGCCGAGAAGGCTGGTCTGCAGTCAGGGGATGTGATCACCCGGTTCAACGGTAAGAACGTTCAAAATGTCCACGACTTGACCCTTGCAGCGGCAAGCCAAAAACCGGGATCCAATGCGACGCTGACAAGAAACCGCGGTGGCAATGAGCAGGAAGTGGCCGTGACCATTGGCCAACGTAAGGATGAGGAGGTGCGGACCGGTGCCGTTGCCAGTCCGGAAGCGGGGGACCAACGCCTCGGAATGTCGCTGAGCCCCATTCCGGACGAAGCGCGTCAACAACTCGGTCTCCAGCCGGGTACCACCGGAGTGTTTGTCCAGGAAGTGGCGCCAAATAGCCCCGCCGCCGAGAACGGCCTTCGGCCTGGCGACGTCATCGTCTCGGCCAACAATCGCAACGTGATGCAGCCGTCGGATATCCAGCAAGAGTGGACGAAATCCCGCCAGCAGAAAAAGCCCATCTTGTTCCGCATCGAAAGGCAGGGACAATCGCTTTTCGTTGCAGTGGCCGTTTCCTGACGCGGCGCTCCGTCAGGCCAGGCGCGGTGGCCAAGAAACGGCCTCGCAGGCCGCGCTCAAGGCTGGCGGGCAAGGTCGCGGTTCGCCTCCATTATGGAGGAGCTGTGGTAGAGCGCGTTGCGGCGTTTTGAGACCATGCCCTCCAGCCCCATCTTGTCGACCGCCCTGTAGAAGTCGGCGTCGCCGCCCTCGACATGGGCGCTGTACTGAATGACGCCGTCGGCGGGCTTGATCCCAAAGGATCGCCTTCCGCTCGATCGTAGGCAGTGCGCGCAAATCCTGGCCGTCCTTCCACAGGATGTGAAAGGCGACGAAGGCGAGCAGCTCGGCGTTCCAGGCCAGGCGGGAATGGATGGCGTGAAAATTCGGCTTGCCGTCCGGTTCGGGTGCGATCATCTCGCCGTCGAGGATGAGGTCGCGCGCCGGGCAGCCGTTCGACGGCCGCGATGACAGGCCAATAGCGCTTCGACCAGTCGCTGCCGGTCCTGGTGTAGGCCCGGGCGCCATCCCAGTCGAGGATGAGCTGGTTGCGAAACCCGTCATACTTGATCTCGTGGATCCAGTGGTCGCTCACCGGTCGCGTCTATACCAGCAGCGGCGATTGCGGCTCGATGAACTTCAGCCGGCCGGGGCTGGGGTCTCTAGCATCAAACGCTCCAGACTCGGACTCAAGGCCCAAGTCACGGTTCAGTTCCGGAACATTTTAGCTAATTTGGATGTTCGAAACGTAATGACGAAGGTCGGCAGGAGGTCCGTCAAGTGCGAAACCTGACGGCAGAGCAGTCGCGAGCAGCAAGAGCGCTATTGAACTGGTCGCGAGTGCGGCTTGGCGCCAAGTGCAATCTTAGCGAAGCGACGATCAGCGAATTTGAGAACGGGGTAAGGAAGCCGCATCCCCGCACTGTCGCCGCCTTGCTCCTGGCTTTCGAAGGAGCGGGAATTATCTTTCCCGCCGAAGGGAGCCCATTACTAGCGCGCTCTGAGGGGCAGACTAGTCGCCGGACCGGCAATAGAACGTGGCGCCGCCGGCAGACAAATCGCGCGGCGGAATGAAGAAAACTCCACATGTCGATGAGGGAAAAGTGAGGGTGAACCTTGGCATTTCCTAAAGGAAGGGACCGCCACGGTAGCGCTCATGCCGTCCGACAAACGTAAGCGAAGGTTCGCTTTTCGGCCTTGGTCTCCGTGACACGCACCCAGTTTTCCTCCTGACGCCATAATGTGAAAGGCTGGCCCATGTGCCCTGCCGCCTTGAAGGGGAGCTGTGCCATGAGCATGCTCGAAGACACCACCGATCCGCTGGCCATGATCTCAACCTGATATTGGGGCATGTCGCCCCCATAGCCGAAACCCGCCGTGCAATCGCCGCGTCGCACGAGCTTCTAAAGCGGTTTCGCCAGCGCAAGATAGACGAGGCGACCAGGGACGTGAACAGCACCGCGTGTCCGCGTTTGATGCCGAAATTCTCCGCAACCTCTTTAAGGATTTGGTCTTGGAAACGAAGACACCGGAGTGTCAACGGCGCGCGCTCGCTCAGAGCCTCGTTTTCGCGTTTACCGGGTGCGAGCGCGTTGACGCTGCCTTGGTGGATTGGATCATCAGGAAGTAAGGCGCTGACCACCAGCGTCAACCCATCACACGCTTGGTTCGCTTCCCGTGGGCCCGCCTCACTGGCGGGGGAAGCGGGCCCGGCCAGGTCTCGGACCTGACCAGCAGCACGGGGGGGCTGCCACCTTTCGAACCTGCCGACGAATACCAAGTTCCCACCTAGTGCACAAAAAGCCCGCCGGCCGGAGCCAGGCGGGCAACTGGCAGCGTGGAGGGCCGTCCGGAGTAGGCGACCGGCTCCCGAACCCTTGTCTCTGACGTATGTTCGCCGGCGGCCACTGAGGCCCGCGCCCCACCCCGCACAGGAGGGCGCGGGCCAGCCGGCAGCGCGAAAAGACCCGGACGCGCTGCCTTCGCCCGAACTTGCGACTAGTCGAGCTGTTCCCGACCGAACACTAAAAAGCCCGCCGGCCGGAGCCAGCGGGCAAGGGTCCAGGAAAGGCCGCTGGAAGTGGTGCGGTCTGCGGTCGGAAGCCCCCCTGCCAGTCTACGCCTCCTGCGCTTTTGGCCTCAACATTCATCTAAATAGTGTGCGCGAAGCGGCAGACGCGCTCTCCAAAAAAGCGTTGCTGGCGCGATGGGGAGACCTCCATTGGGCGCGGGTGGGAAGTGGTCAATACACCCGTTTGGTCTACTGTCGAGGTCATCGCAACCACTCTACAATTTGCGTGTTGTTTCGGCACGTAAATTAACGGAGTCACCGATGAGACCCCAACTGTTTTCAAAGCCCGTTCCAGTATTTGTGGGGATGGGCTTCCCGCGCGATATCGTCTCGGTCGTGGAGGCCTACGAAATGCTGAATGAGTGGCCGGGCAGCCGCAGCCCGACATTCACAGCCGCGCTCTGTGTCTGCCAATCTGCTTTGGTCGGTGACAAAGACGTCGAAACAGCGCGCATTGCCTTCGAAGCTTTTGCGCTTGCCCGCGGCATCCTCGCGCCCGACGCGCTCGAGGTGGCGGCGGCACGTGCTGCTGATGAGTGGCTGACAGCTTGAGCTTGGCACTCATTCACTGGCTGCAGGTCGGGCCGCAGCGCATAGAATTCGCGCCATGATATCCGGCGCCGAGTCACGGTCTCGTTGGCTGGTGGTGCTTCCATCATGACTGGATCCTGCGATGATTGGTGCCGCACCTGTTTCTGCCGCACCTCGAGGTTTCGGGGTGGTGAGGCAGGTATTTGGGGTGGTGATTGCCGCACCTGCCGCACCTTGCCGCACCACCGTTTCTCACAAGCGGAGAAATCAGCGACTGCACAACTCCAGTCGTTTGAAAATCGAACGGCCCGATAAGATCAGCCAAGATCTCGCGGGCCGATGGATCTGTCTCCAGCGGATTCGAGCCAGCCGCGCTTCGCTCCGCGCAAGAAATCGGGAAGAACCGCCGCGCCTAGTCCACCGCACGCCGCTTCAAGCTAGCCGATCAGATCGTTCAGCTTCAGGGTGATCGGCCGGCAGTGAAGACTGATTTGAGCCACCGCGGCTCCTCGGCATTCCACTCACGCTATCGAGCCCGACCGTCCTCACAATGTGAGATCGTCCAGCGGTTGCGGGACGGACGACTGGGGAAGATGCGCGGGCTTGACGGCTGCGTTCGCAGGCGTTCAAGCGAGCTTAGCGCCGTAGCGCGCCAGGAAGGTGGCGACAGCTTCGTCAATGATGACCGGCAAATCTTCGTCGATGCCGCCACAGCCCGGCGCCATCAGTTCGGGCCAGAAAGCCTGCCCTGCGATCGTGGCCAGGAAAGCCTGGGCAGCGAGCTTGGCGTCGGGTACCACGAGGTTTCCGGCCTCCGTCTCGTCAAGCACATAAGTGCTCAGCCGATCGAGATAGGGCTCGAAGCCGCGGTCGAACAGCATCTGCCCCAAATCGGGAAAGCGCAGGCTTTCAGCGATGATAAGCCTGAAAATGGCAACCATTCTGGGCTGGCGCATCCGATCTGCATAGTCAAGATCTTGCGAAGGCTCGCGTTCGGATCGCCGACGTGAACGTCTGCGTGGCAACCGCTTTCCAATGTCCAGAATTGCTCGACGATGGCTTCAAAAAGTGATGCCTTGGTTGGGTAGCGCTTGAACAATGTCGCGGTCGACACGTCAGCAAGTTTTGCAATCTGCTGAAGTGAAGTTGCTCCGTAACCTTGTTCGAAGAAGAGCTTGGTGGCCGCTGCGACAGAGGCGACGCGCTTCTCCTCCTTGACCCGATCTTGATATGTCTCGCCTGCCATCGC
>NZ_AZUY01000003.1 GCF_000513935.1 Mesorhizobium sp. WSM3626 | reverse complement strand
AGTTCGACGCAGGCGCCGAGATAGGTGTTCATCGAGCGCTCGCCATCGGGGGTGACGAAGATCATCGAGCGCGCCGTCGGCGGCTCGCCCTCGAGCGGCCTGGTGTCGAAGGCGACGCCCTGCGCGTGGATGTCGTGCGCGTAGATTTCGCCCAGNGCATCGTTGGAGACCTTGCCGAAGAAGGCGGCGCGTCCGCCGAAGGAGGCGACACCGGCCGCCGTGTTGCCGGCACTGCCGCCGGAGGCCTCGATCGCCGGGCCCATGCGGCTGTAGAGCAATTCGGCGCGGTGGGTGTCGATGAGNTTCATCGCGCCCTTGATGATGCCGTTGNTNTCGAGGAAGTCCTCCTCGCACTGGGCGATGATGTCGACAATCGCATTGCCGATGCAAAGCACGTCATAATCCGGCATCAATGTCTCCGCCAAAAACCCGAGCCGGCTTCTTGCCATGCCCGCGCGGGTCTACAGCATGACCCTGAAAACTGGCAACCGATTTTCTGTCGTTGCCGGCGTGGCGGCGAGGCCCGTCCTTTGCCGAAGAAGCCCGCGACTGCGCGCCTGCAAGACAGTTCTGCAGTTGGTTTTCGTTGTACCCAGGCGTTACGACAATTCGATCGTGGCCGAAGCATTTCGCCGTGGCGTTGCCTAAAAGGGCTTGTTCGATCCCGATCCGAAGGCGGCAAGCCCATGTCAGCAAAGAGCGATACGACCACCGACCTGGTGTTGCTCGGCGTGCTGGCGGTGCTGTGGGGCGCGTCCTACACTTTCATCAAGATCGGCGTCGAGACCATCCCGCCCATCACCTTCATTGCGGCACGCACCCTGATCGCCGGCGCCATCCTGTTCGCCGTCGTCCGCTGGCGCGGGCTTGCCATGCCGGGCGACGCGGCAAGCTGGCGCCGCTTCGCCTTCCAGGCCTGCCTCAACAGCGTCGTCCCGTTCACGCTGATCGCCGCCGCCGAGCGTTCGGTCGACGCCGGCTTTGCCACCATCCTCAACGCCACCTCGCCGATCTTCACCTTCCTGCTGACGGCGCTCATCACCCGCCATGAGCCGGTGACGGCACGCAAGCTGGTCGGCGTCGGCGCCGGCATTGCCGGCATCTGCCTGATCGTCGGCACGCAGGCGCTTGGCGGCATCGGCCACCAGCTCTGGGCACAGCTAGCCATCGTCGCGGCAACGGTGTGCTATGCGGGCGCCGCGATCTTCGGCCGCGGCTTCAGGGGCCTCGATCCGATGCTTCCCGCCGCTGGTTCGATGCTGTGCGGCGCCGTCATGCTGGTGCCGCTCAGCCTGGCGGTCGACCAGCCGTGGATGCTGGCGCCTTCGGCGGCTTCCATCCTCGCTTTGCTCGGCCTGTCCGTGTTTTCGACGGCACTGGCTTTCGTTATCTATTTCCGTCTGATCCACACGCTGGGGTCGGTGGGCACGACGTCTCAGGCCTATCTGCGCGTGCCGATCGGTGTCGGCATTGGTGCCGTGTTCCTCGGTGAAAGCCTTGGTCCCACGGCTTGGCTCGGCATGGGTTTCGTCGTTGTCGGCGTGGCGGCCATGACCATACCGGCCCGCAAGCCGGCCTCCGCCCGATAGGCAGATTTCGGGTGAGTGCGAGGCTGGCAACGGCCCGCGCTTGTGCTCGCGGGCCGCACTGCCTATCTCGGGAACGTCCTGCCTTGTGGCTGTGTCCGCTGACCTTGGGGTGAAGCACGGTGATTTTCGACGCTGCCCGCACCGCGGCCCTGGAGTTGCTCTCGCCTCCGTTTCGCTCCGTGTTCATCAAGACGCTTGGCCTGACCCTTTTGGCGCTGGTCGCCCTGTGGTTCGGCCTGACCAGCCTTGTCGAATGGCTGGTCCTGCCGTGGCTCCAGACATTGTTGCCCGGTATACCGTCCTGGGCCGGTTGGCTGGGCGGACTAATCGCCGCGATCGCGTTGGCCTTCGGCATGGCGCTGCTGGTCGCGCCGGTCACGGCCGTCATCGCCGGCCTGTTCCTCGACGATGTCGCCGAAGTGGTCGAGCGCACCGACTACCCCGGCGACCCGGCCGGACGCGCCATGCCGGCATTGCGATCGCTGGTGCTGGCAATAAAATTCTTTGGCGTCGTCATCCTGGGCAACATCGTCGCCTTGCTGCTTCTGCTGGTGCCGGGCATCAACATCGCCGCCTTCTTCATCGTCAACGGCTACCTGCTCGGACGCGAATTCTTCGAATTCGCCGCCATGCGCTTTCGCCCCGAGGAAGATGCGAGGGCCCTGCGCCGGCACTATGCCGGCACGGTGTTTCTCTCCGGGCTGGTTATCGCGGCCTTCCTCGCCGTGCCGCTGCTCAACCTGCTGACGCCGCTCTTCGCCGCCGCCATGATGGTACATCTGCACAAGGCGGTCTCGGCACGGGAAGCGGCCCGTCCCGCACGCGGTTGAGCCTTCAGCGCAGGAGAAAGCCGCGCCCCAGCTCGTCGTCCGGTTCGACAATGAATTCGGCTCGTCCGGAATAATAGGCACGGCCGCCGACGCGGGCGACAATCGCTTCGTGCGGGCCGGCCTTCGCCGTTCGCGCCACCACCCCGGAAAAGCGCGAGCCGGCGATGCTCTCGAAAATGCGCTTCTGCCCGATGGCGATCTCGCCCCTGGCATGCATGGCCGCCAGCCGGGCGGTGACGCCGGAACCGGTCGGCGAGCGGTCGACCTCCGCCTCGGCGAAGACGCAGACATTCCTGGTGACTTCCCCGGAAAAGACGTCCTTTCCGTCGGTCAGGATGGTGCCGTAGAGGAAGGCGAGGTCATCATGATCGGGATGCGATAGCGGAAACTCGGCCTTGAGCCGGTTCGTCAGCGCGGTTGCCGCGTCGACGAAATCGCGCACGCGGTCGCGGCCGAACTCCAAGCCGAATTGATGACAGTCGGCCAGCGCGTAAAAGGCGCCGCCATAGGCGACATCGAAACCGATCTTGCCATATTCCGTCAGCTCGATCTGTTGGTCGCCAGCAAACAGAAAGGCCGGCACGCTCTCGAACGACACCGAACCGGCCTTGCCGTCGCTGACCGCGACCGAGGCGACGACCAGGCCGCACGGCGCCTCGATGTTCACGGTGGTGAACGGCTCCTGCTTGGCCACCAGCCCTTGATCGATCGCATAACGGCCGAGCGCGACGATGGCGTGGCCGCACATGGTCGAATAACCCTCATTGTGCATGAACAGCACGGCCAGGTCGGCACCGGGCAAATCGGTCTCGACCAGCAGGGCGCCATACATGTCGTAATGGCCGCGCGGTTCGAAGATCAGCAGTTTGCGCAAATGATCGAGATGGTCGCGCACATAGGCGCGCTTCTCCAGGATGGTGCCCTTGGGAATACTGGGATAGCCGCCCGTGACGATCCGGAGAGGCTCGCCGCCCGTATGCATGTCGACGACAGTAAGGTTCATGCAGCCGGCCTGTCCTAACCCTGGGATTTGCCGTACAGCGCCTGCAGCTTGCCGAACGGCATGGCGGCGCGAGTGAAGCCGAACGTGCCGTCCTGCTGGATTTCGCGCGCCGCCGTCTCAAGCATGCCGTAGGCGAAATTGGGCCCAAGAGAGATTCGCTTCGCGCCAGCCATGGCAAGGTCGGCGATGGTGAAGCCGGGCCTCGCCATGACATTGACCGGCTTGCCGACCGCCGAGCACAAGGTCCGTACCATCTCGACGTCGCCGATGCCCGGCGCATAGAGCACGTCGGCGCCAGCCTTTTCGAAAGCCTGCAGCCGCTTGATCGTGTCGTCGAGGTCGGACTTGCCCCAGAGGAAATTCTCGGCCCGCGCCGTGAAGACAAAGTCGCGCTTCAGCGCCCGCGCCGCCTCCACCGCGGCGGCGACACGCTCGACCGAGTGCGAAAATTCATAGATGGGCTTCTCCGGAACTCCGGTGTGGTCCTCGATCGAGCAGCCGGCAAGCCCGGCGGCTTCCGCCGCGAAAATGGTCTCGGCGGCCTGCTCGGGGCTGTCGCCCTTGCCCTTCTCGAGATCGGCCGAGACCGGCAGTTCGGTCGCGGCCGTCACCTCGCGGCAATGATGGATCATCTGGTCGAAGCTCACGGCGCCGTCCGGCAGGCCGCGCGAAAAGGCAAAGCCGGCGCTGGTCGTGGCCAGTGCCTTGAAGCCGAAAGAGCCAAGCAGCTTCGTCGTGCCCGGATCCCAGGGATTGGGCATGACGAAGGTCGAGGCATGCAGGTCGCGAAAAATCTTGCCCTTGTCCATGAATGCTCCCCCATGACGAGTGTCGGGGCGGATGCTACCGCGCTGTTCGTGGCCGGGCAAACGAATGCGGTTGGTTCAGAAGCGTTTCTCGTTGTCTGCTGCCAATTTCTCGAAAGCGTCGGAATCGGCGACATAGCGCGCCGTTTTCTTGTCCCAGCGGTAGGTTACGGAAATGTCGTTCGAGACGGCCTTCGGGGCGGGTTCGTCGCAAGTCTCTTCGCCAGGCACTGTCTTGTCGGTTATCGTCGCCTTGATCGCTGCGTAGGGCGAGCCATCGCTCAAAGCCTGGAAGGTCAGGTCCTGGGAGCGCCGGTAGGAACAGACATTTTCGTCGAACGTGTTGATGAGGTCGATCAGCTCAAAACGGTCGTCTCGCACCAGGATAAGCGGCGTCGACATGTAGCCCTGGTTCGAATTGAAATGCGTGCTGGAGATCATCAGCGCATCGTCACTGGCGCCGAGCGAAAGTTTGCCGGGGTGGCGAAAGAAGGTGAAACGGTCGGTCGCCACATTGACGGCATCGAGCAGCTTCGGTTTGCCGGTGAGGTCATAAAGCGCCAGCACCGCATAGCCCTCCGTGCTGTCGGGCGACTCGCCGAGGTCGAACAGCATGGCCAGCCGGTCCTTGCCGCCGGCTTTGATGCCAAGTACGCCGGCGCTGAAAACGCTCGGTGCCTCTGGTGGCGAGCTGTCATTGTCGGGACCGGCAATGTGCCGCATCTCGATAGGCGAGGAACCGACATAATAGTCGGCCTTCGCCGTCAGATCCGGAACGACCATCCTGATGAGATCGGCATAGGTCGTATCGGCGTGGCCGGCGATGGGTTTGCCGAGGTCCGGGCTGGCGGCATCCTGGGCGCCGGCCGCGCCGCACAGCAATGGCAGCAACAGGCAGGCAAGGACGAGCCGATGCAAAAATCCTGACATGCTTGATATCGTCCCCTAACCGCAAGCACCGCGAAGCTAACATGGCTTGCCGGGCCGCGCAGCTACGGCATGTCGCGGCGGATAGGATTCGCCCGACCTGCTGTAAGCTTCTGATTTTATGCATGTCGTTATCCCGGGCGACATGCATTAGCCTATCCGGCCGGCGAAATCAGTGGATCGGCACCAGTCCGGCGAGTTCGCGCATATCATCGAACAGGATGCCGCCGGCCTGGATCAGGCCGTCGCGGTCGGAATAGGGGTCTCCATGATAGGAAAACACCCGCATGCCGGCGGCGATCCCGGCCTGCGTGCCGGCGACGCTGTCCTCGACGACGATACAGTCGGCGGGTGCGAAGCCCATGGTTCTGGCGGCGTGCAGGAACAGGTCGGGGAATGGCTTGCCGCGCGATACCATGGTGGCGCTGAACATGGCATGTTCGAACAGCGGCAACAGCCCGGTCTGGCCAAGGGTTATGTGCATCTTGGAGATCCTTGCCGAGGTGGCGACGCAATAGGCGATGCCGGCCGCGCGGACCGCCTCGATGAACTCCCGGACATAAGGGATCGCCTCGACGCCATGTGCGAACAGATCCGGCAGGCCTGCATTCCAGCGCTCGACGAAATCGGCGCCGAGCCTGACGTCGGTCGTCTCTTCGATCTCCTTCTGCACCGAGACCATGCTTCGGCCGGAGAAGTTCTTGCGGCAATATTCGAAGGTCGTTGGATAGCCAGTCGCGCTAAGCCATTCGGCCAGCCGCCGGTTGGCGAGGTTCTCGGTATCGACCAGGATCCCGTCGCAGTCGAAGATGACAAGCTTTGGCAGCGGCCGTGTTTCAGTCATATTGGATCAGCCTACCCGGCAAAACGGTTCGCTGTGCCGAAACACAGCCATGCATCAGGCGGTGCCGGTCGATCCGAATCCGCCCGAGCCGCGCGCCGTGCCGCCGGCCAGCGAACGCTCTTCCACCGCCACCTGCGTCACGGCGGCGAAAACGATTTGGGCGATCCGCATGCCGCGCGTCACGGCGAAGTCCTCGTCGCCGAGATTGACCAGCAGCACCTTCAGCTCGCCGCGATAGTCGCTGTCGACCGTGCCCGGTGAATTGAGGACGGTGAGGCCATGTTTGAAGGCAAGGCCCGAGCGTGGCCGCACCTGGCCTTCCATGCCCTCGGGAATTTCCAGGATCAGCCCGGTCGGCACCAAGGCGCGCTTACCCGGCAGGATCAGAAGCGGCCGGTCTTCGGGCACCGCCGCGCGCAAATCCATGCCGGCGGCGCCGGCGCTTTCATAGGCGGGAAGCGGAAGACCCTCACCATGCGGCAACCTGACGAAGCCGACGGTCGGACCGATGACGGAAGGTGTTTGAAGGGCTGCGCGCATAAAATCGATCCTATCGGCGCGATTGCCGATTCGGTCAACTCGACCGCAGGGCTATCAACGGCTTTCTTTCGGGCATCACTGTGGCCTGAGGACGGCTCAACGCACTTCCATCGGAACCATCGTCGTCTCCTTGATCTCCTCCATGACGAAGGAGGCGGAAACATCCGACAAGGCCACCTTGGCGATCAGCCGCTGGTAGAGCCGGTCATAGGCTTTCACGTCGGCGACGCGGGCGCGCAGCACATAGTCGAGATCGCCGGACATGCGGTAGACGCCGATGATTTCGGGCAAGCCCGCCACCGCGGCGCGGAATTTCTGCAGCCAGTCCGGGTCGTGGTTCGATGTGCGGATCAGGATGAACACCGAAAGGCCAAGTCCGAGCTTCTCGGCATCGACCAGCGCCACGCGGCCGGTGATGACGCCAGCTTCCTCCAGCCGCTTGACGCGCCGCCAGCAGGCATTGCGCGACAAGGCCACCCGCTCCGACAGCTGGTCGACCGACAAGGTGCCGTCGCGTTGCAGTTCGGCGAGCAATTTCCGATCAAGTTCGTCGATTGCCAGTGTCATGTGAGATGTTTGTCCCATGAAGTCGCAAAATACAAGGATATTTTGGGACCAATGAACCGGTGAGGCGTGTCAGGATACTCATATCGGAACGCAAGCGCTGAAGGGGAACCAGCATGTCGATCGCAAGGATTTTCACCTCCCATCCGGCCAAGGTCGGCGAAACCTATTTCGGCCATATGGCTTTCGCCGCATGGTTTTCGTCGCGCCTGCTGATGGCGGCGGGAGCAGCATTTGTTCACGCTTTCTTGCCATTTCTCTTTGAGACTACCGCCAGCCGAATCATTCGCGAGCTCTACGAGCGGACGCACAACAGAGGCACACACGCGATCAACGAGCCCGCTGCTCTTCCGGATCGCGCCTAAAGGAAGACGGAAGCGATGTGCCGGTGGGCGGCCTATCTCGGTGAAGCGGTCTTTCTCGAAGACATCCTCACGGCGCCCTGTCACTCGCTGATCGCCCAGAGCCACTGCGCCCAGGAAGCGAAGTCGCCGACCAATGGCGATGGTTTCGGCCTTGCCTGGTACGGCGACCGGCCGGAGCCCGGTCTCTACCGCGACATCCTGCCGGCGTGGTCCGATCCCAACCTGAAGAGCCTGTGCCGGCAGATCAAATCCGGCCTGTTTCTCGCCCATGTGCGGGCCTCGACCGGCGGCGCCACCAGCCGCATGAATTGCCATCCGTTCATCTCCGGCCGCTGGTCGTTCATGCACAACGGCCAGATCGGCGGCTTCGAGAAGATCCGCCGCGCGCTGGAGAACTCGTTGTCCGACGCTGTCTTCGACCAGCGCGAAGGCACCACCGATTCCGAACTGTTTTTTCTGCTCATGATCGACGAAGGGCTTTCGTCCGACCCGCAAGGCGCCGTTTCCCGCGCCACCTCCCGCGTGCTGGAAGCCTCGCGCCGCGCTGGTCTCGAGCCGGCGCTGAAATTGACCGCCGCCTTCTCCGACGGACAGGCGCTGCATGCGGTGCGCTATGCCTCCGACGCCCAGGCGCCGACGCTCTACACATCCATCTTCCGCAAGGGCGCTGGCCGCTGCATCGTTTCCGAACCCTTCGATCGAGAGGGCGGCGACTGGCAGGCGATCCCGCCATCGAGCTTCGTCACCATGACAAGGGACGGCATCGACATTCGTCCGTTTGCGCCGGTTGCGGCGAAGCTGGCGCTGGTTGGGTAACCTCACTTTCGTGCATCTGGTTAACGTCGCGGGACAGCGCCCCCTCTGTCCTGCCGGACATCTCCCCCACGAGGGCGGAGATCGGATACCACGACGGCTTTCGCCAATTTTCAGCGTTGAAGAAAAGGCGCCGGAGCCGACGCTGCCAATCTCCCCACCCGTGGGGGAGATGTCCGGCAGGACAGAGGGGGGCGCCGTAGAGTGCCGACCTCAACGCAATCCCAATCAAGCGCGGGCCTCCAATGAATGCTCAACTCTGCTTGAAGCCACGCCGCTGTCCGCCATCTTGACGGGCAGGCGGCAGCAAGCCGGAGCCTCGATCATGGACCTTGCCTTTTCCACAGCCACCGATCTCGCCGCCGCCATCGCCGCGCGCAAAATCTCCGCCGTCGAAGCGCTCGACGCCCACTTCGCGCAGATCGACAGGCACAACCCTGCCGTCAACGCCGTCATCTCGCTCGACAGGGACGGGGCTCGCGAGCGTGCCGGGAAGGCAGACGCGGCACTGGCGCGCGGTGCCACACCTGGGCCGCTGCACGGCGTCCCCTTCACGCTGAAGGACATGCACGAGACATCTGGCATGAAAACCACGGTAGGTTTCCCGCCCTTCTCCAACTATGTGGCGAAAGAGGACAGCCCGGTCGTTAACAGGTTGAAGGCAGCCGGCGGTGTGCTGATGGCCAAGACCAATGTCGCCACCATGCTCTCCGACTGGCAATCGGACAATCCGCTGTTCGGCCGCACCAGCAATCCCTGGAATCTCCAACGCACCCCGGGCGGATCCAGCGGCGGCGCCGCTGCCGCCGTCTGCACAGGCATGACACCGTTCGACGTCGGCACCGACATGCAGGACTCGATCCGCCTTCCCGCGGCGTTCTGCGGCGTCTACGGCCTGAAGCCGACGGAACATCGCGTTTCGCTGGCCGGAGCCTTTCCGGATCCAGGCGGTGCCGCGCGTAGCGTGCGGCTGATGTCCTGTCTCGGCCCACTGGCGCGCAGCATCGACGATTTGGCGTTGATCTATCGGATCATCGCCGGCCCGGACGACCACGACACCGACCTTGCGCCAGTGCCGATCGAGGCCATGCCGAAGCTCGACCTCCAAACTCTGCGCATCGCTTTCGCGCCCTCCTTTCCCGGGTTCCCAGTGGCCGGCGGCATCAGTGCGGAGGTCGAAAATCTCGCAAGACGACTGCAAGACGCCGGCGCCATCATCGAGGAAGCGAAACTGCCCAAGCTCGACCTGCACGACGATCTTGCCCAGGGCGGCGCGCTGATCGGCATGATCATGGAGGCGGCGCAGCAGGAACCGCCGGAGGAGCCGACATCGGTCTCGCGCTGGTTCGAGGCGCTGGCCCGCCGCGACAAATCCATTCTCGCCTGGGACCGTTTTTTCGAGGATTGGGACGCGCTGCTCTGCCCGGTCGCCATGACCACGGCATTCCCGCATTGTGCGCCGGGCACCGCGATCAAAGTCGACGGCAAGGACCAGAGCTACTGGATGTTGCCGGCCTACGGCGCCGTCTTCAACTACAGCGGCCATCCGGCGCTTTCGATACCTTGCGGACAGGACAGCGACGGCCTGCCGATCGGTCTGCAGCTTGTCGGTGGACGCTGGTCGGAGGCGCGGTTGCTCGCCATGGGCAAGGCGGTGGCGCCCTTGACCGGCGGCTTCAGTCGTCCGCCCGGCTATTGAGCGAAGCGCGAGAGTCCGTAAGGCGCCAGCAGCGGGTCGCGCTTGCCGCGCCGGCGCCAGCGTGATGCCGGAATGCATGACCGCTATGTAGACGCCATCCATGCCTTCGGCGCGGCCGATGATCGGAAAGCCGTCGATAGGTGTCGGCCGGTAGCCGACCGTGTGGAAATCCAACTCAAGTCCGTCGCTGTCGCGCAACATGGCTTTCGTGGCCGCGAACAACGCGCGGGCGGTGGCTTTGGCATCCATCCCCGGATCGGCGCCGCCGAAGTCCGAGCCGGCGATGATGCGGCCTTCCGCCGTCTGGCGCATGTGCAGCCGCTCGGCCAGCACCAGTCCGTTGAGCAGCTTCTTGTATGGCCGCGAATGGACGATCAGGCCGGGCGGGGTCTCGATCGGCAGGTTGATGCCGGCGGTCGCGGCAATGTCCGGCGAGCCGACGCCTGCCGCGATCACCACCTCGTCGGCGGCAATCAGCCCATGCGATGTGCCCACGCCGGTTATCCTGCCATTGGTCTGGATCAGCGCCGTGACCGTACTGGAACGGATGCGCGCGCCGCGCTGTTCGGCATCGGCCAGCAGGGCCTTGGTGGCTGCGACCGGCTCGGCAACACCTTCCTCGGCGACATGCAAAGCGAAATCCGGCGGTTCGGCGAGATTCGGCTCGATGCGCGCCGCGCCGGCACGGTCGACGCGCTCGATGCCGTAGCCCCAGGCTGAATGCTCCGCGGCATAGGTTTCCATATCCGCCGCCGAAAGATCCCAGCACAGGCCGCCGCACCAGTTGAGCGGCAGGCCGGGCAGGTCTCTCGCCAACCGAGACCATTCGGCCATGGCGTGGCTGCGCAGCCGGAAATAAGGCTCCGGATTGCCCCAGCTGGCATTGATCCAGGCAAAGGAATTGGGCGTCGCGACACCCCCGGCCTCGCTGTCGGCGACGACCGTTACCTGGGCGCCCGCTTTGGTCAGGTGCCAGGCAATCGACGCACCGATGATGCCCAAGCCGATGACGATCACTTGTTTGCCGGCGCTCATCTTCGCTCCTGATCCAAGGGTGACATGTCATCCAAGTGCCATCCTGTCTGCCGCTTGCCAACATCGAATGCCGTAAAAAAGGCAGTTTGACATCAATACGTACGTACGTATTATACGACCATGGCTAGACAATCACTCCGCGAAAAACTCCTCGATGCCGGTTTCCAGACCATCTGGGACTCGGGCTATGCCGCCGCCGGCGTGCGCGACATCGTCGCCGCGGCTGACGCCCGGCCGGGCTCCTTCACAAACCATTTTGCCTCCAAGGAGCAATTTGTTGGCGAAGTGGTCGAACGCTATTTCGCCTACGTCAGCGGACTGGTCGAAACAGCGCTGGCGCGGGATGGGACCCCGCCTGTCGGCAGGCTGCGCCGTTATCTCGATCTCATCACCTCGAAGCTTGAAGCGCATGATTGGGCGCGCGGCTGCATGATCGGCAATCTCAGTCTTGAGACCGCCGTGCACAGCGAACCGCTGCGCCTGCGGCTGGTCGCTATCTTCGAGCGCTGGCGTCAGCCCTTCGCGGCCTGCATCGCCGAAGGCCAGGCGACCGGTGACATCACGAGAGCCTTCGACGCCGAGGACCTTGCCGACTTCCTGCTGTCGTCCTGGCAAGGCGCCATGCTGCGTATGAAAGTCGAGCGTAGCCCCGAGCCGCTCGAGCGGTTCAAGAAGATCATCTTCAGCACAGTCTTTGGAAAGGAGCCGATCCCATGACTTCGAACGCCGACATACCTCAGGCGGGCGTCGCCGCAGCGAGACGTTCGCAAATCGCCATCCTCGATTCGACCATGTCCTTTGTCGAGGCCGGCGCGTCCGGTCCGACCGTGCTGTTCCTGCATGGCAATCCGACCTCGTCGCATATTTGGCGCAACATCATCCCGCACGTGGCGCCGTTCGGGCGCTGCATCGCGCCTGACCTGATCGGCTATGGCCAATCCGGCAAGCCCGATATCGACTATCGCTTCTTCGACCATGTCCGCTACCTCGACGCCTTTCTCGACGCGCTCGACATCAGGGACATGGTTCTGGTCGCCCAGGATTGGGGCACTGCCCTGGCCTTCCATCTTGCGGCGCGGTGGCCGCGCCGCGTTCTCGGCCTCGCCTTCATGGAGTTCATCCGGCCCTTCGAGCGTTGGGAGGACTTTCACCAGCGTCCGCAAGCTCGCGAAATGTTCAAGGCGTTGCGTACGCCCGATATCGGCGAGAAGCTGGTCCTGGAAGACAATGTCTTCGTCGAAAAATTGCTGCCGGCCTCGGTGCTGCGCACAATGAGCGACGAAGAGATGGCCGTCTACCGGGCGCCGTTCCCGACGCCGCGATCGCGCAGGCCGGTGCTGCGTTTGCCCCGGGAATTGCCGATCGAGGGTCAGCCCGCCGACGTCGCCGCCATCAGCGAACACGACCATCGGGCGCTGCGGCTGTCCACCTATCCAAAATTGCTGTTCGCCGGCGATCCAGGCGCGCTTATCTCACCGCAGGCCGCACGCGAATTCGCGGCCAGCTCGAAGAACTGCCGTTTCATCGATCTCGGGCCTGGCGCGCACTACCTGCAGGAGGATCATGCCGACACGATCGGCAGCGCTATCGCCGGCTGGCTTCCGGGGGTCGTTCAGGCGGGCCGCATGAACGAACCCGCCTGAAGCAAGCCATGCAACCGGCGGCGTTCACGCCGCCGGACCGGTCGACAGCCCGGCGCTGCGCTGCTAGAAGCCCGGCCTGTCACACGGAAATCCCAAGAGAATGCCCGAAATTATTCCAGAGGAAGTGGCGCGCCGCCGCACTTTCGCGATCATTGCCCACCCCGACGCCGGCAAGACGACGCTGACCGAAAAGCTGCTGCTGTTCGGTGGCGCCATCCAGCTTGCCGGCGAGGTCAAGGCCAAGAAGGACCGCATCCAGACGCGTTCCGACTGGATGAAGATCGAGCGCGAGCGCGGCATTTCTGTCGTCACCTCGGTGATGACGTTCGAATATGAGGACAACGTCTTCAACCTGCTCGACACGCCGGGCCACGAGGATTTCGCCGACGACACCTATCGCACGCTGTCGGCGGTCGACTCGGCCGTCATGGTCATTGACGCCGCCAAGGGCATCGAGCCGCGCACGCTGAAGCTGTTCGAGGTCTGCAGGCTGCGCGACATCCCGATCATCACCTTCGTCAACAAGATGGACCGTGAAAGCCGCGATCCGTTCGAGATTTTGGACGAGATCGAGCAGAAGCTGGCGCTGGACACCGCGCCCATCACCTGGCCGATCGGCCGTGGCAAGACTTTTTCCGGCACCTATCACCTGACGCTGAACGCCGTGCGCAAGGGCGACGACGAGAAGGAACGCACGCCGGTCAAGGGTCCCGATTCCAACCGCGTTGCCGGCCTGCTGCCGGAAAACGAGCGCGAGGCTTTCATCGAGGAACTGGAGCTCGCGCGCGAAGCCTGCCGCCCGCTCGACATCGACGCTTATCGCGAGGGCCATCTGACGCCGGTCTATTTCGGCTCGGCGCTGCGCAATTATGGCGTGCGCGACCTGATCGAGGCGCTTGGCGCCTTTGGCCCGCCACCGCGCGCGCAGGAGGCCGACACCCGCACCATCGAGGCGACGGAGGAGAAAATGACCTCCTTCGTCTTCAAGATACAGGCCAACATGGATCCCAACCACCGCGACCGCATCGCCTTCGTGCGCGTCTGCTCGGGCAAGCTCGAGCGCGGCATGAAGGCCAAGCTGGTGCGCACGGGAAAGCCGATGAGCCTCTCGGCGCCGCAATTCTTCTTCGCCCGCACCCGTGTCACCGCCGACGAAGCCTTCGCCGGCGATGTCGTCGGCATCCCCAACCACGGCACGCTGCGCATCGGCGACACGCTGACCGAGGGCGAGGAAATCCTGTTTCGCGGCGTGCCGAATTTCGCCCCGGAAATCCTGCGTCGTGTCCGCCTCGGCGACGCGATGAAAGCGAAAAAACTCAAGGAAGCGCTGCACCAGATGGCCGAGGAAGGCGTCGTTCAGCTGTTCTCGCCAGAGGACGGCTCACCGGCCATCGTCGGCGTCGTCGGCGCACTGCAGCTCGATGTGCTGAAAGAGCGTCTCAATTTCGAATACACGCTGCCCGTCGAATTCGAAATGTCGCGTTTTTCGGTCTGCCGCTGGATCTCGGCCGACGACAAGGCCGAGGTGCTTCGCTTCATCGAGGCGCATCGCGGCGACATCGCTCGCGACCTCGACAACGACCCGGTGTTCTTGGCCCAGCACGCCTTCTCGCTGAACTACGAAGCCGAGCGCTGGAAAGCGATCCGCTTCGCCACGATCAAGGATTATCAGGTTCGCGACAAAGCGGCGTGATTCTAGCGAGTAGCGAGTAGTGATCCACTACTCACTACTCGCTACTCACTTACGATCACCCTTTCGCCGCCGCCTCCAATTTGGCGATATCGATCTTGCCCATCTGCATCATCGCCGACATCACCCGGCCGGCCTTGGCCCTGTCAGGGTCCTGAAGCAGTCGCGGCAATTGCTCCGGCACGACCTGCCAGGAAACGCCGAACTTGTCCTTCAGCCAGCTGCATCGGCCGGGTTCGCCGCCGCCCTCGGTGAGTTTGCTCCAGAAATGATCGACCTCGTCCTGCGTTTTGCAGTCGATCGAGAGCGACATGGCCTCCGTGAACTTGTATTGCGGGCCGCCATTGAGCGCTTGGAACTGCACGCCGTCGAGCTCGAACGATGCCACCAGCACTTTGCCTTCCGAAGCATGGCCCTGCGGCCAGCGCGTGACGCTCAGCACCTTCGAATTCTTGAAGATGGATACGTAATGGTTCATGGCCTCTTCGGCCTGGTCGTCGAACCATAGGAAGGTGGTGATCTTTTGCATGTCGTGCTCCTCGGTTGCTTCTTGCTGCCACAATGGAACGGCTGGCTCCCGGAATGGCGCCATTTCTTGCCGTCTGCCCAAGGACGGCCATGAGACGCCAGATCCGACAGTGGCATCGAATTTTCCCGGAGAATCTGGCGCATTGCAAAATTGTGGCCAGACCATAGTTGCGCGTCTATAACCCCTGCGATCAAAATTCAGCGCCGCCGCGCCATTCTTCGGCCACAGCCACACCAAGGAAAAAACATGCCCGCCTACCGTTCCCGCACCACCACCCATGGCCGCAACATGGCCGGCGCCCGCGGCCTGTGGCGCGCCACAGGCATGAAGGATAGTGATTTCGGTAAGCCGATCATCGCGGTGGTGAATTCCTTCACCCAGTTCGTGCCGGGCCATGTTCATCTGAAGGACCTCGGCCAGCTGGTCGCGCGCGAGATCGAGAAGGCCGGCGGTGTCGCCAAGGAATTCAACACCATCGCGGTCGACGACGGCATCGCCATGGGCCATGACGGCATGCTCTATTCGCTGCCGTCGCGCGAGCTGATCGCCGATTCCGTCGAATACATGGTCAACGCGCATTGCGCCGACGCCATGGTTTGCATCTCCAACTGCGACAAGATCACCCCCGGCATGCTGATGGCCTCGCTGCGCCTCAACATCCCGACCGTGTTCGTCTCCGGCGGGCCGATGGAAGCCGGCAAGGTCGTGCTGGCCGGCAAGACGCAGGCGCTCGACCTGGTCGACGCCATG
Organism: Mesorhizobium sp. WSM3626; assembly: GCF_000513935.1. Classification (GTDB taxonomy): domain Bacteria; phylum Pseudomonadota; class Alphaproteobacteria; order Rhizobiales; family Rhizobiaceae; genus Mesorhizobium; species Mesorhizobium salmacidum. The sequence goes on along the minus strand of NZ_AZUY01000003.1, from coordinate 254,595 downwards.
GTGGCCGCTGCCGACGACAAGATCTCCGACGAGGACGTCAAGGTCATCGAGCGCTCGGCCTGCCCGACCTGCGGCTCCTGCTCGGGCATGTTCACCGCCAACTCGATGAACTGCCTGACCGAGGCACTCGGCCTGTCGCTGCCCGGCAACGGCTCGACGCTGGCCACGCATGCCGACCGCAAGCGTCTGTTCGTCGAGGCCGGTCATCTCGTCGTCGATCTCGCCCAGCGCTACTACGAGCAGGATGACGAGAGCGCACTGCCGCGCAGCATCGCCTCGAAGGGCGCCTTCGAGAACGCCATGACGCTCGACATCGCCATGGGCGGCTCGACCAACACGGTGCTGCACATCCTGGCCGCCGCCCATGAGGGCGAGGTCGACTTCACCATGGAGGACATCGACCGGCTGTCGCGGCGGGTGCCCGTCCTTTGCAAGGTGGCGCCGGCCAAGTCCGACGTGCACATGGAAGACGTCCATCGCGCCGGCGGCATCATGGCCATCCTCGGCCAGCTCGACGAGGCCGGACTGCTCAATCGCGATCTGCCGACGGTGCATACCGCCAGCCTCGGCGAAGCGCTCGACCATTGGGATATTTCGCGCACCTCGAGCCAGAATGTGCGCGACTTTTTCCTCGCCGCTCCCGGCGGCGTGCCGACACAGGTCGCCTTCAGCCAGGACCGCCGCTGGGACGAGCTCGACACGAACCGCGAAACCGGCGTCATCCGCTCGGCGAAGACGCCTTTCTCGAAAGATGGCGGCCTTGCCGTGCTGAAAGGCAATCTGGCGCTCGACGGCTGCATCGTGAAGACGGCCGGCGTCGACGAGTCGATCCTGAAATTCACCGGTCCGGCGCGCGTCTTCGAGAGCCAAGACGCTTCGGTCAAGGCGATCCTTGCCAATGAGATCAAGGCTGGCGATGTCGTCGTCATCCGCTATGAGGGACCGCGCGGCGGCCCCGGCATGCAGGAAATGCTCTATCCGACCAGCTATCTGAAGTCGAAGGGCCTGGGCAAGGCCTGCGCGCTGGTCACCGATGGCCGCTTCTCCGGCGGCACCTCGGGCCTGTCCATCGGCCATGCTTCGCCTGAAGCGGCGGAAGGCGGGCTGATCGGGCTGGTGCAGGAGGGCGATACGATCGAGATCGATATCCCGAACCGCACCATCCGCCTCGCCGTGGACGACGCGGAACTCGATGCGCGCCGGGCGGCCATGGAGGCCAAGGGCGCGGACGCCTGGAGGCCGCAGGAAAAGCGCAAGCGCAAGGTGACGACCGCGCTGCGCGCCTACGCTGCCTTCGCCACCAGTGCCGACAAGGGGGCCGTGAGGCACGTGCCGGAGTAAGGGCGGTTCTTCCTTCTCCCCTTGTGGGAGAAGGTGGCCTCGCGAAGCGAGGTCGGATGAGGGGTGCTCCAGCTTGACGCCGACGGCACTCCGTCACCCACCCCTCAACCGTCTCGGTGCTGCGCGCCGATCCACCTTCTCCCACAAGGGGAGAAGGAAAAAACCTCACGGCATCAACTGATACTCATAAAGCTTCTGGTAAAGCCCGCCTTGCCCCAGCAGGGTCTTGTGCGGGCCGCTTTCCACCACCTTGCCGGCTTCCAGCACCACGATCGTGTCGGCCTGGTGCACGGTCGACAAGCGGTGGGCGATGACGATCGTGGTGCGCCCCTCCGTCAGCTGTTGCAGCGCATCGCGGAACAGCGCCTCGGATTCGGCGTCGAGCGCGCTGGTCGCTTCGTCCAGCAGCAGGATTTCGGCATTGCGCAGCATGGCGCGGGCGATCGAGATGCGCTGGCGCTGGCCGCCCGACAAAAGGCCGCCATTCTCGCCGACATCCGTTTCGTAGCCTTTCGCTTGCGCGATGATGAAGTCATGCGCGTTGGCCGCCTTGGCCGCTGCGATCACCTCGTCGTCGGTCGCATCCTGCCGCCCAAGCCGGATGTTGTGCATGATCGTGCCGGCAAACAGGAACGTGTCCTGGCTGACATAGGCGATCTTTTCCCTAAGCGAGGCGAGCGTGGCATAGGAAATATCCTGTCCGTCAAGCAGCACCCTGCCGCTCTTCGGGTCATATAGGCGCATGATCAGGTTCAGGATCGTCGACTTGCCGCCGCCGGAGGGGCCGACCAGCGCCGTCATCTTGCCGGCCGCAAGGGTCAGGTCGAACCGGTCAAGCACTGGCGGGCCATTCTGATAGGCGAAGCTGACGGCGTCGAACCGGATCTCGCCAGGTCCGGCATGAAGCGGCCTTGCATCCGGCTTCTCGGCCAATGTCAGAGGCTCGTCGGCCAACTGGAACATCATGCGCACGCCGACAATGCCGCTTTCCAGGGAGATACGGACGCGCGCGAGGCGCTTTGCCGGTTCATAGGCAAGCAGCAGCGCCGCGATGAAGGCCATGATGTTGCCAGGCATCTGGCCGCCCTTCAGAACCAGTAAGCCGCTGACCATGACGGCGCCGGCGATCGCCAGGCCGGCCAGCGTTTCCATCACCGGATTGGTCACCGCTTCCAGAGCGGCGATGTTGTTGGCTCGGTCCTCGACATCGGACACCGCCCTGTACATGCGCTTGCGCATCAAGCCTTCGAGGTTGAAGGATTTGACCACGCGCACGCCGATCGCGGTTTCCTGCATCACCTGGACGATCTGGCCGACCGAGCGGAACTCCATGGCGGCGAACTTGCGTACACGCTTCAGGATGCGGTTGACGCCATAGATGGCCAGCGGACCGACGACGAAGCAGATCAGCGACAGCGCCGGCTGCTGCCAGACCATGACCCCAATCAAGGCAGCCAGCGTCACCAGGTCGCGCGCATAGGAGGTGACGATGAGGTCGAGCACGTTGCGCGCCGCCTGGGCATTGTTGGTCATGCGGGTGATCAGGTCGGACGACGAGGTCGAGTGGTAGAATTCGATGCCTTGCGCCAGGATGCGGTCGTAGATCTTGCGCTGCCGTTCGGCGATGATGGCGTTGCCGACCCGGCTCATGAAGTAGGCCTGGACGAAGTTGGCGATGCCCTTGACGATGAAGATCGCGGCGACCGCCACGGCAATCATGTTGACGCGATCGACCCTTTTGTCGATCACGAATTCATTGGTGATTTCGCGCAGGATCCAGGCGCTGGCGGCCGTCATGCCGGCCACCACCAGCATCGACAGGATGGCGGCGGCGTAGCCGGCCCTGTGCTGCCGGAACGATTCCCGGAGCAGCCTTGCGACGAGGCGCTGGTTTTCCGTCGAGCGGAAGAAGCGAAACAACGGCTGATCCTTGATGCCGGGATGACGAAGGCGGCTTATAGAGGGAGTTGCCGCCGGTGGGAACCTTTGCCGCCATGGAAAGAAACCGCTGCGGCAGGCTGTCTTTTGAGACACGATGCAACTGTGATTCTTCAAGCGGGATGATGAGAGATGGATTTCGACCTAATCGTTCGTGGCGGCACGCTGCCGGATGGCGGCATAGCCGACATCGGCATCAGCGGCGAGACGATCGCGGCGATCGAGCCGAAGCTCGAGGGTTCCGCGCGGACCGAGGTCGACGCCCGTGGCAATCTGGTGTCGCCGCCCTTCGTCGATCCGCATTTCCATATGGACGCCACGCTGTCCTACGGCATTCCGCGCATCAACGCGTCGGGCACGCTGCTCGAGGGCATTTCGCTGTGGGGCGAACTGAAGCCGTGCTTGACGCACGAAGCTGTGCGCGATCGCGCGCTCGCCTATTGCGACTGGGCGGTGTCGATGGGGCTGCTGGCCATCCGCACCCATGTCGATGTCTGCGACGACAGGCTGCTGGCGGTCGAGGCGCTGCTGGAGGTCAAGAAGGCCGTCGCCCCTTATATCGATCTGCAATTGGTGGCCTTCCCGCAGGACGGGTTCTATCGCTCGCCGACGGCGCGCCAAAATACCATGCGCGCGCTGGACATGGGGGTCGACATCGTCGGCGGCATTCCGCATTTCGAGCGCACCATGGCCGACGGCAGGCGCTCGGTGACCGAATTGTGCGAGATCGCGGCAAAACGCGGCCTCATGGTCGACCTGCATTGCGACGAGACAGATGACCCGCTGTCGCGTCACATCGAGCAATTGGCCTATGAAACGCAGCGCCTCGGCCTGCAGGGCAGGGTGGCCGGTTCGCACCTCACCTCCATGCATTCGATGGACAATTACTACGTCTCGAAACTGTTGCCGCTGATCGCCGAGGCCGGGGTTTCGGCGATACCCAACCCGCTGATCAACATCATGCTGCAGGGCCGTCACGACACGTTCCCGAAGCGGCGTGGCATGACGCGGGTCAAGGAAATGCAGGCGCTGGGCATCCGTGTCGGCTGGGGTCAGGATTGCGTGCTCGATCCCTGGTATTCGCTGGGCACCGCCGACATGCTCGACGTCGCCTTCATGGGCCTGCATGTCGCCCAGATGTCGAGCCCCGCCGACATGGCGCGCTGCTTCGACATGGTTACCAACGTCAACGCCGCGATCATGGGCCTTGATCATCTTGGCCTGGCTGTCGGCAAGCGCGCCAGCCTGGTGATCGTCGATGCCGGCAATCCGATCGAGGCCCTGCGCCTGCGCGCCGAGCGCATCTGCGTCATCGCCAGGGGCAAGGTGGTGGCGGAGCGGACAAGGCAGGATACCAGGCTTTCGATCTCCGGCAGGCCGTCGCAGGTGAACCGGCGGCACAAATCCGGGTAGATACAGCCGATTCCCGCGGCTGGTCTTACCGTTTCTTCGATTCCCACTCGTCAAAGTTGGCGCTTGCCTCTAGGAGCCGGGCATGGTTGAGCCCGTCGCCCGGAATTCGATGGTCAAGAATGTGCTTCTCGCCGGCATCCTGCTGATGCTGGCGGGCGACTTTCTGTTTGCGCTGAACGACGCGATGGGCAAATGGCTGGTCACCAGCTTTTCCGTCGGCCAGGTGGTGCTGATCCGCTCTATCGGCGCCTTCATCGTGCTTGGCCCGATGATCGCCAACCAGGGCGCTGGCAGACTGTTCCAGATGGAACGGCCCGGGCTGCAGGTCCTGCGCGTGGTGGCGACGACGCTGGACACCGCTTTGTTCTACGCCGCCGTCGTCTTTCTGCCGCTTGCCGATGTGATGAGCTTCTACATGGCTGGCCCGATCTATGTGGCGGCGCTATCGCATTTCCTGCTTGGCGAAAAGGTCGGCTGGCGCCGCTGGGTGGCGATCCTGCTTGGCTTCTGCGGCGTGGTGATCATGCTGAAACCGTCCTCTGCCGCGTTTTCGCTGTCGTCGGGTTTCGCGCTTGTCGGCAGTCTTGCCTTCGCATTCGCCATCATCCTCAACCGGCGCCTGCGCGGCACCAGCGACACCAATCTGGTGACATGGCAGACGATCGGCACGCTGTTGGTTGGCGGCGTGCTGACCATCGGTGCCTGGAAGACGCCGTCAGCGCTCGATCTCGGCGCGATGCTGCTGCTCGGCATCGTCTCCTGCGGTGCGCATCTGATGATCACGCGGGCGCTGAAACTGGCACCAGCCTCGACGCTGGCGCCGCTGCACTACACGCTGCTCCTGTGGGCGGTGGTGTTCGGGCTGGTGTTCTTCGGCGACGTTCCCGGCCCGCGCATCCTGATCGGCTCCGGCATCATCGTTCTGGCCGGCCTGTTCATCTTCCATCGCCAGAAAGTGGTCGACACCACGGTGCCGCCGGAGAACGTGCCGAAGGGTGTGAACTAATGCATGTCGCCCGGAAGTGTACTCGGTTCCGGGACAACGACATGCATAAAATCAGAAGCCTACAGCATGTCGCGGTGAATCCTGTTCGCCGCGACATGCTGTAGGGCCCGGATTTCGGGTGTCCAATGCCGCGCTTTAGCCCTGGCGTACCGCAGCAAGGTGCCGCAAAAATTCCTCTGTCTCCATAAGCGCCTTGCAGCGTGCGAAGCGGCCGTCGGCATAGGCGCGGAAATCGTCGGCCGGATTGTTGTTGGCGAGCTGGATCAGCCCCCACAACGTCCACAACAGGTCGCACATCGCCTTGTAGATGACGACGCGGCCGCGCTCCGCCGGCTTCGCCTCGCCACCGAAATAGGCGCGCATCAACTCCTCGTCCTGGGCCGCGTCGAACTTGCCTTCGACGCTGAGATCGCCGAGGTCCCAGAGGGGGTCGTTCATCCCGGAATATTCCCAGTCGACGATCCACATCCGCTCGCCCGTATCGAGAAAATTTTCGCACAGCGGATCGCAATGGCAGGCGACGAGGGGCAAGGGGTGAACGGCCAGGGCCGAGCGCACGCTGCCGGCCGCGCGCACCACGTCATGATAGCCGGCGGGCAGGGCGACATCCCTGGTCGACAGCACCTTGAGATAGTCATCGATCATCGAAAACAGCTCGAAGCGGAACGGGAATACCGCGCCGGACGCGTGCAGCTTGTGGAAGGCCTCGGCCGCCCGGGCCGGACTGCCCTGCCGCTCCCTGAATTTCTCCGGCGACATCGTCTCGGCATCGGCGATGTAGCGCGTCACCATCAGGCCCGTGGCGGCATCGGCATGCAGCACCTCGGGACTGACGCCGGCCTTCGCCGCCTCGCGCGCCGCCACCGCTTCGTTGGCGCGGTTGATGTATTCCTCGGTGCCTTTGCCCGGAATGCGCAGGCAGTAATCGCCGGCCTTGAAGACGAGGTTGGTGAGGCCGCCAAGCCGTTCCAGCGGCCCGGTGTAGCCAGCCAGCACCGGAATGGCGGCAAGTTTTGCCCGCGCCTCGTCTGTCACCATGCCTGCGTCCCCACGCGCTATTTCTTTGCGACAACGGTTCCACAATTTTCGCCGTTTGGCTATCATCCCGGCAAGACAGGGAGTTTGTGGACACGTGACGGACGGCAAACATCAAGGCGCGCTCGGCGAGGCCTACGCGGCCAAGCGCCCGGAAGAGGTGGCGGCACTCTATGACAGGTGGTCGCAAACCTATGACGCCGATATGTCGACCGCCGGCTACCGCCACCCGACGATCTGCCTTGCCTTGCTGGCCCGCCATCTGCCGCGCGGTTCAGCCTCGCTGCTCGACGCCGGGGCAGGTACCGGGCTGATCGGCGAATGGCTCGACATTGCCGGCTATCCCCAGGTCGAGGCGCTCGACATCTCGCAGGGCATGCTGGATCAGGCCGCGCGCAAGGGCGTCTATTCGGCGCTGCATTGCCTGGCACTCGGCGGTGACCTGCCTTTTCCCAACGACACCTATGCCGGCATCATCTCGGCCGGTGTGTTCACCTCGGGTCATGTCGGCGCCGACGGTTTGGACGAACTGATCCGCATCTGCCGGCCGGGCGGAGTGATCGTGCTGACGGTCAAGAACACGTTGTGGGATCAGGGCTTTGCCGCGCGCATCGCCGAACTCGAGGCGCAAGGCCTGGTCGTCCGCATTGAGGAAACACGTCCCTACGTCTCGATGCCTGGCGAGGCCGATACCGTCCCCAGCCGTGGCCTTGCTTTGCGCGTGCGTTAAGCCTTCACGCGCTTCATTGCCGGGTCGTATAGCGACTCAAGACAGATTTGAGCCGGCGTCCGCTGCATCGCCACCACCAGTTCATAGCTGCCCGAGGCGAGGAAATCATCGTTCACCCCCTCGGCGTTGCGCACATAGCCGTAACCGATGTTCTTGCCGACCGTGTAGCCGTAGCCGCCGCTTGTGAGATAACCGACCGGCTCGCCGTTGCGCAGGATGGTTTCGCGGCCGAGCAGCACGATCTCCTGGTCATCGACTGTGAAGCCGGCGAACCGTTTCATCGACGCTGCGCCGCCAACTTTCTCAAGTGCGCGTCGTCCGACGAAGTCGGTGTTCTTACGCAGCTTTACGGCCCAGCCCAGCCCGGCCTCCAGCGGTGTGTCATTGGGCGTGATGTCGGAGCCCCAGGCGCGATAGCCCTTTTCCAGCCGCAGTGATTCCAGCGCGCGGTAGCCGACCGGCCGGATGTCGTGCTTCCCGCCCGCCGCCATCAGCGCGTCGAAGACTTCACCGGTGGCGGCGATCGGCACATGCAGCTCCCAGCCCAGTTCGCCGACATAGGTGACACGCAGCGCCCGGACCCTGTGACCCGCGATGCCGATTTCCCGCACATGGCCGAACGGGAAGCCGGCATTCGACACATCCGCATTGGTCACGGCCGAAAGCACATCGCGGGCGCGCGGCCCCATCAGCGACAGCGTGCCGAAATCCTCGGTGACATCGGCGAGCTGGGCATCGAGGCCTGCGCCAATATGGTCGCTGATCCACGAGGCGTCATGGGTGCGGAAACCGGTGCCGGTGACGATGTAGAATTTTTCCTCGACCAGCCGCGACACGGTCAGGTCAGCCTCGATGCCGCCGCGCGTATTGAGGAGTTGCGTGTAGGTCAGCCGGCCGACCGGCTTGCTGACGTCGTTGGCGCAAATCCAGTCAAGGGCCTTGGCCGCGTCGGGGCCGCTCAGCTCATATTTGGCGAAGGACGACTGGTCGAAGATGCCGACATGCTCGCGCACGTGCCGGTGCTCGTCGCCGACGGCGGCAAACCAGTTCTGCCGGCCCATTGAATAGAGGTCCTTTGGCTCGACGCCCTTCGGCGCGAACCAGTTTGGCCGCTCCCAACCGAGCTTCGAGCCGAACACGGCGCGTTGCTGCTTCAACCGCTCATACAGCGGCGAGACGATGCGCGGCCGGCCGCTGACGTACTCCTCGTGCGGGAAGCCGATCGTGTAGTGCTTGCCATAGGCTTCCAGCGTGCGCTCGCACACCCATTGCCGGTCGCGGTGCAGGTTGGAAAAGCGCCTGATGTCGACCACCCACAGGTCGAGCGGCGCCTCGCCGTCGACCACCCATTGCGCCAGCACCCAGCCGGCGCCGCCGCCCGAGGCGATACCGAAAGCGTTGAAGCCGGCGCCGACGAACATGTTGGCGCATTCGGGCGCCACGCCGAGGATGAAATTGCCGTCGGGCGTGAAGCTTTCCGGCCCGTTGATCATCTGCTTGACGCCGACCGTCTCCAGCGCCGGCACGCGCGCGATCGCCTGAGCCATGTGCTGCTCGAAATGCTCGTAATCGTCGTCGAACAGCCGGAACTCCCAGTCGTCGGGCACGTCGCCTCCGGGGAGACCGGTTGTCCAGGCCTGCGGGTTCGGCTCATAGCCGCCCATCACCAGCCCGCCGACCTCTTCCTTGAAATAGGTGCGCCGATCGGGGTCGCGCAGCGTCGGCGCGTCAGTCGCCAGCCCCGCGATTTTCTCGGTGATGATGTACTGGTGCTTCACCGGCTGCAGCGGCACGTTGATGCCGGCCATGGCGCCGACCTGCCGCGCCCATTGCCCAGCGCAGTTCACCACCTTGTCACAGGCGATGTCGCCTTGATTGGTCTTCACCGCCGTGATGCGGCCGCCCTTCATCTCGAAGCCGGTGACACACACCCCCTCGTAGAGCTTGGCGCCATGCATGCGCGCGCCCTTGGCCAGCGACTGCGTGATGTCGGAAGGGCTCGCCTGGCCGTCGGTCGGCAGCCAGGACGCGCCGACCAGATCGCCGGTCTCCATCAGCGGCCACATCGTCTTGACCTCCGCGGGCGACAGAAGCTGCATGTCCATGCCGAAGCTTCTCGCCGTCGTCGCCAGCCTTTTGTACTCGGTCCAGCGGTCGGCATTGGTGGCGAGCCTGAGGCAGCCGGTCATTTTCCAGCCGGTGGCGAGCCCGGTCTCGGCTTCCAGCCCCTTGTAGAGGTCGACGGAGTATTTCAGTACCCGCGTGATCGAGGCCGACGAGCGCAATTGCCCGACCAGGCCGGCGGCATGCCAGGTCGAGCCCGAGGTCAGCTTGCCCTGTTCGAGCAGCACCACGTCGGCCTTGTGGTCGCGCGCCAGATGATAGGCCGTCGAACAGCCGATGATGCCGCCGCCGATGACGACGATCGCGGCCTGGCTAGGCAAGGTCATGATTTCAGGATCCCGTATTTTGTCCGGTAGCTTTCCAGCGCCGCGTCGAGCCTCACCAGGTTTTCCTCGGTGTAGGCGACGTAGTCGATGCCGGGCGCGTCGAGATAGAGTTCCGACACCATGCTCCACATCGCTTCGCGCAGCAGCGAGGCGCATTGCATGGCGGCGTGCGAGCGGCGGATCGCCTCATCCGGTTCCTTCATGAAATAGGCGGTCAGGAAGGCGAAGGATTCCTCATCGCTCATGCCGGCGTTGGAAGCGACGCCGGCGAGGTCGAACATCGCCGTGTTGAAGCCGGCATATTCGAAATCAATCAGCCACAGCCTGCTGCCGTCGTCGAGAATATTGGCAGGCAGAAGATCATTGTGGCCAAAGACGATCGGCAGCAATTTCTGAGCGCGCTCCAGTTCGTCGGCCAACGCCAGGAAGCGCGGCAGGTCACCGCGCTTGCGGCTGTCGCCTTCTTCAAGCGTGCGCGCATAGTCGCGGATGACGTGGAACACCCAGAACATGAAGCCCGCGCCGGAGATATGGTTGGGCATCTCCCGGTGGAAGCCGCGCATCAGCGCCGCGACGCGGCCGAGATTGGCGCGCACGTCCTCGGCCAGATAGGTTTTGGCGCCAAGAAACGCCGTCACCAGGATTCCTGGTTCGGCATAATGGACCGTCGGCGCGAACCCGGCGGCGTGAGCCGCCCGCGCGGTCATCACCTCGCGTTCGCGGAAGACATGGTGGAACGGATAATCCTGGCCGAAGCGCACGACATGTTTGCCGGCCGTGTCGGTGACCACATAATTCGCGTTGCTCAAGCCGCCGGGCAGCGGCGCGATCTCGATGGCGCCCGTCCAGCAGGGCAGGGCGCGGATGCGGTCTTCGGCAATCACGGGATCATCCCTGGTTTGCTGGGCTGGTTTGCCGGGTTTCGCCAAGCGCCCTGGGCAGCGCAACGACGGCGGGGAGAAACGCAAAAAATCTCGTCGGTGCGGGACGCCAGGATCGGTATCCCGCACCGCACCGACGAGCCCCTTGGCCAGGTTTTTGAACCCGGCATCCGCCCCCGCGGATCTGAAAATTCCTTGCGCCAGACACATCGCAGGCTGCCTGGTCAATGAGTTGCGGCTCTGCCAATCATCCTCCCGCTGCAGCTCCGAACCCCTGTTGGGATTGGATTTCACGCCAGGGTTGCTCTTCTGTCAATAAAAAGATGTGACTTTTTTTGGGTATTTTGCCCGAAAGCATGGGCAATTCCTTTAAATGCGTTAGGAATGCCTTTGGAAACGGGCAAATTCCGGGACGCGCACATATGATCCACTCGAAACGGCATGGCGAGATCCTGCGGCTGCTGCAAGAAGAGGGAACCGTCACCATCGCCAGCCTGGCAGACCGGTTGGGCGTTTCCCTCGAAACCGTGCGGCGGGACGTCAAGCCGCTCACCGGCGACGGCTCGGTTCTGAAGATGCATGGCGCCGTTGGCCTGCCGTCGATGATCGGCGAAGCGCCGTTCGAACGGCGCATGCGCGAGCATGCCGACGCCAAGCGCGTCATCGCGCGCATGGTTGCCGCCACCATCCGCGACGGCGAATCGATCATGCTCGACACCGGCACCACGACCTCGTTCCTGGCGCGCGAACTGCTCGGCCACCGGCGCCTGACGGTCGTCACCAACTCGTCTGATATTGCCCGCACGCTGGCCACCATCAACGGCAACAAGGTCTATATGGCCGGCGGCGAGCTGCGCAGCGATTCAGGAGCCGCGTTCGGGACGTCGGCGATCGAGTTCGTCAGCCGCTTCTCGGTCAGCCACGCCATCATTTCCACCGGCGCCGTGGATGCGGTGACGGGTGTCATGGACTTTGATCTGGACGAGGCGGAATTCGCCCGCATGGTGCTGTCGCGCGGCCAGCGCTCGCTCGTCGTCACCGACCACACGAAGTTCGGCCGCCAGGGCTTGGTTCAGGTCTGCGGCTTCGACGGCTTTTCCGAACTCGCCACCGATCGCGCGCCGCCGCATGACATTGCCGCCGCCCTCGCACAGGCCGGCGCGCGGCTCAGCATTGCCGGCGGCGAAGCGGGAATTTAGCCGAAGGCGATGTTGTGCATCAGGGATGCCGCGTCTCCGGCGGCATAGACGCCGGAATTCGTTGTCTGCTGTTTGTCATCGACTGATGTCATCGCGGGCGTCCGTGTAAACTCGCGGCGACGCTATGCCGCCAACGCGCGAAAACTCATCCTGAAGCAGGCGCCGCTGGGCTTGCCGTCGAGGATTTCGATTCGCCCGCCATGGAGATGCATGATCTCCTGCACGAGGTTGAGGCCGAGGCCGGCGCCATGATCCTGCGGGCGCAATCGGTAGAAGGGTTCGAAGATGCGCTCCCGCTCGCCCGGCGGCACGCCGTCGCCTTCGTCCCGCACCTCGATGATGGCGGGTGTTGTGACGCTGACGGTGATCTTGCCGGCGCGGCCGCCATGCTCGATGGCGTTCTGCACGATGTTGGTCACCGCACGTTCGATCGCGGTGCGGTCGCCGGTGGCAAAAAGCGTGTCCCTCTCCGGCTCGAACGACATCTCGTATCCGGCCGAGAATGCCATCGGCGCGAGGTCGACGATGACGCCTCGCGCGATCGCCACGAGATCGACCTTCTCGAAGGGCAATGTTTGCCGGTCGAGACGCTGCAGGTCGAGCAACTGGTCGGTCAGCGTCGAGAGCCGTGCTGCATCCTGCAGCAGCCGTGCCCGTTCCGGTGTCGCCGGCAGCGAGGCGAGGCGCGTGTTGAGGATGGCGACCGGTGTCCTGAGCTCAGGGCGGCGTCGGTGAGGAAACGTTTGTGGCGCTCATAGCCCTTGTCGAGCCGCGCAAGGGCCGCATTCACCGCCTTGACCAGCGGTGTCACCTCTGTCGGTACGTCCTTCAGCGGCAGCTGGACACCCCGCTGGTCGATGTCGATGCGCTCAGCCTCGGCGGCTGCATGGCCTAGGCCCGAAAGGGCGCCACGCACCACCCAGGGCGTCGCGAACAGCGTGGCCAGCGCCATCAGCCCGGCGAGCGGCAATATGCCTTGCAGGAAGAATTGCGGCGCCTGGTCGAGCAGGCGCAACAGCGAAAGCCCGCCCTTGGTGCCGGTGAAGATCTGGACATTGCCGGCCGCCGTATCGGTCCAGCGGATCTTCCCCTCCGGCGGCGCGGTTTGTCCGATTGCGTGGTCGATACGGGCGTCGCTGATAGTGTCCAGCAATCCGGCGAAAGGCTGGAAGATGGGCGGCATGGTGCCCTCCTGCAGCCGCTGGCCCTGCTTGTCTCGGATGATGAACCAGAGATCGGGGACCTCGGATCGCAGCTTCGTCAGGTCCGAGGTCTTGCGCAGGATGAGCTTCCCGCCTGCGTCACGCGCCACCGCATCCGCCAGCACGTCCATTGTGCCGTCCTCATAATCGTGCGGAATGAGCCCGGTGGCGAGCAATGCGACGAGAATGCCGACGATGATCAGCGTCAGCATCGCGCATTGCAGCAAGGCGATGCGCAGCACCAGGCTCCATTTCAGCGAACGCGGGCGCTTGAGGCTCATTGCTTGGCGCTCATGTCGTCTCGCGCAGGAGATAGCCGACGCCGCGAATGCCGTTGATCGTCACGCCGGCATCGGCATCGGCGAGCTTGCGGCGCAGGCGCGAGACATGGGTGTCGAGGGCGTTGGACTGGATCTCGTCATCGAGGCCGAACACCGCGTCCATCAGCGCCTCGCGTTGCACCATGCGGCCGGTGCGCCGCATCAGCGCCTCCAGCACCAGGAGTTCGCGGCGCGGCAGGCTGAGCGGTTCGGCACGGATCGACGCTTCGCGATGCCCGACATCGAGCACCAGATCGCCGGCACGGATGAATTGCGACTGTATCGGCGCCGGGCGCCTGAGCAGCGCGCGCAGGCGAGCCAGCAGTTCCTCGAAGGCGAATGGTTTCGCTAGATAGTCGTCCGCGCCCATGTCCAGCCCATCGACCTTGTCCGATGTGTCGCCTCTCGCCGTCAGCATCAGCACTGGCGTGGTGTTCTTGGCCGAACGCAATCTGGGCACCAGCGACAACCCGTCGCCATCCGGCAACTGGCGGTCGAGCAGGATCGCGTCGTAGCTGTCCGCGGCAACGGAGCCTTCCGCCTCGTTGAGCGAACCGGCGTGATCGACCACCATGTCGTGGCGCTTCAGCGCGGCACGCAACGCAGAGACCATTTCAGGCTCGTCCTCGACCAGCAAGATTCGCATCGACAATTCTCCAGCAGCAGCTTTGGGCGCTACCGCGCCAACATTGCGCAAACATGGCAAAGCCGAACGGCCCGGGTCGACAAACGCTTTCTTTGCCTCCGCGAGATCGCGCAATGTCTATGCAACCCAGTCGCGGCAAACAGCACCGGTCGGCACGAATCGCCCATGCCGGCGTGAAGGCGTCGAGCCCGAATATGCAACAGGTCGGGCCCGACGTTGAAACGAAATGGCGCTGAAACGAATCAGTTGGCCACACAATCTGGCGTGCTGTTGTCCGGGATTGAGGTTACCATGCCTGCAAATGATGCTCTGTCTTTCCTCGTGGCGTGGACCGTGGCGCCGTTCAGGGTCGGCTCCGTCACGCCGTCCAGCTCCAGCCTGGCGGCATTGATGACGCGCGACATCGGACCCGAGACGGGTCCCGTGCTGGAGCTCGGTCCAGGAACCGGCCCGTTCACGCGAGCGCTGCTGTCGCGCGGGGTTAAGGAGGAAGATTTGACGTTGATCGAATCCGATCCGGATTTTGCCGCACTGCTCAAGCGTCGCTTTCCGGCCGCGCGGATATTCGAGATGGATGCTGTCGGTCTGCGCCGTCTGTCGCTCTTTCACCGGCCGGTGATTGGTGCTGCCGTCAGCGGCTTGCCTTTCCGGCTGATCTCGCCGCGCAGGACGCTCGCCATTCTCGAAGGTGTTTTCGCGAACCTTCGCCCGGGCGGAGCGCTCTATCAGTTCACGCTTGGACGGCGCTGCCCGTTCGACCAGTCGCTGCTCGACAGGCTCGCTCTCGAGGTCACGCGGGTTGGCCATACCTTTCGCAACTTCCCGCCGGCGACGGTCTATCGCATCGCCAGGATCAAGACGTCAGAAACATACGACTGGCGCTTCGCATGACGGGACCGTTGTCGGCCATTCTCGGCTTCGGCCTGTTCGGCGTCTTCTGCCTCGCCTTCACCGAAAAGATCCTGCCGATTCCGCCCTCGCATGTGTTGCTGCTGTTCCTCGGTATGACGGCGGCGCCTGACCATGCGAAGCTGGCGATCCTGCTGGCGGTGACGACTTCCGCCTCCTTCGCCGGCTGCCTTGTCTGGTATGCGGTCGGCCGCCGGATCGGCTTCGACCGTGCCGACAGGCTGATCGGACGAGCCGGCAGATATGTCTTCCTGCGCCCCGAAACCTATCGCAAGCTTGGCCAGGCCTATCGCCGCAATCATGTCAGGGTGTCCTTGCTGGCACAGTTCATCCCGACGGTGCGCAATTACCTGCCGATCGCTGCTGGCGCGCTTTACCTGCCTGCCTTGCCCTTCGCGGCCGCGACACTGCTTGGCGCCACCATATGGAATGCGGGCTTTCTCCTGACCGGTTACCTCATGCGCGGCAGTGGCCAGGATTCCTTCGCGGTTGGCCTGCGCATCATCGTCATCGTCGTGGCGCTTGAGACGGCCTTCATGCTTGCGTTGCGCTATGGCCCGACATGGCGACGCCGCATCAGGCTGATGCTCGGCTGACCGCGCTGCACCAATCTCCGGTCACGGGATAAGCTCGCAGCCGGCTTTCCTTCGCTTGCCTGCCGGTGTTTAGTCCGGCCATGGCCTTCACCATCCGACAGTTGCAGTTCTTCATCGCCGTTGCCGAGCAAGGTACGGTGTCGCGCGCGGCGCAAAACCTCTCCATTTCGCAATCGTCGGTCACCGAGGCGATCAAGGAACTTGAAAGCGATCTTGGCGTCGAACTGTTCGAGCGCCATCCGCGCGGCCTCAACATCACCCACAAGGGCCACCAGTTCCTGCGTCATGCGACAAAGATTCTCGCCGACGTGTCCGACGCGCGCCGCTCTTTTTCCGGCGAACAGGCCGTGGCGGGCGGGCGGCTGCAACTCGGCGTCACTTCGCTGGTCGCCGGCTATGTGCTGTCGGATCTGCTTTCACGCTACCGCCGCGCCTATCCGGGCGTCGAGGTCTCGGCCATAGAGGACAATGGCGACTACCTCGAACACCTGCTGATCGGTGGCAAGCTCGACATTGCCGTCATGGTCACCTCCAATTTGCGCGACCGCACTGCCCTGCAATCGGAAATCCTCGAAGTTTCGGCCTATCGGCTGTGGCTGCCGCTCGGCCATCCCTTGGCTGGCGCCGACATTATCGGCATCGGCGATATCGCCTCCGAACCGCTGATCATGCTGACCGTCGACGAGATCGAGGAGAACACCGGCAAGCTGCTGACGGCGATCGGCGCCAGGCCGCATGTCGCCTTCCGCACCCGTTCCGTGGAAGCCGTGCGCAGCCTGGTCGCCACCGGCGCCGGCGTGGCACTGCTGCCCGACCTTGTCTACCGGCCCTGGTCGTTGGAAGGCGACCGCATTGAATCGCGCGACATTTCGGGTTCCTTGCCAGTGGTGCAGGTCGGCATGGTCTGGCGGCGAGGCTCCGGCCTGGCCGCCGCGGCGCGCGACTTCATCGGCCTTGCCCAGTCGCAGCGGATGGTGCGCCAGCGTCTGTGATAGAGCTATCGGAAAAACCGATATCGGCCTTCTGATAAATGAATTTGCGAAACCGGAATTTTCAAAGCACCTTCCGTTTCAGGGACACAAGCTGCCATCAGAGCGGCGCCAAGTCCAACGGACGAGCTGACAAGTTTTTCAGTCCGCGCGTGATCCAGCGAAAACCGGAGCGGTTTCTGGATCACGCGCCAAAATGGGAGTCGATAATGAATTCATTCCTGAAGTCGTGCACTGCTTTGACGGTCGCGCTGACCCTCTCCGGTCAGGCCATCGCCCAGGTCAAGGAACTCGGCAAGGGCGAGGGCGAGGTCAACATCGTCGCCTGGCCGGGCTATATCGAGCGCGGCGAGACCGACAAGGGCTATGACTGGGTCACCGCCTTCGAGAAGGAGAGCGGCTGCAAGGTCAACGTCAAGACCGCCAACACCTCGGATGAGATGGTCTCGCTGATGAACGAGGGCGGCTTCGACCTCGTCACCGCGTCGGGCGATGCCTCGCTGCGCCTCGTCGCCGGCAAGCGCGTGCAGCCGATCAACACCGATCTCATCCCGGGCTGGAAAATGGTCGACGACCGGCTGAAGGACGCGCCCTGGTTTACTGTCGGCGGCGTTCATTACGGCGTGCCCTATCAGTGGGGCCCGAACATCCTGATGTACAACACCGAGGTGTTCAAGCAAGCGCCGAAGAGCTGGAACGTCGTCTTCGAGGAGATGAAGCTGCCGGACGGCAAGTCCAACAAGGGTCGCGTCCAGGCCTATGACGGACCGATCCACATCGCCGACGCCGCCAACTACCTGATGTTCCACAAGCCGGAACTCGGCATCAAGGACCCATACGAATTGAACGAGGACCAGTACAAGGCGGCGCTCGAATTGCTGCGCGTCCAGCGCACGCTGGTTGGCCGCTACTGGCATGATGCCGCCATCCAGGTCGACGATTTCCAGAATGAAGGCGTGGTTGCTTCGGGCTCATGGCCCTATCAGGTCAACACGCTGGTCGCCGCCAAGAAGCCGGTCGCCTCGACCGTACCAGAAGAAGGCGTCACCGGCTGGGCCGACACCACCATGATGGAAGCCGACGCGGCGCACCCGAACTGCGCCTATATGTGGCTCGAGCATTCACTGGCGCCGAAGGTGCAGGGGGATGTCTCCGCCTGGTTCGGCTCGCTGCCCGTCGTGCCCGCCGCCTGCAAGGGCAACGAGCTGCTCGGCGAGGAAGGCTGCAAGACCAACGGCTACGACAATTTCGACAAGATCAAGTTCTGGAAGACGCCGGTCTCGAAATGCGTCACCCAGAACGACCAGTGCGTGCCCTACTATCGCTGGGTGTCGGATTATATCGGCGTCATCGGCGGACGGTAATTTTTCGCCTCGCTTCGCCGATAGCTCGGCGCCGCCCCTTCACCCTTCCCCTCTCCCCGTCAAGAGCGGGGAGAGGGGATCGTCAGCGTTGAAGCACGTCCCTTCTCCTCGTCTCTATACGGGGAGAAGGTGCCGGCAGGCGGATGAGAGGCAGCGCCAACGCCCGAGATTTTGACGAGCCTGACAGATCGGGACCCCATGACCCCAGCCGTTTCCTTTCAAAGAGTCTCGCGCCATTTCGGCAGCGTTCGCGCCGTCGACGCGGTCGACCTCGACATCGTGCCGGGCGAATTCTTCGCCATGCTCGGGCCATCCGGGTCCGGCAAGACCACGTGTCTGCGTCTCATCGCCGGCTTCGAGCAGCCGACGGCGGGTTCGATCTCGATCTTCGGCGAGCGTGCCGAAGGCGTGCCGCCCTACCGCCGGAACGTCAACACCGTGTTCCAGGACTACGCGCTGTTCCCGCATCTCAATGTGCTCGACAACGTCGCCTACGGGCTGATGGTCAAGCGCGTCGGCAAGGCCGAGCGGCACAAGGCGGCGGAAGAAGCGCTCTCGCTGGTGCGCCTGCCCGGCTACGGCGCCCGGCGGCCCGGCCAGCTCTCCGGCGGCCAGCGCCAGCGTGTCGCGCTCGCCCGCGCGCTGGTCAACCAGCCCAAGGTGCTGCTGCTCGACGAGCCGCTCGGCGCGCTCGACCTCAAGCTGCGTGAAAACATGCAGGAGGAGCTGAAGTCGCTGCAGAAGGCGCTCGGCATCACCTTCGTCTTCGTCACCCACGACCAGGGCGAGGCGCTGTCGATGGCCGACCGCATCGCCGTCTTCAACGATGGCAAGATCATGCAGATCGGCACGCCGGAGGACATCTATCAGCGGCCAAGCACGCGCTTTGTCGCTGATTTCGTCGGTTCCTCGAACGTGCTGCCGCCGGATTTCGTCCAGCGTTATTCCGGCCAGCACCGCTGGGGCAGCCTGCGGCCTGAATCCATTCGCGTCGGCCGTGCCGCGAGCGGCGAGGGCGTCGCCGCGCGTCTCGTCTCGACCAATTATCTCGGTGCCACCACCCGGCTGGCGCTCGATGCCGACGGATTGAAACTGCACGCCGTGGTGCCGGCCGGCACTGCCCTGCCGGCGGAGGGCGAGGCGGTGGTGCTGACGTTCAATCGCGAGCACCTGCATCTTATGGGCGAGCCGGCATGAAGACGGTTGCCGCGAGGCACCTCCCTCTGTCCTACCCGACAGAGGGGGGTGTGAAGGATCTCGGCCTTGCCGCCATTGATCCAATCGACAGGGTGGCGCCGTGAGCATCGTCGCCCTCAACGCCAATCCCATACCCGCCATCCTGCCCGGCAGCGGCGGTCTGCGCGGTGCGCTCTCCGACCTTTTCTGGCGCCGGCCAAAAGTCCTGCTGCTCCTCATGCTGCTGCCGCCGGTTCTGTGGCTCGGCATCGTCTATATCGGCTCGCTGTTCGCGCTTTTGGCGCAGAGCTTTTTCTCCATCGACGAGTTCTCCGGCCTCATCAACCGCCAGTTCACGCTGAAGACCTATGGCGACCTGTTACAGGCCGCCAATCTCGACATAATCCTGCGTACGGTGACGATGGCGGCCCTGGTTACGCTGGCTTCGGCCATCGTCGCCTTCCCCATTGCCTACTACGCGGCGCGCTATGCACGCGGCCGCTGGAAGGCACTGTTCTATCTCGGCGTCATGCTGCCGCTGTGGTCGAGCTATCTGGTCAAGATCTATGCCTGGAAGCTGATCCTGGCCAAGGAAGGCATTTTGACCTGGCTGCTCACCAAGCTGCACTTGTTGTGGCTGCTCGACGCCTGGCTGTCGCTGCCCGTGGTCGGTGGCAATTCGCTGTCGGTATCGTTCACCGGCACTTTCATCGTCTTCGTCTATGTCTGGCTGCCTTTCATGATCCTGCCCGTTCAGGCGGCCCTCGAGCGCGTGCCCGGCAATCTGGTCGAGGCGTCGTCCGATCTCGGCGCCTCGCCCGGCCAGACCTTCCGCAACGTGCTGTTTCCGCTGGCGCTGCCTGGCATCGTCGCCGGCTCGATCTTCACCTTCTCGCTGACATTGGGCGATTACATCATCCCGCAGATCATCGGGACGTCGCGCCTGTTCATCGGCCAGGCCGTCTATTCGCAGCAAGGCACGGCCGGCAACATTCCGCTGGCCGCCGCCTTCACCGTGGTGCCCATCGTCATCATGGGCTTCTATCTCTGGGGCGCCAAGCGCATGGGGGCCTTCGATGCGCTCTGACCGTGGTCAATCCGCTCCGCTCGGCCTGAAGGCCGCCGCTGCCTGCGGCCTGCTCTTCCTGCATTTGCCGATCCTGCTGATCTTCGTCTACGCCTTCACCACCGAGGAGAAGAGTTTCGTCTGGCCGCCGCCCGGGCTGACCACGCAATGGTTCGCCGTCACCTGGAACCGGCCCGATGTCTGGGAAGCGCTGTCGCTGTCGGTCCGCGTCGCCGCCATCTCGACCACGATTGCACTGGTGCTCGGCACGCTGTGCGCCGCCGCCGTGTCGCGGACGAAATTCTTCGGCCGCGAAACCATCTCGCTGCTGGTCATCCTGCCGATCGCGCTGCCCGGCATCATCACCGGCATCGCGCTGCGTTCGGCCTTCGCGCTGGCAGACATCCCGTTCTCGTTCTGGACGATCGTGCTTGGCCACGCCACTTTCTGCGTGGTCGTGGTCTACAACAACGCCGTCGCTCGTTTCCGTCGCACCTCGGGCTCGATGATCGAGGCCTCTATGGATCTCGGCGCCGACGGCTTCCAGACCTTTCGCCACGTCGTGCTGCCCAATATCGCCACCGCATTGCTCGCCGGCGGCATGCTCGCCTTTGCCCTTTCCTTCGACGAGGTCATCGTCACCACCTTCACCGCCGGCCAGCAGCAGACGGTGCCGATCTGGATGCTGGAGGAACTGATCCGTCCGCGCCAGCGTCCGGTCACCAACGTCGTGGCCATGGTCGTCGTCCTGGTGACGCTGCTGCCGATCCTGTTTGCCTATTACCTGACCCGCGACGGCGACCAGATCGCCGGAAGCGGGAAATGAAAAAAGTGAGTGGTGAGTAGTGATCAGGGAATAGCCGAATCCACGGCGGAAACTCATCCACTACTCACTACTCACTTCTGCCCAAGGAGAACCCTTATGGACACCCAGATGCTGATCGGCTCCAAATTCGAGAAGGGCGCCGAGACCGAGGAGCCGATCCTCAATCCGAAGACCGGGGCGACCATTCTCAACCTGCCCGAGGCCAGCCAGGCGCAGATCGAGGCCGCCGTGGCGGCAGCGGGACAAGCGTTCGTCTTGTGGTCTCGCACCACGCCGGCGCAACGCTCCGGCTACTTGCTCAAAATTGCCGACCGCATCGAGGCCGCGGCCAAGGAATTTGCCACGCTCGAGGCGCTGAACTGCGGCAAGCCTATCAACGCAGTGCTCAATGACGAAATCCCGGCCATCGTCGACTGCTACCGCTTCTTCGCCGGCGCGGTCCGCTCCATGCCGGGTGTGGTCGCGGGCGAATACCTGCCCGGCCACACCTCGATGGTGCGGCGCGATCCGATCGGCATCGTCGCTTCGATCGCGCCATGGAATTATCCGCTGATGATGATGGCCTGGAAGCTGGCGCCGGCGATCGCCGGCGGCAACACCGTCGTCTTCAAGCCGTCGGAGCAGACGCCGCTGACGGCGCTGAAGCTGGCAAGGATTCTGGCCGAAGTGCTGCCCGAGGGCGTCGTCAATGTCGTGCTTGGCCGGGGCGACAGCGTCGGCAACACGCTGATCAACCATCCCAAGGTCAATATGATCTCGATCACCGGTGACGTCGCCACCGGCAAGAAGGTGCTGCAGGCCGCCGCCAAATCGGTCAAGCGCACGCATCTCGAACTTGGTGGCAAGGCGCCGGTCATCGTCTTCGACGACGCCGATCTCGGCGCCGTCGTCAAGGGCTTGCGCGCCTTCGGCTACTACAATGCCGGCCAGGACTGCACCGCCGCCTGCCGCATCTATGCCGGCAAGAAGATCTATGACAAGCTGGTCGCCGATCTGTCCTCCGCCGTCTCGACCATCAAATACAACCAACCCGACGACACCGAGAACGAAATCGGGCCATTGATCTCGCGCCGCCAGCGCGATCGCGTCTCGAGCTTTGTCGAGCGTGCTTCGGAGCTGAAGCACATCGAGATCACCACCGGCGGCAAGCCGGGCGAGGGCACCGGCTTCTACTACCAGCCGACCGTCGTCGCCGGTGCGCTGCAGGAGGACGAGATCGTGCGCCGCGAAGTGTTCGGCCCAGTCGTCTCGATCACTCGTTTCACGGAAGTCGACGAGGCGGTGAGCTGGGCCAACGACAGCGATTACGGCCTGGCGTCATCGGTGTGGACCAGGGACGTCTCACGCGCCATGGCGACGGCCGCCCGCCTGCAATATGGCTGCACCTGGATCAACACCCACTTCATGCTGACCAACGAGATGCCGCATGGCGGGCTGAAACAGTCCGGCTACGGCAAGGACATGTCGCTCTACGCGCTGGAGGACTACACCGCCGTGCGCCACGTGATGGTTGCGCATGGGTGAGAAGCGGTGCGCGAAGCGGACGAAAAGCCAATTGCTTGGTTTTTCGAGCTTCTAACGCCCTGAGCCTGCGAAGAGCCGGGACGCCGCCCGTCCTTCTCCCCTTGTGGGCCCGAAGGGCGGGCCACAAGGGGAGAGGTAAGTTGCACAGCCGCTACTCCACGATGCGATAGATGTTCCACAGGCTGGTGCCCGACACGACGTAGGGCTCCATCTCCTTACCCCATTTGGCGTGCGCGTCGATCTTGCCGATCTTGGCAAACATCGCCTCCAACTGTGCCAGGCTTTCCACCTCGTGATGCGACTCGACTGTCGCTTCACGGGCCCCGATCGATCCGGTCATGATCTGGAATTTGAGGTCGGCGAGGCCGACCTGCGAGCCGATCTCGCGTTCCCATTTCCGCATCAGCTCGAGCACGGTCTGCTTGTGCCCGAACCTGGCGTCGATCTGCCATCTGGCGCTGAACATGTCGGTTCTCCTCCATCACTTGCGGTTGAGCCCGCGGTTGATCTACTCGTCCNAGGCCTGCACGACGGTCTGTCGTGCGATCTGCCCGTTCTTCAGCTCCAGCATTGCCGCGGCGAACACTTTCGTGCCGTCCGGATAGGCGCAGGCCTGGGTGAAGGCGAGGCTGTCGCCATTGGCGATGGTGGTGTCGACCTTGTGGGTCATCGCCCGGCTGCAGATATCGTCCCAGAACGTCGTGATCGCCGCGCGCCCGCGGATTTCGCGTGGCTTGCTCGGCGGGTTGTTGCGGTCGATCACCCGCACCAGCGCATCGTCGGCATAGAAGCTCGACAGCATCTTTCCATCACGCCCTTCGATCGCCTTTTTGATCGCCGCGCCGTCCACTGTTTGGGTCTTGGTCAGCATTTTATCCTCCATATGCCCGTCTTTCACGATCGGGCGGTTGATGCTTTGTGGTGTCGCCCGGCACTCATCGCCGGGCCGAGGTCTTCACTGCGACTTCGCCTTCACGGCAGCGAATACGCCGTCGGTCTGTTTCTTGAAGGTCGCGAGATCGACCTGGCTGCCGTTGAGGATCGTCGACCAATGGCGAACGATTGCCGCCATCGCGATCGTCTCCTTGATCTCCTCGTCGCTCGCGCCGTTGAGCTTGGCGGCCCCGGTGTGGAAATAGATGCAATACTGGCACGGGATCTGTGACGCGACCGCGAGCCCCATCAACTCCTTGGTCTTGCCGTCAAGCGCGGTCTTGGGGTTGAGCTGGACGCCCTTGATCTCGGCCCAGGCGCCGGCGATGGCGACGTCAGGCAGTGTCTTGAACATATCCGGCACGGAGCCGAGCGTCGCCTCGATGTCCTTGTAGGCCGCCGTCGCCGACGCATCCTCGGCCTTCGCCGGAGTGATCGTGAACAGCGCGCCAATGCCCGCCGCGATTGCAAGTGACCTGACATTCAGTTTTGACTTGGGCATTTCATCCTCCGTTCGCAGCGCCTTTCCCGGCGATATCCGCCTTGGCCTGCATGGGGAATTGATAGCGCCTACATCGGTGTCTCCGCTTCGCCCGAAAGCGCCATGGCTCTCATGGCCCGTCCGGGCCAGTCTGCCTGGCGGAAAATGCCGCCGCCGCTGCTCGCGATGGCAGGTCGAGCTTGAGCAGTATGTTGGCGACGTGGCGCTTGACCGTGTGCTCGCTCAGCCTGAGTTCCGCGGCGATCGCCGCATTGCTCTTGCCATCGGCGATCAAATTCACGACTTCGCTCTCGCGCGCTGTCAGGCAGGCCGGTTCGGTTGCCCTGGTCTTGGGCCGGCAGGCCGGTTCCAGGTGCTGTTCGGACATCGCAAGCACAAGCGCCAGCGGCTCGTCCAGCTCGTCGATGGCGATACGCCCGCGATCGACGAAATGAAGTCCCGAGCCGACCGCCAGATCGGCGACCAGCCTCGATGCCAGTATCTCGCCGCGCCCGGCGAGAGCGGCGAGTTGTATCGTCACGCGGCTCGTCAATCCTGCAGGGGGGCCGCGCAACTCGATCTC
This sequence comes from Mesorhizobium sp. WSM3626, assembly GCF_000513935.1. Taxonomy (GTDB): domain Bacteria; phylum Pseudomonadota; class Alphaproteobacteria; order Rhizobiales; family Rhizobiaceae; genus Mesorhizobium; species Mesorhizobium salmacidum. The sequence continues at coordinate 229,987 of NZ_AZUY01000003.1, read as the reverse complement.
GCCGACATGCGCCCCTTGCGCGCTTGCCACCCCGATTTGCTGCGCCGCGTCGCGCAACGCCGCCGCGCAGCGTAAGGCCCGTCCGGGGCCGTCGAAGCGCGAAATCATCATTTCGCCATGCATATCCGCGCAGCGCCCGCCATGGCGCGTCACAAGTGTCCGCCATGTTTCGTGGAAATGCTCGCTGCGTTCGCTCCACATCCTGTCGCCAAGCCGTGCCGTGTCGTAGATGCGTGTCACCAGAAGTGCCGCCAGAATGCGTTCGGCTTCCGCCACGGCGCGCTCGCCGGTCAGGAATTCCTCGATCAGGTCGGCCACCCGATCGACATCGCCGGTCCAGATCGGATGGTCGCGCCCCGGGATTTCGACCAGCCGCGCGTTGGGGATATTCCTGGCCAGAAAGCGGCTGGCGTCGGGATCGACCCGCACGTCGTTGCGGCGATGGATCAGCAGCGTCGGCGCGTCGATCGCCGCCAGGATACCGCGTACATCGATCTCCGCGTTCATCCGCGCCAGCGCCGCCGCTGCCGTCGGGCTGGCCGAGAGCCGTTCGAACCGCGCCCACCAGGTTGAAAATCGGGCGTCATCGACCCTGCCCGGCGCGAAATTGGGCAAGGTGGCGCCTGTCCCCCAGGCCGTCTCGGCCGTCGCGATGAAGGCTTCCAGACGCTCCGGCGGCATCACCCATTTGTGGAAATGGGCATAGCCGCCATAGAGCGCCAGCGCCCGTGCCCGCTCCGGATAGGTGGCGGCGAACAGCATCGCCATCGGCGCGCCTTCGGAAGCGCCAAGCAGGGCGGCACGGCCGCTGCCGGCCGCATCCATCACCGCGCGCACATCGTCCATGCGGGTCTCGAGGCTGGGCAGGTGATGGACGTCGACGCGGTCGGAGAGACCCGTGCCGCGCTTGTCGAACAGGATCAGCCGTGAGAACGCCGAAAGCCGCCTCAGGAGTCTGGTATAGCCCTCGTCTTCCCAGTGCAGGTCGAGATTGGAGATGAAGCCCGGCACGAAGACGAGATCGAACGATCCCTGGCCGATCACCTGATAGGCGATCCGCACCTCGCCGCTAAGGGCGTATCGGGTCTCGATCGGCCTCACGAGGGTATCCGCCCGGCCTGACGATTTCTGATCGCCAACCATAGCAGAGCCGCGCCGGCTGCGGCAGTTTATATTTTAGCGGAAGTGAATGTGCGGCCGCCGCGGCTATTCTTGCGGTGCCGCGACGTCACCCGGAAAAGCCTCGAGCCCAAGCTTGAGATCGGCCTCCGCTGGCGTGATCGGCCGCTTGATCCTGGCCGAAGCGACCACAACCAGTTCGTCGAAGCCTTCGCCGCCGCTGTCCAGCATCTCGAAAAACTGGCGCCGCATCCTCGGCTCCCAGAACTTGTTGATATGCTCGGCGACGCCGGCAACGCCTTCCTCGCGTGGTCTGGAGTGGAAAAAGGCGGCGATCTGGTTGGCCATGCGCACCAGCTTTTCCCGTGTGCTCATGATGTGCTCTTCGTCATGCGACATGCTGGGTAACTCCGGAGATCACCCGGTCAGGGTGCGTAAAAACATCGAAATCATCGCCGCGCACCAAGGCCACCAGCGTCATGCCGGCTTCCTGCGCCGTGCGGATGGCAAGCGCGGTGGGAGCGGAAACGGCGATGATGAAGGCCGAACCGATCGCTGCCGTCTTCTGCACCATCTCGACCGAAACACGGCTGGTCACCACGACCGCGCCCGATGCGCCATCGATATTGGCTTTGGCCAGCGCCCCCGCCAGCTTGTCCAGCGCATTGTGGCGACCGACATCCTCGCGCGCCATGACGACGCCCTTGCCAGGCAGGTAGAAGCCGGCGGCATGCACGGCGCCCGTCTCGGTATGCAGCGGCTGCACCTTCGACAGCAACTTGACCGAGCGGATGATGTCGTCGGCCTCAAGCGTAAGTTTCGACGCACCGACCGCATCGACCGAGCGCATCGCTTCCTCGATGGATTCGATGCCGCAGAGCCCGCAGCCGACCGGTCCGGCGAGCCGCCGCCGCCGCGCCTCGAAGCGCGTATTGGCCTGGTCCTTCAGCCGGATCTGAATATCGATGCCGGCGCCATGATCTTCCACTTCGATGGCTTCGATCTCGTCAGGAGCGGCGATGATGCCTTCGGTCAGCGAGAAGCCGAGCGCGAAATCCTCGAAATCGGCGGGGCTCGCCATCATCACCGCATGCGTGGTGCCGGCAAAGGAGAACGCCACCGGCGTCTCCTCCGGAACCATGCGGTCGGCCGCAGCCGTGCCGCCGGCGCGGTGCGCCAGCCGCGATATCTGCGTCGTCGCTCTGCGGCGCGCGGCCAAGAGCTACTCCGCCGCCTGCAGCGGAGCGATGCGGCGGCTCTGCTTGGCCTGTTCGTCATAGTCGCGCTGCCATTCCGACGGGCCGTTGGAAGCGCCGACCTGCACCGCGGTCACCTTGTATTCAGGACAATTGGTCGCCCAGTCGGAGAAGTCGGTGGTGATGACGTTGGCCTGCGTGTCGGGATGGTGGAAGGTGGTGTAGACCACGCCCGGCGACACCCGGTCGGTGATCAGCGCGCGCAGCGTCGTCTCGCCCGAACGGCTGGTCAGCCGGACCCAGTCGCCATCGCGCAGGCCGCGGTTTTCGGCGTCATGCGGATGGATTTCCAGCCGGTCCTCGGCGTGCCACATGACATTTTCGGTACGCCGTGTCTGCGCGCCGACATTGTATTGGCTGAGGATACGGCCGGTGGTCAGCAGCAGCGGGAAGCGCGGTCCGGTCCTTTCGTCCGTCGCCACATATTCGGTGCGGATGAACTTGCCCTTGCCGCGCACGAAGCCGTCGACATGCATGATCGGCGTGCCGAGCGGTGCCTTGTCGTTGCAGGGCCATTGCACGGAACCGACGCGGTCGAGCAGGTCGAAGGAGACGCTGGCGAAGCTTGGCGTCGTCTTGGCGATCTCGTCCATGATTTCGGACGGATGCGTATAGTTCCAGTCGAGCCCGATGGCGCGGGCAAGCTCTTGCGTTGCCTCCCAATCGGCGTAGCGCGCTTTCGGTTCCAGCACCTTGCGCACCATGTTGATGCGGCGCTCGGCATTGGTGAAGGTGCCGTCCTTCTCGAGGAAGGTCGAGCCGGGCAGGAAGACATGCGCGTAGTTCGCCGTCTCGTTGAGGAAGAGGTCGTGCACGACCACGCATTCCATCGCGGCAAGGCCGGCGGCGACATGCTTGGTGTCGGGATCGGACTGCAGGATGTCCTCGCCCTGGATGTAGATGCCCTTGAACGATCCGTCGACGGCCGCATCCAGCATGTTGGGGATGCGCAGGCCCGGTTCGTCGTCCAGCTTCACACCCCACAGGCTCTCATAGATGTCGCGCACCGCGTCGCCCGAAATGTGCCGGTAGCCCGGCAGTTCATGCGGGAACGAGCCCATGTCGCACGAGCCCTGCACATTGTTCTGGCCGCGCAGCGGGTTCACGCCGACGCCCGGGCGGCCGATATTGCCGGTGGCCATTGCGAGATTGGCGATCGCCATCACCGTGGTCGAGCCCTGGCTGTGTTCGGTGACGCCGAGGCCGTAGTAGATCGCACCATTGCCGCCCTTGGCGTAGAGGCGCGCGGCGCCACGGATCAGCTCGGGATCGACGCCGGACAGCTTGCCCACGGTTTCGGGGCTGTTTTCCGGCAGGGCGACGAAGGACGCCCAATCCTGGAATTCCGCCCAGTCGCAGCGCTCGCGGATAAAGGCTTCGTCGAAAAGGCCTTCGGTCACGATGACATGCGCCACCGACGTCAGCACGGCGACATTGGTGCCCGGCTTCAGCGGCAAATGATAATCGGCTTCGACATGCGCCGACTTGACCATCTCGGTGCGGCGCGGATCGAGCACGATCAGCTTGGCGCCCTGGCGCAGCCGCTTCTTCAGCCGCGAGGCGAACACCGGGTGCGCGGACGCCGGATTGGCGCCGATGATGACGGCGACGTCGGTGAATTCGACGGAATCGAAATCCTGCGTGCCGGCCGAGGTGCCGTAGGTCTGGCCGAGCCCATAGCCGGTCGGCGAATGGCAGACGCGCGCGCAGGTGTCGACATTGTTGTTGCGGAAGCCCTGCCGCACCAGCTTCTGGACGAGATAGGTCTCCTCATTCGTGCAGCGCGAGGAGGTGATGCCGCCGATCGCGGTACGGCCGTACTGGTACTGGATGCGGCGGAATTCCTTGGCCGTGTGGGCGATCGCCTCTTCCCAGCTCACCTCCCGCCAGGGATCGCTGACCTTTTCGCGGATCATCGGCGACAGGATGCGGTCCTTGTGGGTGGCGTAGCCATAGGCGAAACGGCCCTTCACGCAGGAATGGCCGTGGTTGGCCATGCCCTCCTTGTAGGGCATCATGCGGATGACCTCGTCGCCCTTCACTTCGGCCTTGAACGAGCAGCCGACGCCGCAATAGGCGCAGGTGGTGACGGCGGAGCGCTCCGGCAGGCCCTTTTCGAGCACGGTCTTCTCGCGCAGCGCATCGGTCGGGCAGGCCTGCACGCAGGCACCGCAGGACACGCATTCGGAAGCGATGAAATCCTCGTGCATGCCGGCGACCATGCGCGATTCGAAGCCGCGGCCCTCGATGGTCAGCGCAAAAGTGCCTTGCACCTCCTCGCAGGCGCGCACGCAGCGCGAGCAGACGATGCACTGCGCCGGATCGTAGGTGAAATAGGGGTTGGACTCATCGCGCGCGATGTAGTCGACCGCGAGCGAGCCATGGCCGGGCGCGACGCCGCCTTCTTCCTTGACGTGGTTGCGGCCCTCGACGCCGTAGCGATTTTCGGTCAGGCCGACGGACTTCGCCACCACATCGAACTCGCTGGCGCCGGTTCCGGCCTTCTCGTTCCAGCCGGTCGGATGATCGGAGACATAGAGTTCCATGACGCCGCGGCGGATGGCATCGAGCCTGTCCGACTGCGTGCGCACCACCATGCCTTCGCCGACAGGCGTCGTGCAGGAAGCCGGCGTGCCGCCGCGCCCTTCGATCTCGACGAGGCAGACGCGGCAGGAACCGAAGGAGTCCAGCATGTCGGTGGCGCAGAGTTTCGGGATTTCCACTCCGCCTTCCATCGCCGCACGCATGATCGACGTGCCTTCCGGCACGCTGATGCTGCGGCCATCGACGGTCAGCGTGACCTGCTTCTCAGCCTTCGATTGCGGAGTTCCGTAATCGAGTTCTTCGATGAGCGTCGGGAAGTCGGCCTTGATGTTCATCTGCCAGCTCCTATTCAGCAGCCACGCGCGCTGGCGCGGGCTTGAAATCCTCGGGGAAATGCGTGATCGAGCTCATCACCGGGTAGGGCGTGAAGCCGCCCAGCGCGCAGAGCGAACCGAATTTCATCGTGTTGCAGAGGTCCGTGACCAGAGCGAGGTTCTTCTCCGGCTCGATGCCTGCGGCGAGCCTGTCGATGGTTTCCACGCCCCGCGTCGAGCCGATGCGGCAAGGCGTGCACTTGCCGCAGCTTTCGATGGCGCAGAATTCCATGGCGAAGCGTGCCTGCTTCAGCATGTCGGCGGTGTCGTCGAAAACCGTGATGCCGGCGTGGCCGATCAGTCCATCGCGCTTGGCGAATTCTTCGTAGTCGAACGGCGTGTCGAACAGCGCGCGTGGGAAATAGGCGCCCAGCGGGCCGCCGACCTGCACCGCCTTCACCGGGCGTCCGGTGGACGTGCCGCCGCCGATCTCGTCGACGATCTCGCCCAGCGTCAGGCCGAAAGCGGTTTCGAACAGGCCGCCTTGCTTGACGTTGCCGGCGATCTGGATCGGGATCGTGCCGCGTGAGCGGCCCATGCCGAAATCCTTGTAGAAGGCGGCACCCTTGTCCATGATAACAGGAACGGAAGCCAGCGAGATGACGTTGTTGATCACCGTCGGCTTGCCGAACAACCCTTGTATCGCGGGCAGCGGCGGCTTGGCGCGCACCACCCCGCGCTTGCCTTCCAGGCTGTTGAGCAACGAGGTTTCCTCGCCGCAGACATAGGCACCGGCACCGACGCGGATTTCCATGTCGAAGGCGTTGGGCGAACCCAGCACATTGACGCCGAGCACACCGGCCTTGCGGGCGATCTCGACGGCCTTGTTCATGACAGCCACCGCGTGCGGATATTCCGAGCGGATGTAGACAAAACCCTTGGTCGCGCCGGTGGCGATGCCGGCGATTGCCATCCCTTCGATGAGCACGAAGGGGTCGCCTTCCATGATCATGCGGTCGGCGAAGGTGGCGCTGTCGCCCTCATCGGCGTTGCAAACAATGTATTTGCGCTCGGATGTCGTATCGAGCACCGTCTTCCATTTGATGCCGGTCGGAAAGCCCGCGCCGCCACGGCCGCGCAGCCCGGACTCCGTCACCTGCTTGACGATGTCGGCGGGCGCCATGGCCACCGCATTCTGCAGGCCCTTCAATCCGCCGAGCGATTTGTAGGCATCGAGCGACAGCGGGTCGTTGATGCCGCAGCGCGCGAAGGTCAGCCGTGTCTGCTTGGCGAGGAACGGGATCTTGTCGGGCGCGCCGAGCCAGCGCTTGTGATGCCCGCCCTTGAGGAAGCCGCTGTCGAAAAGGCTCTTCACGTCCGACGGCTTCACCGGCCCGTAGGCGACACGGCCATTGGCTGTCGCCACTTCGACCATCGGTTCGAGGAAATAGGCGCCGCGCGAGCCGTTGCGCACGATCTTGGCCTCGATGCCGCGCTCGGCAAGTTCATTTGCGATCGCTTTGGCGACCTTTTCCGCGCCCAGCGCCAGCGCGCCGGAATCGCCGGGAATGTAGATGCGGGGGGTCATGAGCGCACCTCGGCGACGATCTCGTCGATCTTGTCATCATCGAGCCGTCCGATCACCTCGCCGTCGAGCATCGCCGACGGCGAACAGGCGCACAGGCCGAGACAATAGACCGGCTCAAGCGTAACCGATCCGTCACGCGTGGTCTCATGGAAATCGATGCCGAGCAACTGCTTGACCCTGGCGGCGACCGCGTCCGAACCCATCGACTGGCAGGCTTCCGCCTGGCAGAGCTTGAGCACGTGCCGGCCGGCCGGCCGCGAACGGAAATCGTGATAGAAGGTGACGACGCCGTGCACCTCGGCCCTGGAGAGGTTCAGCCCATCGGCGATGACCGGCACGGCGTCCTGCGGGACGTGGCCGAATTCTTCCTGGATACCGTGGAGGATCGGCAGCAGCGGACCTTCGAGGTCCTTCAACTCCTGGACAATCGCCGCCGTGCGGGATGCGATCTCGGTACTTGCTGGCTGCATCGTCACGCAGCGCCCTCCCTGGTCGATGGCTTTATCGCTAAGTCTTTACAAAATCAGAGGAAACCCCTGAAATCAATAAAGCTGATCCGTTGCTCGATAGAAATTTTCTATCGAGCTCTTCCGCCTCAATTCTCTAACCTAGCGGTGCGCGGAAATCGTCTGCCAGCGCCATCGCCTCGTCCAGCAGCGCCTGCACCAGCGGCGTATGCGGCTCACGCGGCGCGGCGACCAGCCCGACCGTGTGGCTGGCATCGGGCTCGACGATCGGAATGGCACGGATCGGTTCGGAAAAGCCGAATGTTTCCGCAAGGTTGAGCGGCATGATCGACGACCATTTGCCGGTCCGGATGTGCGAGAACAGCACGATCATCGAGTTCGATTCCAGCGTCGGCCGCACCTGCACGCCGGCTTCCGCCAGGTGCTGGTCGATGATGCGGCGGTTCTGCATGTCCGGCGTCAACAGGCACAGCGGCAAATGGCTGATCTCCGCCCATGTCACTTTGTCGCGGTCGGAATAGGGAGTGCCGATAGCGGTGATCAACTGGTAGCGCTCGTCATAAAGCGGCACGCTGGTCACCCGCCCGAGCGGCTCGTTGTCAAGATAGGTGATGCCGGCATCGACATCGAAATTGCCGAGCAGCGACAGCACTTCGATCGAGGTTCGCGACAGCACCGAAAAAGTGACACCGGGGTGCTTGTCTCGAAAGGGCGTCGTCAATCGGGCCACCATGGCCAACGCTGTCGGGATGGCGGCAATGCGGATGCGGCCGGAAAGGCCGTGGCGGGCGGCGCGCATCTCCTCGCGCATCGTCCTGGAGTCGCCGACGATGCGGCGCGCCCAGACCAACACCTGCTTGCCCTCCGGCGTCAGCCCCTGAAAGCGCGAGCCGCGATTGACCAGCATGACGCCGAGCTGGCCCTCGAGCTGTTTGATCCCGGCCGACAGGGTCGGCTGCGTAACGCCGCACGCTTCAGCCGCCCGGCCGAAATGCTCCTCCTTGGCCAGTGCGATGAAGAATTCCAGCTTGTCGATCATAGGTGAAGCTAACCGGCGCAGCCGCGCCGCGCCAGATGGTTGCTGCTACAGCCGACAATCGTGCCGCCCCCGCCGTTGCGCAATCGCAAAAAACTACCTGTCGACGAGATTCAGGATGTTGCCGTCCGGATCCTTGAACCAAGCGACCTTCATGCCCTGCCCGACATGGACATCGCCTTCCAGCGTCAAACCGGGCATCTCGTAGTGTTCAAAGACGACGCCCTTCGATTTCAGCGCGGCGACGACGGTGCCGATCGCGTCGCCGACCGTCCACGTCACCGCTGTCGCCTTGTTGGTTCCGGCGAACTGGGAGCGATAGACATTGATGGTGGTGTTGCCGCTTTTGTACACGATCAGTTCGCCGCCCTCATCGTGCACCTGTTTCAGGCCGAGCGTTCCCGCATAGAAAGCCTTTGCCTTGGCCAGGTCCCTGACCGCGAGATTGGCCGTTGCGTTGCTGTTTTCAAGCATGATCGTCTCCTTTCCTGATTGTTCCCTCGTCATTGAACCTGTCCGCGTCGAACGTGCCATTGCTGAAGTAGGGTCGCCCAGCCGCTTGACGAGCGTCAAGGACATGCGCGTTGCTGCAAGTTGTGACTTCAAACGGCGCCGATCCACATCTTTCAGCCGGCTTACTGTTTCCTGCGGGCGCGTGCGGCGCTATGTGGATGCAACTGGTGCGCAGGGAGGGACGAACATGCTGGGCTGGTTCCGCAAGCTGTTGCCGCGCGAAGATCGCTTCTTCGACCTGTTCGAACAGCATTCCCGTACCGTGGTCGCCGGCGCCGAGGCACTCCAGCTGCTTCTTCAGGGCAAGGATATCGAACGCAGGTGCCGGGAGATCATCGATCTCGAAAACGAGGCGGACGACATAACCGCGCAGGTGCTGCTTGCGGTGCGGCGGTCTTTCATCACGCCTTTCGACCGCGGCGACATCAAGGATCTGATCCAGTCGATGGATGATGCCATCGACACGATGCACAAGACCGTCAAGACGGTGCGGCTGTTCGAAAAGCACGAATTCGATCCGCTGATGCAGGAAATGGGTGGCGTCATCGTCGACGCTGCCAAGCTGGTCGCGGAGGCGATCCCGCTGCTCGCCAAGGTCGGCGCCAACAGCGCACGCCTCAATGAACTCGCCGAGGAGGTCATGCGTGCCGAGGGCCGGGCCGACGACCTGCATGAGCAGGGTTTGAAGGACCTGTTCAAGCGCCACAATGGCGGTGACGCGATGGCCTATTTGATCGGCTCGGAGATCTATGGTCAGCTCGAGAAGGTGGTCGATCGTTTCGAGGACGTCGCCAACGAGATCAGCGGCATCGTCATCGAGAACGTCTAGGCGATGGAAGCGACCATCGCCTTTCCCCTGCTCGCCGGCCTCGTTGCCGTGGCGCTGTTCTTCGATTTTCTCAATGGCCTGCACGACGCCGCCAACTCCATCGCCACCATCGTCTCCACGCGGGTGCTGCGGCCTCATTATGCGGTGCTGTGGGCAGCCTTCTTCAATTTCATCGCCTTCCTGTTCTTCGGCCTTCATGTCGCCGAGACCGTCGGCAAGGGCATCGTCGACGTCGGCGTCGTCACCCCGGCGGTGATCTTCTCGGCGCTGGTCGGCGCCATTGTCTGGAACATCGTAACCTGGATCGCCGGTATTCCGTCGAGCAGCTCGCACGCGCTGATCGGCGGGCTGGTCGGGGCCGGGGTCGCGAAGGCGGGCTTCGGCGCCATCGTCTGGTCGGGCCTCGGCAAGACCGTCGCCGCGATCGTGCTGTCGCCGGCAACCGGTTTCGTCCTGGCGCTTCTCCTGGTCCTGGTGGTTTCATGGCTGTTCGTGCGCCAGACGCCATTCGCCGTCGACAGCACATTTCGCGTCCTGCAGTTCTTTTCGGCCTCGCTCTATTCGCTCGGCCATGGCGGCAACGACGCCCAGAAAACCATGGGCATCATCGCCGTGCTGCTCTATTCGCAAGGCATGCTCGGCACCTCGTTCTATGTGCCATTGTGGGTTGTCCTCACCTGCCAGTCGGCGCTGGCGCTGGGCACGCTTTTGGGCGGCTGGCGCATCGTCCACACAATGGGCTCGAAGATCACGCGCCTCAATCCGATGCAGGGCTTCTGCGCCGAGACCGGCGGCGCGATCACCCTGTTCGCCGCCACCTGGCTCGGCATCCCGGTTTCGACCACGCACACCATCACCGGTGCCATCATCGGCGTCGGCGCTGCCCGCCGGGTTTCCGCAGTCCGCTGGGGCATCGCCGGCAACATCGTCGTCGCCTGGGTCGTGACCTTGCCGGCGACGGCGGCGATTTCCGCTCTCACCTACCTGGCGCTCAGCCTGGCCCGGTGATGTCGCGGCGTGGCGCTTGGACCAGCCGCCGATCTGCACTATGTGAGCAGCACCTTAAGCCGAGGAAGAATTGTTATGGCCGTCACCAAGGAAATCGTCGTCGAGCGCCTGAAGACCGTCAACGGGCCGGACTTCACCGGCAACATCGTCGATCTCGGCATGGTTTCGGAGATTTTCATCGCCGATTCGAAAGTCTTCTTCTCGATCACCGTTCCCGCCGCCCGGGCCCAGGAGATGGAGCCGTTGCGCGCCGCCGCCGAGCGGGTGGTGAAGGCCATTCCCGGCGTCGCCGGTGCGGTCGTCGCGCTGACGGCTGAAAAGAAAGGCGGCGGCATGGAGGCGCCGGTTCCATCGCGCCCCGCACCCAGGCCGGCTCCGCCCGCCGCCGTACCGCGGGCGGCTCCGCATGCTCCTGCTTCTCAGAGCCATGGCAAGCGCGGCGTCCCCGGCATCGAGGCGATCATCGCGGTTGCTTCGGGCAAGGGCGGCGTCGGCAAGTCGACCACGGCCGTCAATCTGGCGCTCGGCCTTGCCGCCAACGGCTTGCGGGTCGGCGTGCTCGATGCCGACATCTATGGCCCGTCGATGCCCAGGCTGCTCAACATCCACGGCCGGCCGCAGACGGTCGACGGCAAGATCCTGAAACCCATGGAGAATTACGGCCTCAAGGTGATGTCGATGGGTTTCCTCGTCGATGAGGAGACGCCGATGATCTGGCGCGGGCCGATGGTTATGTCGGCGCTCACCCAGATGCTGCGCGAAGTCGAATGGGGGCGGCTCGACGTGCTCGTCGTCGACATGCCGCCCGGCACCGGCGATGCCCAGCTCACCATGGCCCAGCAGGTACCGCTGGCCGGCGCGGTCATCGTCTCGACGCCGCAGGACCTGGCGCTGATCGATGCCCGCAAAGGTCTCAATATGTTCAAAAAAGTCGATGTGCCGCTGCTCGGCATTGTCGAGAACATGAGCTACTTCCTCGCCCCTGACACCGGCAAGCGCTACGATATTTTCGGCCATGGCGGCGCGCGCCGCGAGGCCGAGAGGCTGGGCGTCACCTTCCTCGGCGAGGTGCCGCTGGAAATGGGCATTCGCGAAAGCTCGGACGCCGGCACGCCGGTGGTCGTCTCGAAACCGGATGGCGCCGAAGCGAAAATCTACCGCGATATCGCTTCCAAGGTTTGGGACAGGGTCAATGAGGAACGCGGCGCGGCCGAAGCGGCGGTGCCGAACATCGTGTTTGAGTAACCCCCCCAAGAGGAGCGATCAGCCGCCCACTTTTTCGCCGAATGCCGAAAAGAACTGTCCGGCCAGTTTCTTCGAGGTCGATTCGATCAGCCGGCTGCCGAGCTGCGCGATCTTGCCGCCGACTTCTGCCTTGGCCGCGTATTTGAGGACCGTCGCGTCCGGCCCGTCGGCGGTGAGGGTGACGTCGGCACCGCCCTTGGCGAAGCCGGCAATGCCACCCTTGCCTTCGCCCTGGATGGTGTAGGCATGCGGCGGCTTGAGATTCCTGAGCGTCACTTCGCCGTTGAAGGTCGCCTTGATCGGACCGATCTTCAGCACCACCGTTGCCGCCATCTCGGTCGCCGATTTCATTTCCAGGCTCTGACAGCCCGGAATGGCGTCCTTCAGGACGATTGGGTCATTCAGCGCTTCCCACACTTTCTTCACGGGTGCGGCGATACGTTCCTCGCCCTCGATCACCAAAGCCATCTAAACCTCCCCCATTGCCGATGTCGGATTGGTCGTAGCGCGCGGTTCGATAGCTGTCTATCGCACCAAAGTCCGGATTCAGATCACGCGTGCCCCTTGCCTGCATCCGCGCGTTGTCATATCGATTTGTCATACAAATACGGAGACCATGATGGCCGGCGCCCCCACGAAAAAGAAAAAGTTCCGCTCGCAGGAGTGGTTCGACAATCCCGACAATCCGGGAATGACGGCGCTCTATCTCGAGCGTTACCTGAATTACGGGCTGACACGCGCCGAGCTGACGTCGGGCAAACCGCTGATCGGCATCGCCCAGACCGGCTCTGATCTCTCGCCTTGCAACCGGCACCACATCGAGCTCGCCAAGCGCGTGCGCGAAGGCATCGTCTCGATGGGCGGCATTCCTTTCGAATTCCCCTGTCACCCGATCCAGGAGACCGGCAAGCGGCCGACTGCGGCCCTTGACCGCAACCTCGCCTATCTCGGCCTCGTCGAAGTGCTCTACGGCTATCCGCTTGACGGCGTCGTGCTGACCATCGGCTGCGACAAGACCACGCCTGCCTTGCTGATGGCGGCGGCGACCGTCAACATCCCGGCCATCGCGCTGTCGGTCGGCCCGATGCTCAATGGCTGGCATAAGGGCAAGCGCACGGGCTCGGGCACCATCGTCTGGGAATCGCGTCAGCGCCTGTCGGCCGGCGAGATCGACTATGACGAGTTCATGGACATTGTCGCCTCCTCGGCGCCGTCCACGGGCTACTGCAACACGATGGGCACCGCCACGACGATGAATTCGCTGGCCGAGGCGCTCGGCATGCAGCTGCCCGGTTCGGCCGCCATCCCGGCGCCGTACCGTGAGCGCGGCCAGATCGCCTATGAGACGGGAAAGCGCATCGTCGACATGGTGCACGAGGACCTGAAACCGTCCGACATCATGACCCGCGCGGCCTTCGAAAACGCCATCGTCGTCAATTCGGCGATCGGCGGCTCCACCAACGCGCCGATCCACCTCAACGCAATCGCCCGCCATCTCGGGGTGCCGCTCGACAATGACGACTGGCAGAAGGTCGGCCTCAACGTGCCGCTCATCGTCAACCTGCAGCCGTCGGGCGAATATCTCGGCGAAGACTATCACCACGCCGGTGGCGTGCCGGCGGTCGTGGCCGAACTGATGAAGGCCGGAATGCTGCCGCATCCCGATGCCCTGACCGTCAACGGCAAGTCGATCGGCGTCAACTGCGAGGGCGTCGCCAACGAGAACACCGACGTCATCCGCACCGTGGCCGAGCCGCTGAAGGCCAATGCCGGCTTCATCAACTTCAAGGGCAATCTGTTCGATTCGGCGATCATGAAGATGAGCGGCATCTCGCCGGAATTCCGCGAGCGCTATCTGTCCAACCCGAACGATCCGGAAGCCTTCGAGGGCAACGCCATGGTCTTCGATGGCCCGGAGGATTACCACGCCCGCATCGACGACCCGGCGCAAGGCATCGACGAGCACACCATCCTGTTCATGCGCGGCGCCGGTCCCGTCGGCTATCCCGGCGGCGCCGAGGTCGTCAACATGCAGCCGCCGGCCTACCTCATCAAGAAGGGTATCCACGCGCTGGCCTGCATCGGCGACGGCCGCCAGTCCGGCACGTCGGGCTCGCCGTCGATCCTCAACGCCTCGCCGGAAGCCGCCGTCGGCGGCGGTCTGGCGCTGCTCAAGACCGGCGACCGCGTCCGCATCGACCTGCGGAAAGGCACCGCGAACATCCTCGTCAGCCACGACGAGATCACGCGGCGGCGCGCCGAGCTGCAGAAAGATGGCGGCTATCATTATCCCCAGCACCAGACGCCATGGCAGGAGATCCAGCGCGGCATGGTCGACCAGTTCTCGGCCGGCATGGTGCTGAAGCCGGCGGTGAAATACCAGGATGTCGCCCACACCATGGGCGTGCCTCGCGACAATCACTGATTATTCCCCGCAATAATCATCGATTATTCCCCGGAATAGTCATCGATTATTCCTGGCTGGTCACGGACGATGAATGGGCGAACACCGGCGGCTTGATTGATCAGGCCGCCGGTCCCCCGCCATAGGCCGGGAACGCTCGGTCCTTGACAAGTCTGCCCAACAATTCCACCATCATGCCAAGGGGTGCATCGCGACGACCCCGTGAGGCGTCAGCCCAATGTTCGCGTCCAGGCTTCTCTGTTCAGGAGGTGGACGCCATGCCGTCAACAACCGCTATCACCGTACAGCAACTATCCCGTCTGATTGGTCTGCCCGGCGCACCTGTGATCGTCGATGTCCGCATCGATGACGATTACGACGCCGATCCGCGCCTGCTGCCGGCCTCGCACCGGCGCAGCTTCAAAACCGTCTCGGCCTGGGCAAACGACCTTGCCGGCAGCCAAGTGGCCGTCGTCTGCCAGAAAGGGCAAAAGCTCTCTCAAGGCGTGGCCGCCTGGCTGCGACACCAAGGCGTTGCCGCCGAATCCCTCGAAGGCGGTTTCGAGGCCTGGCGCGATGCCGGCGGCCTTCTGGTTCGCGCCGACAAGATACCGTCCCCCGATGAAAAAGGCCGCACCGTCTGGGTGACGCGGGCTCGCCCCAAGATCGATCGCATCGCCTGCCCCTGGCTGATCCGGCGTTTCATCGATCCGCACGCGGTCTTTCTCTTTGTCGACGCGGCCGAAGTGCCTGCCGTCGCCGACCGCTTTCAGGCCGTATCCTTCGACATCGACAATGTGTTCTGGAGCCATCGCGGCGAGCGCTGCACCTTCGACACGATGATCGAGGAGTTCGGGTTGGAATCCCAGGCGCTCGATCGCCTTGCCACGATCGTGCGCGCGGCCGACACCGCACGGCTTGACCTGGCTCCCCAGGCCGCCGGATTTCTCGCCGCCTCGCTCGGCCTGTCCCGCATGTTCCGCGACGATCTGGAGCAGCTGGAGGCGGGAATGCTGCTCTATGACGCGTTCTTCCGGTGGTGCCGCGACGCCACCGACGAGACGCACAACTGGCCGAGCGGGGTGAAGCCGTCATGAGCAGCCTCATTTCGGGGAAAGATCCCGATATCGTCGAGACATCGGCGGTTCCGAGCTTCCGCGAGGCTACGAAACTCTGGGCGAAGATCGGATTGCTGAGCTTCGGCGGGCCGGCGGGGCAGATTGCGCTCATGCACAAGGAGCTGGTCGAGGAGAGGCGGTGGATCGGCGAACAGCGTTTCCTGCATGCCTTGAATTACTGCATGCTGCTGCCCGGTCCCGAGGCCCAGCAGCTCGCCATCTATATAGGCTGGCTGCTGCACAGGACGATCGGCGGCCTTGTCGCCGGTGTCCTGTTCGTGGTGCCCGGCGCACTCGTCATGCTCACCTTGAGCATCTTCTATGCGCTCTATGGCGATGTGCCACTCGTCGCGGCGCTGTTCTTCGGTGTCAAGGCGGCAGTGCTCGCCGTTGTCGTGGAGGCGGTGATCCGCATCGGCCGCCGCGCCTTGAAGAACCGGGTGATGGTGGCGATCGCGGTTTGCGCTTTTCTCGGCATCTATGTGCTCAGCATCCCGTTCCCACTCATCGTCCTGCTCGCGGGATTGGTGGGATGGGTCGGAAACCGCGTCGCGCCAGCCTTGTTTTCCGGCGCGGCGCACGGCAAGAACGAGGCCCCCGATATCAGGGGCGCGGTCGACCTGATGTTCGAACGCGGCGAACTGGCCCATACCAGGCCGACACGATGGCATGCGCCGCGCACCGTTGCGATCTGGCTGCCGACCTGGCTCGGGCCGGTTCTGCTGCTCTGGGCGCTCACCGGTACAAGCAGCGTGTGGACGCAGATCGGCGGGTTCTTCAGCGTCATGGCGGTCGTCACCTTCGGCGGCGCCTACGCGGTCCTTGCTTATGTCGCACAGGCGGCGGTCGAATCGTTCGGCTGGCTCACCCCCGGTGAAATGGTCGATGGCCTCGGGCTTGCCGAGACCACGCCGGGTCCGCTCATTCTGGTTTTGCAGTTTGTCGGCTTCATCGCCGCGTTTCGCCACGCCGGCGCGCTGAACCCGTTGCTTGGCGGATCGCTTGGAGCGCTGCTGACCTTATGGGTCACGTTCACGCCCTGCTTCTTCTGGATATTCCTCGGCGCGCCCTATATCGAGGCTCTGCGCGGCAACAAGGCGTTGTCGGCCGCGCTGGGCGCGATCACCGCCGCTGTTGTCGGTGTCGTCATGAATCTTGCTCTGTGGTTCGCCTTGCACGTCGTATTCCGCGAGGTGCGCATGACGGACCTTGGCATGAATGTGCCGGTGCTTTCGTCGATCGACTGGCGGGCCGCGCTGCTTTCCCTGGCCGCCATGGTCGCCGTCCTGAGGCTGAAAAGCGGTGTGCTGCCGACGCTTGCGGGGTGCGCTCTTGCCGGCGTGTTGCTGTTGGCGGCGGGCGGCTAGATTTCCGGTTCGTTTGTATTCCGCTTCCGAACCACCTAACTGGTGGAAAACGGATTGGACCATCAATGGCGGGACGACGCTCTTCCCTCGGCTTTCTCGGTCTGTTCGGCCGCTCGGGTGATTTGCGGCAACTCGACGCCGCCTTGCGGGGCGCCGACCTGCATCCCGCCCTTGTGCCGGAAGGGGTGAAACTCACCATCGTCAATCTGATGAAGGATCACTGGCCCGAGGAGCCACCGCCCCAAGCCTATCCACAGGTGGCGAACCTGTTCGGCTATTGCATCGCCGGACCGGAGACCTTCGAGCGTGCGCAAGGTCCGCTGCAGCGGCTTGACGCGGAGCGCCGGATCGAGGCGGCTCTTGAAACCGGCGACAGCTTCGATGCGCGGATCGTGCTGATGGCGCTGCACGCCAAGCTGATCAACGCCGAGGTCGTCGAGCGCTATGGGCTCGCAGCCGAATAGCTGCGCTCAGCCGCCCATGCCGCCGCGCGGCAGCTTGATCATGTCGCCGAAGCGGGCGCGTAATTTGTCATCGAGCAGCTTCGGCACATGGCGCGGAAAGCGCTCGGCAAGGACACGCTTCTTCTCGATGACCGCGCGTTGCAGGATGTCGGGCCGACCCTTCTCGTTCCACTCCTTCGGCGAAAAGCGATCGCCGACGGCAGGATAGAAATATTCCGTCTGCATCAGGCGCAGCGTCTGCTCGTTGCCGAGATAGTGCCCCGGGCCTTTCAGGCAGACATCGGCGATGGTGTCGATCGACAGCGCTTCGTCGGTCACCTCGATGCCGCGCACGCAGCGCAGGCAATGGCCGAGCATGTCGTTGTCGATGATCAGGCTTTCCAGGCAGAAGCCGAGCAGCGAGGCGTGCATGCCGGCCGATTCGTAGACCAGGTTGAGCCCGGCAAGGCCCGCCATCACGTCGGTGATGCCCTTTTCATAGCCGGACTGGATGTCGGGCAGTTTCGAATCCGTCATGCCGGCGGCGGAACCGCCCGGCAAATCGTAGAATTGCGCCATCTGGGCGCAGGCCGCGGTCAGCACGGCCTGCTCGGCGGAGCCGCCCGACATGGCGCCTGTGCGCAGATCCGACACGAACGGCCAGGTGCCGAAGATCGCCGGATGCCCTGGTTTGATGGCGTTGACATAGACCAGGCCAGCCAGCACTTCGGCGACCGCTTGGACCACGGCGCCGGCAATCGCCGCCGGTGCCGTGGCTCCGGCCTGTCCCGCCGACAAAAGCAGGATCGGAATGCCGCCCTCGACGCAGGCCTCAAGCACGCCGCAGGCGTCCTCGGCGAATTTCATCGGCGGCACGACGAAGCAGTTCGAGTTCGACACGAACGGCCGGGCGCGGAAATTCTCTTCGCCGCCGGCAATGGCATAGAGCATTTCGAGCGCCGGTTGCACGTTCTCGCGCACCGTAAACGAGGTGCCGACATGCTTGGACGTGCCCATCACGCAGGCGTAGAGCGTGTTGAAATCCATTTCGAGCGGATCGGGAATGTCGCGCGGCACCATCGGCCGCTGGAAGAAATGGATGTTGTCGAGCCCTTCGACGATGCGGGCGGCGTCATAGATGTCCTGCAGCAGCGACTCGCGGTATTCGCGCTTCTCGACGTCCACCAGATGAACCGCGGCGCCGGCCGTTCCGTAGTGCACGCGCTTGCCCTGGATCACCATGTCGTGTTTGGGATCCTGGCCGTGCAAGGTGAAATTCCGTGCCGCCTTCTTGATCGTCTCGAGCACCAGCGAGCGCGGGAACCGGATGCGGCCATCGTCGCCATAGGTGGCGCCGGCCTGGGTCAGCGCCTCGATGCAGGAGGGGATGGCGTTGGCGAAGCCGACTGTCTCCAGGAGCATCAGCACCGCTTCGTGGATGCGCTCGCGATCATTGCCCTTGAGTGGTCCGTAACTGCCACCCTCGAGCCCGGCGCGCACCGGTTTGATGTCGTCGGCCAATGGCGCTGCCCGCATCGCGCGGCGCGCTTCGCGTCCGCCGGAGCGGCGCGAGCGTTGATCCGCTGCCGCTTCCTGCTTTTCAAGAACCACAGACATCGAAGCACTCCACCTTTCACGAGAAACAGCGCGGCGGTTGGTCCACCATCGGCTGCTTCTTCCCCTTTGTGCCACGACTATGCCGCCGGCATTGGCACAGCCTATGAGCCAGCCGGTCCGGTTGCATATGCCAGAGCTAAAGGAGCCGAAGCCGCGATTGCGCGGCTCCGGTCAGTGGAATCAGGCGGCTGCGGGCCTGCGGCCGGCGGCGGTGGCCAGTTCCCGGATGCCGGGCTCGATGTGCTGCAGCGCGATCGAGGAAATGCCCAACCGCATGAAACGCGAAGGCTTTTCGGTGCGATCGAAGAACCGGTCGCCCGGCTCGATGATGACGCTGCGCGAGGCGGCGGCCTCGGCCAAACCGCGCGAATCGGTGCCGCGTGGCCCCTCCAGCCAAAGCGATGTGCCGCCGGCCGAATCCGTCGAGCGCCACTCCGGCAGGAAGGCGGAAATCGCATGGACCAGACGCTTGCGCCGCTCGTCGAAGGCGCTCGACAGCCGCCGCACCAGCGCTTCGTGATGGCCGAGCGACAGGAACAGCGCCACGGCGCGCTGGTTGTTCGCCGGCGGATGGCGCAGCATGAAGCGGCGCAGGGCCCTGAGTTCGGCGATTAGTCCAGCCGAGGCCACGATGTAGCCAAGCCGCAGACCGGGGGCCAGCGTCTTCGACATCGAGCCGACATAAACGACGCGGCCGGAGCGGTCGAGGCTCTTCAGCGCCTGCTGCGGCGCCTCGTCGAGAAGCTGGCTGTCATAGCCGTCCTCGATGATGATCTGGTTGTGCCGGTTGGCGCGCGCCAGAAGATCCTGCCGCCGCTCCGCCGACAACGGCACCATGGTCGGGCAATGATGGCTCGGCGTGACAAACACGAACCCGGAATCATTGGGAATAGAAGAGGTTACGATGCCGGACTGGTCCACCGGCACCGGCTCGATATCGGCGCCCGCGAGCCGGAAGATCGAGCGCGCGTCAGGGTAGCCCGGATCCTCCATCGCCACTTTCGAGCCCTTGGTCATCAAGAGCGAAGCGAGCATATAGAGCGCGTTCTGGGCGCCCAGCGTGACGATGATCTCGTCGGGATTGGCGAAAATGCCGCGCCTGGGCAGCAGCCGGGCCTGGATTTGCTCGATCAGCAGCGGATCGTCGCGGTCGACCATGTCGGACGCCCAGTTGCGGATCTCCAGTACGGCCAGCGCCATGCGGTTGCACTCGCGCCACTCGGCGGTCGGGAACAGCGCCGGGTCGAACTGGCCGTAGACGAAGGGGTAGGACGACTTGATCCAGTTCTCGTGCTTGGCCGGCGGCGGCATGTCGCTGGCGGCGATCTGCCGGCGTGCCTTCCAGTCGATCTCATTGGCTTGGTCGGGCGCCTTCTGGTGCGGCTTGGCCGGTGTCGCCAGCACGTCCGGATTGACGAAATGGCCGCGCCGCTCGCGCGCCACCAGGAAACCCTGGTCGACGAGCTGCTGGAAGGCCAGCACCACCGTTCCGCGCGCCACGCCGAGTTTTTCGGCCAGGATGCGGCAGGAAGGAAGTGGCATCGAAGCGGCGATCTGGCGGTCGAGAATGGCGGCCACGATGGCTTGGCGGATCTGCGCCTGCAGGGTCTGGCCGGATTCAGCCGAAATCCGGAACAGGCCGGACCATATCGCCGTGTCGTTTCTCTGTGGCATGGAAGATGTTCCTCGATGGCCAGCTTTTTTTGCTTGGCTGGACCAGCCGAACGTAACCGTGGCACAAGGGGTTGCGCCAATCAATTTTTCTGATCTTTGGGATTTATGCCAGTGATCCTTCGGGCCTGAAACACAGGACGCTGGCGCCTCGCTGCTCGATCCCTGCTGATACATTGTGTCATGGCATCGTGATGCGCTGCGTCATCGCCGCGTATTGACCGCATGGAATTCGGCTCAATAGTTTCGGCGCGACGACACGCGCCGGAAACATCCGGTCTGATATGGTGCGTCTAAAACGCCAGGAGTCCCCGCCAGTGGATCAGTCAGCCTTCCAGAAACAGCTTGCCGCCCTGCGCGATCATCGCGCCGCCGCACCTGGCGACATGCGCCAGGTCTTCGCCGCCGATCCGCAGCGCTTCAAGACATTCTCCGCTACCGATGGCGACCTCCTGCTCGACTGGTCGAAATGCGCCGTCGACGCGGCGACTATGGATATCCTGGAAAAGCTCGCCGCCGCCGCCGATCTCGAAGGCCGCCGCGCCGCCATGTTCGCCGGCAAGAAGATCAACGTCACCGAAGACCGCGCCGTTCTGCACACGGCACTGCGAAACCTCAGCGGCAAGGGTGTCACGGTCGACGGCCAGGACGTCAAGGCGGATGTCATTTCCGTGCTCGACGCCATGGGCGCCTTCGCCGATGCCGTCCGCTCCGGCAAGGCGACAGGCGCCACCGGCAAGAAGATCACCGACATCGTCAATATCGGCATCGGCGGCTCGGACCTTGGTCCGGCCATGGCGACCCTGGCGCTCGCCCCCTATCATGACGGCCCGCACGCGCATTATGTCTCCAACATCGACGGCGCTCATATCCACGACACGCTGAAGGGATTGTCCGCCGAAACCACGCTGTTCATCATCGCCTCCAAGACCTTCACCACGGTCGAGACGATGACCAATGCGCAGACCGCGCGGCAATGGATCGAGAAGGCTTTGGGCAAGGAGGCCGTGGGCAAGCATTTCGCCGCCGTCTCGACCGCGCTCGACCTGGTGGCCAGGTTCGGCATCGAGCAGGATCGCGTCTTCGGCTTCTGGGACTGGGTCGGCGGCCGCTATTCGCTATGGGGCGCGATCGGCCTTCCGGTCATGATCGCCATCGGCCCGCGCAATTTCCGCGCCTTCCTCGACGGTGCGCACGAGATGGACGAGCATTTCCGTTCCGCGCCGCTCCAGAAGAACCTGCCGGCGCTCCTGGGGCTTGTCGGCTGGTGGCACCGCGTGATCTGCGGCTATCCGGCCCGCGCGGTCATCCCTTATGACCAGCGCCTGTCCAGGCTGCCGGCCTATCTGCAGCAGCTCGATATGGAATCGAACGGCAAGAGCGTCACCCTCGACGGCACGCCGGTGACGACGCCGACCGGGCCGCTGGTGTGGGGGGAGCCAGGCACCAACGGTCAGCACGCCTTTTTCCAGCTGCTGCACCAGGGCACCGATTTGATCCCTGTCGAGTTCCTCGCCGCCGCCGTCGGCCATGAGCCCGATCTCAAACACCAGCATGACCTGCTGCTCGCCAACTGCCTGGCGCAGTCGGAAGCCTTGATGAAGGGCCGTACGCTACAAGAGGCGCGCGCGCAGATGCTGGCCAAGGGCATGAAGCCGGCGGACGTCGACCGTATCGCGCCACACCGCGTCTTTTCCGGCAACCGGCCTTCGGTGACCATCCTCTACCGCAAGCTCGACCCGCGCACCTTTGGCCGGCTGATCGCGCTCTACGAGCACCGCGTCTTCGTCGAGGGAACGCTGTTCAACATCAACTCTTTCGACCAGTGGGGCGTCGAACTCGGCAAGGAACTGGCCACCGGCCTCCTGCCTGTCGTGGAAGGCAAGGAAAGTGCCGCCAAGCGCGACGCGTCGACCGCTGGCCTTGTGGGATACATCCACCAATTGCGTGGTTCGGAGTGAAAAGTTTGGCAGACATCAAGGGCATATTGTTCGACAAGGACGGTACACTTGTCGATTTCAACGCGACCTGGCTCGGCGTTGCCGATTTCATGGCCATGGACGCAGCCGAGGGCGACCGCTGGAAGGCCGACAGGCTGCTGGCGGCCGCCGGTTTCGATTTCGCCAACCGGCGCTTCAAACCCGACTCCATCTTTGCCTCCGGCACCAATCTCGACGTCGTCGAACTGTGGTTTCCGCGCCTATCCAACGAGGACCAGATGCTGGCCGTCGCCCGCTTCAACGAGATCACTTCGGTGCAGGGCTCGGCGATGGCGGTGGCGCTGCCCGATATCGTCGACACGCTGGCTCTGCTGCACAAGCGATCCTACCGGCTTGGCGTCGCCACCAACGATTCGACCAGCGGCGCGGAGAAGACCTTGGTCACGCTGGGCGTCGCGCAACTGTTCGATGCCGCCTATGGTTATGATGCGGTGGCGAACCCCAAGCCAGCCCCCGACACCATCCAGGCCTTTTGCGATCTTACCGGGCTGAAGCCGGCGGAGATCGCCATGGTCGGTGATAACAGGCACGATCTCGAAATGGCGCGTGCCGGCGGCTGCGGCCTCGCGGTCGGCGTGCTTTCCGGCACCGGCACCCGCGAATCGCTGGCCGAGATCGCCGACGTCATCCTCGATTCGGTTGCCGACCTGCCGGATCTCCTGTCGGCGCGGGTCAAGGAGACGGCCTGATCGCCAAGACGAGGGACTGTTCGGTCCCGAGGCGAAAGACACCACTCGGCTTCAGCGTGGCGTCTTTCGCCTCGCCGAAATCCGGCACCTTGTATTCGGCAAGCAGCCGCAGCCGCGACCGCGGCAGATAGGCTCGGCCTGGATCGCCGACGAGGATCTCGATGCCGGCGGCGAGGCAGCGGTCGAGGAAAGGCATCACCCCCAAGGCGACTTCCTGCCCGTAGAACACGTCGCCGGCGAGCACCAGGTCCGCGGCGGGCGGCGGCCCCGTGGTGATGTCGTTGCCCATTATCGTGATCGTGACGTCGTTGGCCGCTGCGTTCAGCGCGAGCGCGGCAATGCCGTTGCGGTCGATCTCGGCGGCTATCACCTCACGCGCGCCGGCTTTCGCGGCGGCGATGCCGACAATGCCGGACCCGGCTCCGAGGTCGAGCACGCGGCGGCCCGTCACGATCTTCGGATTGTCGAGGATATAGCGCGCCAGCACGGCGCCGCCGGCCCACGCATAGGCCCAGTAGGGCGGCTGCGGTTCCCGCGTGTCATCGTGATGCTCTTCAGGGTCGACGAGGCGCCTCAGGCCGCTGCCCGGGTGAGCGGTGTACAGCTGGATTTCGGGAAGCGCCGGTATCGGGACAAGGCGCATATTCGCCTTGATGAACGCTGCCGGGTCGAGGCGGAGGTGCCGGCCCGGCAAACCGTTGTCCGGCGCCTCGCCGTCGGCAGGCCTATCACCCACTACTCGCGCAAAGCCCGCCGCAGGATCTTGCCGACCGGCGTCTTCGGCAATTCGGTCCTGAACTCGATGTATCTGGGACGCTTGTAGCCGGTCAGGTTCTCACGGCAAAAGGCGGTGATGGCTTCGGCCGTCAGGGCCGGATCCTTCTTGACGATGAACAGCTTCGGCACTTCGCCCGAATGCTCGTCCGGCACGCCGATCGCCGCCACTTCGAGCACGCCGGGATGCGCCGCCACGACCTCCTCGAGTTCGGTCGGATAGACGTTGAAGCCGGAAACGAGGATCATGTCCTTCTTGCGATCGACGATCTTGGTGTAGCCGCGTTCGTCCATGAAGCCCATGTCGCCCGATTTGAAGAAGCCGTCCTCGGTCATCACCTTGGCGGTCTCGTCCGGCCGGTTCCAGTAACCCGCCATCACCTGCGGTCCCCTGATGCAGATCTCGCCGACCTCGCCGAGCGGCACGTTGTTGCCGTCGTCGTCGCGGATGGTGATTTCGGTCGAGGGCAGCGGCAGGCCGATGGTGCCGGTGAAGTCGCCGGAACTGAATTTGTTGGCCGTCGCCACCGGCGAGGTCTCCGAAAGGCCGTAGCCTTCGCTGATCGGGCACCCGGTCAGCGCCTTCCAGCGCTCGGCGACGCCCTTCTGCACCGCCATGCCGCCGCCCAGCGTCAGCAGCAGCGGCCTGAAGTCGAGCTTGCGGAAGTCCTCATTGTTCAAGAGCGCATTGAACAGCGTGTTGAGGCCCGGAAAGATATGGATCGGATATTTGCCCATTTCCTTGACGAAGCTGGGAATGTCGCGCGGATTGGGGATCAGTATGTTCTGGCCGCCCATTTGCATGCCCATCAGCGCATTCACCGTCAGCGCGAAGATATGGTAGAGCGGCAATGCGCAGACGAGGTTGAGATGCGCCGGCTTTGGCTTGACGGTGTAGGCGTCCTGCAGCCACAGCGCATTCTGCGCGACATTGGCCAGCACATTGCTGTGCGAGAGGGTCGCGCCTTTCGAGATTCCGGTGGTGCCGCCGGTATATTGCAGGAAGGCGACGTCACTGGCGGCCACCGTGGCCGGCTTGAAGGCCATGCCGCGGCCAGCCTTCAGGGCGGCATTGAACTTGACATGGCCGGGCAATGACCAGGCCGGCACCATTTTCTTGACGCGGCGCACGACCAGATTGACGATCGAGCCCTTCAGGCCGCCGAGCAGGTCGCCCATGGCGGCGACCATGACATGCTTGACCGAGGTCCTGGCGACGACCGCCTGCAAGGTGCTGGCGAAGTTTTCGAGGATGACGATGGCCTGCGCCCCGGAATCCTTGAGCTGATGCTCCAGTTCGCGCGGCGTGTAGAGCGGATTGACGTTCACCACCGTGAAGCCGGCGCGGGCGACCGCCATCATCGCCACGGGATACTGCAGCACGTTCGGCATCATCAGGGCGACGCGCGCCCCCTTCTGCAATCCGGTGGACTGCAGATAGGCACCGAAGGCCGCCGATAGCCGTTCGAGTTCAGCGTAGGTGATGGACTTGCCCATGCAGGTGAAAGCCGGCTGACCGGCGAACTGCTTGCAGGCGCCAACGAGGAAGTCGCCGATGGAACTGTAGGGAAGGGCGCCGATCTCGGCCGGCATGTTCTTGGGATAGCTGTTGAGCCATGGCTTTTGCGGCAGGCCGGCGGCGAGTTCGGTGAGCGCCTTCGGCAGCCGCTGGCTGGCCGCGGTCGCCGGTTTCGATACAGGTACAGCCTTCGCGGGTGGCGAACTCTTCGTCGTTCCGGCCTTGCCCGGTCCGGCCTTGGTCGCGGATGCCTTTGCCGATGCGGCTTTCGTCGCCGGCTTCTTGCCGGTACTGGCGGTGGCCGCTGCTTTCGCCGTGGGGGTGCTCTTGGCGGGTTTGGCCGCCGCTTTCGCGGCTGCGGCTTTGCCTTGCCCACCGGCCGCTGGTTTCGAGACCGCCTTGGCCGACGCCTTCGATGCTTTTGCCACCCGTTCCTCCTCGACAACCCTGGTCGTCTGTTTCTCGTTGGCCCGCGCCGCGCCGCCTCCGGATTGATGGAGACGTCCTCCGCTGCCGCCAGCATGTCCGCCTATGTATTGCCTCTATCGGCGGCGGTGCAAGTCTTGCCCTTGCGGCAAGACCCCGAAAGATTTGCCGTCGGAAATCGTTCCCGCCGGCTGTACTTGGAACCGGCATTTTTCCGCATCGATGCCCGGATGAAGACGGCGCGCGGCACCCTTGGTACCGGACGTCGGATCAATAAAAAAATGCGGTCGTTAATAATATCGTGAATAGAAAAAACTGCTAATTTTTTCTGCCATTTAGCAAAATCGCGGATTTTTTTCCTGCTTCCCGCGGGGTAAGCAAACGGGGTGTTCCAAAGCCGGAAAAACGGTGCTTATATGCGCGCTTCGCGAGCCTGATAGAGGGGCTTGGAAGAACATCAGGGAGTGCTCAATGAAGAAGAAATTGACTTTTGCAGCCGCGTTGCTGGCTGCAAGCGTCCTGGGCGGCGTGGCCAACGCGAAAACTCTGGTCTATTGCGCGGAGGCGTCGCCAGAAGGTTTCGATCCGGCGCCGTACACTGCGGGACAGACGTTCGATGCGTCCTCGCGTACCGTCTTCAACCGCCTCGTCGAATTCGATCACGGCAAGACCTCGGTCTCGCCCGGCCTTGCTGACAGCTGGGCGATTTCCGACGACGGCAAGGAATATACTTTCAAGCTGCGCAAGGGCGTCAAGTTCGCGCCCACCGACTACTTCACCCCGACGCGCGACCTGAACGCCGACGACGTGGTGTTCTCGTTCCAGCGCCAGGTCGACAAGAACGGCCCCTGGTTCCAGTACATACCGGGCATTGCCTATCAGTATTACAATGATCAGTTCGGCGACAACATCACCAAGGTCGAGAAGGTCGACGACCTCACGGTGAAGTTCACCCTCAAGGAGCCGGCGATCACCTTCATTCCGACGCTGGGCATGGATTTCGCCTCGATCGTCTCGAAGGAATATGCCGACAAGCTGCAGGCCGACAAGACGCCTGAATTGTTCAACCAGAAGCCGGTCGGCACCGGCCCGTTCATCTTCGTCGACTACCAGACCGACGCCGCCATCCGCTACAAGGCCAACCCGGACTATTGGGGCGGCAAGCAGAAGATCGACGATCTGGTCTTCGCCATCACAACCGATCCGGCGGTGCGCGCGCAGAAGCTGAAGGCCGGCGAATGCAACATCATGTCGTATCCGGCACCGGCCGACATCGCCGGCCTGCAGGCTGATGCGAACCTGACGGTCGCGGAGCAGGAAGGCCTCAACGTCGGCGCGCTGATGTACAACACCCAGCAGAAGCCGTTCGACGACGTGCGCGTCCGCAAGGCGCTCAACATGGCCATCAACAAGAAGGCCATTATCGACGCCGTGTTCCAGGGCGCCGGCCAGGTGGCGATCAACCCGATCCCGCCGACCATGTGGTCCTACAACAAGGACGTGAAGGACGATCCGTACGATCCGGAGGCGGCCAAGAAGATGCTTGAAGAGGCCGGCGTCAAGGACCTCAAGATGAACGTCTGGGCCATGCCCGTGTCGCGTCCGTACATGCCGAACGCGCGCCGCACCGCCGAGCTGATCCAGGCCGACTTCGCCAAGGTCGGCGTCACCGTCAACATCGTCAGCTATGATTGGGGTGAATACCTCAAGCGCGCTTCGGCGGTCGATCACGACGGCGCCGTCATCGTCGGCTGGACCGGCGACAATGGCGATCCGGACAACTTCCTCGGCGTGCTCCTGAGCTGCGCTTCCGTCGGTTCGAACAACCGCGCGGAATGGT
Organism: Mesorhizobium sp. WSM3626; assembly: GCF_000513935.1. Taxonomy (GTDB): domain Bacteria; phylum Pseudomonadota; class Alphaproteobacteria; order Rhizobiales; family Rhizobiaceae; genus Mesorhizobium; species Mesorhizobium salmacidum. The sequence continues at coordinate 202,200 of NZ_AZUY01000003.1, read as the reverse complement.
GCAACAAGGACTTCGATGCGCTCATCAACAAGGCCAAGACCGTTTCCGATCAGGCCGAGCGCACCAAGCTCTACGAACAGGCACAGGTCATCTTCAAGGAGCAGGCACCGTGGGCGACGCTCGCCCACTCCAAGGTGTTCATGCCGATGCAGAAGACAGTCTCCGGCTTTGCGATGGATCCGCTCGGCATCCATCGCTTTGACGGCGTCGATATCGCCGAATAAGGTTCGCGAAACGGGGCGGCGCCACAGGGCGCCGCCCCACCTCGCCCGCCATGCTGCGTTATATCCTCGGCAAGCTCGCCCTCATCATCCCGACCTTCATCGGGATAACCATCCTCGCTTTCGGCTTCGTGCGCATCCTGCCCGGTGATCCGGTGCTGGTGCTTGCGGGCGAACGTGGCCTGTCGCCCGAACGCCACACGGCGCTGATGCATCAGTTCGGTTTCGACCTGCCGATCTGGCAACAATATCTGACCTATCTGACCAACATCCTCAGCGGCGATTTCGGCACCTCGTTTTCCACCAAGACGCCGGTGCTCAAGGATTTCCTGGTGCGGTTCCCGGCGACGGTCGAACTCGCCATCTTCGCCATGATCTTCGCCATCATCTTCGGTGTCGCCTTCGGCATTTTCGCCGCCATCCGCCGCGGCTCCTGGTTCGACCAGCTGACCATGGGGACCGCGCTCGCCGGCTATTCCATGCCGATCTTCTGGTGGGGCCTGCTGCTGATTATCGTCTTCTCCGGTACGCTGCACTGGACACCGGTCTCGGGCCGCATCGACCTTCTCTACTTCTTCAAGCCGGTGACCGGCTTCATGACCATCGATTCCCTCATTTCGGGCCAGAAGGGCGCCTTCCGCTCGGCGGTGTCGCACCTCATTCTGCCCACCATCGTGCTCGGCACCATTCCGCTGGCGGTCATCGCCAGGCAGACGCGCTCGGCCATGCTCGAAGTGCTGGGCGAGGATTATGTACGCACCGCGCGCGCCAAGGGCTTGGCGCCGCGCCGTGTCATCGGTCTGCATGCCTTCCGCAATGCGCTGATCCCGGTCGTCACCACCATCGGCCTGCAGGTCGGCACGCTGCTCACCGGCGCCATCCTGACCGAGAGCATCTTTTCGTGGCCGGGCATCGGCAAGTGGATGATCGACGCCATTTCCAAGCGCGACTATTTCACAGTGCAGGGCGGGTTGCTTTTGATCGCGCTGATCGTCATGTCGGTGAACCTTATCGTCGACGTGCTCTATGCCGTCATCAACCCGCGTATCCGGGCGAATTGACATGACCAATGAAGGCCCAGCCGCCATCGAAGCCGCGACCGTCGTCAAGCCGCAGGACGCGCGGCTGCAGATGTTCGGCGAATTCTGGCACTATTTCTCGATCAACAAGGGCGCGGTGATCGGTCTCTTCGTCTTCGCCCTGCTGATCCTGATCGCCATCTTCGCGCCTCTGCTCGCCCCGCATTCGCCGGACGATCAGTTCCGCGACTTCTTCCTGACGCCGCCGGCTTGGCAGACGGGCGGCAACGCGCAGTTCCTGCTCGGCACCGACGCCGTCGGCCGCGATATGCTTTCGCGCCTGATCTATGGCTCGCGTTTCTCGCTCGCCATCGGCTTCGTCGTCGTCACCACGGCGCTAATCTCCGGCGTCATCCTCGGCCTGCTCGCCGGCTACTGCCGTGGCTGGGTCGACACGCTGATCATGCGCATCATGGACATCATCCTGGCCTTCCCGTCGCTGCTGCTGGCACTGGTGCTGGTCGCGGTGCTCGGCCCTGGCCTCGTCAACGCCATGATCGCCATCGCCTTCGTGCTGCAGCCACACTTCGCCCGGCTTACCCGAGCCGCTGTGATGGCGGAGAAGACCCGCGAATATGTCGTCTCGGCCAAGGTCGCCGGCGCCAGCCATCTTAGGCTGATGATGGTCACCATCCTGCCCAACTGTATCGCCCCTCTGATCGTGCAGGCGACGCTGTCCTTCTCCAACGCCATCCTCGAGGCGGCCGCACTCGGCTTCCTCGGCATGGGCGCGCAGCCGCCGACACCCGAATGGGGCACGATGCTCGCCGAAGCGCGCGAGTTCATTCTGCGCGCATGGTGGGTGGTGACCTTTCCCGGCCTCGCCATCCTGATCACCGTCTTTGCCATCAACCTGATCGGCGACGGCCTGCGCGACGCCCTCGACCCCAAGCTGAAGAGGTCGTGAGCATGTCCCTGCTTGAGATCAAGAACCTCACCGTTTCCTTCGACACCGCCGCCGGACCGTTCATGGCCGTGCAAGGTATCGATCTTTCGGTCGAGCCGCGCGAGGTGCTGGCCATCGTCGGCGAGTCCGGCTCCGGCAAGTCGGTGTCGATGCTGGCGGTCATGGGGCTGTTGCCCAACACCGCGACGGTCAAGGCCGACCGCATGGCCTTCGACGGCGTCGACCTGTTGAAGCTCAGCCCGTCCGAACGCCGCAAGATCGTCGGCAAGGACATCTCGATGATCTTCCAGGAGCCGATCGCCAGCCTCAACCCGTGCTTCACGGTCGGCTTCCAGATCGAGGAAGTGCTGCGCTTCCACATGGGCATGGATCGCGCTCAGCGCAGGGCCCGCGCCATAGAGCTGATGAAGCTGGTCGGCATTGCCGATCCGGAAGAACGGCTGAGCTCGTTTCCGCACCAGATGTCGGGCGGCCAGTGCCAGCGTGTCATGATCGCGATCGCCATTGCCTGCAATCCGAAGCTTTTGATCGCGGACGAGCCGACGACCGCGCTCGACGTCACCATCCAGAAGCAGATCCTCGATCTGCTGGTGTCGCTGCAGGCCAAATACGGCATGGGCCTGATCATGATCACTCACAATATGGGCGTGGTGGCCGAGACCGCCGATCGCGTCATCGTCCAGTACAAGGGCCGCAAGATGGAAGAGGCCGACGTGCTGTCGCTGTTTGAATCGCCGAAGAGCAATTACACGCGCGCGCTCCTGTCGGCGTTGCCGGAAAACGCCGTCGGCGACCGGCTGCCGACCGTTTCCGACATGCTGTTCGAGCCAGCTCCCTCGGCAGCGGGAGCCTCCGCATGAGCACCACGGTCCTCGAAGGCAAGAACATCGTTCGCGACTACCATATCGGCGGCGGCCTGTTCACCGGACCGCGCACCGTGCATGCGGTCAAGGGCGTTTCGTTCACGGTGGACAAGGGCAAGACGCTCGCCATCGTCGGCGAAAGCGGCTGCGGCAAGTCCACGCTCGCCCGCATCATCACCTTGATCGATCCGGCGACGTCAGGCGAATTGTTCATCGACGGCAACAAGGTCGATATCGCCAAGGGCGGATTGACCAGGGAGATGCGCCGCAAGGTGCAGATCGTCTTCCAGAACCCTTACGGATCGCTCAATCCGCGCCAGAAGATCGGCGACGTGCTGGGCGAACCGCTGCTGATCAACACCGACAGATCGGCCGCCGAGCGGCGCGACCTCGCCATGCAAATGCTGAAGAAGGTCGGCCTCGGTCACGAGCACTACAACCGCTATCCGCACATGTTCTCGGGCGGCCAGCGCCAGCGCATCGCGATTGCCCGCGCGCTGATGCTCAACCCGAGCCTGCTGGTGCTGGACGAGCCGGTCTCCGCACTCGACCTGTCGGTGCAGGCGCAGGTGCTCAACCTGCTGGCCGACCTGCAGGATGAATTCCAGCTGACCTATGTATTCATCAGCCATGACCTTTCGGTGGTGCGCTACATCGCCGACGATGTGATGGTGATGTATTTCGGCGAGGCCGTCGAATACGGCTCGCGCGACGAGGTCTTTGCCGACCCCAAGCACAGCTACACCAGGACGCTGTTCGCCGCCACGCCGCGTGCCGATGTAGCCAGCATCAAGGCGAGGTTAGCGAAGAAGAAGGCTGCCTGACGTCTCTTCGTCATCCTATGGTCTGCGCCGCGTCGCTTCGCTCCTTGCTTCGCCATAGGATGACGACCTCGAGGTAGCCGCGACTCCCACGGAAAGGTTCCGACCAGGGTCCGAGATCACGACAACTTCGCAATGATTGCCCGCAGCGCCTCGCCGAACTTGTGGATCTCCTCGACCGTGTTGTAGTGCACCAGCGAGGCGCGGATGGCGCCGCTGTCCATCGACAGGTTGAGCCGCTTCATCAGCCGCGGTGCGTACATGTGGCCGTCGCGGATGCCGATCTGCATCTCGGCCATTTCCTCGACGACCCGCTGTGGCGACAGCTTGCCGATGTTGAAGCAGAAGGTCGGCACGCGCTCGTTGATGCGGGCTTCGTCGGCGACGCCGTAGATGGTCGCGCCGCAACCCTTCAGCACGCCCATCATCTCGCGCGCCAGCACCAGCTCATAGTCGCGGATGGCGCCCATGCCGGCGACGATGTTCTCGCGCCGCGAGCGGTTGTTGGACGGCGCGAGATTGCGGCCGATCAGTTCCAGATACTGTACGGCGGCATCCATGCCCGACACGTTCTCATAGATGAAGGTGCCGGCCTCGACCTTGTAGGGCGGCTCGTCCGGGATGAAATCCTCGCGGAAGGTCGGCAAGCGTTTCAGCGTTTCGAAGCGGCCCCACAGGAAGCCCATATGCGGCGAAAAGTTCTTGTAGCCGGAGCAGACGAGATAGTCGCAGTCCCAGGCTTGCACGTCGATCAGTCCGTGCGGTCCGTAATGCACGCAGTCGAGAAACACTTCGCCGCCGGCGGCATGCGCGATTTTCGCGACGGATGCGACGTCCACGATCGAACCGATCGAGTGTGCGGTGACCGTGCAAGCGACAAGACGGGTGCGGTCGGAGACCAGCGGACGCAAATCGTCGACATGCAGATTTCCGTCCTCGCGCATGCGCCACCACTTGAACTTGGCGCCCGCGGATTCCAGCGCCAGCCAGGTGGCGATGTTGGCATCATGGTCCATGTCGGTGATGACGATCTCATCGCGCTCTTGCAGCATCTGGCCGATGCCGAGGCTGACTAGGCGGATGAAGGAGGTGGCGTTCATGCCGAAGCAGATTTCCGCCGGGCTGTAGGCATTGATCAGCAAGGCGACGCTTGTCCGAGCGTCGGCGACCGACTGGTCGACGGTGACGCTGCGGCCATAGCGGCCGCCGCGCTGGACATTGTGCGAGACCAGGTGGTTGGTCACCGCGTCGAGCACGCTCTGCGGGATCTGCGCGCCGGCGGCATTGTCCATGAAAATGAAATCGCCGGCCCGTTGCAGGGCAGGAAACATGGCGCGGATGGTGTCGACGGGGAAGCCGCCGGTGGCCTGGGGATTGCTCAAGAATATCTCCTGCGAAGTGCTTGCGGGGTGGTGGGTGGCTAGAGCAATTCCAGGAAAAGTGCGTAGCGGTTTTCCGTCCGGAATTGCGTGAAAACAAAGAGTTGGGGCGGTTCGGGGATTCCAACAAACACTGAACCGCTCTAGCGGGCTTTCTCGTCCTTGAAGCGGGCTTCAAGCAGGCTGACGAGACGAACCATCGGCCAAAGAAAGATGAGATAGACGAGCGCCGCGCCGATCAGCGGCGAGGGATTGGCGTAGAGTGACTGTGCGTTGGTCGCTTCCTTGAGCAGTTCCGGCAGGGCCACGGTGGAGGCCAGCGAAGTGTCCTTGAACATCGAGACGCAGTTGCTGGTCATCGGCGGGATGACGACGCGCACCGCCTGCGGCAGCACCACCTTGCGCAAGGTCAAAAGGAACGGCAGGCCAAGCGCCTGCGACGCCTCGAACTGACCGCGCGGAATGCTCTCTATGCCGGACCGGAACACTTCGGCCGAATAGGCCGACATGATGATGGCGAACGCGGTCACCGCCGACGCCCAGGACGACAGGCGAATGCCGAGGAAAGGCAGCGCATAGTAGATCAGGATCAGCACGACGAGAACCGGCAAGGCGCGGAAGACGTCGGTGTAGCCAACCGCCAGCCAGCGCAGCGGCTTCGGCGCATAGAGCCGCAAAAGGCTGATCACCAGGCCGATGGGAATGCCGATGCCGATGCTGAGCAGGCCCAGCAGCAGCGTGTTCAGGAAGCCGCGCAGCAGCGCCGGCAGGCTCGACGCGATGACATCGGCGTTGAAGAAAGTGTCGATCAGCGACATCAGGGCATTCCCGAATGGTGTTGCGTCATCTGACGCCAGGGCCCAACCCGGAATATCAAGATCGGCTTTGCCGAACGGATGCTGGTCCCGGGAAGGTTATGCGTGAAAACGGGAGGTGCCGACCCCTTTGGAGCCGGCACGCCTTTCGTCCTGTCGGCCGGCGCTCAGGCCTTGGGCAGCGGCATTTCCTTGACGGTCGAGGAATCGGCCGGCGCGTCGCTGCCGAACCACTTCTTGTGGATCGCGGCCAGCGCGCCGTCCTTCTTCATCGCCGTCAGCGCGTCGTTGAGCTTGCCGACCAACGGATGATCCTTGGTCATCATCAGGCCGTACTGCTCGCCGGTCTTGATGCGCTGCTTGACCTTCAGGTCCTTCATCTTGGTGAAGGAATATTCCATGCCGGGAATGTCGCTGACGGCGGCGTCGACACGGCCGGCGCTGAGGTCGAGCAGCAGGTTCTGCTGCGTGTCATAGCCCTTCACGTCGCTGAAGCCGTCGGCTTCCTGGTGCGCCTTGACCCAGGTCTCGCCGGTCGAGCCCGAGAGCACGCCGACGATCTTGCCCTTGAGGTCCGCCTCGGTGTTGACCGCGCTGTCGGTCTTAGTGGCGATGCCCATGTCGGAATCATAGTAGGGCTGAGTGAACGACTGCGACTTCAGCCGCTCCGGCGTGATCGTGATCGAGGAGATGGCGACGTCGATGCGCTTGGAGGTGGTCGCGGCGAACAGCGCCTGGAAGCCGAGATCGGCGATGTCGGTGGTCATGCCGACGCGCTTGGCCGCCTCGTTGACGATGTCGACCTCAAAACCCTCGAACGTGCCGCTCTCGTTCTTGTATTCGAAGGGCGGGTTGGTCGGGTAGGCGCCGACATTGAGCACATCGGCGGCATAGGCGGTTGCCGGTCCGGCGGCGATGCCGATTGCCGCGGCGAAAAGGATGAGATTGCGACGGGTCAGGTTCATTGGTGGTCCCTCTGGGGTTGTTCCCTCTGGTTGTTGATCGGGCGGGCTGCCCCGCACGGTTTGTTGCCGTCCCGCCTCCCAGCGGGCCGTCAATTCATGGTGGCGACCATGCGCTCGAGCGCGGACGCGATCTGGTCGCGATCGCATGCGTGTTCACGCGCGCGGCAAGGTTGGCGATGGTTTCGGTGTGCGGGTTCCTGGGCGCACGCATCGCAAGCGTAGCGTGCGCTGGACGATGACTGGGGCAGTACAAACGACAAGGACTGAAACCCCTCCTACCCGGAGCAGAATGATGAAATGCCCGGAAACCTTCCAGCCCGACGGCGGCCGTTGATCCTGAATGCTTATCCAAAGTGCCGCGCTTTTCAAGACAAAAGTTTTAAGCTTAAAAAAAGTGCTCGGCATACTCGACTGGGGCGCTAGCGCGGGTCTTCCCGCGCCAGTTCGGCCCGGGCGGCGGCATAATTGGCCGCGGCGCCCGCACCGAGAAACATCGTGTCGCTGGCCAGCACGAAAAAGCTGGCGCCGACGGCTGCCCATTGGCCGACGGTCTGCGGGCTGGCGCAAAATATGCCGGAGGTCTTGTCGTGCGCGATCGTCACGCCGATGATCCTGCGGATCGCATCCGCGAGCTTCTCGGCGCCCTTCGGTCCGATCGCATCGATCGACACGGAGAGATCGCCGGGTCCGACGAAGACCACGTCGACGCCCTCCACCGCGGCGATCGCGTCGATGTTGGCCAACCCTTCGACGGTTTCGACCTGGATCGCGACGGCGGTCCGCTCATTGGCGCCAGCCAGGTATTCGGGAATGCGATAGCCATAGCCGGCCGCGCGGCCGGGTCCGACACCGCGCTCGCCTCGTGGCGGATAGCGCGATGCTTTCACCGCCATTGCCGCCTGTGCCGGTGTCGAGACGCGTGGCACCAGCACACCTTGCGCGCCGCTGTCCAATGCCGCCTGGATGGCTTCGGGCGCATGGCCGGGAACGCGCACCATCGCCGGCACGCGATGCACATCGGCGGCGCGTACCATGCTCTCGATCATCTCGCGCGAGATCTGGGCATGCTCCCAGTCAATGCAGAGGAAGTCGAGGCCGGACAACGCCATCACCTCGACTGCGACGGGGTGAGGAATGGCGGCGAAGGAACCGACAAGGCTGCTCTTGCCGATGCACTTCTGACGGAACTCGCTCATGCCGATCCTCTTTTTCATCCCGCCAAATTCATATCGGCAAACCAGTGCCCGGCGAAGCTATTTCATGCTTGAAATATTTTCGCGGAGCCGTAGCGTGCGATCTTCGCCGGGAGGTCGCGACATGAACAAGGCACATCCGTTGCACGGCTCCAACAAACTGAAGCTTGGCGTCTTCTCGACCAATGCCGATGGCGGCCTTGCCATATCGGATGTGCCGGAGCGCTGGACGGCAAGCTGGCAGGACAATCTGACGGCAGCCCAGATCGCCGACCGCGCCGGGCTGGAGTTCCTGCTGCCGATCGCCCGCTGGCGCGGCTTTGGCGGCCGCAACAAGGTGCGCGAGCGGTCGTTCGAGACCTTCACCTGGGCGGCGGCGCTCAGCATGGCCACCGACCGCATCGGCCTGTTCATGACCGTGCATGTGCCGCTGGTGCACCCGCTCTATGCCGCCAAGGCGCTGGCGACGGTCGACCACATCAGCCAGGGCCGTGCCGGCCTCAACATCGTCTGCGGCTGGAACCCGAAGGAATTCGGCATGTTCGGCACGCCGCTGGTCGAGAAGGGTTACGACCAGGCGGTCGAATGGATCGAGATTCTGGAGAAGCTCTACGCATCGGCGGAGCCGCTCGACTATGAAGGGACCTATTATCACCTCAAGGAGGCGGTCAGCCGGCCGGCCAGCCTGCAGGTTCCGCGCCCGGTGACCATGAACGCCGCTTTCGGCGGCCCGGGCCGCGATTTCGCCGCCGCCAGATGCGATTATCTGTTCACGACCTTTTCCGAGATGGGCGATGCCGGCAAGCATGTCGCCGACATCGGCGAACGGGCCGACAAGGTTGGCCGGGAGGTCGGCGTCTACACCGTGGCCCATGTCGTCTGCCGCCCGACCATGGAAGAGGCGCAGGCCTACTACACACGCTATGCCGTCGATCTGGCCGACCACGAGGCGGTCGATGCGCATATGGCCGGCAAGAAGGAATTCTCGCAATCGCACGACCCGCATGCCTATGAGCGCTATCGCCAGCGTTTCGCCGGCGGCGCCGGCACCTATCCGCTGGTTGGAACGCCGGAGACGATTGCCGCCGAGATGGCCGCCATTGCCGCGCACGGCTACCAGGGCATTGCGCTATCCTTCGTCAACTACACCAGGGAATTGCCCTATTTTTGCGACCACGTGCTGCCGTTGCTGAGGCAGGCTGGGCTTCGCGAATAAAATATTCCGGAGAGACGAATTCTTTATTCCGGAACGACGGCGGTCGCCTGGATCTCCACCTTGGCGCGGTCCTCCACCAGCGCCACCACCTGCATGGCGGCCATCGCCGGAAAATGCCGGCCGATCACCTCGCGATAAGCCTCGCCGATCCCCTTGAGGTTACCGAGATATTCGGCCTTGTCGGTGAAATACCAGGTCATCGAGGTGATGTGCCGTGGCTCCGCGCCGGCCTCGGCCAGCACCGCGACGATGTTCTGGAGCGTCTGCCGCACCTGGCCGGCGAAATCGTCGGTCTCGAACTGACATTGCCCGTTCCAGCCGACCTGTCCGCCGACGAAAACGAGCCTGCCGCGCGCCGCCACGCCGTTGGCGTAGCCGACCGGTTTTGCCCAGCCTTCCGGCTGCAGGATCTCGTGCATGTCGTCTCTCCGCCTTTCCAATATCGGGTCCGCAATATCCGTGTCTCAAAGCAATCCTATCAATGCGACCTGTTCAGGCCGCGCCCATCACTTGCCGCGCGATCACCACCTTCTGCACGTCCGATGCGCCCTCATAGATGCGCAGCGCGCGGATTTCGCGGTACAGGCTCTCGACGATGTGGCCTTTGCGGACACCGTCGCCGCCATGCAGTTGCACCGCTTTGTCGATCACCTCCTGCGCCTTGTCGGTGGCGAACAGCTTGGCCATCGCCGCCTCGCGCGTCACTCGCGCCGCGCCCATGTCCTTGGTCCAGGCGGCGCGATAGACCAGAAGGGCCGCCGCATCGACGTCGAGCGCCATGTCGGCGATATGGCCCTGCACCATCTGCAACTCGGCCATCGGTGCGCCGAACAGTTTGCGCTCGGCCACGCGCTTGATGCTTTCATCGAGCGCGCGGCGGGCAAAGCCGAGCGCCGCCGCGCCGACCGTCGAGCGGAATACGTCGAGCACCGACATGGCGATGCGGAAGCCGTCGCCCGGCTTGCCGATCAGCGCCGAGGCAGGCAGCCGGACCTGGTCGAACGAAAGCCGCGCCAGCGGATGCGGCGCGATCACTTCCAGCCGTTCGGCAATACCGAGCCCCTTGGCGTCGCCCGGCACCAGGAAGGCGGAAAGCCCCTTGGCACCCGGTGCTTCTCCGGTGCGGGCAAAGACGACATAAAGGTCGGCGATGCCGCCATTGGAGATCCAGGTTTTTTCGCCCGTGAGAACGTAGCCGTCGCCATCGCGGGTCGCCGTCATTTCGGTATTGGCGACATCCGAGCCAGAGCGCGGTTCTGACAGGGCAAACGCTGAGATCGCCTTGCCGGCGCGGGTCTTCGAAAGCCATTGCTGCTGGTCAGGCGCCCCGAACAGGCTGAGTGCACCGGTGCCCAGCCCCTGCATGGCAAAGGCGAAGTCGGCCAACCCATCGTGGCGAGCCAGCGTCTCGCGCGTGATGCACAAGGTGCGTACGTCGAGCGGTCCAGGATTGTCGGTATCGAGCGCCGTCGGCTTCAGCCAGCCATCCTTGCCGAGCTTGTCCACCAGCTCGCGGCAGGCGGCGTCGACGTCATGATGGTCGACGGGAAGGTTTTTGGCGCACCAAGTGTCCAGGTGCTCGGCGAGCTCGCGATGCCGGTCCTCGAAGAACGGCCAGTTGAGGAAGGAACGGTCAGGCATGGATGCGCCCTTGATCTTGGTCGCGATCCGTTGCACCCCCCTCTGCCCTGCCGGGCATCTCCCCCGCAAGGGGGGAGATTGGCAGCTTCAATCTTCCCGCCCATCTTGCAACGCTGGCGATTGGCGAAAGCGACGCAATCAGCTGATCTCCCCCCTTGCGGGGGAGATGGCCGGCAGGCCAGAGGGGGGTGCCTGGGCGCAAACCGATCATCCTCAATTCCCCTCGAACACCGGCTTTTCCTTGGCCACGAAAGCCAGATACGCCCGCTCGAAATCGCGCGTCTGCATGCAGATAGCCTGCGCCTGCGCCTCGGCCTCGATCGCCTGGTCGAGGCCCATCGACCATTCCTGGTTGAGCTGCGTCTTGGTGATGCCGTGGGCGAAGGTCGGGCCGGAGACGATGCGGGCCGCCATCTCCAGCGCGTCGGTCTCCAGAGCCGCCGCATCGACCAGCCTGTTGTAGAATCCCCAGCGCTCGCCTTCCGTAGCCGTCATGGTTCGGCCCGTGTAAAGCAGTTCGGCGGCGCGGCCCTGGCCGATGATGCGCGGCAGGATCGCGCAGGCGCCCATGTCGCAGCCGGCAAGGCCGACGCGGGTGAACAGGAAGGCGGTCTTGGCTTCCGGCGTGGCGATGCGGATGTCGGCGCTCATGGCGATGATGGCGCCGGCGCCAACCGCCACGCCGTCCACCGCCGCGATGATCGGCTTGCCGCAGTTGAGCATTGCCTTGACGAAATCGCCGGTCATGCGGGTGAAGGCCAAGAGCTGCTTCATGTCCATCTTGACCAGCGGACCGATGATGTCGTGGACATCGCCGCCGGAGCAGAAATTGCCGCCATTGGAGAGGAACACCACGGCGTCGACGTCCTCGGCATAGACGAGATCGCGGAACGTGTCGCGCAGCTCGGCATAGCTATCGAAGGTCAGCGGGTTCTTGCGCTCCGGCCGGTCGAGCCGGACCCTGGCGATCCGGCCCTCGACTTCCCACAGGAAATGCTTCGGCTTGAGGCCGGCCATTGCAGTCATTCGCGTCCCTCCCAGTTGCTGCGGAACGAGGTCAGCATGCCGGTCAGTCGGTGCGCATCCTCCTCGCTGACCTTGCCCAGCAATTCGCCGATCCAGCCCTCATGCGCCGCGGCGATGGTGGCAAAGGACTTCGTGCCTTCCTCGGTCAACCGCACCATCGAGGTACGGCGGTCGCCATTGCGGCGGGCCCGGGCGACAAGTCCTTCCGACACCAGCCGGTCGACAATGCCGGTGACATTGCCGTTGGACACCAGCAGGAAGCGCGACAGGTCGCTCATCAGCATGCCTTCCGGCGCCCGGTAAAGCGCTGCCATGACGTCGAAACGCGGCAGCGTCGTGTCGAATTCCTTCTTCAGGCGCTCGCGCAATTCGGCCTCGATCGTGCGTGAAGCCCGCAGCAGCCTTATCCAAAGACGCAACCGGTCCTTGCCGGGTCCCGATGGCACGGGCAGGGGGCCGGCTACCATGTTTCACCTCCCGAGATCGAAATCGCCTGTCCGGTGATCGACGCCGCCGCGTCGCCGCACAACCACAGCACGGCTTCGGCAATTTCTTGCGGCTGGATGAAGCGGCCTTGCGGGTTGGTCGAGACGAGGCTGGCTCGCGCCTCGCCGGCCGAGCGGCCGGTCTTTTCGACGATGCGCTGGATGGATTCCTCCAACATGTCGGTCTCGACGAAGCCCGGACACACCGCATTGACGGTGACGCCGGATTTCGCCGTCTCTGCGGCCAGCGCCCGCATCAGGCCGACGACGCCATGTTTGGCCGCCACATAAGGCGCAACATAGGGATAGCCTTTCAATCCGGCGGTGGAGGCGATGAAGACGATGCGGCCTGCCTTGCGCGCGGCCATGCCGGCCAGCGCCGGTCTCACCGTCAGGAACGCCCCGGTCAGATTGACGTCGAGCGTTCGCTGCCAGTCGGCAAGCGTGGTCTTGTGCGCCGGCGTGCTGCCGGCCATGCCGGCATTGGCAACGACGATGTTGAATGGTCCGCGCGCGGCCTCCGCCATCTCGTAAAGCGCCGCCATCGCCGCCTCGCTGGTGACGTCTGCGACGATGCCATGGATGCGGCCGTTTTCGCCGGCAACCTTGGTGAGCTCAGCTTCGCTGCGCCCACAAATGGTCACGTCGATACCAGCCGCGGCCAAAGTGAGCGCGATGGCCCGGCCGACGCCGGATCCGCCGCCGGTGACCAGCGCGTGCTTGCCGGGAATCGTTGTCGCGGCCGTCATACTTTCAGCCCCGCAGCGGCGTCACGCTCGGCCAGCCGGTAGAGCTGATCGCGCCCGGGCAGATAGGGATCCGGCCATTTGACGCCACGGTCGCCGAGCGTCACCGCCGCATGCAGCATCCAGTAGGGATCGGCGAGATGCGGCCGTGCCAGCGCCACCAGATCGGCGCGGCCGGCCATCAGGATCGAATTGACATGGTCGGGCTCGTAGATGTTGCCGACCGCCATCGTCGCCATGCCGACCTCGTTGCGGATACGGTCGGAGAACGGCGTCTGGAACATGCGACCATAGACCGGCTTGGCGGCAACCGACGTCTGGCCGGCCGAAACATCGCAAATGTCGACGCCGGCCTCGTGCAGCATCCGCGCGATCTCGACGGCGTCCGCCGGCGTCACGCCTTCGATGCCGACCCAGTCATTGGCCGAAATGCGCATCGAGATCGGTTTTTCCGCGGGCCAGGCGGCGCGCACCGCGTGGAAGATTTCCAGGGGATAACGCATGCGGTTTTCCAGTGAGCCGCCATAGGCGTCCGTGCGCTGGTTGGTGACCGGCGTGATGAACGACGACAAGAGATAGCCGTGCGCGGCGTGGATCTCGAGCATGTCGAAGCAGCAGCGATCGGCCATTTCGGCCGAGGCCACGAATTGATCGCGCACCAAATCCATGTCGGCGCGGTCCATCGCCTTCGGCACCTGGTTCTCAGGCGACCAGGCGACGGCCGATGCCGCCATGACAGGCCAGTTGCCCGAGGCCAGCGGCACGTCGGTGCCTTCCCAACCGACGCGGGTCGAACCCTTGGCGCCGGAATGGCCGATCTGGGCACAGATCTTCGCTTCGGTTTCGGTATGGACGAAATCGACCAGTCGCTTCCACGCCACCTCATGTTCGGGCGCGTAGAAGCCGGGGCAGCCGGGCGTGATGCGCCCTTCCGGGCTGACGCAGGTCATCTCGATATAGACGAGTCCCGCACCGCCCTTCGCCCGCTCGGCATAATGGGTGAAATGCCAGTCGGTCGGGCGGCCGTCGACGGCCTTGTACTGCGCCATCGGCGAAACGACGACGCGGTTGTTGAGCACCATGTCGCGCAGCTTGAAGGGCGCGAACATCGGCGCCCGGCGCAGCCTATCGCCGCCGGCACCGGCCTGCCGCTGGAACCACTCTTCCGCGCCGCCCAGCCACTCGGCATCGCGCAGCCGCAGATTCTCGTGGCTGATGCGTTGCGAACGGGTCAAAAGCGAATAGTTGAACTGCACCGGATCGAGGCCGAGATAGCGCTCGACCTCCTCGAACCATTCCAGAGAATTGCGCGCCGCCGACTGCAGCTTCAGCACTTCGGTGCGGCGGGCGTCCTCATATTTGCGGAAGGCGGCCTCGAGGTCCGGCTCGGTCTCGACATAGTCGGCCAGCGCCACCGCACTCTCCAAGGCGAGTTTGGTGCCGGAGCCGATCGAGAAATGCGCCGAGGCCGCGGCGTCGCCCATCAGCGCCAGATTCCTGTAGGACCAGCGCTCGCAAAGCACGCGCGGGAAATTGATCCAGGCCGAGCCCCTGATGTGGTTGGCGTTGGTCATCAGCGCGTGGTCGCCAAGATGTTTGGCAAAGATGCGCTCGCACACCGCGATGGACTCCTGCTGCGACATCGCGCCGAAGCCGAAGTCGGCCCAGGTCTGTTCGCTGCACTCGACGATGAAGGTCGCGGTATCGCTGTCGAACTGATAGGCGTGCGCCCACACCCAGCCATGCTCGGTCTTCTCGAAGATAAAGGTGAAGGCGTCGTCGAATTTCTGGTTGGTGCCGAGCCAGACGAACTTGCATTTGCGCGTATCGATGTCGGGCTTGAAGATATCGATGAAGCTGTTGCGCGCCCTGGAGTTCAACCCGTCGGCGGCGACGACCAGGTCATGCGTTTCCATATAGGGTTTTGGGTCGGCGATGTCGGTTTCGAACATCAGCTTGACGCTGAGTTCGCGCGCGCGGCGCTGCAGCAGGATCAACAGCCGCTTGCGGCCGATGCCGCAGAAGCCGTGGCCTGACGAGACCGTGCGCACGCCGTCATGGATGACGGCGATGTCGTCCCAATAGGCAAAATGCTTCTTGATCCAGACGGCGCTGACAGGATCGTTCTTCGCAAGATTATCGAGCGTCTCGGCCGACAGCACGACGCCCCAGCCGAACGTGTCGTCGGCGCGATTGCGCTCGAAAACCGTCACGTCGTGCGCGGCGTCTCTCAGCTTCATCGAAATGGCAAAGTAGAGGCCGGCTGGTCCGCCGCCGAGAACCGCAACCTTCATCCGTGCGATCTCCTCTTCGCTTGCTATGCCTCAGTATCGCGCCGGAGGTAGGATATTTCAAGCTTAAAGTTTTATGTCGAAATGATTATGCGGCCTGGGTGGCGCGCTTGCCGTAACGTCCTGCAGGCGCGCCGCGAGAGATCATTTCTCCGGATTCTTCGGGCTCCACAGCACGGTCTCGGCGGTCTTCTCATAAGCCATGCCAGAGGGATAACTGATCGCTTCCAATTGCAGGCCCCAAGGTGCCTGGAAATAGAGGATGGTCTGGCCAGCGGCGGGCCCTTCCTTGACCGGCAGCGGCCCCATCCTTGTCTTGACGCTCTTGCCATCGAGATAGGCTTTCGCGGCGACGACATCATCGACATAGAAGGCGATGTGGAAGCCGCCAATGTCGCTGTTCTTCGGTGTCAGGTCCTTCTGGTCGGGCGCGGTGTACTTGAACAGCTCGATGTTTGATCCATAGCCGCAGCGGACCATGGTGACCTGCTCGATGACAGCCTTCGGATCGACGCCGAGCAGGTCCTGCATGAAGGTGCCCTTGTCGTCGGCGAACGGTCCGAACGACATCGCCTTCTTGCAGCCGACGACCTCGGTGAAGAAGTCGACCGCCTGCTTCATGTCGGGAACCGTGACGCCGGTATGGTCGTGGCCGTGCATGCCGGGGATCGAATCCGCCGAGGCCATGCCGGCACTACCAAGGATAGCAGCGGCGAGCGTTGCAATTGCGATTGTTGTCTTCATGTCAGTCCTCCTCCATTTGGCGGGACTTAATCCTTTTCCAGTCGCACGTCCGAGGCCCGCTTCTCGGCGTGCGTTCGCATTCATATCGGCGCCTTGCCTGTGGAAGGCATGTCCAGCCAGCCCGCATCGATTTCCGGCAGCGGAATGGCTGCGATGAGATCGCGCGTGTAGGCCTGCCGCGGCTTGTCGAACAAGGCGTCGGTGGCGCTGGCTTCGACGATGCTGCCCTCGCGCATGACGATCACCTGTTGGCAAAGCCGCCGGATCACCGACAGATCGTGGCTGATGAAGGCGACTGTCAGGCCCATCTCCGCGGCAAGCTTCTCCAGCAAGGTGAGGATCTGGGCCTGCGTCGAGACGTCGAGCCCGGAGACGATCTCGTCGGCCAGCACGAATTTCGGCGACAGCGCCAGCGCGCGCGCAATGCCGACGCGCTGGCGTTGGCCGCCCGACAATTCGTGGCGGTAGCGGCCGGCGAAGCTTTGCGGCAGGCCGACGCGTTGCAGTGCCTCCGCGACGCGCGCTTTCAGATTGTCGCCAAGCCCGTTCTGCCTGAGCGGTGCGGCGATGATGCTGGCAATGGTGCGGCGAGGGTTGAGCGACGACATCGGATCCTGGAAGATCATCTGCAGGTCGCGGCGCAGTGGCCGCAGTGCCGCTTCGGGCAGATGGGTGATGTCACGGCCCTCGAAACGGACGCTGCCGGCGCTCGGCTCCAGCAGCCGCACCAGCGTGCGGCCGAGCGTCGATTTGCCGGACCCGGATTCGCCGACTATGCCGGTCACCGAGCCGCTGGGCAGGTCGAAATCCAGGCCTTTCAGAATCTCGGCCAGCGGTGCGCGGCCGATCAGCGGCTTGCGCGTCATGTCGGGCAGCGCAACCTTAAGTCCGCGCACGGAAAACAGCGGCTCAGCCATGCGGACGCCTCCAGGCCTGGTCGGCGGACGCGATCTCGGCGGCGAGACCGGCCAGCACCGTCTCGTCCACGGGTCTCAACGAAGCGAAGGGATCGGTGTAGCGCGGCGTCGCAGCCATCAGTGCCCGGGTATAGGGGTGCCGAGGTGCCGCGAACAGCGCTGCGGTCTCGGCCTCTTCCACCACCTTGCCGGCATAGAGCACCGACACTTTCTGGCTGATCTTGGCGACGACGCCGAGATCATGGGTGACGAACAGGATCGCGGTGCCGTGCTCGCGCTGCAACGCGCCGATCAGCCGAAGGATCTGCTTCTGTACGGTGACGTCGAGCGCCGTGGTCGGCTCGTCGGCGACGATCAGCCGTGGCTCGGCGGCGAATGCGGCGGCAATCAGCACGCGTTGGCGCATGCCACCGGACAGTTCGTGCGGATAAGTCTTCAGCACGCGGTCGGGGTCGCGGATCTGCACCTCGTCCAGCAATTGCCGGATACGCCGGTCGGCCTTGTCGCCGCTCCAGCCGAGGATGCGCACCAGCCGGTCGGTCATCTGCGGGCCGATGCGGCGCGAGGGGTTGAGCGCGGTCAGCGGATCCTGCGGGATCAGCGCCGTGCGCGCGCCGATCAGCGTGCGCCGCGCCCTGGGCTGGAGTTTGCCGAGGTCTTCGCCCTCGAGCCGCATATCGCCTTCGACGATGCGCACGCTCGATGGCAGCACGCCGAGCACCGCCTTGCCGATCATTGTCTTGCCGGCGCCGCTTTCGCCGACCAGGGCACGCACCTCGCCGGGTTGCAGGGCGAGCGAAACAGAACGCAGCACGCGCTGGCCGTTGGCCAGCACGGCGCTCAGATTGGCGATGTCGAGACAGGCGCTCATCGCAGCACCGGATCGAAACGCGTCTTCAGAGCTTCGCCGAACTGGCTGAAAGACAGCACTGTGAGGATCAGCGTGATCAGCGGGAAAACCAGCACCCACCATGCCTGGTGGATCGAGAGACGGCCCTCGGCGATGATGCCGCCCCAAGTCGGGTCGTCGGTCGAGATCGACAGATGACGAAGGACAGGATCGCCTCGACGATGACGGCGATACCCATTTCAAGCGACAGCAGCGCCACGACCGAGGGCACCACGTTGGGCAGCACCTCGCGCAGCATGATGCCGATGCGGCCGTAGCCGGCGATGCGGGCGTTCTCGACATAGTCCATGCGCGACTGGCCCATGGCTTCGGCGCGGATCACGCGGCAGAAGCGCGTCCAGTCGATGATCGCGATGGCGAGAATGACGGAACTTAATCCTGTCCCCAGCACGGCAACCAGCAGAATGGCGAACAGCACCGGCGGGAAAGCCATCCAGACGTCGACGATGCGCGAGATGATGCGATCCGCCCAGCCGCCGAAATAGCCAGCGATCAGCCCAAGCGTTGAGCCAACGACGCAGGCGGCGATGGCCGCCGCGAAAGCAACGATGAACGCGATGCGGCCACCAAAAATCAGGCGCGAGAGCAGGTCGCGGCCGAGGCTGTCGGTGCCGAGCCAATAACCAGGCTCGGCGCCATCGAGCCAGAACGGCGGCAACCGCTCCAGCATCAGGTCCTGCGCCAGCGGATCCTGCGGGGCGACCAGCGGGGCGAAGATCGCTGCCAGCAGCGCCAGCAGCAGCCAGCCTCCCGCCAGCCATAGCTTTGCGCCTGAGCCATGTCGCGAGATGCGTGCCTCATCCATGGCGCAGCCTCGGATTGAGCAGCGCATACATCATGTCGACGGCAAGGTTGATCAGCACGAACAGCAGCGCGAAGACCAGCACGATGCCCTGGATCAGCGGCAGGTCGCGGTTGATGACGGCATCGATGGCCATGTTGCCGAGGCCCTCATAGGAAAACAGCCGCTCGACGATGACCGTGCCGCCGATGAGGAAAGTGAATTGCACGCCGACCAGCGTCAGTGTCGGCAGGGCGGCGTTCTTCAGCGCCTCGCGCAGGATGACTTGCGTTTCCGAAAACCCTTTGACCCGCGCCAGCACGACATAATCGAGGTCGAGCACTTCCTTCAGCGACTGTTTCAACAGCTGCGAGATGATTGCCGCCAACGGCAGCGCCAAGGCAATCGCCGGCATCAGCATGTGCTTCAAGAGATCCCAGGTGAGGTCGAAGCGCAGCCGAAGCAGGCTCTCGAACAAATAGAACTGGGAGACGAAGGGCAGGTCGAGTTGCGGCGACACGCGGCCCGAAATGTCGAAGATCGGCACCAGCACGCCGAACAGCAGGATCAGCACGAGGCCCCAGAGGAAATCGGGAATGGAGAGCGCTGCACCGCTGGCGATGTCGATGCCCGCTTCGACCGCGGTACCGCGTTCGCGCGCGCCGAGGATCGCCGTCGTGCCGCCAATCGCCACCGCCATGACAAGCGCGACGATGGCAAGCTCCAGCGTCGCCGGCAGCCGGTTGAAGACGAGGCCGAGCACATCTTGCCGCAGCGAGATCGAGGTGCCGAAATCGCCCCTGGCGACACCGGCCAGCCAGATGAAGAACTGCTGTACGATCGTCTTGTCGAGCCCGTATAGCGCGCGCAGCCGGGCGATGTCGTCATTGGTTGCGCCGGGCGGCAGCATCATGGCGATCGGGTCGCCGGGTGCGACGCGGATGACCACGAATACGACGACGGCCACGCCGAACAGCGTGATCAGCATCGTCGCAAGACGGATCAGGAATCGTTGCAGGAGCATTCTGGCGTTGGCCTAGCGTGTTCTAACGAGCAGCCCCTTCATCCGGACGCTTCGCGGCCACCTTCTCTCCGAGGGAAGGTGGCCCGAAGGGCCGGATGAGAGGGCCTGCGCAAGTTGCACGCCGTCTTGCGACGGCGTGCCTTGGCGTCTGTCTCAGGCCGGGGTCATCAGCGCCGGCAGCAGCGCGCCTGAAATATGCTGCACCACGTTGACGCCCTTGGCATGCACGATGGGCTGTGCGTACTGCATCAGCGGCAGCACATAGGCCTGCTCGGCGATGTATTTGTCGACCGCCTTCCAGCCGGCGATGCGCTTGGCCTCGTCCTTCTCTCCCCACAGCGGGTTGATCATGTCGATCAGGTCCTGGCTGTCCCAGATCGAATGCGGGCTCGGTCCATACATGGCAAAGCCGGTCGAGGTGGTCGGATCGCCAATGGCGTTGCCCCAATTGTAGAAGGCCGCGGGCGCGAGCTTGTCGGCGGCGCGCAGCTCGTAGTGCTTGGCAATCTCGTAGACCTCGATCGTCGCCTCGATGCCGACCTTGCGCCACATGCCGACGATCGCCTGGATCATCTCGTAGTCCTTGGGCTTGAAGCCCTTGGTCGTCTGGATGGTGAACTTGATCGGCTTTTCCGGCGAATAGCCTGAGGCGGCCAGCAGTTCCTTGGCCTTCTCCGGATTGTGCTCCACCTTGATCGAGGCGTCGAACGCCGTGTATTCCGGTGTTTCCAGCGTGGCGATCGGCTGGCCATAGCCGCGCAGCAGCCGCTTGACCAGAAGCTCCTTGTCCACCGCCATGACGGCTGCCTGGCGCACGTTCTTGTCGAGCATGGCTTCGATGTCGTTGAAGAAGATCATGCCGATATCGGAAACATTCTTGATCGAGCCGGCGAGCCCCTCCTTGGCGATCAGCCGGTCATACTCCTCGTAGGGGATTTCGAGCGTCACCTGCGAGGAGCCGGATTCAATCTCTGCCACGCGGCTCGCCGCATCGGTGACGAACTTGATCGTCACATTCTCGAAGGCGGGCTTGCCGCCCCAGTAGTTGGGATTGGCTTTCAGCCGCAGGAAGGCGTTGCGCTCGAATTTTTCGACCATGTAGGGGCCGGTACCGATCGGCGCCTTCTCGAACCCTTCGGCGCCGACCTTCTCGTAATAGGCCTTGGGCATGATGTAGCCGGTCAGGAACGACATCCATTTGAAATAAACCGGGTCGAACTGCACGACGTCGCCTGTGATCTTGTTGCCGTCGATCTTGAAATTGCTGACGTTCTTCCAGACGAACTGGATCGGGTTCCCGGTCTTCTCGTCACCCGCCCGCTGCAGCGACCAGACCACGTCTTCCGGCGTGAACGGCGTGCCGTCATGCCATTTCACGCCTTCGCGCACCGTCATCATGATCTTGGTGCGGTCCTCGTTCCAGCCCCATTCCGTCAAAAGGCCAGGCGCGAAGGACAGGTCAGGCTTCTGCGGGATGAACTGATCGAACACCGACTGGTAGAGGCCCTGGATGGTCGGGTTGACGGCGGACGGTCCGGTGGTCGGATCCCAGGACGGCAGGTTGACGTTGTAGGCGATGGTCAGTTCGCCGGCGGCGGCTTTGGCGATCTTCGGCAGGCCGACGGCGGCCACGCCAAGTGCCGCGGCACTGTATCCCAGCAATTCGCGTCTGTTGATTGTCATGGTCGTTCCCCTTGTTGGTTATTGTCTTCGCGCAGCTTCGTCCGGTCATTGGTTCGGCTTCGTCGGCAGCAGCGCCTTGCCTGTCGTCGCCCTCATGAAATCGTCTATCTCCCGCCAAGCTGTTGCGCGAGCATGAAGCCCGAGGCGGCACCCATGCCGGCACCGGGCCATGTCGCGGCGCCGGTGAGATGCAGATTGGTTACCGGCGTGTTCCAGCCGGCATAGCCGCGCGCCGGACGGAACAGGAAATTCTGCGCCAGATGATGGCTGCCGCAGAGCTGGTCTCCACCGACGAGGTTCGGGTTCTCGCGCTCGAGATCGATGGGCGAAAACACCGCGCGATCGAGGATTTTGCGCGCAGGCCAGGCGCGTGGGTTTCGATGATGTCGAGCACGCGGTCGGCATAGGCATCCTTGACCTCGTCCCAATGCGCTGGCGCGATCTTGGCCGAGGCGTCGCCCACGATTTCGGCGGGCAGCATGCGCACCTGCACCCACAGAACATGTTTGCCCGCGGGCGCACGCGACGGATCGACCGCGGTCGGCTGGCCGACGACCAGCACCGGTTCGTCCGGCAGCATGCCTGCCACCGCCTGCTGATAGGTGCGCGACATCTGGTCGAGCGACGGCGCCAGATGCACATAGGCGAACTGGCGCAACTCTGCCCCGGCGCGCCAGTCCGGCAGATCGTCCAGCGCCAGGTGGATCATCATCGTGCCCGGCGCATGTCGAAACTTCTGCATCGCCATGTCGAAGCCGGCGTCGCCGGAACCGCCGGGCAGCAGCTTGCCGGACAGCGCCTTGGGCGCCACGCCTGCAATCACCGCCCTGGTGGCCGTATGCGTTTCGCCGGAAACAAGCCGCACACCTGTCGCCTTGCCGCCGGAGACCGTGATCTCGGTCACCTCGGCGCCGGTGACGATCCTGCCGCCGGCGGATGTCACCATGCCGGCCAGTGCCCGGATGATCGTATCGGCGCCGCCCTTGCCCAGCACCATGCCAAAACTCTGGTTGGCCATCGATTCCAGATAGGGAAACACGGCACCGCCGGCGGTGTCGGGCGCGAAGTCGAGATGCATGCCCCAGGTGGCGAGCGTCGCCCTGATGTGTGGAGACTCGAAATTTTCCTCCAGCCAGGCACGCGGCGAAGACAACAGCAGCCGGCCGGTGTCGAGCGCGCCCGATACACCCTTCTTGCGCCACAGGTTCCATGCGGTGCCCGCAAGCGCCCGGGCGCTCATCGGCGAGCCCAGCAGCTTGAACAAATGCTCGGCTTCGGCCGGGAAGGCGGCAACCAGCCTGCGCCATGTCGCGGCATCGGCGGCCGAAAAGGCAGCCATGCGGCCGGCGGTCTTTTCCAGATCGTTGCTGACCCCGAACCAGCGTCCATCCGGAAAGGCGCTGGCGAAACAGTCGGCGACCGGGGCGAATTCCAGCCCCTGCGCTTTCAATTCATTTGCATATTTCCGATGGAACGCCGAGCCGGCGAACAGGCTCAGATTCATCGCGCCGAAATCGTGGCGGAAGCCGGGGAGGGTGAATTCGCGGGTCTGGACGGCGCCGCCGATTGTTGCGCCGCGTTCGAAAACCCCGGTTTTCCAGCCCTTGAGCGCCAGATGCGCGGCGCATGCCAGAGTGTTGTGGCCCGCCCCGACAAAGATGGCGTCGAACTCGCTCACGCCCCGTTCCCATATCCTTTATGCTTAAAGATAATTGCAGATGCATATGTTTTCGTCTAGTAGGATATTAAGGGCCGAGACGAGCCTTGATCATGTCAGACAGAGGGAACAGAGACCATGGACAGCCAAAAACTCCTCGGCGAAGTCGCCGCCCAGCTTCTTTCCGGCGCCATCAAGGTGGTCGACCTGACGGCGCCGCTCGGGCCGGACACACCGCTGATCAAGCTGCCGCCGGAACTTGCCGTCGACACGCCGAAGGTCGAGATCCACTCAATCTCCCGCTATGACAAGAACGGTCCATGGTGGGCGTGGAACTGGCTGAAGCTCGGCGAGCATTCCGGCACGCATTTCGACGCCCCGCAGCATTGGATCTCCGGCAAGGATTATCCGGACGGCGCCACCGACACCATTCCGGCGCAGAATTTCATCGGGCCGGTCAATGTCATCGACTGTTCGAAGGAAGCCGCCGCCGATCACGATTTCCTGCTCACCGTCGACCACATCAAGGCCTGGGAAGCCAAGCATGGCGCGATCAACGCCGGCGAGTGGGTGGTGATGCGCACCGACTGGTACAAGCGCAACGGCTCGGAAGCCGAATTCCTCAATGCCAACGAGACCGGCCCGCACACGCCCGGCCCGACGGCGGAAGCCATCCAGTTCCTGATCACCAAGGACATCAAGGGCTGGGGCTCGGAGACCATCGGCACCGATGCCGGCAAGGCCGGCGGCATGGAGCCGCCATTCCCGGCGCACACGCTGATGCACAAGGCCAACCGCTACGGCCTCGCCAGTCTCTGCAATCTCGACCAGCTGCCGCCGAAAGGCGCGATCCTGATCGCGGCCCCGCTCAAGATCGAGCACGGCACCGGCAGCCCGATCCGCGCCCTGGCGCTGGTGGCGGGCAAATAGGTCGAGGGCGGTCTTCGGGAGAAGATCATGGTTGCAGGTGATGTTGTAGTGACAGAGGGAACAAAGGGAGAGCGCCGGCCGCGTGGCGCTGGCGCTCTACGGCGCCCCCCTCTGTCCTGCCGGACATCTCCCCCTCTAGGGGGGAGATTGGCAGTTCTGGCGCCCCACTCACCTCTTCTGCGTAGGAGATTGGCGAAATCCGCTACGACGGCCGATCTCCCCCCTAGAGGGGGAGATGTCCGGCAGGACAGAGGGGGGCGCGAAGGAACGCTACCCCGCGCAAATGAGCCCCGCCTCCCGGCGGGGAGCGACCTTCAATGAACGCCCCGGATCACATCATCGTCGGCAGCGGCATCAATGCGCTGGTCTGCGCGGCGATGCTCGGCGGCAAGGGCGCCAAGGTGCTCGTGCTGGAGCGCAACGACCGCATCGGCGGCTGCATGCGCACCGAGGAGATCACCGCGCCCGGCTTCATCCACGACGTGATGGCGACGACTTTCGTTCTGTTCATCACCTCTCCGGCCTTTTCCGCACTGGGCGCCGATCTCGCCCGGCACGGGCTGGAATTCTGCCATACCGGCACGCCGACCGGAGTGCTGCGGCCCGATGGCAGCCACGCGGTGCTCACCACCGACCGTGCCGCCAACATCGCCGCGCTTAACAGGATCGCTGCTGGCGACGGCGACCGCCACGCGGAAGATGTCGGCGGCATCGAGCGCAACGCCGGCCTGCTGTTCGGCCTGCTGGGCGGTAGCCTGTGGTCGTACCCGACCGCGAAGCTGCTGGCCGGCGATGCCTGGCGGCGTGGTCCGCGCGGGCTTGCCGCCTTTCTCGGCGACGCCCTGGTGCCGGCGCGTAGCTGGCTGGAAGGCACGTATCAGTCGGAGACAGTCCGCGCGCTCTGGGCGCCGTGGGTGCTGCATGCCGGGCTTGGCCCCGAAGACGCCTTTTCCGGCCAGATCGCCAAGGTGATCGCCTTCGCGCTGGAGGCGGCCGGCGCGCCGATCGTCAGGGGCGGGGCGCAGAACCTGCTGTCGGCTTTCGAGGCGCTCATCAAGGAGCGCGGCGGCGTCATTTCCACCGAAGCGGACGTTGCCTCCATCCTCCTGGCCGGAGGTCGCGCCACGGGCGTGCGGCTGGCCTCGGGCGAAACGGTTCACGCCACCAAGAGCGTCATCTGCTCGGTCACGCCGACGCAGCTTTACGGCCGCCTGCTCGGCAAGGACGCTCCGAAGGGCGACGTCGAAGCGACGCGGAAATACCGCTATGGCAAAGGCAATTTCCAGATCCACTACGCCCTCGACAAGCCGCCGTCCTGGCGCGGCGAGGGCCTCGACAAGGTGGCGCTGCTGCATCTGACGCCTGGACTGGACGGCGTGTCGAAGGCCTGCAACGAGGCGGCGCGCGGCATGCTGCCCGAAGTGCCGACCATCTGTGTCGGCCAGCCGCATGCGCTCGACCCGTCGCGCTGCCCGGAAGGCAAGGCGATCCTGTGGCTGCAACTGCCCGAGGCGCCGCGCCACATCAAGGGCGACGCCGCCGGCAAGCTGCAGGCACCGGCTGACGGGCAATGGACCGAGGCGCTGCGCGAGGCCTATGCCGATCGCGCCGAAGCGATCCTCGCCAGCCATATCGACGGCTTCAAGGACAGCATCGTCGCGCGCCGCGCCTATTCGCCGGCCGATCTCGAAACGATGAACATCAACCTGGTCGGCGGCGACCCCTATGGCGGCTCCTCGGTTATCGACCAGTCGTTCCTGTGGCGGCCGTTCAAGACCAGCCGCAACCACCAGACCGGCATCAAGGGGCTCTACCATATCGGTGCCTCGACCCATCCCGGTGCCGGCCTCGGCGGCGGCTCGGGTTTCCTGCTGGCGGGGAAACTGTGATGGAACAGAAGGTCGCCGAAAAACGCCAACGCATTTCGACCCTCGGTCAGATCGGCCTGCAGCAATTCGCGCCCTATCTGATGAACCGCATCATGGGCCGCTACAACGCCACCTTGCGGGATGATTTCCGCAGGCAGGGCCTGACGATTTCGCAGGTGCGCACGCTCGCCGTGCTGTCGGTCGCCGACGGCGTCACCGTCAACGACCTCTCGGTCTATACGGTCATCGAGCAGTCGACCTTGAGCCGCACGCTGGACACGCTGGAGGGGCAAGGGTTCGTGCGGCGCGAGCAGGGCGTCACCGACAGCCGCATCCGCCACGTGTTCCTGACCGACGAGGGCCGAGCCGAGTTCACCCGCGCCTGGCCGGCCATGCACGATGCGTTCGAGGCCATGTTCGACGATATCGACGACGTCGAATACGCAGCGCTTATCGCGACGCTTTTGAAGATGCTGAAGAACATTCGCAAGCACGACATCTAGATGTACGCGCCGCCGGCTGTCGGCGGCAACGGAAGGAGGCAGAGATGGCTGAACGGTCTTTTGCCAAGGAAGTCGAAAAGCTGAGGCTCGGCGCCGGCGAGGAATTTGCCGGCGAAGGCATCCTCGCCATCACCAAGGCGCTGCTGCAATGCGGCGTCGGCTATGTCGGCGGCTATCAGGGCGCGCCGATCAGCCATCTGATGGATGTGTTGGCCGATGCGCAGGACATTCTGGGCGAGCTCGGCGTGCATTTCGAGGCCAGCGCCTCGGAAGCTACCGCCACAGCCATGCTGGCCGCCTCGGTGCATTACCCGATCCGTGGTGCCGCGACCTTCAAATCCACCGTCGGCACCAATGTCGCTTCCGACGCGCTGGCCAATCTCGCGTCCGGCGGCGTCACCGGCGGCGCGCTGCTCATCGTCGGCGAGGACTATGGCGAGGGCTCCTCCATCATGCAGGAGCGCAGCCATGCCTTCGCCATGAAGAGCCAGGTCTGGCTGCTCGACCCGCGCCCCAACCTGCCATCCATCGTCAAGGCGGTGGAGGATGGTTTCGAGCTGTCGGAAATCTCCAACACGCCGGTCATGCTGCAGGTGCGCATCCGTTGCTGCCACGTGCACGGCCATTTCATCGCCAAGGACAACAAGCGCCCGCCGATGACGGTGGCCGATGCGCTCGACGCGCCGCGCCGCGACACCGGACGCATCGTGCTGCCGCCCGCCTCCTTCCTGCACGAGAAGGAGAAGGTACAAAAGCGCTGGCCGGCGGCGGTGGATTTCATCACCAGGAACAAGATCAACGAGTTCTTCGGCTCGGACCACGGCTCGGTCGGCATCGTCATGCAGGGCGGCATGTACAATTCGGTCATCCGTGCACTGCAGCGGCTCGGCCTTGCCGACACCTATGGCGACACGGATGTGCCGCTCTACGTGCTCAACGCCGTCTATCCGCTGATCGACGACGAGTTCCTCGCCTTTTGCGAGGGCAAGCAGGCGGTGCTGGTGGTCGAGGAAGGCCAGCCCAACTATATCGAGCAGGCCTTTGCCGCGATGTTGCACAAGGCGGGGCGCGGCACCAGGCTGGTCGGCAAGGAGCATCTGCCGATGGCCGGCGAATATACTGGCCAGGTCATGCTCGACGGCATCGGCGCCTTCCTGCGCGCAGAAGCCCCGCATCTTTTGCCGGGCGAGGTGCGCGCGCCCAACAAGGTCGGCGACGGCGTCGACACGGCGGATCTGGTCAACGTCGTGCCGGGCCGGCCGCCCGGCTTCTGCATCGGTTGCCCCGAGCGGCCGATCTTCGCGGCGACCAAACTGGTCGAGCAGGAACTCGGCAAGCATCACATCGCTTCCGATATCGGTTGCCATTTGTTCTCGATCATGCCGCCTTTCGAGCTCGGCTCCACCACGATGGGCTACGGGCTGGGGCCCGCCTCGGCCTCGGCGTTCAATTCGCCCGACGCCAAGCGCCGCTCGATCTCCTTCGTCGGCGACGGCGGCTTCTGGCACAATGGCCTGACCTCCTCGATCGGCAATGCGGTGTTCAACAAGAATGACGGCGTCATCGTCATCGTCGATAATTTTTATTCGGCAGCCACCGGCGGGCAGGACATACTGTCGTCGCGTGCCGGCAATAGGACCAAGTCGACCAAGCATCCGATCACCGAGGCGGTGAAAGGCATGGGCGTCAAATGGCTGCGCCATGTCGACCGCACCTATGATGTCGGCAAGATGCAGGACACGTTGCGCGAGGCGCTGACGACGGACGAGAAGGGGCCAAAAGTCATCGTCGCTTCGTCGGAGTGCATGCTCAATCGCCAGCGCCGCGAAAGGCCGCTGGTCGACAAGGCGATCAAGGGTGGGACAAGGGTCGTCAAGC
The DNA here is from genome assembly GCF_000513935.1 of Mesorhizobium sp. WSM3626. Taxonomy (GTDB): domain Bacteria; phylum Pseudomonadota; class Alphaproteobacteria; order Rhizobiales; family Rhizobiaceae; genus Mesorhizobium; species Mesorhizobium salmacidum. The sequence continues at coordinate 173,657 of NZ_AZUY01000003.1, read as the reverse complement.
CGAAGTTCGGCGTCGACGAGGACATCTGCACCGGCGATCACGCCTGCATGCGGCTCTCCGGCTGCCCGTCGCTGTCGGTGAAATCGCTCGACGATCCGCTGCGCGACGATCCGGTCGCATCGATCGACCAGAACTGCGTCGGCTGCGGCAATTGCGGCGAGGTGGCGGACGCCGCCGTGCTCTGCCCGTCCTTCTACCGTGCCGATGTCGTGCACAATCCAAGCCGCTGGGACCGCTTCCTGGAAGCGACGCGCCGCGCGACGATCGGCTTGCTGCAGAGGCGGCGCGAAAGCCGGCGCCTGGTATTCGCCGATGCTTGAGCCTGTTCCTTCCTTGCATCCCCGGTCCGGTGCTGCCGATGAGCAAGTCATCAAGCTCGCGGTGCTGGCCGTCGGCGGCCAGGGCGGCGGCGTGCTGGCCGACTGGATCACCGATGTCGCCGAGCGCAATGGCTATGTCGCGCAATCGACCTCGGTCGCCGGCGTCGCCCAGCGCACCGGCGCCACCATCTACTATGTCGAAATGGCCCGCGACACCGGCCGCCTGCCGGTCTTCGCGCTGTCGCCCTCGCAGGGCGATGTCGACATCTTGATCGCCGCCGAATTGATGGAAGCCGGCCGTGCGATCATCAGGGGGTTCGTCACCCCCAACCGCACGACGCTGATCGCCTCCTCGCACCGCATCGCCGCCGTCGCGGAAAAGATCGAACCGGGCGACGGCCGCGCCTCGTCGTCCAAGGTTCACGCCACGGCGGAAACCGCGTCGAAGCGCTTCATCGCTTTCGACATGGAAAAGATCGCCGCCGACAACGGCTCGATGATCTCGGCCAGCCTGCTTGGCGCGCTGGCCGGCTCCGACGCACTGCCGTTTACCCGTGAAAGTTATGAACAGGCGATCGGCACCGGCGGCCGTGGCGTCAAGGCCAGCCTCGCCGCCTTTAGCGCGGCGTTCGATCGTGCGCGGGGCCTGGCGGCAGCACCTTCGTCAAAGCCGGCGGAGCCAGCGATTGTCGAATCCGCCCAGGGTACCGGGCGCGTGAGCGGTCCGCAAAATCTGCTGCAGGGATGGCAGGCGCTGGTTGCTCGCATCGACCTGATGCCCCTGGCCGTGCGCGACATGGCGCTTCGCGGCCTGAGAAAGGTCGTCGACTATCAGGACATCGCCTATGGCCGCGAATATCTCGACCGGCTGGACAAGGCCGTCGCGCTGGACAGCGCCGGCCACGCTCATGTTCTGTCCATCGCCGCCGCCAAGCATCTGGCCAATGCCATGTGCTATGACGACGTGATCCGCGTCGCCGATCTGAAAACGCGCTCGACCCGCGACAGGCGGGTCCGCAAGGAGGTTGGCGTCAAGGACGGTTCGGTCCTGCAGGTGACCGAATATTTCCATCCCCGCATCGAGGAGTTCTGCGGCACGCTGCCGGCGGGGCTCGGCGGCTACATAGAGAACCGGCCCAAGCTCGCCGGGTTTCTCGACCGCCGCATCAACCGTGGCCGCCGCATCCGCACCGACAGTTTTGCCGGCTTTGCCGCCCTGTGGCTCATCGGCGGCCTGCGGCGCTGGCGCCGCGGCCTGCTGCGCCATAAGGTCGAGCTTGCCCATCTCGATCGCTGGTACGCACTGGCGCTTGGCTACGTGCCGGTCGACTATGCCGTTGCCGTCGAAATCCTCAACTGCCGCCGGCTGATCAAAGGCTACAGCGACACCCATGTGCGCGCCCAGTCGAAATTCGACCGCGTACTCTCTGCTCTCGACCTGCTCAAGGGCCGCGACGATGCCGCCGACTGGATACGCCGCCTGCGCGAGGCGGCGCTGAAGGACGAGAAGGGCGATATGCTCGACGGCGCGCTGAAGACCGTGGCGACGCTGGGGTCATCTCCAATCACCTGAGTTTCAGCGGGTGACCTCCGCCGATCGCGCCGACCAACCGCCTTCGTGACTCTGGCCACGGCAACACGGCTGGCGCCACCGTCGCATCTCCTCGCTCATCAATCCGCTCTCTTGTGAACGTCGTTCATTTTGCGCTTGAACATCGTTCACGGTGTGGTAAGTTGAGGTCATGAACATTGTTCATAGGGAGAAGCGGAAATGTTGAACGGCTCCACAACAGACACCGGGCAGGGCCGCTGGCCGAAACGAGCCTGGACTTGCGATCGCTGCGAAGATCAGACCCGGTAAGAAGTTTAACCAGCTCACATTATTACAACGATTGAAACAGCGCATGAAACCGCGGGGACCACCGGAGCATCGCCGCGTGGTTCCGCCCAAATGGGAAATCGCCATGAACACGCATCTCATGCTTTCGCGGCGCTTCGCGCCGCTTTTCTGGACGCAGTTCCTGTCCGCCTTCAACGACAATTTCCTCAAGAACACTCTGGTGTTCCTGATCCTCTTCACACTGGCCGCCGACCAGGCGGCTTCGCTGGTCACCTTGGCCGGCGCCGTGTTCATGGCTCCGTTCCTGCTCCTGTCGGCGCTGGGCGGCGAGATTGCCGACCGCTTCGACAAGGCGCTCATCGCCCGCCGGCTGAAATTTGCCGAGATCGGCGCCGCGGCGGTCGCGGTCGTCGGCATTGCGCTGTCCTCCATTCCCGTGCTGATGACCGCGCTGTTGATGTTCGGCGTCATCTCGGCACTGTTTGGGCCGATCAAATACGGCATCCTGCCCGATCATCTCGAGCGCAGGGAATTGCCCCGCGCCAACGCCTGGATCGAGTCGGCGACCTTCGCCGCCATCCTTGGCGGCACGATTGTTGGCGGCGTGGTCTCCGCCGACGGCATTGGTGTCGCCGTCTTCGGCCCGATGATGATGATCCTGGCGGTCGGCTGCTGGGCCGTCAGCCGCTCCATCCCTTCGACCGGCTCCGCCGCGCCGAACCTTGTCATCGACTGGAACATCTTCCGCTCGACATGGCGGCAGGTCAGCGAATTGCGCACCGACACGCGCATCTGGCGCGCCGGATTGATGACCTCGTGGTTCTGGTTGATCGGCGCCATCGTGCTTTCGATCCTGCCCACGCTGATCAAGGATCAGCTCGGTGGCAACGAGATCGCGGTCACCGCCTATCTCGCGGTGTTCGCCGTCTCCATCGCCATCGGCTCGGCGATCGCCGCCTGGATGTCGCAGGGCCGCATGGTGCTGCTCCCGGCGCCGGTCGGCACGGCGCTGCTGGCGCTGTTCGGCTTGCACCTTGCCTGGACGATCTGGAGCATGCAGCCCTCGCCAAAAGCCGAAACCCTTGGCCTCTTCTTCGCAGGGCCGAACACGATCCGCGTTGCGATCGACCTTGCCGGCATGGCCATTTCCAGCGCCTTCCTGGTGGTGCCGACCTTCGCCGCCGTGCAGGCCTGGTCGCCCGAGGCGCGCCGCGCCCGCGTCGTCGCCGCTGTCAGCATCGTCAACGCCGGCTTCATGACGATGGGCGGCATCCTCGTCGCCGCCATCCAAGCCGCGGGCGTCTCTATTGCCAGCGTGCTGTTCGGGCTTGCCGCCTTCAATGCCGTGGCCGCCTGGCTGATGTTGAAATATCTGCCGACCAACGCCTTCCGCGACTTCGTCTCCATTCTGTTCCGTGCCTTCCATCGTCTGGAAGTGGAGGGCCTGGAAAACCTCAAGGCCGCGGGCCCGGCGCCGATCCTGGCGCTCAACCATGTCAGCTTCCTCGACGGCCCGCTGGCGCTGACGCTGACCGATGAAGAGCCGGTCTTCGCCATCGACTACACGATCGCGCAGGCCTGGTGGATGAAGCCGTTCCTCAAATTGACCCGCGCCCTGCCGCTCAATCCGGCCAAGCCGATGTCGACGCGCACGCTGATCAAGATCGTGCAGAACGGCGATCCGCTGGTCATCTTTCCCGAGGGCCGCATCACCGTCACCGGCGGGCTGATGAAGGTCTATGACGGCGCCGCCATGGTGGCCGACAAGACCGGCTCGATGGTGGTGCCGATCCGTATCGAGGGGCTGGAGAAAAGCCCCTTCTCGCGGCTGACGGCGCAGCACGTGCGCCGCCGTCTGTTCCCGAAGGTCAGGGTGACCATACTGCCGCCGGTCAAGCTCAAGGTCGACGACGGGCTGAAGGGACGCAAGCGCCGGGCCGCCGCCGGTGCCGCGCTCTACCAGGTGATGTCAGATCTCGTCTTCCGCACCCAGCATATCGACAAGACCGTGCTCGAAAGGATCATCGAGACGGCGACCGAGCGCGGCATGAAGCAACTTGCCGTGCAGGATCCGGTCGCCGGTTCGCTGAGCTACGGCAAGCTGCTCACTGGCGTCGCGGTGCTCGGCGAGAAATTCGAGACGCTTTATGCCGGACAGGACACGCTCGGTATCATGCTGCCCAACGCCAATGGCGCCTGTGCCGCGCTGCTCGGCGTCATGTCCGCAGGCAAGGTCCCGGCGATGATCAACTTCACCGCCGGTGCCACCAACATCCTGTCCGCCTGCCAGGCGGCGCGGGTAGCCACCATCCTGACCTCTCGGGCTTTTGTCGAGCAGGCCAAGCTTGGCGCAATCGTCGAGGAGGTCGGCCGGTCGGTCAACATCGTCTGGCTCGATGATCTGCGTGCAACCATCGGCCTCAAGGACAAGCTGCTTGGCCTGTTGCGCAAGAGCACGCCCAGGGTTGCGCGCAAGGCCACCGACCCGGCCGTGATCCTGTTCACCTCGGGCTCCGAAGGCACGCCGAAGGGCGTGGTGCTGACCCATCGCAACATCCTGGCCAATGCCGCGCAGGCCGCCTCGCGCATCGATTTTCATTCGGGCGACAAAGTGTTCAACGTACTGCCGATCTTCCATTCGTTCGGCCTGACGGCGGGCACGGTGCTGCCGCTGGTGTCCGGCGTTCCCGTCTATTTCTATCCGTCGCCGCTGCACTACCGCATCGTGCCGGAACTGGTCTATGCCTCGAACGCGACGATCATCTTCGGCACCGACACCTTCCTCAGCGGCTATGCGCGCACCGCCCATCCCTATGATTTCCGCTCGGTGCGCTATTGCTTTTCCGGTGCCGAGCCGGTCAAGGCCTCGACCCGCGAAACCTATATGGAGAAGTTCGGCCTGCGCATTCTCGAAGGCTATGGCGTTACCGAGACGGCGCCGGTGATCTCCATCAACACGCCGATGTACAACAAATCAGGCACGGTCGGAAAAATCATGCCCGGCATGGAATACCGCCTGGAACCGGTGATCGGCGTCGAAGGTGGCGGACGGCTGTTCGTGCGCGGCCCCAACGTCATGGCGGGCTATCTCAGGGCCGAAAAGCCTGGTGTGCTCGAGCCGCTGCAAGACGGCTGGCACGACACCGGCGACATCGTCAGCATCGACGATGCCGGCTTCGTCAGCATCCGCGGCCGCGCCAAGCGCTTCGCCAAGATCGGCGGCGAGATGATTTCGCTGGCTGCCGTCGAAGCCTTGGCGGGCGAGCTGTGGAAAGGATCGCTCTCGGCGGTCGCGACCGTGCCGGACCTGCGCAAGGGCGAAAAGCTGGTGCTCATTACCGAAGCCGAAAAGGCGACGCGCGCCCAGTTTCTGGCCTTCGCCAAGGCAAACGGCGCCATGGACCTGATGGTACCGGCCGAGGTGCGCGTCGTGGCGCATGTGCCGGTGCTTGGCTCGGGCAAGATCGATTTCGTCGGCGTGACCAGGCTGGTGCGCGGCGAAGACTTCGCGCCCGCCAAGGTCGAGGCCGCCTGATCACCGGCAAGAGCGAGACGGCGCCGCGGCAGAAAACGCGGCGTCGCCAGACGTCAGACAATCAGGTTCATCATAGGCTTCACCGCACCTGAGTCCGGAAACACCTTCTCGCCGAGCACCGCGGCCGAAAGTCCGAACTGGTCGGCGAGCAGGCCTTTCAGCACCGCCCTGACATCGCTGGTCGGCGCAAGGTCACGTTGCTGGTAAAGTTGCGCGGGCTTCAGCCCCGGCCAGTCGGCGATGACGCGCCCGCCCTTGATCGCGCCGCCGGCGAGCAGCACCACGGTGCCGGTGCCGTGATCGGTGCCGACCGTGCCGTTGATCCGCGCCGTGCGGCCGAATTCGGTGATCGCGACGATGGCCGTATCCTTCCAGCGTTCGCCGAGACCTTTTTCGAATTCCTCAAACGCGCCGTCGAGGCCGCCGAGCAAAGTGGCGAGCCGGCCGGTCGCGCCACCCTCGTTGACATGCGTGTCCCAGCCGTCGAAGGCGAGTGCCGCGACGCGCGGCCCGTCATCGGCCGCGATCAGCCTGGCCGCGCCTTGCGCGGCCTGCCGCATGCCGGCGGCGCTGTCGAGGCCGCCTCTAGGCTTCATCGGCTTGGCGCCGATCTGGTCGTCGAGCGCCATCTTGTTGGCGTCGAGGCCCTTCTGCAGCGCCACCGCCAGCACCGGATCGCGGTGCTGGTAAAGATCGAGAACGCGCGTCGCGAGGTCGCCTGCCGGCGCTGGCAGCGATTGCGGCGCCCAGCCGAGCACCGGTGCCGCGCCACGGATCACCAGCGGCGTCGATGGTCCGACGGCCAGGCCGCCAAGCGTCGCCACGCGGTCGCCTGCCGGCAGGCTCGCCAGCGCCCGGTTGAGCCAGCCGGTGGCGACATGGCCGGGACCGGCAAAGCCGCTTTCAAGCACATCCTGTCCGTCGAAATGCGAGCGCTCGCGATAGCCGGTCGCCGCCGCATGCACGACCGCCGCCTGGCTTGCCTTGAACAGGCGCGCAAACACCGGCATCGCCGGATTGACCGCGAAGAATGCATCGAGCGGCAGCGCCGCATGCGGACCGGAAAGCGACAGGGCGATGTCGCCATGCAGGCCGGCATAGTCGGGGTCGCCGACCGGACCGACCGCCGAGAGGCCGTCCAGCGCGCCACGCAGCACGATGACGATCAGGCGCGGGTCGTGGTTGTCGGCGGCGCGGGCGAAGCGGGGCAGATAGGCCCAGGCAAACAGCGCGCCGCCGGTCATCAGTACGGCGCGGCGGGAAGGGTGAGGGGTTTCACACAGCAGGCTCATGACTTCGTCTCCATGGGAGTTGTCGGCGCCGGACCTATCGCTCGAGCTATCGGCGCTGGAATTCGGGCGCCATCAGCAGCAGCGCCAGGCCTTGCTGCTTGGACTCGGCGCGGGCGACCGCCTGCCGCGTCTCCGGCGAGGCGGAGGGCCCAATCACCGCGTCGAGCATGTCGTTGGGATTGCCGATATCTTTCACTTGCCTGGCGGCCTGCCATGCGATGTCGAGGCGGATCTTCATGCCTTCGGCCGATGCCCAGATGTCCGCTTGGTCGGAAAAGCCGTTCGGTCCCGGCGGCTGCCAGAGCGGCTCGCCCAGTGCGTTGAGCCAGTTGAGCGACTGGCCGGGATCGTTCGGTCCCGGGCCGGCCGCCCGCCTGATGGCAGCGACATAATCGAAGGGCGAGCGCATTTTGGCCAGGGGCGTCGACCACGCCTCCGGCAGGTCGATGAGCGCCGCCGCCAGTGCCCTGAGATTGCCGTCGTTCTTGACGAACACCTTTGCGAGACGGGCGACCGCCGCCGGCGGCGGGTCATCGGCTATGAAATGCCGGGCAAGTTGCGTGGCGATGTGTTGCGCGGTCGCCGGATGACGGGCGATGTCATTGAGCGCGGTCTCGGCCTGGCCCATGCCGCCGGCCGGATAGGTCTTGCCGAGCAGCACGGCGTCGCCCGGCTCGTGCGCATTGGCGTTGAAGACGGAACTGCCGGGTTCGCCCAGCCGTCCTTCCCGTCCGGCCATCGTCCAGCCGGTCAGGATGCGCGCGAAGCTGGTGACGTCGGCCTGGCTATAGCCGCTGCCGACACCAAGCGTGTGCAGTTCCAGGATCTCGCGGGCGAGATTCTCGTTGAGCCCGCGCTGCCGGTTCTTGCCGGCGCGGGAGTCCGGGCCGATCGACTGCTGGTTGTCGAGATAGAACAGCATGGCCGGATGCCGCTCCACCGCCATGAGCATGTCGGCGAAGCGGCCGAGCACGAAGGGCCGGATGGCTTCCCGTTCGAAGGCCCCGGCGCTGGCGCGCACGATGTTGGCCTTGGCCACGGAGACGCAGAAATGGTTCGACCAGAAATAGACGAGGCGCTCGACGAAGCCGGCCTCGGCCTGCATTGCCATGTCGAAGCGCGCCTGGGCCTCGGCCCGGAACAAGATGGCTTCGACGGGCGGCACGGCGGGTTTGATCTTGGCAGCGGCCGGGGCGGCGGGCGGCGACATGCCCGGTGCGGCGGGTGGTGGCATAACCGAAGCCGAGGCTGGCGTGCCCGTGGCCGGCTCCTCTGTCGCCATTCGCTCCCGGTCCAGCTTGCGCTGGAGATTCGCCGCCATGCTGGCCTGGATGGCAGGCGTGCTTCCCTTGAGATCGGCATAGGTGGGGTCGTCGAGCGATATCATGGCGGCGTCGGGCCGCCGCAGTTCCGCCTTGAGATAACCGCGTGGGTCGTCCGCCAGCCTGTCGCGGTCGCCGGGTCGGGCTCCGAGACCGAAGCGGTTGAAGGCGATCAGGGCGGGATCCGGCGGCGCGGAATCTTTAGCCTGGGCTGCCATGTCAGCGCTCCATGGTTGGATCTCATGCGAGGTGCGCGACGCCCGATTGGGCTGTTTCCCCAGCTTAAACGGGGGATAGGCGGCCGGGCAGGCTGGTGCCGCCCGGCCTCTCCCGCGCGCTTACCAGCGGTTCCAGCGGTGCCAGTGGCGGTGCGGATGCCAGCCGTAATAAGCCGGGCCATGCCAATAGCGGTAGCGCGGATACACCACGACTCGGTTGGGAACGCAGCGCCCCCAGGGATTGGGATGCCAGGCGGGCCCGCAACCCCAGGCCACATGCTCGATCAGCGCCGGGGCGGCCGGTTGCGCCACCATCGGCATGGCGGCGGAGGTCGCGACGGTTGCGGCGGTTCCGGTCAAGGCGAGGACGGCTGCTGCCGCATACTGTGTCAGGCGGTTCATGACGTTACTCCGAATGTTGTCCGAGAATGAAAAACCTGTTCGCACCGATTGGTCCGGCAGGTCTGCCCTTCTCCCGGTTAAACGGCCTTGCAGGCGTTTTCCGTCGGTCGTCACGGCGATTTTTTTGGCTCTGCCTTCGGCTGCGGCCCGGCCCGCCTGGCCAGCCCTTCCGCCAGCACGGCGCGATCCGCGGCCGAACCCGCCGCCGCGAATTCGATGATGCGCTGCTCAAGCCGCGTGCGCACGGCGATGTCGGCATTGCGGGCCCGCTCCAGCGCAGCCGATAGGGCCGCCGTGTCGACAACCGGCTGGCGCAGCAGGTCGGCTGCCTCGCGCCTGGCCTGCTGACCATCGAGGATGACCTGGCGGGATTCGCGCCGCACTTCGCGCAGTGCCTTGCGGAACAGCATGCGCTCCTGGTCTGGAAGCCGGCCGCCGGCGGCTTCCAGCGAATAGCCCTGGCCGGACTTGCCGCTTCTTATCCAGACGGCCCCGCCGGCAAGCGCCCCGGCCAGGAAGACGTTCAGCACCACCGATGCGATGATGAGGTTGCGGCCCATGCTCATAGGCTCTCCTCGCCGTTTTCGGCATCGGGCCCGGCATCGCCGAACGCCGTTACATTGGCATCCAGCACATAGTGATCCGATCCGGCTTCCGGCGTGACAATGCTCACCAACGCCAATCCGGCGACGGCGCCCGCCAGACCAATGCCGGCGAGTCCCAGACCCAGCCACCAGAACCGATGACGCCGGCGCTGGACGAGGTGCCGGTCGGCTGCGCGCAGGATGCTGCCGTGCAGCGCCTTGCCGGGATGCTGGACGCTATAGCTGTCGAGCAGGGCGTCAAGTGTGTCGGCCTGTCGCGAAATGGCCTGGCCCGCTTCACTTGAAGCAAAGGCTGTGGCGGCTTCACGTTCGGCTTCCGGCCAGCGGCGCAAATCGCCGCCATAGGCATCCGCCAGCGCTGCGAAACGCTTGGCATCCATTGCCGGCCCGTCTTCGATGTCTTCAGCCATTTGTTTTCCCCTTGCACCTCGGTGCCGCGTGCCCACGCGGGTCGGAAACAACGCAGACCAACCGGACGCCCGCAAGGCGGGTTGAACGTACAGTATACGGGCGCGCGTGTTTCTCAGTCATGGCCGCCATCCCCGGCCAGCATCGTCTGCAGTGACCGCCGGCCGCGCGACAGCAGGCTCTCCAGGGCATCGACACTGATCTCCAGGGTCGCGGCCGCCTCGATGTTGGACATCTCCTGATAGTAGACCAGGATGATCGCCTCGCGCTGGCGTGGCGCGATTGCCTGTAAGGCCCGCTCGACCCGATGCGCCTCTTCGCCAGGATGGGAATCGGGAAGGGGAGCGGGGTCGACAATGTCCGGCATCTCGTCGGTCACCAATTCGCGACGCCGGCGCAGCCGGTCGTAGCAAAGGTTGAGCGTGACGCGGTGGACCCAGGTGTCGAAGCGTGCATTGCCACGCCGCCACTTCGAGGCATGACGCCAGATGCGCACGAAGGTTTCCTGCGCGACATCCTCGGCCTCCGCCGCATCGCCCAGCATGCGCACGGCAAGCGAAAGGATGCGCGGCAGCTTGCGCGCGACGAGCGCCTGCACCGCCGCGGGATCGCCAGCACCGACCCGACGAACCAGCTCCTCGTCCGGATCGGCGCTCATCGGCTGGCGCACTCCCGATATCCATCACACGTCATAGCCTCTTGGTCACTGCTCCGGCTTGGGAGCGGATTTGTGGCTCGGCCTCTCGTCGACCGTCAGAATGCCGTCGCCATTCTTGTCCAGCCTGGCAAAGCGCTTGGCGAAGAACGCATCGAGCTCGGCCCGGTCGATGAAGCCGTCATGGTTGGAATCAATGCGCGCGAAGGATTTGGCGGGGGCGTGCCTGACGTTGCGTTTGGCCTGAAAGGCCTGCCATTCCAGCAGGCTGATCTTGCCGTCGCCGTCCGTGTCGGCGGCCATGATCGCCTTCTCCCGCCGTTTCTGGAACTTGGCCAGTGTGATGTCGGACTTGGCGGCCGACGATGTGGCAGCGGGCGACGCGGCGGCAGGCGGCGTCGCGGCCGGTGGTTGTGTCGCTGCCTGGGCCAGAGCCGCGGTGGTCAGCACGCTCAAGGCAGTGGCAAGGATCGAACGGCGTATCATGCTTCACGTCTCCGGTTGGCGCATTGCCATGGCCCAATGCCACGTCACGCTTCAACCGTTAAACGTCGTGATCATAAAAATCCGTCGGTCGCCCTGCCGATCACGCCGCTTGCCGGTGACGATGGACCTTGGCGGTCCCGGAAACGGCAGAACTCTTCGTCCGGTGCGTCTGGAGTCGCGCCGGTCCGGCCATCCCTTGGCGAAAGCGGGAATTACGTCGATTGGTCGGCGGCTACCAGCTGCTCCTGCTTGAACCCCGCATGTTGCGGGGTCCACACATCGCCCTCGCGGTTGAACCAGTGGCAGAGATACATGCCGGAAGCGGCGCCGTCGCTGACCGTCATCCTCGGGCCTCCCGACCTCAGCTTGACGACGTCTCCGGTCTTGAAAGTGTTGGGCATTTTGGACCTCCCATGCTGACACCGCGAGTTTCACATCAAACCCCGGTCTCGACAATGGCGGATATGCTTCGCCGGCGTCGCGATCCACTGCACGGGCAGTGACGCAGGTGCTGATTGCAGCATGCAGGTGGACAAGAGGAACTGGTGCCGCTTAGGTGACTCGAACACCTGACCCCATCATTACGAATGATGTGCGCCCCATTTTCATCAGCATCTGAGACCATGCACTTTGACCCTGCGACCGCCCAAAATCCGTTGACGCTGGCCGTTTTCGGCTTCATTGATCATTCGACCTCTTTCATCGCCAGCCGCTCCGATTTGTGGCTCACACTGTGTCCTGATGGAGTTTGAGCCACATGGCCGAAGCGCTCACCCAAAAGAAGATCGACGCTCTGGCAAAGAAACGGCCGACGGCGAAGCTCGAAATTGCCGATGGTGGGCAAGCCGGGCTCTACCTGGCGGTCGGGCCACGCGTGATGAAGTGGATTGTTCGGTATAGGGCGGCGTCGCAGAATGTGAAGCTGGGCATCGGCGACTATGGCCAGCAGCGGCCGGCGCTGGGGCTGCATGACGCCCGGAAAGCTGCGCAAGCCAAACTGCAGGAGGTCTCAGAAGGGCGAGATCCGCGCCTGGGTGGCAATGCCGCGAAGCGCCGAAACCTCGCTGTCGAGGAGGCTTTCGACGACTTCATCGACCGACACGGCAAGGCAAAAAACAAAGCAAGCACGGTTGACGACAATCAGGGCTTCATCGATCGGGAGATCAAGCCGCAGTGGCGCGGGCGGAAAATCCAGAGCATCTCGCGACACGATATAGTCGATCTCGTTGACGGCATCGCGCATGGAAAGCGAGACGCTGAGGGGAACATCTTGGCACCGGGGAGGCCGCAGTCGGCCGTGCGCGTGCGCGCGCTCCTCTCCAAGGCCTTCTCTTGGTTTGCGGCTAAGGGCATCGTCGTCGACAATCCATTCCGCGACATCGAAGTGCCAGCGCCCCCGGTCGCACGCGACCGCGTTCTGTCGGACGATGAGATCCGCTGGTTCTGGCAAGCGACGGACGAGATCGGCTGGCCGTTTGGTGATCTCGCGCGTCTTCTGCTTCTGACCGCCCAGCGCCGGGATGAGGTTGCGGCGGCTCCATGGACGGAATTCGAGTTCGGCCAAATAGAGATAAGCCCGAGCACTGTCGGTGATCTCTCGCCAGGGCAGCTGGCGCAGCTTGGTCAAGGTGCTGACATCCGCGAGCCCCTTTGGTCGATCCCGCCCGAACGCACCAAGAATGGCCGGCGGCAGAATCTCCCTCTGGTGCGCCAGGTCGTCGAAATCTTGCGCGCCCTTCCGCGGTATGAAGACGACGACGGCAACGAGAGCCCCTTCATTCTCTCCACCAATGCCCGGACGCCGATCAGCGGCTACAGCAAGGCAAAGAAGGATATCGACGCAGCAATGCTGCTGGCAGCTCGCGAGGAAGCTGGCGATCCGACGTTGTCGATCGCACCATGGACTTTTCACGACCTCCGTCGCACCGCTGCGTCGGGCATGGCGCGGCTCGGCGTCGCGGTCCATGTCGTCGAGGCCGTTCTCAACCACAAGAGCGGGAAGATTTCAGGGGTGGCGGCAATCTACAATCGCCACGACTATGCTCGCGAAAAGCGAGAGGCTTTGACTGCCTGGGCCAACTTGGTCGACAGCATCGTGATACCTCGTCAGATCGAAAACGTCATCCCGATAAGGCGCTGAGCGGCGAATCAGCCTCGGCCCTTTTGGAAAAGTTATCCACAGCTTGCGATTGGGTGTAACCAAATTGGTTACGAAAAATGGGAGTAGAGCCAAGCTAAAAGAGTTTTGACGCGTTAAAAATAAAGAAAGTGAATTTGGACACGTCCAAAACTAGTCTTGGTGTAACCGGTTCGGTTACGGCACCGTGCGTGGTGTCATTATGGTTGCACTTTATTCTTCGTTGATGTTGATTGGCCATGGAAGACACTAACCATGGAGCTGGTCATGGAGACGCGAACGCGATGGCTTAGGGCAAAACGGGTTCGAGAGAGATATGACGACATCGGAGAGGTGACGCTCTGGCGATGGTGCAACGATCCGAAATCCGATTTCCCCAGGCCTGTGAAGCGCAATGGCGTTCGATACTGGAGCGAGCAGGTGCTCGATCTCTACGATCAACGCTTTGCTGGAGGGGAGGCCGCATGATGCCGGCCGCTCCAGATCTTGTCATCCAAGAGGCGGCGCGCTGGATCGTAGAGACACCGAAGGCGCTCCGGCCTCGCCCTGTGGTCGCAGAGGTGCGCGACCGGTTTCCGCCGCTGGACGCCGTAGGCGCATGTGCCGCGGTCAAGTTGGCGAATGCCATCCGTGCAGGAGGCGCCGATGCAGCCGCCTGAAAAGCGAAAGCCGACCGCGTGCGAAGCGACCGGCTTTCTGAAAATCGATTTGCTTCCCGGCAAGATCGACACCGCAGACGATAGCGTTAGCCCCGCCCGGCTGCAAGCACGTCGATTGCATCTCCGCTTCAATGTCTCGTGGGCGCTGGCCCGCGCCATCGCCGAGCACGTCGTGGGGAGAGCGCCATGAAGCTCTCGGAAATGTTCGTCGATCCGATCCTGGCAGCGTTCTTTGCCTGCAGCGAAAGCGGGGGCGCCCCGGGCATCCGCGAAATCGTTGTCGAACGCCTTTTCGATCCGGCCGGCTGGTTTCTCGTCGAGATGTCGGATGAGGCTGGAAACGAGTTGTTCGCCCGCGTGTGGGAATGCGAGGAGCTGGCCGTCTGCGATGCAGAGGCGATGAAGGAGGTCTGGGGACCCGCTGTAATCCGGTACAAGTCGGGCATGCCATGAGCGCGCGCTACTTCACCAAGGTTTCGCCGGCGGTTTGGCGATCTCGCCGCTTCATGGGATTGTCCGACGAAGAAAAGGTTGGCTACCTCTATCTGTTGACGAATGCGCACATCTCGAGCGCAGGCGTCTATGAACTTCCGCCCGGCTATGCATGCGCTGACCTCGGCTGGACGCTGCCCACATATCAAAGCGTGATCCAGGCCCTCGTCGCTGTGGAGTTGATTGACCACGATGAGGACGTGGTTTTGATCGAGCGATGGTTCCAGCACAACCCACCGGCCAATGACGATCACGCTACTGGAACGCGTCGCCGGCTCGTCGCTGTCGAGAGCGATCGGCTCCGCGAAAAGGCCCTAGCGTCCTTCGATGTGGTCAATGCCGCGCGCATCGAGCGCGAGGCGCAAAAAGCAGTGGAGAAAGCTGCGAAGACTGCCGGCCGATCACAGACTGTAGCGGAAATGATCGGATCGACGTCGCGGCTGATGAACACGCGGATCGTGCAAGGGGGGAATGTTCGATGAGACCGTGTGGACACCGTGTCAGGACAGTGCTGCCACCATCCTTGCAGATGGTTTCAGACCATGTGCACATACCAAAACCGAGACCTTTACCTTTACCGAGACCAGAGACCTTCGCGCGAAAGGAGGGTCGGCCGGCGCCGGCAGGAATGGCTTTGGAGGAAAAGAGGGGCAGTGATCCCCTCGATCAGGCCGCTTCCAGCGTCGGGATGCCAGAAACGTCCACCTCCCGCTCTGCATGCCAGGCGTCATGAGCAGCCTGCATGCGGAGCCAGATAGCGGCCCCGTCGCCGAACAGCTTGCCCAGGCGGGCGGCAACGTTGGGGGAAACGGGCTTCTTCTCTGCCAGGATGTCGTAGAGCTGCTGACGAGAGATTCCGAGCAGGCGGGCTATGTCTGCCTTGCTCTTTCCAGTGGCGGGAATGATGTCGGCGAGCACGGCGCCGGGATGCGACGGGGCGCGCTTCAAGGGGCGGGTTACTTCGTAAGTGATCATCTTGCCCTCCGTGGCGTTGTGATCAGTGGTATTGCTCGAAATCGACTCTGGCAGCGTCTGTTCCATCAAACTCAAAGGTTATGCGCCACGGCCCATTCACATAGACGGTGTAGCGCGTGGGATTAAAGCCGTTCAAAGCATGGAAGCTGTAGCCGGGGACGTTCATCTCTTCCGGCCGCAACGCGGCGTCCAGTCGGTCGAGCCTCTTGAGAATGCGATCGTGCATCTTGGCATCGATCTTGCCGGTTTTTCCGGTCTCGAAGATCTCGGCCAGCCCCTTATGCTTGAACGACTTGATCATGGCGTATGTAAGCCAAAGGCATACGCTTTGTCAAGTATCGGCTGACAAATTGGACAAATTTGGACACTCGCGGGCGCACGCGCGCGCGAGGCGGCTCGAGCATTCTGCACAAATTGCACACTCACCCGCGCGCGTGCGCCCGCGAGTGTTCCGAATGTTCCGAATGTTCGGGATGCTTCGATGCAGCGTGCTCCCGGCAGAACCTCTCATAGGCCGCGGCAACGCGCGCCCGCTGCTCAGGCGTCCTCGATG
This sequence comes from Mesorhizobium sp. WSM3626, assembly GCF_000513935.1. Lineage (GTDB taxonomy): Bacteria > Pseudomonadota > Alphaproteobacteria > Rhizobiales > Rhizobiaceae > Mesorhizobium > Mesorhizobium salmacidum. The sequence continues at coordinate 157,758 of NZ_AZUY01000003.1, read as the reverse complement.
CCACTCGCTCCTCGAAGCCGTCCTGTTGGCGCTGAGCGGCGCGCTCGCGGGCTCGGCGAATGAACTCGGCCTGGTTCATCGACTCTGCTCCCTGTGCAGTGGCTGGAACCAATATGGTAGCACATCATCTAAAGTTATGTGCTTCACGTGAGACAATCCCATATTTTCAGCCGATCAGAGCGAAATATCACTGCCTACAAATGGACTTAGGACGCAAATCAGGACACAATCGCTGCCGGCACTCGAAAAGGCCCGCCGCGGTGGCGCGCTGATCCCACGAAGAAACGCCAATGACTTTTCCCAGCTTCGCAGTCGGCACTGTCGTGCGCGTCAGGCGCATCGACGGCACCTTCGTCGTCGCGGGGCCCGAGGTGGGCGGTATCCCAAGCGGGACGCGCTGGCGCTGCATCGCGCGCGCCAACGGCGGCGTGGCCAGTCGACAGGTCGGCTACGGGGACCTCACGGTCGTCCGAGAGGCGCCGACCTGGCAGGCGGGCGCCGAGCTACGGCACGCCGATTACGGACGGGTCGTCGTCATCGAAGACCGCGGCGATCTCGTCCGATGTGCACTTCCGGATCGGCGCATTCCGCTTAAAGGCGCGCCTCAGTTTTTTATCAACATGGGTCCCGGGCGCGCCGATCTCGACAAGGCGAATCTGGTCCTGACAAACCTCTGAAGGAGAGAACCTATGCCAGCGACACCGAAAATCTATGATTCCAAACTTGCGATGATCGGCGCACAGGAAGCCAACTGGCCGTCATCGGACGTTTCCATCTGGTGGCGTAAATCACACGAAGCCATGGCGGCGATCCGGGCCGGGGTGAGGCTGATCGATATCAAAATCTCGGAGCAGGAGGGCAACAACGACCTTTCGGTCGCCGGCAGGTTGAAGGCAATCGGCCAGATCGGCCTCGCCGCCATCGAGGCGGGGATCGGTGGTGCCGAAGTCGCCGCTGCGGATCGCGAGATCGACCGGCGGGTCGCGCATGTCAGCACCGCGATCACAATGCCCGAGCTGCCCAACGACATTGCCGATGTAATGCTGGCCCAGGAAATCCGTGCCTTCATCCGCAGCAAGCGCGGACCGGGCGATCCCGTCATGTACTTGCACAATACCAAGGTGATGGGCGATCCACGCGTCGTGGCAGCCGTCAGCGGCGCGCCGGCCTTTCTTTCCGGGCTGACCGATGAAGAGAAAACGCAATTCATCACGCGGGCTCAATTGGCCCTGTTTCCGAGCTCGGCCACCGAGCAGCAGGCACTATTGAAGGCCAAGTTGCTGCTCCACGATGCCGTCGGCCAGGCCGACCGAATGATTGGCGAGCGCGCGCAGTTGCAGAGTCGTCTGGGTGCAGACGGCGCGGTTATCTGGGATCTCCCGAATCTTGCGAAAATCGCGGCCAAGAGGGCGGTGGCCTGACATGGAAAATTTGGCGCGCGCCCGTTCGTTCAGCCGCGGGCGAGGCCGAAAGCAGGACCGGCCGGGCTCCAGGCATTCCCAGCTGGTCCTGCACCATCGCACAATAGGAGGGGATAATGTCTGACCAGGCAATCGCCGGAAGTGTCCGAATCGACATCCTCGGCAATCTCGCGCCGTTCGAGGCCGCGCTGGCGAAAGCCCAGCAGATCGCCATGACGTTCGACGCCCAGATCAGCCAGAAACTGAGCGGCGCCGGCACATCGGCGGGGCTGGCGAAAATCGCCGCCGGCGTCGAGCAGACCAATGCTCTGCTGGCCAAGCTGGTCGGCGCTGCCTCTCCGGCGGCCGCCAGCCTCGAGAAAGTCACCGGGGCGACCAAGAGCACTGCGGCGGCGTTGGCGGGCTTCAGCACGGCATTGGATGACGTGCGGGCGAGCTATTCGCCGCTCGCCACCGCCGGCGAGCAGTACGGCGCCTCCCTGGTCCAAGTGAATGGCGCGAACCGGATTGGCCTCGAGCTCGAAAAGCAGAAATCCATCCTCATCGGCGGCACCACTGGCGCGCTGACAGCTCAGGCCGGCACCGTCCGGGCGGTGGCATCTGAAACCGGGCACTTGGCTAGCGCATCGAGCCTCGGAGCGGCCCAAATGGCGGCACTGGGGCACTCTGCGCGCTCCGCCATCGAAACCCTCGCCCTCGGCGTCTCGCCCCTGCAGGCGCTCACCCAGCAGGCCAACCATTTGTCATTCGCCTTCAGCGGCCCGCAGGGTGTCATCGCGGCTTCTGCCGGGGCGAGGACGGCGTTTGTGGAGTTCCTTGGCTCCGCGACGGGTATTGCCACCACGGCAGGCGTGGCTGCCGTCGCTGGCCTTGCTGGGTACGTTCTTGCGGCGCGGAACAGCATCCAATCGGTTGACCAGGTGCTCACCGAGCACAGAGGCCTGGTGGACGAAATTTCCAAAGCGTGGCCGGAGGCCGCGAAGGCGGCGAAGCAGTATGAGGAGATCGCCTCGAAGATCCCTCAGTCGGTGGCGTCTGCCGACATCCAAGACCAAATCAAAGAAAACACGCGCACCCTGAACGACCTAATGGGCTCGCTTTCGACGCGGGCGCAGATGCTGAGCCAGGAGTGGGGACTCGTCGGATCCTCAGGCCAGAAAGCATTCGGTGATCTGGCGGATGTCGCGAAGTCGGGCGCCGTCGATGCTGCCGACAGGGTCCAGGCCGCGCTCGGCCGCATGCGCATTGATCCGGCGCTCAACGTCACGGCGCACGAGTTCGCCAAGAGCCTGCAGGACGACGCAACTCAGGCCGCGAAGCTCCAAGATGCGCTTAACGCCAAGAATACCTTCCAAGGCATCGTCGACAACAAGCGAGCATCGCAGACGCTGTTCGATCTCGCCGGCGGTCTCGATGGCGTCAAGGCTTCCGCCGGCGGCGCCAACGACACCATCGCCAAGATGTTCGGCACGCTCAACGGTGGCGGCGCCGGCCAGTTCGGCATCGAACGCTCGCTGCAGGCCACGCTTGCCGGTTTTCAGACCGTCGACATGGCCGTCCAGGAGGCGCGACGCAACCAGCTTGGCAGCTTCCTCGATCTCGACAATCAGCTGCGGAGCACCACCCAGGAGGCGGAGACGCTACGCCAGGCCATTGCCACGGCCGGCACCGGCGACAACGTTAAGCTGTTCTTCAATGACACCAGCGGTATCGCCAACGCCAATGCCGAGATCCAGAAATCAGTTGATACGGTCAATCGGCTTTTCGACGCCATGAAGACGGGAAATGCCAGCGTAAACGCCGTCTTCCAAGGCATTGAGATGGTGCGCTCGAGCTTGGTGCAAGACGGGCTCGGCGTCGACAAGGTCAACGCCTTCCTCGATTCGCTAGTCCACGCCGAACTGCAAATGGCCCGGGATTCCGCCGCTGCCAAGCAACTCAACTCGGCAATTCAGGCAATCCGTGACAAGAACATCACGATCACCACCACGGTCTACGAGACCTCGGGCGGGCCGATCACCGTCCAGCGTCCCGCCAGCGCCTTCTCGGGCGGCCTGTCGACCAACCCGGTTGGCGCGATCGGCAGTATGAATCCCAACCCGTTCAGCGGCGGTTCGTTAGGCGGCACCATCCCCATGGTCTACCAGACCCCGAGCGGTCCCATCACCGTCGAGCGTCCCGCCAGCGCGCAGTCCACCGGCGCCGCCATCCCCACCGCTCAGATGATCAACGTAAAGGACTACCTCGCAGGCACGCGCGCCGCTGGCGGCCCCGTCGCTGCCGGCAGCACGTATCTTGTCGGCGAGCATGGCCCTGAAATCGTCACCATGCCTTTCGCCGGCAATGTCTCGACGGCGTCGGCGACCTCAAACATCCTGACCGGCGGCGCTAGCGTGTTGAAGTCGATCGAGGAAAACACTTTTCAGACCGTCGAGGAGATCAAGCGCACCATCGGCTATTTCTCGACGATGCAGAAGGATGGCGAGGTGGGTCTTTCGCTGTTGCGCGCCGTCCAGTCGGCGATCGGCAATTCGTCGATCAACACAGGGTCGAACGGCGGCGGGTCGTCCTCGGGCTTTTCGGGTGGCGGCTCTTCGGGTTCCGGTGGCGGCAGCCAAGCCAACCCGTTCGATTACGTCGGTGGCGTGTTCTATCCCGGCAACGGTGGTTTCAACTTCCGTGATTGGATCATGTGGCAGAACACGCATGGCGGCGGCGGCACCGGCTTCGCCACCGGCGGCGCTATCCACCCTGGCGATACCCAGAAGGTCGAGGCATGGAAGCGGCCAGATGAGGCCGTCGCTTTCTTCCGCCCGGAACAGCGCACCGCTGTTGGTGACGCCATGAAGAACGAAGGCGGATCGAAAACCCTGAACTTGGGCGGCATTCACCTCCACTTACCGCCCGGCAGCCAGCCCATGTCGAAGCCGTCGCAGATGGAAATTTCCGACCGCCTGCGCCGCGTGGTGCGTGAAGAACTCGGGAAGCTTTGATGTCGATCTTTTCCACAGGATGGGGCAGCCCGAGCGGCGGCGGGTTCATTGGCAACGCCAAGGCGTCGGAGCCCATCTCCAGCCGTGCCTCGGACTACAATTCGCCGGGCGACAATTCCTCGCCGGCCGGCAAGACCATCCCTGCTGGCAGCGGCTCCGCCTCTTATGATGGCAACATCGTCTGGTGGAGCGGGTTCGCGATCAAAAACGGCAAGGTCACTGCTTCCTTCGTCATGCTGTTCAAGGATTGCCTGTTCGCGCCCTCCTTCAGCCTGGTCAAGCTCTTCGCCGACGAGCAGGCCATCATCTCCAACGTCGCGCCACGAAAGCAGTCCAGCCAGAAAATCCGCTTCTATGACGGCACCCAGACCACACCCGACCCACTGCTTTTGGCCGCGCTTGGCACTGAAAAGGCGACTGCCTGGCCCGGCTTCGTCTATGCGGTGTTCGAGGACTTCGATTGCTCGCCCTATGGCAACCGGGTTCCGCTGATCCGGGCGGTGCTGTCGGGCGCGGTGACGCAGGCTGCTGCCACGGAAGGCGAATCGACGCTGACCTTCGGGCCGATCGTCGACTACATCAACACCGGCCTCGCCGCCGATATGGCCAAGGGGCACGTCTACCAGGTTTTCGTGCTCACCTTCAACGACGCCTTTGTGTCGGTCATCGACCTGCAGTCGAACGCGGAAATCAGCCGCGCGCACATCTTCGTCAGAGGCGCGACTTTCGATCTCGGCCCGTACAATCATAAGGCGCTGCCAGGGTCCGATTTCGTCGCCTGCGAAACCTCGTTCAATCTCACCGACCATCATGAACTGTCGTTGCTCAACGTGATGACGGGCGAGATCGTCGCCAGGCTCGACGACCATCCCCGCGCGCCGCAGCCGACCGACGCCGTCATGATCGAGAATGGCGCCTCGACCAAATACCTGATCTTCTGCCAGAGCTCCGACGGCCTGATGGTCGCGGTAGCCGATGTGAGCAACATGACTCTGGCCTGGGTCATCAACCCGGGGACGGCGCCGGCCGGCACCGCGGGCGCGATCTATTCGAGCCTCGCCTTCGGTCCCGTGGAAGATGGTTCGGTCACGGTCTACTGGACGGAGCGGGAACTTGAAGCGCCGGTCAACCAGCCGACGCCGTTGGCGGCGGTTCGCAAGGCGGTCATTTCAGCAACTGGCTTCGTCGAAAGCGTCTTCTACACCGAGGCCGAAAGCGGCAAGTTCCCGGTGGGCGTCGCCTATGACCAGGTCGACGACGGCGTGGTGATCTCGCGCGAGAACGGTACCTACAAGAAGATCCTGGCCAACGGGACGGTCTCCTACGCCTCGATCGCGGCGACGGTGCCCTATCTCAACTGGCAGTCCGACACTCGCTTTTTGGGATTGAGCGCTTCGCTTCGTCCAGGCTACGCGGTGGGCTTTCTCGGCTCCTACCTGCCCGGCAACGTGCCGGATTTCGACGTCTATGTCGTCGACCTGGCCGATGCTTCGGCGGTCAAGATTTTCGACGCCGACGACATCTCATGGGAGGAGCATTTCTATTATGACCAACTGTTCGCCAGGTTGGTCGAGCCTTCGGTCAATCCCGGCCAGGTCATCGTTCACTCGCAGGGCGACATGACGCCGAACACTGTCGATCTTGTTGATATCTTCACCCAGATCGCCGGCGTCGACGGTCGCTTCGATGCCTCGCAGCTGGTGTTCAATGATTTCCCGGGCAACGCGTGCGCTGGCCTCGAGGAGCACGGAAAATGATCTCTTGCGCCGGCATCCCTGTCCTGCCGTTCTACTTCCATGACGCGCCCCTGCCGGACCGCTACTTCGTGGCCGGATGGGGTGGCTGCATGGCGCCCGTGATGCCGCCAGGAAAGGGCCTTTGGCTGTTCACGGCAACCGAACCGGCGGAACCGGGGGATTTCGCCTGCATCTGGCTGCGTCGTAACCGCGAATCGCTGCCGCCGTTCCGCGATGGGATTTTCCGTTCCGGCCACCAGGCGCGACTGAAAGTGCTTGTCGCTCGCACCGATGACGGCGGGCTGCGTACCCTGTCCATCAACCCGCCGAGCATCTGGAAGGCTGATCCGGCCTACCTAGTGGCCGTTCACAAGATGGTGGCGTTCTACGGCGAGGACGGGAAGGCACGATCGGCGGCCGACCTGATAGCCGAGCTCCGACCTCAGGTGCAGGCGCTTGCATCGCAGGGTGCATTCATTGGCTTGGCGCCCTCGGCCTCGCATGATACTTGCAGAGCAGCACGAATTGAGGCTTCCCAGCCAGCTGGCTCGATATTGAGGAAGCTGGGAGCGTCAGGATCTGCGCATTGAAGTCACAAAAACTCTGCACCATGTCGGCGACGTCCTCGGCGTCCATGTAATCGACCTTCATGATGTCGCCTTCCTGGCAGTTGCCGCCGCCGGCGAGCAATATCGCGGCCTCGTGGCACGATCGCTCCTCCGGAGCCTTTGCGGCCGCAGCTATAGGTGACGCAGCTGGTTCTGCTTTGATCGCATCGTAACAGGCCACTCGATCGGCGCCGTCGACGAGCTGTTTGCAGTTGTTGATAGCCTCTATGGTTTGCGCATGTGCTGCGCCGGCGGCCGCAAAGACCGCGCCAATCGCCAAGATCCGGAGCACCTTCATCAGCATGTACCCTCGAACACCCGTCCTTTGCGGGCTCTGAGATAGCAGAGCTTCCTGCCGTCCGGGCTTCCAAACGCTGAATGCTGTTCAACCGCCAGCAGCAGCACAGGCGCGGGGCTCATTAGACTTGCGCGCTGGGCTGTATCCCACATCACATCGCTGAAATTCGAGATGACTCTGTCAACGCCGACAATGACCCGAGTGCGGAAACCTTCAGCCTGAACTGTCAGAGTCTCGATCCCATAGCCGACCTTCAAGTAAGCCAGCTCGCTCTCAATTTGGAACTGCAAGGCTTCGTCGTTCGCAGACGCAAAAGTCGGCGTCAAAAACGCGATCAAAACCACTGCTGCTTTGAGCAACATTTCCCCGGCCCTCAGCTTCTATTGAAACATCGACCGGGACGAATGGCAAGTGCGCCAGACTGGCACCAGCGCAACCAAATTGGTTACATCGCGGACATGCTATTTGGACAGGTAGCCATTTGCCTGAAGCCAGTCGCGGATGATGCGTCGGATCGCTTCTGGTCTGGTTAGCGAGTCGGCTTGCTCGGCGGCGAACGCGTCGATCGCGTCCAGGTCGCCACGAACGAGGCGGATATTCACCTGGTCGGAATCGACTGCAGGTCTGCCTCTGGATTTTTTGATAGGATTTATTGTTGACGAACTCATGAATTAATACTATCATTTAATAGTCGGGCCGGAAAGAGGGTTGCAGCCTCAAACCAGCCCTAACCACAAATCGAAAGGTGATTTCGACCATGGCTTACCTCCGTATATCACTGTCTCAGATCGCTCGCGATCCTGTCGTCGCCGCCTTTCTTGGCCGCGGCGAGCACGGCGCCGACCCTGAGCCTATCGTCATTCCGGTGCGCTTCCCCCGGCCGCCGTTCAAGGACGGCGCCGCAGTGAAGAGCGAACTGGAGTGTGCATGATGCGCGCCGCTCTCACAAAACCCGCGCTCGCTGCTGAGCCGAGCGACCCGCTTCTGGCCGCTATCAACCTCCACAGGTTCGCTGGCGAGGCCTACGATGACATGCCCGAGGATCTGACCGAAGAGCAGGAGAGCGAGGCCTTCAGGCGCCTCTGCAGCGATCCGGACGCCGTCCTCGTTGCCTGGAACTCGCCGGCGACGTCACACGAAGGCGCCTTGGCGGCGCTGCGGCTTGCCCTACAGGAGATCAATGACGACGGCGAGCCGATCGTGAAAAGCTTGGTGACTGCGGCGCTCGGGTACTTCGAAGGACGAAGCGCTTCGTGATGCAAAAGCCGGCGAAAGGGAACCCATGAGAAAAAACAGGGCGCAGAGGGCGAAAGAGGCAGCAGAGCGCCTACGTAGTGCTCAGGATCAAATACTTGGCGTGCGGCTGGCTGTTGAAGACCTATGCAGCGACAAGTACGATTGGGTCATGGTGGGCATCCTTCTCGACGAAGCGATCAACGGAACAGAACATGCCGTTCGGATACTGACAGGCGAAGTCGGGAAGATGCTTCCAAAAAGGGATTGAACGCATCTGTGAGACAAGGCAACATGCAGGTTGACGAGGGGACCGCACCTTCTTTGCCCTCTGCGGGCCACCTTGTGGGTGTCTCCTCGTCGCCCCCTTCATCGGACAACTGTCGATGCGCGATCAGTATCTGAACGATGACGTGCGCTCTGGCCTCCGGAAACTTCGCCAGCTCGCGATCGATCAAGGCGAGCCGGCGGCCTTCCTCGATGCCGTGAACACAGTCCACGCTGGCCTCCGGTACATCAAGGAGGTCCGCGACGAGAAGGAGGCCAAGCGCTGGATGATCGAGCTTTTCGATCGGTCGGACTTGCTGCCACATCATGTGCCGGAGATCGTCATGACGGCGCGCCCTCCAGAGCACTGGGCTGAGCGGCTCGCTGCCAATGGCTTGTCCATCTCTGCCGAGGAGATTCGGGAGCGTGCAGTCGCCGATGGGATACTCTTCCGCATCGGCGGCGAGATCCTGCTGACGCCCGGGCAATTGGACGAACTATTCCAGGTCGACAACACCTCGGAAGGCCGAGCTCGGCGCGCTGCGCGGAATGACCGCCGGCCCAGCGCGGCTTTCAACCGCGTCATGGCTCGCTTGAAAAAACCAAAGCCGCGCGCGCGATAACCGGGTTGTTGAAAAACCTGCTTTCCGGGCCTAATTTGCCTGACCTTGTCTGACAGAATCGACCAGACCCATGGCGACGGCAAAGCTCCCGGAAGCGGCGAAAGCCTTTGTGGTGCAACGGCTCGCATGTTTCGACTCGCCGTCGGACGTTGCCAAGGCCGTCAACCAAGAATTCGGGGTCGTGATCACGCGCCAGAGCGTCGAATTCTTCGATCCGACGAAGCGCGCCGGCAAGAACCTGGCGCCGAAATGGCGGACGGTCTTCGATGAGGCCCGCAAGACGTTTCTCCATGACATAGCGCTCATCGGCATCAGCCATCGCTCGGTCCGCCTTCGCGCGCTCGACCGCATGGCAGAGAAGGCCATGGAGCAGGGGAAAAGCGAACTGGTGCTCCAGGCGCTGCGCCAGGCGGCCGAAGAAATGGGCGGGATCTACACCAATCGGCGCGGGCTGCCTCCGGCGACCGTCGAGGTCATCTAAACCCCCAAACGTGTTCCGTCGTGGAACGGCTTCTATAGCCCCTGGCGTCGACGGCGTCAGCCGATTTGTGTCCCGGAACGTGTCCCGGTGAGCGATTTTTCAGCGGATTGAAGGCTGGATTAGGGGCTGGAAGCCTTGGAAAGCTTGGTGCCGCTTAGGTGACTCGAACACCTGACCCCATCATTACGAATGATGTGCTCTACCAACTGAGCTAAAGCGGCCCGGGAGGCCAAGGCCTCCAAGATGGGCTGGGTGATAGACTCAACCGGCCGCGAATTCAAGATGCGACTTGGCAAATCATGCAAGAGGCCCGCCGCGATCGAAACCGGGGTTCTGGCGTCCCTGCATGCTGGAATCGCCGGCAGATTCCGATTTTGTTTGCCGGAACATCGCGAAGATGGACTTTGAACGGCCCGTCGAGGCAGAATGCGGCTGCCCGCCCGTTGATTGATTGGTCGCCTGCCGCTAACCATCATGAAAGCTTGTGGCAATTTGCAGAGGGACCTCGCTTGGACGCGATCGAAAAAGCGATCCGGAACGCCTTGGAAAAGGGCAACGCCGAGGACCGCGCGTTCCGCGAGAGGGTCTATCGTGCGGCCTTCGCCGCGCTCGACCGTGCGCTCCAGGCCAATCCCGGCGTGACCGTGGAGGTCGCCATCAAGCGCCGCAAGGCTATCCAGGCGAAAATCACCGAAATCGAATCCGAGTATCTGCCGGCGGTGCCAGGCGTTGCCCCGCAGATCGACACGCCGGCAGGCAAGGCCGAGAGCGGCGCAGCGCCTGCGGTCGAGGCCGGCCCGAGGGCGCCATCGCCCGCCGTCTCCGTCGACGGCCCAGTGCGGCCCGGATCCGACGCGCCGCGCTCGCGCGTGCTGCCGGTGGTTCCCGACATCATGCCGGACGCCAGTCTTCCCGGCGCGCCAGCCATCGACATGTCGGCTCCCGCCGCGCCGGGAGCCGCGACGGAAGTAGCGCCCGACCGCGATGAGCGGCGCATACGCGGCCGGCGCCTGCCGCTGACCGCTATTTTCTTCACGGTCACGCTGCTCGCGGCGATTGGTATCGGACTGTACTTCGCCATGCAGACCGGTGTGTTCAAAACGGCCGCGCAGCTCAATACCGCGCCGCCGGAAGCGCCGCCGACGGTCGAGGACGACGATTTTACCCCGGCCGACGGCGCCAATGCACCGGCAAAGCCCGGTTCCGCGGATCAGTCGCGCGACTGGATCAATGTGTTTTCGCCGACCGACCCGACCCATGTCGCCGCCCCGTCGGACGCCAAGGCCGAGGTGATGAAGGACGACAGCGGGCCGTTCCTGCGCATCCAGTCCGGCGCCTCCGGCTCGGCGATCGCCTTCGACGTCGGGCAGGGCGTGCTGGAAAAGCTCGCCGGCAAGCACGCCGTGTTCGACATCATCGCCCGCGCCGAGGACGGCAAGGACACGCAGATCTCGGTCGACTGCAATTTCGGCGAACTCGGCGACTGCGGCCGCAAGCGCTACGCGGTCGGTCAGCAGAAAAACGAATATCTGTTCGACGTGAAGTTCCCCGAGAAGCATCCCGGCTCAGCCGGAACCATCGCCATCAATTCCGATTTCGACAAACAGGGCAAGGCGGTCAACGTCTACGAGATCCGCGTCTCGATCGAACCCTGAACCGTTGCGACCGACATATCGGCCGCTCCTAGCGGTCGAGCAGCGCCTGCAGGGTTTCTATGCGGTCGGCCTCGTTGGCCGGCTTGTCCCAGCGCAGCCGTGAAATCCTGGGGAAACGCATGGCGACGCCCGATTTATGCCGGGTCGAGCGGTTGAGCCCCTCGAAGGCGACTTCCAGCACCAGGCCATTGTCGCGGTCGGCGCGCACCGAGCGCACCGGCCCAAAGCGCTCGACCGTGTTGTCGCGGACATATTTGTCGATCTGCCTCAGTTCCTCGTCGGTGAAGCCGAAATAGGCCTTGCCGACCGGCACCAGTTCCTCCGCGCCCTCGGCTCCGGACCAGACGCCGAATGTATAGTCGGAATAGAAGCTCGAGCGCTTGCCGTGGCCGCGCTGGGCATACATCAGCACGGCGTCCACCGTGTGCGGATCGCGCTTCCATTTGAACCACGGACCCTTCGGCCGGCCCGCGACATACGGCGAATCCCAGCGCTTCAGCATCACGCCTTCGATGATCGGATGCGGCGGCGCACGGCGCAGGTCCTCGAGCGCCTGCCAGTCCGTGAACTCGACGAAGGGGGAGAGATCGAAGCGGCTGGGATCGAGCGTCCCGATGAAGGCTTCGAGACGGCCGCGCCGCTCGCGGAAGGACAGTCCGCGCAGATCCTCCGCGCCGATCTGCAGCAGGTCGTAGCAGCGCATGAAGGCCGGATACTGCTGCTGCATCTTCGGCGTCACCGTCTTGCGGTTCAGCCGCTGCTGCAGGTCCGAGAAGGTTCCCGTCGCTTCTCGCGGATCGCCGACCAGCAACTCGCCATCGAGCGTCGCGGAAAAATGCATGGCGTCGGCGAGATCTGGAAAGGCGCCCGAGACATCGTCGCCGGTGCGCGAATAGAGCCTGCGGATGCCGCCTTCGGCCACCGCCTGGACGCGGATCCCGTCCCATTTCCACTCGGCCGCATAGTCCACCGGATCGAGCTTCTCGAGGTCGCCGTCGCCGATCGGATTGGACAGCATGACCGGGCGGAACAGCGCCATCGCCGTGTTGCGCGGTTTTTCGGCCTTGCCTTCCAGCCAGGCGAACAGCGCCGTGTAGGGCGGCGACAGCCCATGCCAGAGCTCCTCGATCTCGGCGACGTCGACCTTGCCAAAATCGGCCAGCGCCTGTTTGGCCAGCCGCGCCGAGACACCGATGCGCAGACCGCCGGTGACCAGCTTGATGATGGCAAAGCGTGCCGAGATGCCGGCGCTGTCGAGCAGCCCCGCCAGCACCTTCGGTCCGTCGGAGCGGCTTGCCGCCTGCAGCTTCGCCACCACCTCGCCAAGCGTCGGCTCGCGGTTCGCGATCCTGCCAGGCGTTTGCGGCCAGACCAGCGACACCGTCTCGGCGAGATCGCCGACATAGTCGTAGGAATAGCCGAACAGCACCGGGTCCATGCGTTCGATGACCAGCGTGCGCAGCATGGCCGGCTTGACCGCGGCAATCCTGAGATCGCCAGTGATGGCCGCCAGCGCCAGGCCGCGATCGGGATCCTCGACGCTGCGGAAATAATCGGTCAGAAGCGTCAGCTTGCCGTTGCGCGACGGCGTCAGCACCAGACGGTCGAGAAGTTCGGCGAAGCGGTTCATGGCGATGAGGACCGCACGAAGGGAAGAGGTTTGCGCGAGGCGCCCCCCTCTGTCCTGCCGGACATCTCCCCCTCCAGGGGGGAGATCGGATGTCGCGTCTGCTTTCGCCAGCTTTCAACGTTGAAGAAACAGCGACGCCGCCAAAGCTGCCAATCTCCCCACTCGAGGGGGAGATGTCCGGCAGGACAGAGGGGGGCGCCGTAGAGCGCGGCATCGATGGGTGTCATCCTCAATCGTCCTCGTCCTCGTAGCCCACCAGATGCAGTGGTCTGGCCGCTATCCCTTCCAACTCGCACCAGCGCACCAGTGCTTCCTCTCGGCCGTGCGTGACCCAGATTTCCTCGGCGCCGGTCTCCTTGATGGTGATGATCAGTTCGTCCCAGTCGGCATGGTCCGAGATGATCAGCGGCAGCTCGACGCCGCCTTGCCTGGCGCGCTGGCGGATGCGCATCCAGCCCGACGCGAAGCACGAGATCGGATCGGGAAAGCGCCGCGCCCAGCGGTCGGCGAAGGCCGATGGCGGGCCGACCACGATGGCGCCGGCGAAATCCTGCTTGGCACCGCTCTCCACCGTCGCCGGTTCGAGTTCGCCGAGATCTATGCCCTGGCTCTGGTAATATTCGCTGAGCTTGGCCAGCGCGCCATGGATGTAGAGCGGCTTGTCGTACCCGGCATCGCGCAGCAGCCGCATCACCCGCTGCGCCTTGCCCAGTGCGTAGGCCCCGACCAGATGCGAACGCTCCGGGAATTGCGCCGCCGATTTCAAGAGGCGGGCGATCTCTTCCGTGTCGGGCGGATGGCGAAACACCGGCAGGCCAAAGGTCGCCTCGGTTATGAAGACGTCGCAGGCGATAGGCTCGAACGGCGCGCAGGTCGCGTCCTTCTGTCGCTTGTAGTCGCCGGAGGCGACGATGCGCCTGCCCTGGTGCTCGACCGATATCTGCGCCGAGCCCAGCACATGGCCAGCCGGATGAAAGCTGACATCGACGCCGTCGATGGCAATCGTCTCGCCGAACGCAGCTGCCTGCGTCGTCCCGGCAAAGTCCTCGCCATAGCGCAGCCCCATGATGTCGAGCGTCTGCTGCGTCGCAAGCACCGAGCCGTGGCCGGAACGCGCATGGTCGGAATGGCCGTGCGTGATCAGCGCCCGGTTCACCGGCCGCACCGGGTCGATGAAGAAATCTCCCGGCGGGCAGTAGAGGCCTTCGGGCCGGGGATGAAGCAGGTCGCTGGCGCGCATGGTGCCAAGATAGGATATAATTCCGGCGCGGGAAGCCTGTTGCCCGAGACTGCTGACTCCCGGGCAAAGCCTGCTCAATTCGGTTCAGCTTCGGCATGCTTTGCTCTACAGAGATGGCGGGCCGGCTATCCTGCCGGTGGAACCATCACCATGAAACCGCTTCAGACCTCGTCGGGCGACCCGAACGCCGATCGCCGTGCGGATTATGCCGAAATGCTCTTTGCCTCCGGCGATCACACTGCCGCGGCCGAGTTGCTGCTCGGCGCGCTGGAACTGGCGCCGCAATGGGCAATGGGCTGGTTTCGGCTCGGCGAGATGCAGGAGGCATCAGGCAGGCTCGACTGGCGGCGCAAGCCTGGACGACGTCGATGAAACTCGATCCGGCCGATCGCCAGGGCGCGGCTCTCAAACTGCAGCTGATCGGCAGGGGTCCGGCCTCGATGGCGCCGCCCAGCGCCTTTGTCGAGACGCTTTTCGACCACTATGCCGAGACATTCGAGGAGATGCTGGTCGGCAAGCTCGACTACCGGCTGCCCGAGGTGCTCGACGCCGCCATCCGCGAGGCAAGGCCGGGCCGCTTCCGCCTGGCGCTCGACCTGGGCTGCGGCACCGGACTGATGGGCGAGAGGCTGAGGCCAATTGTCGACCGGCTGGAGGGCGTCGATATTTCGGCAAGGATGCTGAGGAAAGCGCGGGCAAAAAATATCTATGACGCGCTGACAAAAGCGGATTTGCAGGATTTTTCCTATTCGGGCGACAAGGCCGATCTGGTGACGTCGGCCGACGTGCTGATCTACATCGGCGGGCTCGAAGGTTTTGTTGGAACGGTCGCCGGCCTGCTCGCCCAGGACGGCCTGTTCGCCTTTTCCGTCGAGAGCCTGGCGGATGGCGGCGACTTGGCACTGCAGCCGTCGCGGCGCTACGCCCATTCGGAGGGCTATGTCAGGCGGACCCTCGAGGCCAACGGCCTCTCGATCGTGGCGTTGAAGCCAACAAGCATCCGCCAGGATCGCCGCGAGCCCGTCAAAGGGCTGGCCGTCGTGGCACGGAAGGCGCACGCGGCTTGAAGTCCGATGATACTCACGGCGGCGATTCCGACACTGCTTGGTACTGCTGCGAAAAAGTCCGATTTGCGTGCGCGATTGATATTTGCGATCTGGTCGCATCAGGGTGGGATACCGGGAGGAGCACTTCGATGCGCTGGAACATGATGATCTTGGCGTCTTGCCTGGCAACCGCCGGCTGCGTCGGCAACTCGGCGTCCGAGCGGCAGGACGCCAACATCGAATCCTCGCTGCAATATGACAGCGTGCCATGCGATCAGTTGCTGGCGCAGCGCAACGGATTGGCGCAGCAATATAATCTCCCGACCACCGCCAAGCCGACCTTCTCCAATCCCGCCATGGGCTTCGGCCCGTTCACGCCCGACATGCGCTCCAAGGCCCAGCGCGACAGCGACAAGGCGTCAGGCGAAATCGATGCCATGAACCGGTCCATCGATCGCCGCGACTGCGGCAAGCCGGACAAGCAGAAGAAGTTCGCTCTACCCGGCTGATGACCAATCGTCCATCTTGCTAGGATCCATCCGGTGAACCTCTCGGACCTCGGCGATCGCATCTGCATTTGGGGCCGTCCAACAGCGGCAAGTCGACGCTTGCCGACGCGATCGCGCGCAAGCGTGGCCTGACGCCCATCCATCTCGATCTGCTCTTTCATCTGCCCAACACGGATTGGGGGCAGCGTCCGAGGGACGAGTTCATTGCCTTGCATGACGCCGCGATCGCCGGTGAGCGGTGGGTGATGGACGGAAACTACTCGGTCTGCATGCCGCAACGCTTCCAGCGCGCGACGGGATTGATCCTGCTGGACATCTCCACTTCGGCAAGTCTGCTGCGTTATTTCAGGCGAACCCTGTTCGAGAGGGAGAGGCGCGGTGGCTTGGAAGGCGGGCGCGACAGCATCAAATGGGACATGATCCACCACATCGCCGTGGCCACGCCGAAAAACCGGCAGAGATACAGGGCGATGTTGGAGCAGATCGACCTGCAGAAGCTGCAGCTGTCTTCGGTTCGGGCGATCAAGAAATGTTTTCAGGACTGGGACTTGGCCAGGTGACGACGATGTCTGGCTAATATCCCGCCTTGCGGTCCACCAGATTGTCGAGCTTCTCGCCGCGCTCGAAAGCGTCCATCTGGCGCAGCATGATCGGCGCCAGGTGCACGGGATCGGAGGTCGCCGCGGCATGCGGCGTCACGAACACTTTCGGATGGCGCCACAGCGGACTGGTCTTCGGCAGCGGTTCGACCTCGAACACGTCGAGGCTCGCTTCCTTCAGCGTACCGTCGTCCAATGCCCGCACGATGTCGGCGTCCTTCTGCAGGCGCCCACGCCCGGCGTTGATCAGCACCGAGCCGCCAAGCCCGTTGCGCTTGCGCAACTCCTTCAGCACGCCGTAATTGATGATGCCTTGCGTATCCGGCGTCAACGGCAGAAGCACCACCAGAATGTCGGTGGCATTGAGGAACGGGATCAGGCCTGCTTCGCCGGAATAGGTCGCCACCCCATTCATCGGCCGGTCGGTGCGCGACCAGCCGTTGACCGCGAAGCCGAGCGAGAGAAGTACCGAGGCCGCGGCCCGGCCGAGACTGCCGAGACCCATGATGCCGACGGAAATGTCGCCGGCCGGCCTCTGTTGCGGTTCGTGCCAGATCTTCTTCAGCTGCTGCGACCTGTAGAGCAGGCCCTGCCGATGATGGTCGAGCACCCGCCAGACGACGTACTCGGTCATGTACTGCGTGAGGTTGTCGGCGACGACCTTGACGATCGGCACGTCGGGCAGGCCGGGATCGGCGAAGATATGATCGACGCCGGCGCCGATAGAGAAGATGGCGCGCAGATTGGGCAGCGACGACATCAGGTTGGGCTTGTGCTTCCAGACCACCGCATAGGTGATCGAGGGATCTTTGGCGCCGTCCGGCTCCAGCACCACCTCGCGCTCCGCCGACAACAGGTCGCGCCAGCGCTGCGGATGAAAGCCGGTGACGGCAAGCAGGATGCGGCCTTTTTCCATCGCGGTTCGTTCAGTCCTTCCTTATGCGGATCACTCGCTGACCACGCCTGTCGGCGCCGTCTCGATCTTGAAGGCGGCCGAGATCAGCGCCCGAGTATAGTCGGTTTGCGGATTTCCAAAAATCTGTTCGGAAGGGCCGGCTTCGACGATCTGGCCGTTGCGCATGACGATGACGTCATTGGCCAGCGCCCGGATGACCTTGAGGTCATGGCTGATGAAGAGATAGGCGAGGTCGTGCTTGGCCTGCAAATTGCGCAGGAGATCGACGACCTGCGCCTGCACGCTCATGTCGAGCGCCGATGTCGGCTCGTCCAGCATGACGAAGCGCGGGTTGAGCACCATGGCGCGCGCGATGGCGACACGCTGGCGCTGGCCACCGGAAAATTCGTGCGGATAGCGGTTTCGGGTCGCCGGGTCGAGGCCGACTTCCTTCAGCACGGCGGCCACCTTGTCGTCGCGCTCGTCGGGCGACAGCTTCGGCTCGTGGATCTTCAGGCCTTCCTCGATGATCTCGGCGATCGACATGCGCGGGCTGAGCGAACCGAACGGGTCCTGGAAGACGATCTGCAGTTCGCGCCTGAGCGGCCGCATGGCGTTGAAGGTGAGCTGGTTGATGTCGCGGCCGTTGAACTTGATGGTTCCGGTCGAC
Source organism: Mesorhizobium sp. WSM3626 (assembly GCF_000513935.1). Lineage (GTDB taxonomy): Bacteria > Pseudomonadota > Alphaproteobacteria > Rhizobiales > Rhizobiaceae > Mesorhizobium > Mesorhizobium salmacidum. The sequence continues at coordinate 139,854 of NZ_AZUY01000003.1, read as the reverse complement.
GAGATCATGCGCGCCAGCGCCAGGCCGAGCGTGGTCTTGCCGGAGCCGGATTCTCCAACCACGCCCAGCGTCTGGCCGGCGCGCACCGTGACGTCGATGCCGTCGACCGCCTTCACATGATCGACAGTGCGCCGGAAGAAGCCCTGCTTGATCGGAAACCAGACCTTGATGTCCTTGCCGGTCATGACAGGCTTGGCTTCGGCATTGGCGGCTGGTGGCTTGCCTTTCGGCTCGGCGGCCAGAAGATGACGCGTATAGGGGTGCTGCGGGCTGGCGAAGATGTCCTTGGTCGGTCCGGTCTCGACGATCTTGCCCTTGGTCATCACGCAGACCCGGTCGGCGATCTTGCGTACGATGCCGAGGTCATGGGTGATGAACAGCATCGACATGCCCTTGCGGCTTTTGAGGCCCGCGAGCAGTTCGAGGATCTGTGCCTGCACGGTGACGTCGAGTGCCGTCGTCGGCTCGTCGGCGATCAACAGTTCCGGCTCGTTGGCGAGCGCCATGGCGATCATGACGCGTTGGCGCTGGCCGCCCGAAAGCTGGTGCGGATAGGCATCGAGCCGTTTTTCCGGATCGCGGATGCCGACCTCTTTCAGCAGGGCCAGCGTGCGCGCCTTGGCCGGACGGTCGCTCATGCCTTGATGCAGCTTCAGGATCTCGACGATCTGGTGCTCGATCGTGTGCAACGGATTGAGCGAGGTCATCGGCTCCTGGAAGATCATGGTGATCTTGTTGCCGCGCACCTGCCGCAATTGCTTCTCGCTCATGGCCAGCAGGTCGGCGCCCTGGAACAGGATCTTGCCCGATGGGTGGCTGGCGCTGGGGTAGGGCAGCAGCTTCAGCACCGACAGCGCCGAGACCGATTTGCCGGAGCCGGATTCGCCGACAAGCGCCACAGTCTCGCCCCTGGCGATGTCGAACGAGATATGGTCGACGGCGACAGACTGGCCGCGGTCCTGGCTGAAGGCGACGCTGAGGTCCTGGACGCTGAGCAAGGGGGCTTCGCTCATTTGAACGTCTTGCGCGGATCGAAGGCGTCGCGCGTCGCCTCGCCGACAAAGACCAGCAGCGACAGCATCAGCGAGATGACGACGAAGCCGGATATGCCGAGCCAAGGCGCGTTGAGGTTGCGCTGTGCCTGCTTGAGCAGTTCGCCGAGCGAGGCGGAGCCGGGCGGCAGGCCGAAGCCGAGATAGTCGAGCGAGGTCAGCGTCGAGATAGATCCGCTCAGCAAAAAGGGCAGGAAGGTCAATGTCGCCACCATCGCGTTGGGCAGCAGGTGCCGGAACATGATGGTGCGGTTGCGCACGCCGAGCGCGCGCGCCGCGTTGACATATTCGAAGTTGCGGGCGCGCAGGAACTCGGCCCGCACCACGCCTACCAGCGCCACCCAGGAGAACAGCAGCATCAGGCCAAGCAGGATGAAAAAGCCCGGCGGCAGGATGGCGGCGACGATCAGCAGCAGATAAAGCACGGGAATGGCCGACCAGATCTCGATGAAGCGTTGGAACAGCAGATCGGTCCAGCCGCCGAAATAGCCCTGCAACGCACCGGCGCCGACGCCGATCAGCGCCGAGCCCGCGGTCAGGATCAGGCCGAACAGCACCGAAATGCGGAAACCGTAGATGACTCGCGCCAGCACGTCGCGCGCCTGGTCGTCGGTGCCGAACCAGTTCCAGTTACCGACATTGCAGGCCGGGTCATCGGCTCCTTGTGGATACTGGTTGCAGCGCGTCTTGGCGTCATATTCCCACGACGGCTTGGCGGGTGCCGCTTCGGGAATGGCGTTGTTGACGGTCTGGTAGGAATAGCGGATCGGCGGCCAGATCATCCAGCCATGGGCATTGATCTCGTCCTGGATTACCGGGTCGCGATAGTCAGTGACGGCATAGAAGCCGCCGAATTTCTCCTCGGGGTAAGCGACCATCACCGGGAAAAGGATTTCGCCCTTGTAGGAAGCGATGATCGGCTTGTCGTTGGCGATGAATTCGGCAAACAGCGACAGCACGAACAGAACGAGGAAAATCCACAGCGACCAGTAGCCGCGCCGGTTGGCCTTGAAATTCTGCAGGCGACGCTTGTTGAGCGGCGACAGGAACGGCCGTGGGAGCCGCTCCGGCAAGACACCGGCGGTAACGCTTGCCTCCGACATCAGACGTCTCTCCGCTCGAAATCGATGCGCGGATCGACCCAGGTGTACATCAGGTCGGACAGGAGCCCGACGAACAGGCCAAGCAGCGAGAAGATATAGAGATTGGCGAACACCACGGGATAGTCGCGCTCGACCACCGACCGGAAGCCGAGCAGGCCGAGCCCGTCGAGGGAAAAGATGTTCTCGATCAGCAGCGAGCCGGTGAAGAAGGCCGAGATGAAGGCGCCCGGGAAGCCGGCGATGACGATCAGCATGGCGTTGCGGAAGACGTGCCCGTAAAGCACCTGCCGTTCCGACAGGCCCTTGGCGCGCGCCGTCACCACATACTGCTTGCGGATTTCCTCCAGGAACGAGTTCTTGGTCAAAAGCGTCGTCGTGGCGAAGGCCGACAGCACCAGCGCCGTCAGCGGCAAGGTCATGTGCCAGAAATAATCGGCAATCCTGGCCGGCCAGGACAACTGGTCCCAATTGTCGGAAACGATGCCGCGCAACGGGAACCAGTCCCAGAACGAGCCGCCGGCAAACAGCACCATCAAAAGGATGCCGAACAGGAAGCCCGGAATGGCATAGCCGACAATGACGACGCCGCTGGTCCAGACGTCGAAGGGGCTGCCGTCCTTCACAGCCTTGCGGATGCCGAGCGGGATCGAGATCAGATAGGACAACAACGTGATCCAGAGCCCGATCGAAATCGACACAGGCATCTTCTCAAGGATCAGGTCGAGCACGGAAATATCGCGGAAATAGCTGTTGCCGAAATCGAACCTGGCGTAATTCCACAGCATCATGCCGAAGCGTTCGAGCGGCGGCTTGTCGAAGCCGAACTGCTTCTCCAGCTTCTTGATGAATTCGGGGTCGAGACCCTGGGCGCCGCGATATTTCGAACCGACATCGCCGGCAGCATCGAAATTGGAGCCGCCCGCGTCGCCGCCGCCACCGCCGAGGCGGTCGCTGCCGCCCTGGTTGGTCAGCTTGGCGATGACTTGCTCGACCGGGCCGCCTGGGGCGAACTGGATGACGGCGAAGGATATCGCCATGATGCCGAACAGGGTCGGGATCATCAAAAGGATACGGCGCAGTATATAGGCGCCCATCAGGCCTCGCGTCCTGCTCGTGCGAACATCTCAGCCTTTGCCAATTTTTGCCGCCTTGCCTTTATCGAACCACCACAGCGTCTCGACCGGAAAGCCGAAATCGGGCTTTTGCTCGACAAAGCCGAACATATCCCAATAGGCGACGCGGTGATTCGCCAGATAGTATGTTGGAATCCAGTCTAGCCGCGCGCGCAAGACCCGGTCGAGCGCCCTGAGCGCGGTGACGAGTTCTGCGCGGCTTTGCGCCTTGCCGGCCGCCACGATCAGCGCATCGATGGCCTTGCTTTTCGTACCCGGATAATTGCGCTGCCCCGGTGTATCAGCCATCCGGGAATCATAGAGCATTTCCAGCCCGTCATCAGTCGGTGTCGCTCCGATCGACCAATGCAGCATGTCGAGATCGAAGTCGAAATCGCTCTGCCGCTGTTCGTATTGCGCTGAATCGACTTGCCGGATCGATGCGTCGATTCCGATCGCCTTCATATTCTCGGACCAAGGGGTGTAGATGCGAACGATGCCGTCATCCTCCGCCAGCATTTCAACCCGCAGCCGCTCACCCTTGTCGTTGACGAGAAAACTGCCCACACGCTTCCAGCCGGCTTGCGCAAGCAATCGCGAAGCCTCGCCCAGCTGCTTGCGGTCATGGCCCGACCCGTCGGAGAGAGGCTGCGTTACGGCCTCACCGAAGACCTCTGGCGGCAACTCGGCCCTGAACGGCTCCAGCAGGGCCAATTCCTCGGGCGAGGGCAGGCCTTCGGCTTTGTAATTCGACCGTTCGAAATTCGATTGAGCGCGTTCGTAAGAGCCGTAAAACAGCGCCCGCTTCATCCATTCGAAATCGAAGCATCTGGCGATCGCCCGTCGCACCCGTTCATCGCGAAATTGCGGACGACGCTGGTTCAGAGCGACGCCCTGCATGTCCNGGGTCTTCTCGCCGGGAAATTCCCGTTTGACGACCTTGCCGTCCTTCAACGCTGGAAAGTCGTATCCGGTCGCCCATACACGCGCGGTGAATTCCTCGCGAAAATGCGTGTCGCCTTTCTTGAACGCTTCGAAGGCCGCCTGCCGGTCGAGATAGAAATCGATGCGGATACGATCGAAATTGTACAGGCCGTGGTTCACCGGGAGATCGCGGCCCCAATAGTCGGCCACGCGGTCATATTCGACAGTCTGTCCGGCCGCCACGCGCCCAATTCTGTAGGGTCCCGAGCCAAGCGGCGGTGTCATCGTCGAGGCATCGAAATTGTTGGCCGAATAAAAGGCCTTGGACACGATCGGCATTCCCACGACCGCCAGGATGTTTTGCGCCGACTGTTCGCCATTGAAGGTCAGGGCAAGGGTGACTGGATCGACCGCGACCGCTTCCGTCATATGCCGCAGCGCCTTGGAAAGGTTCGGGTGGCCTTGGTCCTTGTAAAGTTTCAGCGCGAAGGCGACGTCCTCGGCGGTCAGCGGCGAGCCGTCGTGGAAACGCGCTTGCGGTCGAAGCGCGAAGCGGAAGCCGTTGCGGTCTTGCGACAGCGTGACGGACTCGGCAAGCAAGCCATAGACCGCATCCGGCTCATCGAGCGCACTTGTCATCAGGGAATCGAAGCAGAGTTCGGCGCGCGGCGGCGCCTCCCCTTTCAACACCAGGAAATTCAGCGTGTTGAAAGTCAGGAAGCTCTGATTGAGGGTTGCGTTGGGCGGCGCGAAATTCATCTGGCCGCCCTTGGGCGCGTCCGGATTGACATAGTCGAAATGCGGGAAATCAGGCTTGTATTTGAGATCGCCGAAGGCGGACAGACCGTGCAGCTTGGTGCCGGTCGCAATGTTTGCGAAGGCTTTGCCCGGGATCAAGGCGGCGGCAGCGGCGGCGCCGCCCAAAGCCAGGAAATCGCGGCGGGGCAGCGCCGCCATCAATTGCCGCCCTTGTATTTGGCCGCCAGCGCTTTTTCCTTGTCGAGATCGACCCACCAGGAATCGATATCGGCGCCCACATAGGCAGGCTGCTTGTCGGGGAACTTGAACTTGTTCCAATAGGCCAGCCAGACCGCGGAACGGTAATATTGCGGCACCACATAGAAGTTCCACAGCAGGACGCGGTCGAGTGCGTGTGTGGCGGCGACGAGATCATCGCGATCGGTGGCGAAGATGATGCGATCGACCAGCGCATCGACGATTGGATCCTTGATGCCCATCAGGTTGCGCGAACCAGGCGCATCGGCCGCCTTGGAACTCCAGAAATCGCGCTGCTCGTTGCCGGGCGAATCCGACTGGCCGAACAGACCCGTCACGACATCGAAATCAAAGTTGTTGACGCGGTTGATGTACTGCGTCTGGTCGATGATGCGCAGAGTAGCGTCGACGCCGATCTTGCGCAGATTGGCTATATAGGGGCTGGCGATCACCTGGTCTGTGTCATTCCAGCCGAGGATCTCGAACTTGAACGGTGCGCCTGTCTTGGCGTTGACCATCTTGCCACCCTTGATGAGCCATCCGGCCTTGGCGAAGAGATCGACGGCCTGCTTCAGGTACTTTCGCTCCGCTTGCGGAGAGTCGTAGACAGGCAGCTTGAATTCCTGGGTGAAGAGTTCCGGCGGCAGCTTGTCGCGGTATTTTTCCAGGATTTCCAGTTCCTTGCCCTGCGGCAATCCGCTGGATGCTAGTTCGGTACCCTGGAAATAGCTTGATGTTCGGGTATTGAAACCGAAGAACAGCGTACGATTCATGCTTTCGAAGTCGAACGGTATGGTCAGTGCTTCGCGGACCAGCCGGTCTTGGAACAGCGGCCGCCTCTGGTTGAGAGCAAAGCCCTGCATCGGCTGTGGCGAGTGGGTCTGGAAATCCTTCTTGATGACGTCGCCGGCCTGGATGGCCGGGAAATTATAGGCCGTCGCCCATTTGCGGGAACTGTATTCACGGTTGATGTCTTCCAGCCCCCCCTTGGTGAAGGCAAGCCAGGCGGCATTGTCGTCGAGGATGTAGGTGTATCGGCGCGTGTCGAAATTCTCGCGGCCTACCTTCACCGGCAGCTTGGCCGCCCAATAGTCCGGCACGCGCTGCCAGACGATTTCCGAACCCGGCTTGAAGCTGGCGATCTTGTAGGCGGCCGAGCCGAGCGGGATTTCCAATGTCGGCCTGGTGACGTCGCGCTTCTTGCCGCCGGCGTCCGTGCCTTCCCACCAGTGTTTCGGCAGCACGGCAAGGTCGCCCATGATCTTGGGCAGTTCGCGGTTGCCCTTCTGGTTGAAATGGAATTCGACCTCGCGGTCGGAGATTGCCACCGCATCGGTGACGTTCTCGAAGTAGCGGCTGTATTGCGGGCTGTTCGCCTTTAGCACCTTGAACGACCAGATCACGTCGTCGACGGTGATCGGCTGGCCGTCATGCCATTTGGCGCGCGGATCGAGCCGGTACGTCGCCGAGGAATAGTCAGCCGGGTATTTGTAGGCGTCGGCGATCAGGGGATGGCTGACGCTGCCCTCATCGGTCGCCTGCTCCATCAGCGTGTCGTAGAGCAGGCCGCCGCCGAATCCGGCGAGACCTGCCGCCGGCGATCCCTGGACGATATAGGGATTGAAGCTGTCATAGGTGCCAAGCAGCACCGAATTCAGCGTGCCGCCCTTCGGCGCGTTCGGATTGACGTAGTCATAGTGTTGGAAATTGTCGCCGTATTTGGATTCGCCGATCAGCGATGAGGTGGTCCGCCACTCATCGGCCCGGGTTGCCTGCAATCCCGCCGCCAGCAAGGCCGCCGCCAACAACGACTTGAGAAGCGTTCGGCCAACCGTCATGCACTATCCTCTTCGTCATGCCTGCGGATCATCCAGACGCAATCTAGATGATTTGGCGCTCGTGAAAACCGCCATGCGCGGCTTTGTCGCCGCACCATGCGTTTTCCCTAACGAAAAAGCCGGGCAGAACCCGGCTTTTTCAAGATGATCACGGTATTTCCGGTTATTTTGCCGGTGCGGCCGGCGCAGGCGCTGCCGAAGCGGCAGGCGCCGCAGGCTTTGCCGGGGCGGCTCCATCGGCGGGCTTGGCCGGCGCGCTGGCGTCCGCGGCGGCGCCCGGCGCCGGCAGCGGCTTGGGGTTGTCCGACAGCGTGCGCAGATAGGCGATGACGTTGGCGCGGTCTTCTTCCTTCGGCAGGCCGGCAAAGCCCATCGCCGTGCCCTTCACGAATTTCTTCGGCGAGGTGATGAAGTGGTTGATGTTGTCGTAGGTCCACTTCTCGGAGCCGCCCTTGGAGAATTCCTTCATGCCGGCCGAATACGCGAAGCCTTCATGCTCGGCGACCGGGCGGTCGACGAGATCCCAAAGATCGGGGCCGACCTTGTTTGGGCCGCCCTTTTCGCCGGAATGGCAGGCCTGGCATTTCTTGAAGATAGCAGCGCCCTGGTCGACGCTGGCACTGGCTAGGAGGTCGGCGATCGGCTTTTCGGCTGCTGCCGGAGCGGCGGCTCCACCTTCGGCCGGTTCCGCCGCCTCGATGGCGAAGCCGGGCTTTTCCGGCGCGGGCGAGGCAAACAGCGCGTCCGACACCAGGCCGACCGAGAAAACGACGAAGACAGTTCCGAGCAATCCGGCGAGCAGTTTGTTGACTTCGTTGGAATCCATTCGCCCCTTGCTCCCTTTTCCGGCGGACTGATCCGTCCATTCCGTCCGTCGGTATCGAGACCTGCCCTCCAGAGCCGGTCAAATCGGGCGGAAACTAGGTCTTTTGCTCGGGCGTTGCAACACCTATAAGGGCGCTGCCAGTGAGACCTTTTGCCACTTTTCCCCTCCTCGTTTCGGACGCCTGCCAGACCGATGTCCACCTTGATCCTGATACCGGCCCGCATGGCCTCGACCCGCCTGCCGGGCAAGCCGCTGGCCGATATATCAGGCGCGCCGATGATCGTGCATGTCGCCCGCCGCGCGGCCGAAGCCGGCCTTGGCCGGGTGGTGGTGGCAACCGACACGCAGAGCGTGGCCGAGGCGGTGCGCGCGCATGGTTTCGAGGCGGTGATGACGCGCATGGATCATGAGTCCGGCTCGGATCGCATCCACGAGGCGTTGGTTGCTCTTGATCCCCTGGGCAAGGTCGAAACGATCGTCAATGTGCAGGGCGACCTGCCGACCATCGATCCCGCAATCATCGCAGCCTCGCTCAGGCCGTTCGAGGACGCCATGGTCGATATCGCCACGCTCGGCGTCGAGATCGTTCGCGAGGAGGAAAAGACCAACTCCAACGTCGTCAAGATCGTCGGCTCGCCGCTCTCCGGCACGCGGTTGCGGGCGCTCTATTTCACCCGCGCCACTGCACCGTGGGGCGAGGGGCCGCTCTATCACCATGTCGGTCTCTACGCCTATCGCCGCGCCGCGCTCGAGCGTTTCGTCGCGCTGAAGCCGTCGCCGCTGGAGCGCCGCGAGCGGCTGGAGCAGCTGCGGGCACTGGAGGCCGGCATGCGCATCGACGCCGAGATCGTGCAGTCGCTGCCGCTTGGCGTCGACACGCCGCATGACCTGGAACGCGCCAGGGAAATTCTTTCAAACTGAGATATCCGCATGCCTGAAAAGACCAACAGAATATCCTTCCAGGGCGAGCCGGGCGCCAATTCCGACACCGCCTGCCGCAATGTCTATCCCTCGATGGAGCCGTTGCCGTGCCCGACCTTCGAGGACGCGTTCAATGCCGTCGAGACCGGCAAGGCCGATCTCGCCATGATCCCGATCGAGAACACCATCGCCGGACGCGTTGCCGACATCCACCATCTTCTGCCGGAATCGAGGATGCACATTGTCGGCGAATATTTCCTGCCGATCCATTTCCAGCTGATGGTGCTGCCCGGCGTCAGGCGCGACGAGATCAAGACCGTGCACACCCACATCCACGCACTCGGCCAGTGCCGCAAATACATCCGCAAGAATGGCTGGAAAGGAGTAGTCGCCGGTGACACGGCGGGCGCCGCCAAAATGGTCTCCGAAGTCAAGGACCGCACCATGGCCGCGCTCGCTCCGGCGCTGGCCGCGACGCTCTACGGGCTCGATATCATCGAGGAGAACGTCGAGGACACCGACAGCAACGTCACCCGCTTCGTGGTCCTGACCAAGAACAAGCAATGGGCCGAGCGCCCGGCACCCGACGTCAAGATGATGACGACCTTCATCTTCCGCGTCCGCAACGTGCCGGCCGCGCTCTACAAGGCCATGGGCGGCTTCGCCACCAACGGCATCAACATGACCAAGCTGGAGAGCTATCAGCTCGGCGCCTTCACGGCGACGCTGTTCTACGCCGACATCGAGGGCCACCCAGACGATCCGCTGGTCAAGCTGGCGCTGGACGAGCTTCGCTTCTTCTCGCGGGAAGTGCGGATCCTCGGCGTCTATCCGGCCAGCCAGTCGCGCGAGCAGTGGAAGGTGGCGGATTGAGCTACCAGCCCAGCGGCACGTAGTCGATCTCCATGAAGGTCTCGACCTCCGGCACCCAGCGGTCGCGCACGAAGGCGACATGGTCGGGATGGTCGTTGTACCTGGTGTAGGCGGCCTGGTCGGCGAACTCCATCGAGAAGCCGAACCGATAATCGTTCTTGGGGCTGACCTGCCGCAATTGCTCGAAATGCGTGACGCCCCGGATCGCCGAGAGGATTTTCCTGGCGTCGACGAGAAATCGCTTTTCCTCCAGCGAATGCGGCGGGTGCTTCAGCGTGAAGACGACGGTGTGACGGATCATTTGTCTCTCCTGCAATGACTTCGATATTCACAATTCGCTGTCGACCCAGGCACGGATGAGGTGATGCGCGATGGCGCCTTTCGGCGGCGTGACCAGGGCGTGGGGGTGCGCACGGTCCAGCATCAGGCGCACCTCGTCGCGCAAAAACCAGCGGCAGTCCTCCAACTCGTCGAGATCGGCCTGGATGTCGTCGTTGAGCGGCTCGCCGAAGCAGCCGATCATCAGCGAATAGGGAAACGGCCAGGGTTGGCTGGCGTGGTAGACGACGCGGCCGAGCCGTATTCCGGCTTCCTCCAGCGTTTCGCGGCGCACCGCCGCCTCGATCGTCTCGCCCGGCTCGATGAAGCCGGCAAGCGCCGAATACATGCCCGGCCCAAAATGCCGGCCGCGCCCGAGCAGGCATTTCTCCCGCGTCGCCGTCAGCATGATCGCCACCGGGTCGGTGCGCGGAAAATGCTCGGTGCCGCAATTGGAGCAATGGCGTTTGTAGCCACCCGCCCGCATCTGCGATTCGGTGCCGCATTTGCTGCAGAAGCGGTGGCTGGCGTGCCAGGCGAGCAGGGCCGCCCCTTGCGCCATCGCGCCGGCGGCGGCCTCGTCGATCAGCCCTTGCATATAGACCGAGCGGTAATCGATCGCCTTGACGGTTTCAGGCAACTGTTCGGGATCGATGCCGGCCAGGACCGCCAGCACCGGCCCCTGTTCGGAAAACCCGAGCAGGACGCCCTGGGTGAAGGAAGGGCTGAAGGGCTCGCTCTCGGCGACGCGGTACCAAGGGTCGAAACCGCCATCCGCCAGTTTCAGGTGGAGCCGGCCGCCATTCATCAAAAGCAGCCGTGTCGTCGGATCGGCCAGCGCCTTTTCGACCGAATCGTCGGCTCGGTTCTCGGATTGCCGGTCGATCGTGTTGCCGGCAAAGCCGACGAACTGGCTCGGCTCGCGCAGGGGCGCGTCAAACAGGCGGAAGCTCATAGGGACTCTGGTGCTTTGGGATGGACATGCTTGGGATGGACACGGGGAAGGCTTATAGCGCCGCCCTTATCGTTTCGGCAAACCGGCGCAGGTCGGAAGGCTCATAGGGCTCGCGCAGGCCATGTCCCCACACCGGGCCGGGCCAGCCGGGGTCGCCCTCGGATCGTGCGATGATGTGGACATGCAGTTGGCGCACGATGTTGCCGAGCGCGCCGGTGTTGATCTTGGTGCAGCCGCTCACCTTCTTCAGCGCCTGCGCCACCATGTTGGTCTCGAAGGTCAGCATCGCCTGGTCGAGCGGCGTCATGTCGTGGATTTCCTCCGCGCCCGGGCGCTGCGGCACGAGCAGCAGCCATGGCCAGCGGCGGTCGTTCATCACACGCAATTCGCACAGCCCAAGCCACATCAACTGCTCGCTGTCAGCCTCCAGCCGGGCATCCAGCGTGAATCCGGCCTTCAGGCCCGGCAGCATCGGCGTTTCCCTTGCTTTTCTTGGCTTCCTCAAACCCTGAACGCTAAAGCGGCTGCACCGGGGCTGCAAGCGAATCTCGTGGTTCGCGGTGCCGATTTGCCTGCGCACTTGCATTTCGTCGCGCAATTGCCGATATGGACAGCGGGAGGTTGGTGGTGGACGATCCACTCGCCAACCGGGTCAGGTCCGGAAGGAAGCAGCCCTAACGAGCCCGGAACGGGTCATTGTTCCAGCCTCCCACCTCATCGGCCCTCCCCGCGACATTGACGACGCATTGCAGCGCGGGCGAGACTATGCGCAGGAATCGGCGCCTTTGGGCGGCCTTTTGGAGCTTAACGGGCGAATGAGCGAAGCCGGAAATTCGGGGCCCGATAGCCTGGCGACGGGCAAGGCCGCTGCCTATCGCGTGCTGGCGCGCAAATACCGTCCGTCGAATTTCTCCGAGCTCGTCGGCCAGGAGCCGATGGTGCGCACCCTCACCAACGCCTTTGCCACTGGCCGCATTGCCCAGGCCTGGATGCTGACCGGCGTGCGCGGCGTCGGCAAGACCACGACGGCGCGCATACTGGCGCGTGCCCTGAATTATAAAACCGCCACTGTTGACCAGCCCTCGGTCGACCTCGCCGTGCTTGGCGAGCATTGCCAGGCGATCATGGAAGGCCGCCATGTCGACGTCATCGAGATGGACGCCGCCTCGCACACCGGTATCGACGACATCAGGGACATCATTGAGCGCGTGCGCTATGCGCCCGTCTCGGCTCGCTACAAGGTCTACATCATCGATGAAGTGCACATGCTGTCCACGCAGGCCTTCAACGGCTTGCTGAAGACGCTGGAAGAACCGCCGCCGCACGTCAAGTTCATCTTCGCCACCACCGAGATCCGCAAGGTTCCGATCACCGTCCTGTCGCGCTGCCAGCGTTTCGACCTGCGGCGCATCGACGCCGGCGCGCTGGTCGCGCATCTCTCCTCGATCGCCGGCAAGGAAGGCATTTCAGTCGACGACGACGCGCTGGCCATGATCGCGCGCGCTGCGGAAGGTTCCGCCCGCGATTCGCTCTCCATTCTCGACCAGGCGATCGCCCATGGCGCCGGCTCCGTCAGCGCCGAGGCCGTGCGCGCCATGCTGGGGCTCGCCGACCGCGCCCGCATCGTCGATCTGTTCGAATATGTGATGAAGGGCGATGTGGCGGCGGCACTCGGCGAATTCCGCGCGCAATACGACACCGGCGCCGATCCGGCCGCCGTGCTCATCGATCTGGCCGAGTTCAACCACCTCGTCACCCGTTTGCGCTTCGTGCCGACCGCCATGGACGATGCCTCGCTGTCGCAGGACGAGCGCCAGCGCGGCGCCGATTTCGCCAGGGCGCTGTCGGTCCGCGTGCTGTCACGGACCTGGCAGATGCTGCTCAAGGGCATTCCCGAGGTGCAGTCCTCCAACCGGCCGGTCAGTGCCGCCGAAATGGTGTTGATCCGGCTGGCGCACGCCGCCGACCTGCCGACATTGGACGAGGCGCTGAGATCGCTGGAGAGCGGTGCTTCGAAGACTGGCGCCGCGCCGCGCCCGAACGGCGCGCCCGTGAACCCCGGCAATGGCGGTGCAGGCGGCAATGGCGCCAGCGCCGTGGCGCAGGCGCGCATGCCTGGCGGGTCGGGCGGCGCGCAGACCATGCGGCTGGTCGAGGCCACGCCCGCTCCGGCCGCCTTCCTAGCGCCCCCGCAGTCGGCGCCGGAGACGCAAGCCCTACCGCTGAAATCGCTGGCCGACATCGTTGCCCTCGCCGACGCGCAGCGCGACATCGCCTTCAAGGTGCTGGTCAAGCGCTGCATCCGTCTGGTGCACATGGAACCCGGCCGCATCGACGTCAGCCTGACCGATGACGCGCCCAAGATGCTGCTCAACGAGCTGACGACGAAACTGCGCGCCTGGACCGGCCGCAGCTGGCTGGTGTCGCTGTCGAAGGAAGACGGCGGCCAGACGTTGGCCGAAATGGAATCGACGAAGCGGGAAAACGCCTTCCTCGACGCCAGGAACGACCCGACCGTGGCCGCCATCCTGGCCCGCTTTCCCGGCGCCAAGATCATCGATGTGCGCATTCCCGATACGCCGGACGCCGACGCGACCGAAGCCGAAATGCCGGTCGAGCCGCCGGCCGATGACGACGAACCCTGATATCCAGCACTAATCCGCAAAGGATCGGACCATGAAAGATCTTCTCGGCCTGATGGGCAAGGCGAAGGAAATGCAGGCCAAGTTCCAGGCCATGCAGGATGAGATCGCCACGGTCGAAGCCGTCGGCCAGGCCGGCGGCGGCTTGGTCAGCATCACGTTGAGCGGAAAGTTCGACATCAAGTCGCTGAAGATCGACCCGTCTTTGTTTAGGGAAGACGAGGTCGAAATCCTCGAGGATTTGATTCTTGCCGCGCACAATGACGCCAAGGCCAAGGTCGAGCAGATCATGCAGGAAAAGACCAAGGCGTTGACCGCCGGCCTGCCCATCCCGCCGGGAATGAAACTGCCTTTCTAATGCATGTCGCCCAAAAGTACGCAGCGGTTTTGGGGCAACGATATGCATAAGCTGAGACCGGCGCGGCCATGATCGGCGAGCCGTCCGAAAGACTGATCGAGCAGCGTATCCGCAACAGGATCTACGAGATTCTGGAAATCCTCGCCGATTGCGATGCGGGTGTCGATCTCGTCGGCATCAAGGGCTACTTCAATCTCTTCGAGGATTTCGTGCGCCGCCCGTCGATCGAGGCCGGCACGTCGGCGCTTTCGAAGGATGAACGCGCCATCGTGCTGGAAATCGCCGAGTTCCTGGAGGCGGCCTCCGAAACAAATCCTGATTTCACCAAGGCCGAGTTCATCGACAGCGACTGGCCGGGCAAGATCGCGCCGACGGCCAGGGAGGCGCGGGCGCTGTTTCTCAGGCGGGGCCTGTTTTCAGACACGGTCGAAGAGATCGAACCCGGTCGGCCGGCGGCAATCGCCGCCGGGCGATAGACTATTCCGGAAAAGCGCATGGCATTTAGCCCAGCGGAATTGCGGCAAAACGAAGAAAAGGCGGTCATCGTCCGTGTGAAACGACGGCCCGATCCATCTGGAAAGCCTCGATTTGTGTCAATTCGGCAACAGTCCGCCGTTAATAACGTTTTGGCCATCATTTTGCCCGAAAGTGTCTCATTCTTGCCGCAGCCTGGGGGCGGGCATTGAAGTGAGAGGGTTACCTGTTGATAGCCACGCGATGGAAGACGCCGCTATTGCTCGGCGTCGTCACGTCTCCCCTTTTCTTGGCCGCTTGCAGCCAGACCACCTCGCACGGCATGTCGGTTGCCAGCCTGACCGACGCCATCACGCCGAGCTTCCTGAGTTCGCGCGCCTACAGCCATACGCCGAAGGACAGGGAATGCCTGGAACGGGCGATGTTCTTCGAATCCAACCGGTCGAGCCGCGACGGCATGGTCGCCGTCGGCACGGTGGTGATGAACCGGCTGCGCTCGGGCAATCATGGCAGCACCATCTGCCAGGTGGTGGGCGAGCCCGGGCAGTTCGCACCGGGCGTCATGACCAGGCCGATGAACTCGCGTGCAATGCCCGATGTCGAGGAGGCCGCCGACGCCGTGCTCAAGGGCGAGCGCAAGGCCAAGCTCAAGAACACGATGTATTTCCACACCGCCGGCCTGCGCTTCCCCTACAAGAACATGCACTACACCATGGTTGCCGGCGGCAATGCCTTCTACGAGAAGCGCGGCCGCAACTGGCAGCCGCTGCCGGATGAGCCGATGGTCGCGTCGGCCGAGCGGCCAGCCGCGTTGCCGGGAGTACCCGCGACGCGTGTCGCGTCCGTCGAGATGGTGCGCCCGGCCAAGGCGACCCCCCGCAATGCTCCGGCAGAACAGGTCTACATGACCGCAGCGGCGGAACCGGCGGCCAAGCCGTCGCCCGCCCGCACTGCCCCCGCGCAGCAGACCTATCTGACCGCATCCGCGACGCCGTCGGCAAAGTCCGCGCGAGTCCAGGCGAAGCCGATCGAAATTGCGATGCAGGAGCCGATGGAAGAGCCTGATGCCGCCCGTTTTGGCGGAACCTTGAACAGCGGAACCTCGAACAAAAGGGTCATCTCCTCGGTCCAGGACGCTCCGCAGGAAGCATCGATGGGATTCCAGTCGACGCCTGAGAACACCGACGCCATAGGCGCGATGATCGTCAGCCAGGGTCGCCCGCTCGAAACCAACTGATTCTCGCATGGCAGCATGCCGGACCGTGCGTCGACGGGGATGTTTCAAACCGCTCTGAAAAATCCTAGATCAGAGCAATGTCCAAGCGAATCGCCGGTCCCGAGATCGAACGCCTGATCCAGCTTCTGGCCAAAGTGCCGGGGCTTGGCCCCCGTTCGGCCAGGCGCGCGGCGCTGCACCTGATCAAGAAGAAGGAGCAGCTTCTGTCGCCGCTCGCTGCCGCCATGGGCGAGGCCGCCGACAAGGTGCGCATCTGCTCGACCTGCGGCAATGTCGACACCTCGGACCCCTGCATGATCTGCACCGACCCTCGCCGCGATGCCGCCACCCTGATCGTCGTCGAGGACGTCTCCGATCTCTGGGCGCTGGAGCGGGCGGCGGCTATGAATGTGCGCTACCACGTGCTCGGCGGCACGCTGTCGCCGCTCGACGGCATCGGCCCCGACCAGCTCAACATCCGCTCGCTGGTCGACCGCATAGCCGGCGGCGAGGTCAAGGAGGTCATCCTCGCCGTCAACGCGACGGTCGAGGGCCAGACCACCGCGCACTACCTCACCGATCAGCTCTCCGGCTTCGAGGTCAAGATAACGCGGCTGGCGCACGGCGTGCCGGTCGGCGGTGAACTCGACTATCTCGACGAAGGTACTCTGGCCGCCGCGCTGCGCTCGCGCACGGCGTTTTGACCAGATCGGCGGAGAGGATGCGCACGATGACCGTCACGCATCTTTCGAGGCAGGTGGTGCACGCCGCCCAACCCCTCAGGTTGGCTTTGCTTTCCTTTCTGGCCGCACTCCTCGCCGTCTTCCTCACCATCCCGGCATCCGCCGCCAAGATCGACGACCAGTTCCGCGCCTGGCTCCAATCCGACCTCTGGCCCGACGCCAAGGCGAAAGGCATTTCCAAACGCACGTTCGACGCCGCGTTCAACGGCATCAAGCCCAATCTCGATCTCCCTGACCTTGTCTTGCCAGGCGAGAAGCCGAAGACGCCGCAAAAACAGCACCAGGCCGAGTTCGGTTCGCCCGGCGCCTATTTTGCCGAGAAGACGGTTCGTGCGGTGACATCGGGTGGACGCACCCGCGAAGCCGCCAATGCCCGCACGCTTGCCGCGGTCGAAAAGCGTTACGGCGTGCCGGGTGAAATCCTTCTGGCGATCTGGGGCCGCGAGACCGGATTCGGCGCGGCGAAGATGCCCTACGACGCCTTCGAGGTGCTGGGCACCAAGGCGTTCATGTCGACGAAAAAGGATTTCTTCCGCACCGAGCTGCTGGCGGCGCTGGAAATCGTCGAACGCGGGCTGGCCCCGGTCGGCGCGATGAAATCGTCCTGGGCCGGCGCGCTCGGCCAGCCGCAATTCATGCCGACCTCTTTCCTGAAACATGCCGTCGATTTCGACGGCGACGGCCGCGTCGACATCTGGAATTCGACGCCTGACGTGCTGGCCTCGATCGCAAATTACCTTGTCCATTATGGCTGGGTGAGGGGACGCGGTTGGGGTTTCGAGGTGACCGTGCCCCAGAGCGTCTCCTGTTCGCTGGAAGGCCCGGACCAGGGCAAAAAGATTTCGCAATGGGCCGCCATGGGTATCAAGCGCGTCGGCGGCAAAGCGTTCCCGGCGAGCGAGCTGAGGACGGAAGGCTTCCTGCTGATGCCGGCCGGCCGCAGCGGCCCGGCCTTCATCGCCACCCCCAATTTCTACGTGCTGAAGGAATACAACACCAGCGACCTCTATGCGCTGTTCATCGGCCACGGCGCCGACCGCATTGCCCATGGCGATCAGAATTTTTCCGGTAACTGGGGTCCGGTCGGCGATCTCCACCGCTCCGATATCGCCGCCCTGCAGCGGACCCTTGAAGCCAAGGGCTATGATGTTGGCAGCGCCGACGGCCTGCCTGGCTTCAAGACCCGCCGCTCGATCGGCAGATGGCAGGAAAAGAATGGTCAGGCGGCCACCTGTTTTCCTGATGCCGGTCTGGTCGCCGCGCTGAAATAGCTTCGAAATTTTAGCAGATTTTTCACGATCCGCGGCGTCATTTGGCCGGCGCATGCGTCGACACGCCGCCGTGCATTCTGCTCCACTGAGGCCGTCTCGCAAATCCTCGTTGCCGGGCCGGGTGTCGCCGGATAAGGTATTGACCAACTGGACAAAAACCACGACGTTGGTGGCTCAGAGGCTCTCGTCGAGCCTTGAAAGAACACCGTAACCCTGAGCCGGGAACTCAGGTCAACAAACAACAAAACAGGGAACAATCATCATGATGATGGAAAAGCTTGCTCTACGATCCCGCACCTTGCTTGCGGGCGCCGCGGTGTCGGCGCTGCTTCTGGCCGGAGCGCCGGCTGGCGCGGTCACCCCCGCCGACACGCTTGTCGAAGGTTTTGCCATCGACGACATCATCTCGATGGATCCGGGCGAGGCGTTCGAGCTGTCGACCGCCGAAGTCACCGGCAACACCTATGACCTTCTTGTCCGCCTCGACCTCAGCGACACCTCCAAGGTCAAGCCCGATCTCGCCGAAAGCTGGACCGTCTCCGACGATGGCCTGACCTATACGTTCAAGCTCAAGCCGGGCCTGAAATTCGCTTCCGGCAACCCGATCACCGCCGCTGACGTCGCCTGGTCTTTCGAGCGTGCCGTCAAGCTGGACAAGAGCCCGGCCTTCATCATCGATCAGTTCGGCATCAGCGGCGACAACGTCACCGAGAAGGCCAAGGCGGTCGACGACACCACCTTCCAGTTCACCGTCGACAAGGCTTACGCGCCCAGTTTCGTCCTGAACTGCCTGTCGGCCACCGTCGCCTCGGTTGTCGACGCCAAGCTGGTCAAGGAACATGTCGCGGCGGTGACGCCGAGCGCCGACTACAAATGGGATAATGACTTCGGCAATGCCTGGCTGAAGACAGGCTATGCCGGCTCGGGCGCCTACAAGCTGCGTGAATGGCGTGCCAACGAGGCGGTCGTCATGGAGCGCAACGACAATTATTACGGCGAAAAGGCCAAGCTCGCCCGCGTCATCTACCGCAACATGAAGGAAAGCTCGGCCCAGCGCCTGGCGCTTGAAGCCGGCGACATCGACGTTGCCCGCAACCTCGAGCCGAACGACCTCGACGCCATCGCCAAGAACGCCGACCTCACCACCACCAGCGCGCCGAAAGGCACCGTCTACTACATCAGCCTCAACCAGAAGAACCCGAACCTCGCCAAACCCGAGGTCCGTCAGGCCTTCAAATACCTTGTCGACTATGATGCCTTGAGCTCGACCATCCTCAAGGGCATTGGCGAAATCCACCAGACCTTCCTGCCCAAGGGCGTGCTCGGCGAACTGGACGAAAACCCGTTCAAGCTCGACGTCGCCAAGGCCAAGGAACTGCTGGCCAAGGCAGGCCTGCCCGACGGCTTCAGCGTCACGATGGATGTACGCACCGGCCAGCCGACCACCGGCATGGCGGAATCGATCCAGCAGACGCTCGGCCAGGCTGGCATCAAGCTGGAGATCATTCCGGGTGACGGCAAGCAGACGCTGACCAAATACCGCGCCCGCAACCACGACATCTATATCGGCAATTGGGGCCAGGACTATTTCGATCCGAACTCCAACGCGCAGACCTTTGCCTCGAACCCGGACAATTCGGACGCAGGCAAGTCCCACACGCTCGCCTGGCGCAATAGCTGGGACATTCCGGATCTGACCAAGGAAACGGAAGCGGCACTCCTGGAGAAGGATTCGGGCAAGCGCGCCGATATGTACAAGGATCTTGAGAAAAAGATTCTCGACACCAGCCCCTTCGTCATCATCCACCAGCAGCTGGAAGTCGCGGGTCTGCGCAAGAACCTCAAGGGCTTCGCGCTCGGTCCGAGCTTCGACACCAACTTCGTCGGGCCGGTTTCCAAGGAATAGTGTTCGCGGACACGCCGCATGAGCGCGATTGAAAACGAGGGCGGGCGCGGCAGCGCCCGCGCCGTCGCCCTTGCATCATCGCTCGGCCGTTTCCTGGTCATTGCGGTGACGACCTATCTTGGTCTTCTCGCGGTCACCTTCTTCATTGGCCGCGTCATCCCGATCGACCCGGTGCTCGCCGTTCTGGGCGACCGGGCACCCGCCAATGTCGTGGAGCGCACGCGCCGCGAGATGGGCCTCGACCTGCCGTTGATCGAGCAGTTCTATATCTATGTGAAACACGCGCTGAGCGGCGATTTCGGTATCTCGGTGCTGACCACAAACCCCGTCATGACCGACATCCGCCGCGCTCTTCCCGCAACGACGGAACTTGCGACATTGGGGACACTGATCGGCGCGCTGTTCGGTGTGCCGCTCGGGGTGCTGGCCGCGGTCAAACGCGGCAGTCTCATCGATCAGATCGTGCGCATCATCGGCCTGATCGGCTATTCCGTACCCATCTTCTGGCTGGGTCTGCTGGGTTTGGTGCTGTTCTACGCCAAGCTGCAGTGGGTGGCCTTCCCTGCACGGCTCGACATCGTCTACGAATACACTTTCACGCCGATCACCGGTTTCTACCTGCTCGACTCCGCGATGCAGGGACAGTGGGACGTCTTTTATGACGCCTTCCGTCACATCATCCTGCCGGCCTCGCTTCTCGGCTATTTCTCGCTCGCCTATATCAGCCGCATGACGCGCTCGTTCATGCTCAATGAGCTCGCCCAGGAATATGTCGTCGCGGCGCGCGCCAAGGGCCTGTCGGAAACGCGCATCATCTGGGGCCACGCGTTGCGCAATGCCGCCGTGCCGATGGTGACCGTGATCGCGCTGTCCTATGCCGGGCTGCTCGAGGGCTCGGTACTCACCGAGACCGTCTTCTCCTGGCCGGGCATCGGCCTCTACATCACCAACTCGCTGCAGAACGCCGACATGAACGCGGTGCTCGGCGGTACCATCGTCATCGGCTCGGTGTTCATCGGCATCAACCTTCTGTCCGACCTGCTCTACCGTGTACTCGACCCGAGGACCAAGACAGGATGAGTAGAGGTATTTCGGGCTTGGCTGCGGCCAGTCACCCCCACTCCGGCCCTTCGGGCCACCTCTGCCCCTGCCAGGGGGAGAGGAAAAGGCGGTCGCATGCTTGGCGCCTCTTCTTTCCCCCGTCGAACCGGGGAGAGGTGGTCTGCGAAGCAGACCGGAGCGGGAGTCGACAGCTTCAAGGGGCATCGTCATGACCGTCTCCGACGCCCGCCCCTTCTCCCGTCGCGCATGGTTGCTGTCGGAGCGGCCGGCATCGCGCATGCAGGCAAGGCTCGGTCGCGCCTATGTCGCGTGGCGGCGCTTTTCCGCCAATCGTCTGGCCTTTGTCGGTCTGCTGATCATCATCGCCCTGCTGCTCGTCGCCGCCCTTGCCGGTGTGCTGGCGCCGTATTCGCCGACCTTCGGTGACTTGAAGAACGCGCGGCTGCTGGCGCCGAGTGCACAACACTGGTTCGGCACCGACGACCTCGGCCGCGACATCCTTTCGCGCATTCTCTACGGCTCGCGTTGGACCCTTTATGTGGTCATTCTGGTCGCCATCATCGCGGCTCCCATCGGTCTTCTGGTCGGCACCGTCGCCGGCTATGCCGGCGGCTGGACCGATGCCATCCTGATGCGCATCACCGACATCTTCCTCGCTTTCCCCAAGCTGGTGCTGGCGCTGGCCTTCGTCGCCGCCCTTGGCCCCGGCATCGAGAACGCCGTGCTCGCCATCGCCATCACTTCCTGGCCGCCCTATGCGCGCATTGCGCGTGCGGAAACGCTGACCGTGCGCAACTCGGACTACATCAAGGCAGTGCAACTGATGGGCGCCTCGCCTTTCCGCATCGTGCTGCGCCACATCATGCCGCTTTGCATCTCTTCGCTCATCGTCCGCGTGACGCTCGACATGGCCGGCATCATCCTGACGGCCGCGGGCCTCGGCTTCCTCGGCCTTGGCGCGCAGCCGCCGCTGCCGGAATGGGGCACGATGATCGCTTCGGGCCGCCGCTTCATCCTCGACCAATGGTGGGTGGCCGGCGCGCCTGGCTTCGCCATCCTCTTCGTCAGCCTCGGCTTCAACCTGCTTGGCGACGGCCTGCGCGACGCACTCGATCCCCGGAGCGGTGACCAATGAGCGGCCAGACGGGGACACTGCTTGAGGTAGATGATCTGCGGGTCACCTTTCCGACCCGTACCGGCATGATCGAGGCGGTGCGCGGCGTTTCCTTTTCGCTCGGCCGCGAGCGGCTCGGCATTGTCGGGGAGTCCGGCTCGGGCAAGTCGCAGACGGGCCGCGCCATCATGGGCCTGACACCCCCGCAGGCCCGGATATCGGCCAGCAAATTGACCTTCGACGGCATCGACCTGCTCGGCGTCTCGCCACGCCAACGCCGGGCGCTGCGCGGCAACCGCATCGCCATGATCCTGCAGGATCCGAAATATTCGCTCGACCCGGTGATGAGCATCGGCCGCCAGATCGTCGAGACTTTGCGCACCCATGAAAAGGTCGGCAAGGTCGAGGCGCGCGAGCGCGCGCTGGCCATGCTGGAGGCGGTGCAGATCCGCGATCCCAAACGTGTCTTCGACCTGCATCCGCACGAAGTGTCCGGCGGCATGGGCCAGCGCGCCATGATCGCCATGATGCTGATCGCCGGGCCGGAAATGATGATCGCCGACGAGCCGACCTCGGCGCTTGATGTCACGGTGCAGCTCGACGTGCTCGGCATTCTCGACAGGCTGGTCGCGGAGCGCGGTATGGGGCTGATCTTCATCTCGCACGATCTGCGCCTGGTCTCGTCCTTCTGTGACCGCGTCATCGTCATGTATGCCGGCAAGGTGGTCGAGCAGCTCAAGGCTTCGGAACTCAGCCAGGCGCGGCATCCCTACACGCGCGGCCTGCTCAACTGCATGCCCAAGATCGGCGCCGACCGTCACCCGCTGCCGGTGCTCGACCGCAAGCCGGAGTGGGCGGCATGACTTCCGCGATTGCCGTCGACAGGCTGGAGG
Source organism: Mesorhizobium sp. WSM3626 (assembly GCF_000513935.1). Taxonomy (GTDB): domain Bacteria; phylum Pseudomonadota; class Alphaproteobacteria; order Rhizobiales; family Rhizobiaceae; genus Mesorhizobium; species Mesorhizobium salmacidum. The sequence goes on along the minus strand of NZ_AZUY01000003.1, from coordinate 117,257 downwards.
TGATCTTCGACCGCTTCCGCGCGTTGAAGGGCGTCAGCCTCGATGTGCAGCCGGGTGAATCCTTCGGCCTGGTCGGTGAATCCGGCTCAGGCAAATCGACATTGCTGCGAGCCATAGCCGGCCTTGCGCCGGTCGCATCGGGCAGCATCACCGTCAACGGCAAGACGCTCGGCACGCGCCGCGACAAGGCCTTTTACCGCGAAGTGCAGATGATTTTTCAGGATCCGTATGGCTCGCTGCATCCGCGCCAGACCGTCGACCGCCTGCTGCAGGAACCGCTTGCCATCCACGGCTTTGCCGATGGCGAAAGGCGGATTGAACGCGCACTCGACGAGGTCGGCCTCGGCAACGGTTTTCGCTTCCGTTACGCGCACCAATTGTCGGGCGGCCAGCGCCAGCGCGTGGCGATCGCGCGCGCGCTCATCCTCGAGCCCTCGATCCTGCTGCTCGACGAGCCGACCTCGGCGCTCGACGCCTCGGTGCAGGCCGAAGTGCTCAACCTGCTGGAGGAAGTCCGCCGGCGGCGCAAGCTGACCTTCCTGATGGTCAGCCACGACCTCGCCATCATCACCCACATGTGCGAGCGGCTGATGGTGATGCAGGGCGGCGAGGCGGTGGAGAATCTGGTGGCGAACGACCTCGTCGAGCGCCGCGTGACGAAGGATTATACGCGCAACCTGCTCAGGGCGAGCGACGGGTTTGTGAGAACCGCCTCCGAGCAAGTTTGACGATAGTTGTCCGACGCAAAGTGTATTTCCAGCCTCAGGCCGCTCCGCTCTCCGGCAGGATCTCATCCTGCTGCGCTTCGCCTTCCGCCGCGTCTTTCGGCTCCTTGATCCTGAACCACGTCACATAAAGCGCCGGCAGGAACAGCAGCGTGATTGCGGTACCCGCAATGATGCCGCCCATCATCGCATAGGCCATCGGCCCCCAGAACACTTCGCGGGCGATCGGGATCAGGGCCAGGCTGGCCGCGGCGGCGGTCAGCGCGATCGGCCGCATGCGGTGCTCTGTCGCTTCGATGACCGCTGCCCAGCGATCCCTGCCCTCGGCGACAAGATCCTCGATCTGCACGATCAGGATGACCGAGTTGCGGATCAGGATGCCGATCAGCGCCAGCACGCCGAGGATGGCGACGAAGCCGAGCGGCGCGCCGCTTGGCACCAGGGCCGCCACAACGCCGATCAGGCCCAGCGGCGCCACCGCCACCACCAGGAACAGGCGCTGGAAACTCTGCAACTGCACCATCAGGATGGTCGCCATGACGAACAGCATCAGCGGCACCACGGCCGCGATTGGTCCCTGGCTCTTGGCGCTTTCCTCGACCGAGCCGGCGGTCTCGACCGAACAGCCAGGCGGCAGCTTGGCGATGAAGGCGTCGACCGACGGCTTCAACTCGTTGACGACGGTCGCCGGCAGTACGTCGCCAACCAAGCCGGCGCGCACCGTGATAGTCGAGATGCGGTCGCGCCGCCAGACGGTGGGTTGCTCCAGATCGTAGCGAAAATTGGCGACCGCGGCGAGGGGGATCGCCTCGCCATTGCCGGTCGGCAGCTGGATGTTCTGCAGCGTCTCGATCGAGCCGCGCTCGGCTTCGCGCGAACGTGCCACGACGTTGATGAGGTATGTCGCGTCACGCACCTGCGTGATCGTCGCGCCGCCCACTGTGCTGTTCAGCGTGCTGGCGATGTCGGACGAGGTGATGCCGAGCTGGCGCGCCTTGTCCTGCAGCACGTCGACCCTCAGCACACGCTGCGGTTCGTTCCAGTCGAAGGTCGGTGCTGCGAGCTTCGGATTGGCTGAGATCACGCCGGCGAATTGCTGCGCCAGTTCTCGAACCGTCTGGATGTCAGGGCCGCCGACGCGGTACTGCACAGGCCGTCCAACCGGCGGTCCGAGCTCAAGCGGCTTGACGAAGGCGTCGGTGCCGACAAACTCCGCGCGCAGCAGCTTCTCCAGCGCCGGCTTCACCCGGTTGCGCGCCTCGATGCTCTTGGTGACAATCACCGTCTGGCCGAAATAGGGATTGGCCGGCTGCACATCATAGGCCAGAACGAAGCGCACCGCGCCCTGACCGATATAGGAGGAAAAATGGTCAATGTCGGGATTGCCGACCAGCGCCCGCTGTTCGAAGCGCTCCATCTGGTCGCGTGTTTCGGCAATCGAGGAGTTCTGTGGCAGGTTCCAGTCGACGATCAGCTCCGGCCGGTCGGAAGGCGGGAAGAACTGTTGCTGGACGAACCCGAAGCCGGCGATCGAGGCAGCGAACAGAAGCACGGTCACGATGATCGTCAGCCAATGCCGGCGCACCGAGCCGACAAGCACGCGCCGGAACAGCGACGTGAAGCGGCCCGGCCGGTCGTGATGCTTGGTCTTCATTGTCGCCGGCAGGATGGTGACGCCGAGCAGCGGCGCGAACAGCACCGCCACGATCCATGACACCAGCAGCGATACGGCGATGACGACGAACAGCGTGAAGGTGTATTCGCCGGCAGCACTCGAGTTGAGCCCGATCGGGATGAAGCCTGCGACCGTCACCAGCGTGCCGGTCAGCATCGGGAAGGCGGTCGAGGTGTAGACATAGGTCGCCGCCTTGCGCAGATTGTCACCAACCTCCAGCCGCGCCACCATCATTTCGACCGCGATCATCGCATCGTCGACCAGCAGTCCGAGCGCGATGATCAGCGCACCCAGTGAAATGCGTTGCAGCGATATTCCCAGATACTCCATGACCGTGAAGGTGATGGCCAGCACAAGCGGGATCGACAGCGCCACGACGAAGCCGGCGCGCATGCCGAGGCTGATGAACGACACCGCGAGCACGATGGCCACCGCTTCGAACAGCGCACGCGTGAAACCCGAGACCGCCTCCTCGACGATGACAGGCTGGTCGGCGACCAGATGCACGCCGACGCCGACCGGCAGGTCGGCCAGCACCTTGTTCATCTCCTCGTGCAGTGCCTCGCCGAATTTGAGCAGATTGGCATTGGGCTTCATGCCGATGGCAAGCCCGATCGCGTTTTGGCCGTTGAAGCGGAACAAGGCCGTCGGCGGGTCGACGTAACCGCGGGTGATCGTCGCCACGTCGCTCAGCCGGAAGAACCGATCGTTGACGCGCAGATTGATGGCGCGCAGGCTCTCCTCGGAAGTGAATTGGCCGCCGACGCGCACGCTGATGCGCTCCGGCCCGGACTGGATCACGCCGGACGGCGTGATCGCATTCTGCGCCTGCAGGCTGGCGACGATTTGCTGCTGGTTGAGGCCAAGCGCCGCTATCTGGCGCGTCGAGAATTCGAGATAGATGGCCTCGTCCTGCGCGCCGACCAGATCGACCTTGCCGGCATTGGGCACGGTCAGGATTTTTGTCCTGATATCCTCCACATAGTCGCGCAATTGACGTTGTGTCAGCCCGTCTGCGGTGAAGGCATAGATGTTGCCGTAGACATCGCCGAAGCGGTCGTTGAAGAACGGGCCCTGCACACCTTGCGGAAATTGCGCCTTGATGTCGTTGACCATGTTGCGCACCTGAAGCCAGTTCGGCACGACGTCGCGCGCCTTGGTGGTGTCCTTCAGGTTGACGAAGATGACAGTCTGGCCGGCTGTGGTGACCGATTTGGTATAGTCGAGGCTGTCGAGTTCCTCGAGCTTCTTCTCGATGCGGTCGGTCACCTGCCGCACCGTTTCATTGACCGATGCGCCCGGCCAGTTGGCCTGGATGATCATGGTCTTGATGGTGAAGGCCGGATCTTCCTCGCGGCCGAGATTGAGATAGGAAAACACGCCAGCCACCACGAAGACCAGCATGAAATACCAGACCAGCGAGCGGTGGTTGAGCGCCCAGTCGGAGAGGTTGAAGCCTTTCATGAGGCCCCTCCCTCGGGCACTTTGACCTTCTGGCCCTCGCTCAGGTTGTGGACGCCCGCCGTGACGACGCGCATCCCGGCCTCGAGCCCTTCGGCCACCGTGAAGGTGCCGCCGGCCTTCGACGCGACCTTGATATCGCGCATGCTCACGCTCGAGGTCTGCGGGTCGACGATCCAAACTTTTTCGGAACCATTCTTGTCGAGCAAAGCCGAGATGGGCAGCTCGATCGTTGGTACGACCTTGGTCATGCGGGTCGCCGTTACCGTCGAGCCGAGCCTGAAGGCCTGCGGCGGATCGGTCAGCGTCAGCTTGACGCGGCGCGTTCGGGTCGAGCCCTCGGCCTGGGGCGCGATCTCGCGCAGCTTGGCCTCGGTCTGAATTGTCGGCAGCGACTGCAGGATGACATGGAACGGCGTGCCGGCCATTAGGTCGCCGGTCAACTGGTCGGGAATGTCGACGACTGCTTCGCGCGGGTCCGAGCGCGCCACGGTGACGACCGTCTGCCCGGGTGAGACCGTCTGGCCGACCTCGGCACCGACGGCGGTGACGACGCCATCGAAATCCGAGAACAGCCTGGCATAGCCGAGTTGCTCCTGGGATTTGGCCAGCGAAGCCTTGGCCCGCTCGACACTGGCTTCCGCGGCTTTGCGTGCCTGCTGCGCGGCATCGAAGACCGATTGCGACGTATTGGCGGACGTGAGCAACTGGCGCTGGCGCTCCTCGCTGGCGGCGGCATTGGCGAATTGCGCCTCGGCATTGGAGAGTTCGGCCTTGGCCGCCTGGACGGCCAACTCCAGCGCGGTTGGGTCGAGTGCCGCGATCGTCGTGCCCTTGCTGACGATGTCGCCGACCTTGACGTCGCGCGAGACGACGCGACCGAGCAGGCGGAAGGCAAGATCGGCGCTGACCTGCGGTTCGACCGAGCCGGCGAAGCCGAAGGTTTGCGTGGTGCGCGGCTCGACCACCACCGACAGCACCGGCCGGACGATCTCCGGCGGCTTCTCGTCCGATTTCGAACAGGCGGCAAGCGCGGCAAGGCCAAGCAGGACGGGTAGCAGCCGCTTCATTGCGCCGCTCCCGATATCTCGACCGTCTGGCCGGGGCTGAGCAATTGCCCGCCTGATGTAACGACGCTCTGGCCTTCGTTCAGTCCCTTGGCAATGATGACGGTACCCGAATCGAACGCCAGCACCTCCACCGGCGTCGTCGCGACTGCCTTGGACGCGGGATCGACGATCCAGACCGCCGGCTTGCCGGCGCTGGATGTCAGGGCCTGCCAAGGCAACAGGATCGCCTTCGCCGGCTTGGCGCCGACCGAGCCGATCACGGCTGCCCCGAGCGGCATGCCGGCGGGTGTGTCGGGAATGGCGACCTTGACCCTTATCGAGCCTGAAGCCGGGTCGACCGCCGGCGAGATTTCGCGCACCTTGCCTGTTGCCCTGACCTGCGGGTCGGACAACAGCGTGATCGTCACCGCCGGAGAGGCCGGCGTCCTTGCGACCAGCGTCTCCTGCACATTGAACACCGCGTCGCGGTCGCCATCCTCGGCGACGGTGAAGACGGTCTGCGCCGCCTGCACCACCTGGCCGGTTTCGACCTGCCGGGCGGTGATCACGCCGGCCGCACCGGCCTTGAGTTCGGTGAAGGACAGGTTCTGCTGGGCATTGGTGAGCGCGCTCCGCGCGGCATCGACGCTGCCTTGCGCCACCTTCAGCGTCTGGTCGGCCACGTCATAGTCGCGCCTGGTGGTGAAGCCCTGGGCAAGCAGCGTCTTTTGCCGCTCGAAAGTGGCCGCGGCCTGTGTCAATTGCGCCTGCGCGGCATCGAGATCGGCCTGCGCCGAACGCAGATCGGATTCCTGCTCCTGCGGATCGATGCGGGCAAGCACCGTCCCCTGATCGACATGCTGGCCGACATCGACAAGTCGCTCCGCGACGCGTCCGCCAACCCGGAATGAAAGATTGTTCAACGTACGCGCCGCGATCACCCCGGTCAGCGAGGTTCTCGGCGCATAATCGGCCATCGCCACCGTCTCGGTGCGCACCATGACCGGCAGCTTTTTTTCCGCCGCCTCCTGCTTCTGGCAACCGGCGAGCAGCACCAGGGCCGTGCAGGCGAGAATCGAAGTGGCTGGACAAGACAAAGGGCTGGGAGTTTTGGCGGACCGCGGCGAGATGACGATGTCGCGTTTCTGCTCATGGCTCCCTCGGCCGCGCGCCGGTCGCTGATCGCGATCCCTCGCGGATATCAGGAGGATAATCGATCCCGAAGAAAAGGAAACCGGTGTATCGCCGGACTGGCTAAGTCAGGCCCAATCGACCCGGTGATGGTGCCGACTTGAGGAAAATCTGAAATAAGGCCAGAAGGGGAATTCAACGACATCAAACAGAACGGGCGCCGGCCCGGTGAGGGATATCATGAAGAACTCCGCCATTTCCGAACGCAAGAACCAGTCGATCTCGCGCGGCGTCGGCATGACCACGCAGATCTACGCCGATCGGGCTGAAAATTCGGAAATCTGGGATGTCGAGGGTCGCCGCTATATTGACTTCTCCTCGGGCATCGCCGTCGTCAACACCGGCCACCGCCATCCCAGGGTGATCGAGGCGGTCAAGGCGCAACTCGACCGCTTCACCCACACCTGCCACCAGGTCGTGCCTTATGAAAGCTATGTGCGGCTGGCCGAACGGCTGAACGCCATACTGCCCGGCAAGTTCGAGAAGAAGACCATCTTCGTCACCACCGGCGCCGAGGCGGTGGAGAATGCCATCAAGATCGCTCGCAATGCCACCGGCCGCCAGGCCGTCATCGCCTTTGGCGGCGGCTTTCACGGCCGCACCTTCATGGGCATGGCGCTGACCGGCAAGGTCGTGCCCTACAAGGTTGGCTTCGGAGCCATGCCGGGCGACGTCTACCACGTGCCGTTCCCCGTGCAACTGCATGGTGTCTCGGTCGCCGATTCGCTGGCAGCGCTCGACAAGCTGTTCAAGGCGGATGTCGATCCGGCCCGCGTCGCCGCGATCATCATCGAGCCGGTTCAGGGCGAGGGCGGCTTCTACGACGCGCCGCGTGAACTCCTGACGGCGCTGCGCAAGCTCTGCGACCAGCACGGCATGCTGCTCATCGCCGACGAAGTGCAGACCGGCTTTGCCCGCACCGGCAAGATGTTCGCCATGGACCACCATGAGGTGGCGGCCGACATCACCACCATGGCCAAGAGCCTCGCCGGCGGCTTCCCGCTGTCGGCGGTCACCGGTCGCGCCGAGATCATGGATGCGCCTGCTCCCGGCGGCCTCGGCGGCACCTATGGCGGCAGCCCGATCGGCGTCGCCGCCGCACATGCGGTTCTGGATGTCATCGAGGACGAAAAGCTCTGCGACCGCGCCAACACGCTGGGTGCGAGGCTGAAGCAGCGTCTGCAGTCGATCCGTGACGACGTGCCCGAGATTGTCGACATCAGGGGTTTGGGCTTCATGAACGCCGTGGAGTTCAACGACGTCAAGAAAGGCCTGCCGTCGGCCGAGATCGCCAACGCGATCCGCCTGAAGGCGCTCGACAAGGGCCTGATCCTCTTGACCTGCGGCGTCTACGGCAACGTCATCCGCTTCCTGGCGCCGATCACCATCCAGGACGAGGTCATGAACGAAGCGCTCGATATTCTGGAAAGCTCGATCCGCGAAGTCTGCGCCGCCTGATCGGCAAGGACGAGCGTTCCGACTCACATGCCCCTGGGCATCTTCTCTTCGTCGAAAATGCCCTCAATATCGCGCGCGCCGTGCAAAATACGCTCGACGCGCACGTCGTTTTCCTGGGCGATGTAGAAGATCACGTATTTTTGGAACGCGACGGAGCGCAGACCAGGCCAAAGCTCGGAACAAGGTGCGCCGCCTCGTGGCGCATCGGCTATGCGGCCACATCGTCCCCGAAGCGCCGTTATAAAACGGTGAGCGGCGGCCGGATTTTCAGCATGGATGTAATCGCCGATCTCCTCGATGTCCTGCACTGCTGCAGGCGCAAAACTGAGCGTCATTATTTGCGACTTCCACCGCCGTATTTTTTCTCCAGCCGGTCAAAAACGCTGTCGGCCGGAATGCCTGGTCCGCTTTCTACACCCTTACGGATGTCCTCACGCAGTGCGGCAAGTTTCGCCTGTCGCTGTTCTTCGCGTTCCTCCAACAGGCGCAGGCTATCACGCACCACTTCGCTGGCGCTGGCATAGCGGCCGCTTTCAACCAATTCGCGCACGAATGTTTCGTAGCGAGGTCCGATGCTGTAGCTCGCGGGCATTGGAAAACGCCTCCCATTTTTATCCGATATTATCAATATATAATAAGTCCATCGAGCCTTTTTGCCAAGGTCCCGGGGCTCTTCAGCCCGCAACTCGGGCAGGTTCGTCCTGCTGGAATGTGGCCAACGCCGCCTTCAGCCCGTCCGGGCCTGTGGCCACCATTTGCGGTGTCGGCGAAAAACCGACGCCGAGCATCTTGCGGCCAAGCATGTGGTCGCCAGGGCGGTTGACGGATTCGATGCCGAGCAGCCGGTCGCCGGCATAGTGGTAGATCGAGAATTTGTTGTCGGGCAGGTCGCCCAGCACGACATGGCTGTCTCCGCCGGCGGTCAGGCCGACCATCTGCAATTTCATGTCGCCAATGTCGGACCAGAACCATGGCACCGCCGAGTAGGCGTCGGTGTGACCGGTAATTGTCCGGGCGGCAAGCCGCGCCTGGTCGGTGGCGTTCTGCACCGATTCCAGCCGCACCTCGCCGCCGGTGAACCAGTGCCGGTAGGAGGCGGCGTCGCCGATGGCCAGAATCTCCGGCACCGAGCTGCGCATCTGGTGATCGACGCGGATGCCGTTGGCGACAGCAAGACCCGCGGCTTGCGCCAGTTCGACATTCGGCACGGCACCGATGCCGACCACGACCATGCGCGCCGGCAGCCTTTCGCCTGACGAGGTGATCGCGGCCGTGACATGGCCGTTTTCGCCTTCGATCCTTGAAATCGAGGTTCCGGTGAGGATGCGCACGCCTGTCGCTTCCAGCCTTTGCCGGACATGGCTCGCCACCACCGGCGCCACGGCGCGGCCGAGCAGCCGGTCGACGGATTCGACGACCGTCACGGTGCGGCCGGCCGCCCCCAGCGTCGCGGCGATCTCCAGCCCGATGAAGCCGCCGCCGAGGATAACGACGTCTTCGCTCTGCGCGCTCAGCTCCCGGATCAGCCGCGCATCGGCCAGCGAGCGCAGCGACACCACGCCGGACAGATCCGCGCCGGGCAGCGGCAGGGCGCGCGGGCGCGATCCGGTCGCCAGGATCAGATGGTCGAAGGCAAGTGCGCCGCCGCCGGCAATGTCGAGATTGTGGCGGCCGGCATCGATGCGCTCGATCCGGATCCCGGGTCGGTAATCGATGGCGCTGCCGGTGTAGAACGTCTCGCCCCGAAGCGGTTGAGGCTTGGCTCCGGCATCCTTGATGAAGGTCTTCGACAGCGGCGGCTTGTGGTAGGGCAGTTCGTTCTCGTCGCCGACCAGGATCACCGGCCCGTCATAGCCATCCTCGCGCAGACTGGCGGCCGCCTGCACGCCTGCATGACCCGCACCGACAATGACCACGCCGTTCTTCATCGCATTCCGATCCCGCTCGATTCTAGGACGTCTCGCCAAGTGGCAATTGTCTGACCCCGCCGCAAGGGAGGGTTTGCGGGTCGCACCCGGGACGGCGGCTGTCAATCGTACAGTTCGGTGCAAATGCCCGCGCAACGGCGCATAAAGTTGACTATTGCAGTTTAGAATAATTCTAAACTATTGTTTCGATTGGGTTTTCCAGCAATTCCCATTGACTTTCATCGGACTCGAAGCTTTAAGGAGGCTCGCGCATTGGCGCATCCCTTTGATGTCTGGGCCTTGAACCCGTTCGATTGGAGGCATTTTGGTGTCTGTCTTCCCCGAGCCGCGCGATCACGCGGCATGTCTTGCGCCCAATGGCATGAATGTGGCCTGGCGCGGGTTGGCGCGCGCGCCGCTTAGAAAATTTCCGAGGAACTGGAGAGCGATAATGACAGCACGATATGGCGGCAGGCTGGCGGCGATCGGCGCCACGGCGCTGCTGACGGCAGCGGTATTCGTGCTGCCTGCCAGGGCGGAAACCGACGCGAAGGCGGTCATCAAGACTTACGCGGATATCGGGCTTGCCAAATATGAGGATTCGCTGACCACGGCGCAGGCGCTCGACAAGGCGGTTGACGCACTGCTTGCCAACCCGTCGGCGGAAACGCTCCATGCTGCCCGCGACGCCTGGAAGGCGGCGCGCGTGCCCTACCAGCAGACCGAGGTCTACCGCTTCGGCAACAAGATTGTCGATGACTGGGAAGGTGAGGTGAATTCCTGGCCGCTGGACGAAGGCCTGATCGACTATGTCGCCAAGAGCTACGGCACCGAGTCCGATGCGAATTCGCTCTATACCGCCAATGTGATCGCCAACAAGGAGATCGAGATCAACGGCAAGAAGGTCGATGCGTCGAAGCTTTCGCCGGAATTCCTGTCCGGCACGCTGCAGCAGGCCGGCGGCGTCGAAGCCAATGTCGCCACCGGCTATCACGCGATCGAATTCCTGCTCTGGGGCCAAGACCTGCACGGCACCGGTCCGGGCGCCGGCGAGCGCCCCTACACAGACTACGATCTCAAGAACTGCACCGGCGGCAATTGCGACCGCCGCGCAGAGTACCTGAAGTCGGCGACTGGCCTCCTGGTCTCCGACCTGCAGAAGATGGTCGACGACTGGAAGGAAGACGGCGCCGCGCGCAAGAACCTGCTCGATGGCGAGCCGAACACCGCCATTTCGGTCATCTTCACGGGCATGGGCTCGCTCTCCTACGGCGAACTGGCGGGCGAACGCATGAAGCTCGGCCTGCTGCTGCACGATCCCGAAGAGGAGCAGGACTGCTTCTCCGACAACACCTACAATTCGCATCTCTATGATGCGGTCGGCATCCGCGCTGCTTACCACGCCAGCTATACCAGGCTTGATGGCACCGTCGTTTCAGGTCCCTCGGTGTCCGATATGGTCAAGGTCGCCGATCGGGCGATCGACAAGGAATTGTCTGATAAACTCGATGTCACCGTCGCCAGGATGGAGGCGATCAAGGCGCGCGCCGAGGCCGGCGAGGCCTATGACCAGCAGATCGCCGAAGGCAATACGGCGGGCAATGCCACCGTTCAGGCGGCTATCGACGCGTTGATCGACCAGACCAAGTCGATCGAGCGCGCGGTCGGTTCGTTGAAGTTGAACGCCATTGCCTTCGAAGGTTCCGACAGCCTCGACGCACCCGACAAGGTGTTCAAGTAGGCTTACCCCAAGCCAAACGGCGCCGCACCGGCGCCGTCAGCCAGAGCGACGAAATGCTGATCTGCCATTGCAACATCATCACCGAGAAGGAGATCGAGCAGACGATCATCGGCCTGCTGGATCAGGATCCCTGGCAACTCATCGTGCCGGCAAAAGTCTATCACGCCATGCACAAACGGGGTCGGTGTTGCGGCTGCTTCCCAAATGTGGTCGAAACGATCATTCGGGTCACCGAGAACTACCACGTCCGCTCGCAGGCGAGCGGCGTGGACATCGTTTCACATCTGGATCGCGTCAGAGACCTGCGCGTCCAATACGGGAGCAGAACCCATGAAAGGCGAACCACAGGTCATCGAGCGGCTTAACGAGGCTCTTTTTCTGGAACTCGGCGCCGTCAACCAATATTGGGTGCATTTCCGTCTGCTCGAGGATTGGGGATACGCCAAGCTGGCCAAGAAGGAGCGTGCGGAATCGATCGAGGAGATGCACCACGCCGACAAGCTCGTGGCCCGCATCATCTTCCTTGAAGGCCATCCCAACCTGCAGTCCGTGGCGCCGCTGCGCATCGGCCAGAACGTCAAGGAAGTGCTCGAATCCGATCTTGCCGGTGAATATGACGCGCGCACTGCCTACAAGCGCTCGCGCGAAATCTGCGATGAAGCGGGCGACTACGTATCGATGAAACTGTTCGAGGAACTGCTGACCGACGAGGAAGGCCACATCGACTTCCTCGAGACGCAGCTCGACCTCCTGGCCTCGATCGGCGAGGAGAAGTACGGCCAGCTCAACGCCGCATCGGCGGACGAGGCGGACTAAGGATATGCGGGAATGCGGCGCCTCTTAGACGTCCTGCGCCGCTTGCGGCGGGCCAAGGGTCCGCTGCGCCTTCGGAAAACGCCAGCCATACCGGCTGGTCGGCGCGGCCTTATTCTCGTGCTGGCGCTGACATCCTCCTCGATCGCCGGAGACCTTCAACCCGCCGGCCTCGCCACCACGCGCACCGATCTCAATGCCAAGGATCAGGCGCGCGTCACCGCCGTCAGCAGGCCGACCGCGGATTTCTCCAAACCCGAGCCTTTCGAACTGATGCAAGGTGGCGCCGGCACCTCGCGGAAGGACGTCAGCCGTGATTCCTTCTCGCAATCCTCGGCCAACATCGGCTTCGAGGAGGAAGGCACCTTCAAGCTCGGCAACGCGCTTTTCCGCAAGAACTGGGTGTCGTCGCCATCCTCGACGCAGGCCTCGGATGGGCTTGGGCCCCTGTTCAACGAACGCGCCTGCCAGAACTGCCATCTGAAGGATGGCCGCGGCCGACCGCCGCAAGGCGATGCCGGCACCACCTCGATGTTCCTGCGGCTGGCGCGTGACGCAAGGAGCGCGGAAGAGAAGGCGGCGCTCGCCGACCACAGGCTGCTCACTCCCCCGGACCCGGTCTATGGCACGCAGTTGCAGGAACTGGCCGTCCCTGGCCTCAAGGGTGAAGGCAGGATGCGTGTCGATTATCAGGAACGTAAGGTGGAACTGACGGACGGCACGGTCATTTCCCTGCGCAAACCCACCTACGCGGTCGACGATCTTGCCTATGGGCCGCTCGATCCGCGCACCACGCTGTCGCCGCGCCTGACGCCGCCGATGATCGGCCTTGGCCTGATCGAACAGATTGCGCCGGCCGACATCCTGGCCCATGCCGACCCGGACGACAGGGACGGCGATGGCATCTCCGGCAAGCCGAACATCGTGCGTGATGACCTGAGCGGCGAGGTGACGCTTGGCCGTTTCGGCTGGAAGGCGCAGGCGGCGTCGATCCGCCAGCAGGCCGCGGATGCCTTTGCCGGCGATATCGGCATCTCGACGCCGGAAGAGCCGAAACACTGGGGTGATTGCACCGCCGCGCAGGAAAAATGCCTCGCAATGCCAAACGGCGTGCGGGCGCGCCTCGGCCCGGCCGAGGCGCCGGCGCCGGTAATGGATCTCGTCACCTTCTATTCACAGAACCTGGCTGTGCCGGCGCGGCGCGGCCTCGCTTCGCCTGATGTGCTCGCCGGCAAGAAGGTCTTCTACGAAATCGGCTGCGTCGCCTGTCACACGCCGAAATTCGTCACCCGTCGCGATGCGCCTGACAAGGCGCAGGCGTTCCAGTTGATCTGGCCTTATTCCGATTTCCTGCTGCACGACATGGGGCCGGATCTTGCCGATGGCCAGGCTGTGGGCGAGGCGACCGGCAATGAGTGGCGCACCCCGTCGCTATGGGGCATCGGCCTCACCGAAACGGTCAACGGCAATTCCTTCTATCTGCACGATGGCCGTGCGCGCTCTTTGGTCGAGGCTATCCTGTGGCATGGTGGCGAGGCGCAGAAGGCGCGCGACCGCTTTGCCGCCACCGGCGCCACCGAGCGCGATGCATTGGTCAAATTCCTGGAGTCACTTTGATGCCGAAGCGTTTCGCGCTGGTCCTCCTTCTCCCATTGACCCTGCTGGGGGCCTTGCCCGCATCGGCCGCGGTGAAAGCCTCTGACGTCATCCAGCGCGCGATCGACGGCTTTATCCGACCGGCCTATGAGGACCTGCACCAGCATACGGAAGGCCTCGTGAAAGCGATGCACAAGCTCTGCGAGGCGCCGTCGCAAGGGGAGCTTGATGCGGCGCGGGCCGAATTTTCGGCCACCATCCATGCCTGGTCATCGGCCGAGATCATCGGTTTTGGGCCGATCAAGGAGAACAACAGGCTGGAGCGGATGCTGTTCTGGCCGGACCGCAAGAGCATCGGCCTGAAACAGGTGCAGGCGGCGTTGTCGGACAAGGATCCAGCCGCCACCGACCCTGTCCAGCTTGCCGGCAAGAGCGTTGCCACGCAGGGACTCGGCGCGCTGGAATTCGTGCTTCACGGCGACGGCGCCGATGTCTTGACGGGCAAGGACGAACCCTATCGCTGCGCCTATGGTGCGGCCGTTGCCGGCAACATCGAAATCATCGCCGCCGACGTCAGTGTGGCCTGGAACAAACCGGACGGTTTCGCCGCACTCTGGGCCAATCCGGGGCCGCAAAATGCGCTCTATCGTGATGGCAACGAGGCGGTCACCGAACTGGTCGGCGTCTTCATCAACGAGCTGGAAATGGTCCGCGATGTGCGCCTGAAGGGTTTTCTGGGCGCCGGACCCAACGCCGACAAGCCAAAACAAGCGATCTACTGGCGTTCACAAAACACCACCAAAGCGCTGGCTGGAAATCTGGCCGGCGTCGATGCGCTGTTCCAGGTGTCGAAGCTTGGCGACGCGCTGCCGCCGGATGCGCATTGGATGGCGGAATCGATCCACATCCAACTGTTCAACGGCGTGGCGACCGCCAAGGCCGTCCAGGGCCCGATCGACAAGGCGCTCGCCGATCCGGCGCTACGCGAAAAACTCGAGCATTTCGCCCTGATCACCTCCAGCCTGTCGACCTTGATCGGCACCAGACTGACCGCCGAATTCGGCCTGACCGCCGGCTTCTCGTCGCTGGATGGGGACTGAGCATGAAGAGATTGCTCATCGACCGCCGCGATTTCTTGAGGGCCGCCGGCATCGGCTTCGCCGCCGCCGTGACGCCCTCCGTCTGGGCAAACACGCTTGCTGCTGACGCGGTCTTCGCCACCGCCTTCGTCAAGCGCGACGGCAGTTTTGGCGCTGCCGTTCTATCCGAGGCCGGCAAGCTTCTGCATGCGATCGACTTGCCCGATCGCGGCCATGACGTCACCTTCGATCCCATATCGAAGCGTTCGGTGGTCTTCGCCCGCCAGCCCGGCACCTTCGCCGTCGTTTTCGACCACACGGGGCGCGACGCTCCGCAAACCATCGCCAGCATCACCGGCCGGCACTTCTTCGGTCACGGCGTGTTCTCGCCCGACGGCGCGTTGCTCTACGCCACCGAGAACGATTTCGACAACGCGGCCGGCGTGGTCGGCGTCTACGATGCGCGGGCGAAATTCAGTCGCATCGGCGAATTCCCGACCTACGGCATGGGTCCGCACGAACTTCTGCTGCTGGGCGACGGCAAGACGATCGCGGTCGCCAATGGCGGCATCGAGACCCATCCCGACTATGGCCGCGCCGAGCTTAACATTGCGACGATGAAACCCTCCTATGTCCTTGTCGACCGCGTCACCGGCGACCTGATCGAAAAGCATGAATTGCCGGCTGCACTGCACCAATTGTCGATCCGCCACATGGATACCGACCAGACGGGCGCCGTCTGGTTCGGTTGCCAGTACCGGGGCCCCGGCACCGATCGTCCGCTGCTGGTTGGGCGGGCGGCGCGGGGCAAGGAGTTGGCTTTGCTCGGCATGCCGCAGGACGTGCTGTCGGGTTTCCGCAACTATATCGGCTCGGTCGCCGCCAATCCTGTTGCCGGTACCGTCGCCGTTTCCTCGCCGGAAGGCAATTCGCTGGTCGTGATCGATGCGGGCAGCGGCCGGGTCGTCTCCTCCAGCGCGCTGGTCGAGGTCTGCGGCGTGGCGCCCGACCGGGCCGGCTTCATGGCCACCACGGGCGCCGGCGAGATCATCGAGGGCAATGGTGGCACGCGGTCGGAACCGGCCTATGTCTGGGACAACCACATGCTGCGCATAGAGCAGGCGGTGTAAGCTCTTCTGCCAGGCCAAACCGAAGCCGCTTAACAAATTGTGCACTATACCCTTGCGGTTGCGCGCTATGGCGGGCACAGGGAATTGTTTCTCGAACCGGTCGTTTCATGAAAGTTCTCGCCATCGACTGTGCCGCCAGCCTTTGCGCCGCCTGCGTCTACGACGCGGCGGTCGGGCGGGAGGTCGGCCGTTCGGTGCTCGATCTGGGCAAAGGCCATGCCGAGCACCTGATGGCCGTCATCGCCGAAGCGTTGAAGGCCGGCGCGACCGACTACGCCGGCCTTGGCGCCATTGCCGTTTCCGTTGGCCCCGGCTCTTTCACCGGCCTGCGCGTCGGTGTGTCGACCGCGCGCGGCCTGGCGCTGGCGCTCAAGGTGCCGGCAATCGGGGTGACGACCCTCGAGGCGCTGGCCGCCGAGGCGGCCACCGCAATTCCAGGCCGTGCCGTGCTGGCGGCGCTCGATGCCGGACGCGAGGAAATCCATGCCGCGCTCTATGATAAAATGTCAGTGTTGACTTACGGTCCGGCGGTGACCACGCTTGCCAACGCGGTAGCCATGGCGTCGGAGCATTCCGCGGTGCTCGCCGGTACGGCAGCGACGCTGATCGCTGAAGCGGCCGGCCGCACCTTCGACATCGGCCCTCGGACAGCAACCGCCGACATCCTCACCTACGCCCGGCTGGCTGCCGCAAAGGGACAGGGCGAAAGGCCGAAGCCGCTTTATCTGCGCGGTGCCGATGCCAAGCCACAGGCCGGATTTATACTTTTGAGGCAAAGACCATGATCCCGAAAAGTGGAAGCCGGTTTTCGCGGGCAAACGGTCCCGTTTGTCCACAGATCATGGTCAGGCGAGAAAACGAGAATTGATGCGTATACCCTTTCTCCAATCGCGTCGCCGGGACTACGCGCTCGAGCCGCTAAGGGTCACCGACAGCCCCGCTGTCTCGGTGCTGCACCGCGAGGACTTTGTCCGCCCATGGACCGACGGTGAGTTCGCTGCCTTGCTCGAACAGGACACCGTCTTTGGCTATGCCGCGCGCGAAACCGGGCAGGGCGACAAGCCGCCTGTTGGCTTCGTCCTCGCCCGGCTGGCCGCGGGCGAGGGTGAAATCCTGACCGTCGCGGTGGCGCGATCGCATCGCCGCCAGGGCCTGGGCTGGCAGTTGATGGACGCGGTGCTGCGCGAACTGCATTCGCAGCGTGCCGAAGCCCTGTTCCTCGAGGTCGATGAGACCAATGCCGCCGCGATCGCACTCTATCGTAGGCTGGGTTTTCGGGAAGTCGGCAAGCGCCCGGATTACTACAAGTCGCCTGATCGCGGGCCGACCGGCGCGCTTGTCATGCGCCGCGATCTTCGCTAGCGAGGGATCGGGTAGGGCCAGGACATATGATCGGAAAAATCAGGATTTTCCTGGCGCTGGGCCTTGTCGTCGCCGGGTCGCTGGTTCTCGTGCCGCTGCAGATCCTGTCGATGAAGACGGGCTGGTGGCCGGAAGCCTTCGTCCTCAAGATCTGGCACCGGCTGATCATCCGGGCGCTCGGCATGCGCATTCATGTCAGGGGAACGCTGTCGGCCAAGCGGCCCTTGCTGGTGGCCTCCAACCACATTTCCTGGACCGACATCATGGTGCTGGGCTCTTTTGCCGATGTGAAGTTCATCGCCAGGGCCGACATGGAAGGCTGGCCGCTGATCGGCATGCTGTCGAAGCTGCAGCGTACCGTCTTCATCGAGCGCGAACGCAAGCGCTCCTCGGGCGACCAGGCCAGCGAGATCGCCAATCGGATGGCCAAGGGCGACGCCATGGTGCTGTTCGCGGAGGGGTCGACCGGTGACGGCAATGTCGTCCTGCCCTTCAAGAGCACGCTGTTCGGCGCCGCCTCGATGGCGATCTCGGAAGGTGCCGCGCAGGAAGTGTTCATCCAGCCCATGGCGATCGCCTACACGCGGCTGCACGGCGTGCCGCTCGGCCGCCGCCACCGCCCGATCGCCGCCTGGATCGGCGACGAGGACCTGATGCCGCATCTCAAGGTGCTGATGGCCGAGGGCGCCCTCGACGTGGAGGTGCATTTTGGCGAACCGATCGCCTTTGCCAAGGGTTCCAACCGCAAGGAAACGGCCAAGCTGATGGAAGGCCGGGTGCGCGAGATGATGCAGGCGGCCCTCGCCGATCCGCTCCCGAGCCGTTAGCCGCCGGCATGCGCCAGCTGACGCATGCCAGAATCGTCTGTTTTTTGTCACGGAAAGGCGTTAGAAGCCGCCGGATGGACTTGAACACGATTGAAAGCGACGACATCGGCACCGTGGCCGGACAGCCGGCGGTGCGCACCACGGCAGCGAAGAAGGTCTTCATCAAGACCTATGGCTGCCAGATGAACGTCTATGATTCACAGCGCATGACCGATGCGCTGGTCGCCGACGGCTATACCGCGACCGATGCCATCGGCGAGGCCGATCTGGTGCTGCTCAACACCTGCCATATCAGGGAAAAAGCCGCCGAAAAGGTCTATTCGGAACTTGGCCGTATCCGTGACATGAAGGTCGAGCGCGCCAGCACCGGCCGCGAGATGCTGATCGGCGTCGCCGGCTGCGTGGCGCAGGCCGAGGGCGCCGAGATCATCCGCCGGTCGCCGGCCGTCGACCTGGTCATCGGGCCGCAGACCTATCACCGTCTGCCCGACGTGCTGGCCCGGGTTCGCGGCGGCGAGAAGATCGTCGAGACCGAATACGCCATCGAGGACAAATTCGAGCATCTGCCGCAGCCCAAGCGTGCCGAGGTGATCAAGCGCGGCGTCACCGCCTTCCTCACCGTCCAGGAAGGTTGCGACAAGTTCTGCACCTTCTGCGTCGTGCCTTATACCAGAGGTTCGGAAGTGTCGCGGCCGGTGGCGCAGATCGTCGCGGAGGCCGAGCGCCTGGCCGAGGCCGGGGTGCGTGAGGTGACGCTGCTCGGCCAGAACGTCAACGCTTGGCATGGCGAGGGCGAGAACGGTCAGGAATGGGGTCTCGGCCGCCTGCTGTTCAGGTTGTCTGAAATCCCCGGCCTGGCGCGGCTGCGCTATACCACCAGCCATCCGCGCGACATGGACGACGAACTGATCGCGGCGCACCGGGACCTGCCGTCGCTGATGCCCTATCTGCATCTGCCGGTGCAATCCGGCTCGGATCGCATTCTGAAGGCGATGAACCGCAGGCATACTGCGCGGGACTATCTGGCGCTGCTCGACCGCATCCGTGCTGCCCGTCCCGATATCGCGCTGTCGGGCGACTTCATCGTCGGTTTCCCCGGCGAGACGGAAACCGATTTCGAGGCGACGATGGAACTGGTGCGCCAGGTGAACTACGCCTCGGCCTTCTCGTTCAAATATTCGCCGCGCCCCGGCACGCCGGGCGCCGACATGCCCGACCACGTGCCGGAAGCGGTCAAGGATGAGCGCCTGCAGCGCCTGCAGGCACTGCTGTTGAAACAACAGCAGGATTTCGGCTTGAGTTTGGTCGGCAGCACCATAGATACATTGATCGAGAAGCCCGGCCGCCAGGCCGGCCAGAAGGTTGGTCGCTCGCCTTGGCTGCAGCCGGTTATTGTTGATGAAATGGCCGGCGAAATCGGTGACATTATCAAGGTGCGAATCACGAAGACGGGCCACAACAGCCTGTTCGCCGAATTGGCCTGAGGGTCTCGGCAGATGAGGAGAGACGGTTGAGCGCAGCGGAGCTGAAGAATCTGCCCCCGGTACCCGCATCCGGGGCTTCTGACATGGCGCACATCGTTCTGACTTTCGACAACAACAAGCTTGCCAGCGCCCTTTACGGCCAATTCGATGAAAACCTCGCCCGGCTGGAGCAGAAGCTCGGCGTCGACATCCGGTCGCGCGGCAACCAGTTGACCATCAAGGGGTCCGCTTCTGCCGCCGAACAGGCGCGCCGCGCCTTGGACAATCTCTACGGCATCCTGCAGAAGGGTGTCGATATCGGCCAGTCCGATGTCGACGGTGCCGTCCGCATGGCTGTCGCCGCCGATGATCAGCTCACGCTGCCGACATTGGAGCGCAAGGGCAAGGTCTCCGCCGCCCAGATCGCTACCCGCAAGAAGACCATCTATGCCCGCTCGCTGAACCAGGACGCCTATATGCGGGCGCTGGAGCGGTCCGAACTGGTGTTCGGCATCGGTCCGGCCGGCACCGGCAAGACCTATCTGGCGGTGGCGCATGCGGCGATGCTGCTCGAGCGCGGCATGGTCGAACGCATCATTTTGTCGCGACCGGCCGTCGAGGCCGGCGAACGGCTGGGCTTCCTGCCGGGTGACATGAAGGAGAAGGTCGATCCGTATCTGCGCCCGCTCTATGACGCGCTCTACGACATGATGCCGGCCGACAAGGTCGAGCGTGCGATTGCCGCCGAAGTGATCGAAATCGCGCCGCTTGCCTTCATGCGCGGCCGTACGCTGGCGCACGCCGCCGTCATTCTCGACGAGGCGCAGAACACCACGCCGATGCAGATGAAGATGTTTCTCACCCGTCTCGGCGAGAACTCGCGCATGATCGTCACCGGCGATCCCACCCAGATCGATCTTCCCCCGAGCACCAAATCAGGCCTGGTCGAAGCCTTGCGTGTGCTCGACGGTGTGGCAGGCGCGGTAACCGTGCGCTTCAACGACGTCGACGTCGTTCGCCATCCGCTGGTGGCCGAAATCGTCAGGGCCTATGACCGGGACACCAAGCTGGCTCGTGGCCTTGGCGCCGAGAATTGATGTGACGATGCGGCCTCATGCCTGAGGACAGCACATCCGGCGGCGGGAGCTTTCCGGTTCCCGTCGAGATCGATATATCGATTGAGGCGGGCGACTGGCCCGATGAAGCAAGCCTGACGCGGCTGGTCGATCGCGCGGTTGACGCCGCCTTCGCCGAGACGGGTGTGACGGGTCGTTCCGAACTCAGCATTGTTTTTTCCGACGATGCCCATATCCGTACCTTGAATGCGGACTGGCGCGGCAAGGACAAGCCCACTAACGTCTTGTCTTTCCCGGCTTTTCCGCATGTGAAAGGTGGTCCGCTGCCGCCGATGCTCGGCGACATCGTGCTTGCCGCCGAAACCGTGGCGCGCGAGGCGGCACTGGAAGACATGCCGCTGGAGAACCATATCTGCCATCTCCTCATCCATGGCCTGCTGCATCTCATGGGTCATGATCACGAGACCGACGCCGAGGCCGAGGAGATGGAAGCCATCGAGCGCGCCGCGCTTGCAAGGCTTGCCATTCGCGATCCCTACGCGTAACTAAAAAGATCAATTGACCGGACGACGATGAACGACAAACCAGAGACTGCCGCCCGCCCCGATGCCGGCAGTGCGATCAAGGCTTCCGATACGTCGGAAGAGGGATCAAGTCCCAGTACCGTTACCGCTGGTGTCGCCAACACCGGCAGCGCCGCCACCGGCCCGTCGCCTGCCGGTCCCTCCCTGTTCAACCGCGTGCTGGGCCTGTTCCGGCAACGCAACGGCACCAGCCTGCGCGAGGAGATCGCCGGCGCGCTCGCCGAAACGACAAGCGATGTCGAATCCTTCTCGCCTGGCGAACGTGCCATGCTCAACAACATCCTGCGCCTGCGCGAAGTGCGCGTCGAGGACGTCATGGTGCCGCGCGCCGATATCGAGGCGGTCGAGATCGCCACGACGCTTGGTGACTTGCTTGGCATGTTCGAACAATCCGGCCATTCCCGCATGCCGGTCTATTCCGAGACGCTCGACGACCCGCGCGGCATGGTCCATATCCGCGACGTGCTGGCCCATATCACCAAGATTGCGCGCGTCAGGAAGGGCCGCACGACCCGCAAAACGCCCGTCGCCACGGTTCTCGATCTTGCCCAGGTCGACCTCGCACGCACCATCGGGGAGCTCAACCTGATCCGTCAGGTCCTGTTCGTGCCGCCGTCGATGCTTGCTTCCGACCTGATGGGCCGCATGCAGACGACGCGCACGCAAATGGCCCTGGTCATCGACGAATATGGCGGCACGGACGGCCTCGTCTCGCTCGAGGACATCGTCGAGATGGTGGTCGGCGACATCGAGGACGAGCACGACGACGACGAGCCGATGATCACTCAGACCGGTGACGGCGTGTTCATCGTCGACGGCAAGGCCGAGATCGACGAGGTCGCCAAGATGATCGGCGAGGATTTCGCCGCGGGTGAACATGGCGAATATGTGGCCACCATTGGCGGCATGATCTTCAACACGCTCGGCCGCGTGCCGGCGCGCGGCGAGGTGGTGCAGGCCATTCCCGGCTTCGAGTTCCATGTGCTCGACGCCGATCCGCGCCGCGTCAAGCGTGTCCGCATCGTGCAGAGCCAGAAGGGCGAGCGCCGCCGGCGCGCCACGGCGCGCACCGAACAGGCCTGAAAAGCTCCGCGCCATGACGGTCGAGGATCCGTTCGAGCATCCGGTCCTCGGTTCTGGCGTATTCTACCGCGACCCGCGTGCGGCGCTGGATTGGCTCGAAGCGGCCTTCGGCTTCGAGCGCAGCATGGTGGTCAGCGATGCCGATAGAAAACTGGTCCATGCCGAGATGCGGTTCGGGGATGGCTACATCATCGTCGATTCCGAATGGGCCGATCACGTCCCGAGCCCCGCATCGGTCGGCGGCAAGAACACGCAGTCGGTCTATATCAGGCTGAGAGACGGCCTGGATGCACATTGCGAGCAAGCCCGCGCGGCCGGTGCTGCCATAATCCAGGAGCCGGCGGACCAGTTCTACGGCGAACGCCAGTATCGGGCGCGCGATCCTGAAGGCCATATCTGGACGTTCACGCAATCAATCCGTTCTGTTTCCCGTGAAGAGGCCGAGCGATTGGGTGGCTTGCGCATCGAAGGCTGGCACCGGTAGAGCGCAGCCGGGTGGTGGCGCCGGCGTTTGGATTGCAGGCCGCGGCCTGATAAATCTTGCGTCCTGATTCTCGCGACTCGGAAGTATTCATGGTGCGCCTTGCCGGTCGGATAATTCTGCTCTGGGGCTGGCGCCGCGCGCTGGTGGCCTTTTTGGCCGGAGCGCTGGCGGTGCTGGGCCAGGCGCCCTACGATTTCTTCGCCGCCTGTTTCATTTCGTTTCCGGTGCTGGTCTGGCTGCTCGATGGCGCGACTGGCGAAGCCTCCGGCAGCCTGTTGCGGCGGCTGCGGCCGGCCTTCGCCGTCGGCTGGTGGTTCGGCTTCGGCTATTTCCTCGCCGGCCTCTGGTGGATCGGCTCGGCGCTGCTGGTCGAGGCCGACGACTTTGCCTGGGCGCTTCCCTTCGCTGTGGTAGGCATTCCTTTCGCGCTCGCATTTTTCTATGGCTTCGCGACGATGGTCGCCAAGCTCCTGTGGAGCAGCGATATCGGCCGTATCGCCGCCCTTGCCTTCGGTTTTGCGCTGGCGGAGTGGCTGCGCGGCTTCCTGTTCACCGGTTTTCCCTGGAATGCCGTCGGTTACGCGGCGATGCCTGTACCTATTTTGATGCAGAGCGTCTCGGTGACCGGCATGATCGGCATGAACGCGCTCGCGGTCTTCCTTTTCGCACTGCCGGCGCTGCTGGCGACGCGCCGGCATCTTCGGCTGGGCGCCACGCTGTTTGTCATACTCGCCGCAGCCCATGTCGGCTTTGGCTATGTCAGGCTCACGGCCCCCGAAAAGCCGGCGACGCGCAGTCTCGATGTCCGCATCGTCCAGCCGGCCGTCGACCTGTCGGAAAAATGGAACGCCTCGGTGCGCGACCGCATCTTCGCCACCTTGCTGGGCCTGTCCGCCAAGGCTCCGGACCCAGGTCACGAAAAACCGCAGCTGATTCTCTGGCCGGAAACCTCGGTGCCGTTCCTTTTCACCGAGCGCCCCGATGCCTTGACGGCGCTGGGCGACATGCTGGGCGACGGCCAGATGCTGATCGCCGGCGTCGTGCGTGAAGAGGGCGGCTCGGCAGCCAGCACCGACAGCCGCTACTACAACTCCGTTGTGGCGATCAACGACAAGGGCGAAATCGCCGATGCCGTGGACAAGGTCCATCTGGTGCCGTTCGGCGAGTACCTGCCTTTTGCCGACCTGCTCGGCCGTTTCGGCATCGAACAGCTCGTCGCCGGGCCGCTGACGTTCACGGCCGGCAACGAGCGCCATCCCATCGCGCTGCCGGGCGGCATTCGTGCCCTGCCATTTATCTGTTATGAGGTGATCTTTCCCGATCTGGTGGCAGTTGACGCTACGTCAGCGCAGCTTATTGTGAACGTTACCAATGATGCGTGGTTCGGCGACACGCCGGGACCGTATCAGCATTTCAGGCAGGCCCAGATTCGCGCGGTGGAGAACGGATTGCCCTTGTTGCGTGCTGCCAACAACGGCATCTCGGCCGTTGTCGACACGCATGGCCGCGTCGTCGATGCGCTGGCGATCGACGCGCGCGGGGTCATCGATGTGAAGGTGCCTGTTTCCGAACTGACGGTGATTTCGCCCTACCAGCGGCGCATTAACGGAATGCTGATCATGTTGCTGTTTGCGCTGGTAGGGCTGCTGTTGAACGTAAGGCAAAAGCTACGGGTGAATTGACAGTTGGCACATTAGAAACTCATACTGTACGGCCTGAAAATTTCTCGAAGCCGGTGGATCGTTCTGTTGGGGCAGTCGCCTCCGGCTTTGTTTGGGCAGGAAAAAACACAAAGCCGAAAAAATTCGGCGAGGAAAAAATGACAGAAGAAAACAAGAAGAAACCCAATCCCATCGATATTCACGTTGGAAGTCGGGTTCGGCTTCGCCGCAATATGCTCGGAATGAGCCAGGAAAAGCTGGGCGAGAATCTCGGCATCACGTTTCAGCAAATCCAGAAATATGAAAAGGGCACCAATCGCGTCGGTGCCAGCCGTCTGCAGGCGATAGCTTCGATACTCGGTGTGCCCGTCGCCTTCTTTTTCGAGGATGCGCCGGGCCAGGAGTTGACGGCCAACCGCGGCTTTGCCGAGGACAGCTCGATGGCTTTCGCGGTCGAATTCTGCGGCAGTCCCGAAGGGCTTCAGCTCAACCGGGCCTTTGTCAAGATCGCCGACGTCAAGGTGCGCCGCAGGATCATAGACCTGGTGAAATCGCTCGCCGAGGGCGATCTCGACTGATCGGCGATGCGCTTCGCACCGGCGGCGTGCACCGCCGGTGGCACAAGATATCGCTTCCGACATTCAGGCCAGACCCGCGGCAACGCTTGACGAGCAGCGCTCCGCCCCGCTAACACGTGGCGCGCCAAAATCGGCAGCCTGCCGATCGTTTTTCAAGAGGGGACACCCGTGACGCGGCAGAACTACTTCTTTACCTCGGAATCCGTTGCCGAGGGCCATCCCGACAAAGTCTGTGATAGGATCTCCGACGAAATTGTCGATCTGGTCTATCGCGAAGCCAAGAAGACCGGCATGGACCCGTGGAAAGTCCGTGTCGCCTGCGAGACGCTCGCGACCACCAACCGTGTCGTCATCGCCGGCGAGGTGCGCGTTCCCGAGACGCTCTTGAAGAAGGACAAGGCCGGCAACATCCTCAAGGACGCCGCGGGCCATCCAGTCGTCAATCCGGCCAAGTTCAAATCCGTCGCCCGCAAGGCGATCCGCGAGATCGGCTACGAGCAGGCCGGCTTCCACTGGAAGACGGCCAAGATCGAGGTCCTGCTGCATGGCCAGTCGCCTGATATCGGCCAGGGCGTGGACAACGCCGCCGACCGTCAGGGCGAGGAAGGTGCCGGCGACCAGGGCATCATGTTCGGCTATGCCTGCCGCGAGACGCCGGACCTGATGCCGGCGCCGATCTACTACAGCCACAAGATCCTTGAGCTTCTGGCCGCCGCCCGTCACGAAAACAACGGCGAGGCTGGCAAGCTCGGGCCTGACGCCAAGAGCCAGGTCACAGTCCGCTATGTCGACGGCAAGGCCGCGGAGGCGACGCAGATCGTGCTGTCGACCCAGCATCTCGATTCGAGCTGGGATTCCAAGAAGGTCCGCAAGGTTGTGGAACCCTATATCCGCGAGGCATTGGGCGACCTCAAGATCGCTGACGACTGCATGTGGTACATCAACCCGACCGGCAAGTTCGTCATCGGCGGTCCGGACGGCGATGCCGGCCTGACCGGCCGCAAGATCATCGTCGACACCTATGGCGGCGCGGCTCCCCATGGCGGCGGCGCCTTCTCCGGCAAGGACACCACCAAGGTCGACCGGTCGGCCGCCTATGCGGCGCGCTACCTGGCCAAGAACGTCGTGGCGGCGAAGCTCGCCGACCGCTGCACCATCCAGCTTTCCTATGCCATCGGCGTCGCCCAGCCGCTGTCGGTCTATGTCGACCTGCACGGCACCGGCAAGGTCGATGAGGCAAAGCTCGAGGACGCGCTGCGCACCGTGATGGACCTGTCGCCGTCAGGCATTCGCCGTCATCTCGATCTCAACAAGCCGATCTACGCCAAGACGTCGTCTTACGGCCATTTCGGCCGCAAGGCCGGCCGTGACGGGTCTTTCTCCTGGGAAAAGACCGATCTCGCCAAGGCGCTCAAGGATGCTGTCGCGGCCTGATTGCCACGACACCCACGCGACCAGATGAGCCAGCAAGACAGGCCAAGCCGTACGACCGAAGCCTTCTTCGGCCGTCGGCGCGGCAAGCCCGTTCGCCCGCAGCAGGCGGCGGCGCTGGAAAGCGGCCTCGGCGCCTACCGGCTCGATCTGACGGCTGAAGCGCCGTCGGAATTGCGGACCTTGTTCAAAACCGGGGTTTCGGCGGTTCGGCTCGAGATCGGCTTTGGTGGCGGTGAACATCTTCTGCACCGCGCGACCGAGGCGCCGACGATCGGCTTCATCGGCGTAGAACCGTTCGTCAACGGCATGGCCAAGATGATGATGGCGGTGCGGGCAGCGCCGCTGGCCAATCTCAGGGTCTACGACGACGACGCCACCCAGTTGCTTGACTGGCTGCCGCCGGCCTCGCTCGACGGCATCGACCTTCTCTATCCCGATCCCTGGCCGAAGAAGAAGCACTGGAAGCGGCGTTTCGTCAGCCCGGTCAATCTCGACCGTTTCGCGCGCGTCCTGAAGCCGGGCTCGAAATTCCGCTTCGCGTCCGATATCGACACTTATGTGAACTGGACCTTGCTGCATTGCCGGGCGCATGGCGCCTTCGCATGGCAGGCGGATGAGGCGGCGGACTGGCATCGCTCCTATGAGGGCTGGCCCGGCACGCGCTACGAGGCCAAGGCCATTCGCGAGGGTCGCCGGCCGGCCTATCTTACCTTCATCAGGACGTAAGCCCGCCCGACCGGCAACGGCCGCAGCAACTTGCCGGGAGCCGGGATCATCGATAAATCGCCGCGATCCCAGCGGCTCAATACATCCCGAACTTCTGCATTCTCCGGCCCTGTAGCCATGCTGTCCGTGCCATCCCCCAGCTCCATTGGCTGGGGATGAAAACCGGACAACTCATGTGCTACCTGATCCGGACAATTCATGTGCTTACGACAGGCCGGCACTGCGGACTTGAAACACCAGCCCGGATCGTTTATATCGACCTCAAATTCTTGGTCGGGATGACGAAGAGTGGGTCCACCCGGTCCCGCTCTTTTTTATTACCTGCCGATGGGTTCGAAACGAACAACAGGCAATCGATGACTGCAACGGCAAGCGAAGGTGACGACCGCATCATCCGCGAAAGCGGCATCGATGCGCGCATTGCGCTGATCGTCCAGCCGGTGCTGCGCGGCATCGGTTTTCGCCTCGTGCGCGTGCATCTGTCCGGCCAGAACGGGCTGACGCTGCAGATCATGGCCGAGCGTGAGGACGGCACCATGACCGTCGAGGATTGCGAAGAGGTCAGCCGCGCGGTGTCGCCGGCGCTCGACGTCGATGATCCGATCGAAAAGGCATATCATCTCGAAGTTTCGTCGCCCGGCATCGACCGGCCCTTGGTGCGCAAATCGGATTTCGTGACCTGGACCGGTCATCTGGTGAAGATGGAGACATCGGTCGTCGTCGCTGACCGCAAGCGTTTCAAGGGCAAGATCGCCGAGGCCGGTGAGAACGACGTGCTGATCGAGCGCGACAAGGCGGCCTATGGTGAGGAGCCGTCGGTGCGCGTGCCCTATGACACCATTGCCGATGTCCGGCTGATCCTGACCGACGACCTCATTCGCGAAGCGTTGTCGAAGGACAACAGGGCGCGCAAGGAAGCCAAGAGACGCCGCGGTGAACCGGACGACGATGTGTCCGAGGGTGCGGAACCGGACGCCACGGAAGAACACGAACAGGAAATTTGATTGAGCTGCCGGGCGCAAAGGTCCGGCGAACAGGCTCGGGAGAAAGAACATGGTTGTAAGCGCCAACAGACTTGAACTGCTGCAGATTGCCGATGCGGTCGCGCGTGAAAAGTCCATCGACAAGTCGATCGTCATCGCCGCCATGGCCGATGCGATCCAGAAGGCGGCACGCTCGCGTTATGGCCAGGAGACCAACATCCGCGCCGACATCAACCCGAACACCGGCGAGATGAAGCTGCAGCGGCTGATGGAAGTGGTCGAGAAAGTGGACGACTACGCCACCCAGATCGCCATTTCCTCGGCCCGTGAGCGTAATCCCGATGCCCAGCTCGGCGATTTCATCGCCGAACAGCTGCCGCCGATGGATTTCGGCCGTATCGCCGCCCAGTCGGCCAAGCAGGTCATCGTGCAGAAGGTGCGCGAGGCCGAGCGCGATCGCCAGTATGATGAGTACAAGGACCGTATCGGTGAGATCGTCAACGGCACCGTCAAGCGCGTCGAGTACGGCAACGTCATCGTCGACCTCGGCCGCGGCGAGGCGATCATCCGCCGCGACGAGCTGATCCCACGCGAAAACTACAAGTACGGCGACCGCGTCCGTGCCTATGTCTACGACGTGCGCCGCGAGCAGCGCGGCCCGCAGATATTCCTGTCGCGCACCCATCCGCAGTTCATGGCCAAGCTCTTCACCATGGAAGTGCCGGAGATCTATGACGGCATCATCGAGATCAAGTCGGTCGCCCGCGACCCGGGCTCTCGCGCCAAGATCGCCGTCATCTCGCGTGATAGCTCGATCGACCCGGTCGGCGCCTGCGTCGGTATGCGCGGCAGCCGCGTCCAAGCCGTCGTCGGCGAATTGCAGGGCGAGAAGATCGACATCATTCCGTGGTCGCCTTCGGCCGCCTCCTTCATCGTCAATGCACTGCAGCCGGCGGAAGTCGCCAAGGTCGTGCTCGACGAGGATGCGGAGCGCATCGAAGTGGTGGTTCCCGACGATCAGCTGTCGTTGGCCATCGGCCGCCGCGGCCAGAACGTGCGCCTTGCCTCGCAGCTCACCGGCTGGG
This sequence comes from Mesorhizobium sp. WSM3626, assembly GCF_000513935.1. Classification (GTDB taxonomy): domain Bacteria; phylum Pseudomonadota; class Alphaproteobacteria; order Rhizobiales; family Rhizobiaceae; genus Mesorhizobium; species Mesorhizobium salmacidum. The sequence continues at coordinate 88,086 of NZ_AZUY01000003.1, read as the reverse complement.
ACATCGACATCCTGACCGAGGCCGAGGAATCCGAGCGCCGTCAGAAGGAATTCGTCGAGCGCTCGGCGCTGTTCATGGAAGCGCTCGATGTCGACGAGATGGTCGGCCAGGTGCTGGCTTCCGAAGGCTTCACCAGCGTCGAGGAAGTCGCCTATGTCGATGCCGGCGAGATCGCCTCGATCGACGGTTTCGATGAGGATACCGCCTCTGAAATCCAGACCCGCGCCCGCGAGTATCTGGAGAAGATCGAGGCCGAGCACGACGAGAAGCGCAAGGCGCTGGGCGTTTCGGATGATCTGCGCGAAATCCCCGGCGTCACCACCGCCATGATGGTGACGCTCGGCGAGGACGGCGTGAAGACGATCGAGGATTTCGCCGGCTATGCCGCCGACGACCTCACCGGCTGGAAGGAACGCAAGGACGGCGAGACCAAGGTCTATCCCGGCGTGCTGGCCAATCACGGCGTTTCGCGCGCCGATGCCGAGCAGATGGTTCTGGCCGCTCGCCTCAAGGCCGGCTGGATCACCGAAGACGAGCTCGCGGCCGAAGAAGAAACGGCTGACGAAGCCGTTGGTGCGTGAGGTGAAACCGCATCGCACACAACCCGCCCTTGGACGAGATGAACGATCGCACCTGCATCGTCACCCGAAAACAGGCCGAACCGGATGAACTGATCCGGTTCGTCGTCGGCCCGGATTCGGCCGTCGTTCCCGATCTCAAGAGAAATCTGCCCGGCCGTGGTTGCTGGGTGAGTGCCGACCGCCTACATATCGAGAAGGCAGCGGCCAAGAACCTTTTTGCCCGCGCCTTTAAGGCACAGGTGGTCGTGCCGCCCGATCTCGGTGGCATGGTCGACGGGTTGCTCTCCAGATCCGCTCTGGGCATGCTGGGTCTTGCCCGCAAGGCAGGCGCGATTTCGCTCGGTGCTACCAAAGTCGAGAGCGCGGTGCGCGGTGGGCTGGCGCTTTTCGTGCTCCACGCCACCGAAGCGTCCGACGATGGCGTACGCAAGATCAGTCAGGCGCGGCGGGCGACCGTCCATATCGGCGGCCCTTCCATCCTTGCCTACAAACTTTTCTCCGAGGCCGAGTTGAGCTTGGCATTGGGGGGTACAAATGTGATACATGCTGCCGTCCTCGCGGGAGACGCGGGTAAGGCGGTCCAGAAGCGCATGGTTGCGCTCGACCGATATCGGGGCGGAACCCCGGACGATCTTGCAATGCTTGCGGCCGTTGCTGACGAAGATGATGCCGCAGAGGATATGGAATGAGCGATACGAAATCGGGCGACGACAAGACGTTGAGTGTTACACCGAAGAAGACCTTGACGCTGAAGCGCCCCGGCATGGAACAGGGCACTGTGCGCCAGAACTTCTCGCACGGCCGTACCAAGTCGGTCGTGGTCGAGACCAAGAAGCGCAAGTTCTCGCTGCCCGGCGACAAGCCGGAGCCGGCTGCGGCTCCGCCTGCGCCCGTCTTCACGCCGAAGCCGGCAGTCGTGGCGGCACCTGTCGTGCAGGAAGCGCCCAAGGCACCGCCCCCGCCGCCGCCTCCGGTCGAGCGCAGCGGCATGGTGCTGAACGAACTGTCGCGCAGCGAAATGGAAGCGCGCCGCAAGGCGCTCGAGGGCTCGAAGGTCCGCGAGGTCGAAGACCGTCAGCGCGCAGCCGACGAGGCCAAGCGCCGCGCCGAGGACGAGGAGCGCCGCAAGCGCGAACGCGAGGACTCCGCACGCCGCCAGGCCGAGGAAGAGGCCCGGTTGCAGACCGAGGCCGAATCGCGCCGTCGCGCCGAGGAAGAAGCACGCCGCCGCGCACCGCAAGCCGCTGAGTTGGCGACCGCCGACGAGGAGGAAGGGGCCAAGCCGAAGCGGGCGACCGCCGGTGCACCAGTGCGCCGCCTGGTCACGCCCGAAGTGGCACGCCCGGCCAAACCCACCAAGAGCGAGGAAGACCGCCGCCGTGGCAAGCTGACACTGAATTCCGCGTTGTCCGACGAGGATGCGCGGGCCCGTTCGCTGTCGTCGATGCGTCGCCGCCAGGAGAAATTCAAGCGCGCGATGCACAATGAGCCGCGCGAGAAGGTCATGCGCGAAGTGATCCTGCCCGAAACCATCACCATCCAGGAATTGGCGCAGCGCATGTCCGAGCGTGCTGTCGACCTGGTCAAGTACTTCATGAAGCAGGGCCAGATTCTGAAGCCGGGCGACGTCATCGACGCCGATACGGCCGAGCTGGTGGCCACCGAATTCGGCCACACGGTCCGCCGCGTCGCCGAGTCCGATATCGAGGAAGGCTTGTTCAATATCGCCGATCGTCCGGAAGACCTCGTGTCGCGTCCGCCGGTCGTCACCATCATGGGCCACGTCGACCACGGCAAGACGTCGCTGCTCGATGCGATCCGCAACGCCAATGTCGTTTCCGGCGAGGCCGGCGGCATCACCCAGCATATCGGCGCCTATCAGGTCGAGAAGAACGGTCAGAAGATCACCTTCATCGACACGCCCGGCCACGCCGCATTCACGGCGATGCGCGCCCGTGGAGCCCAGGCCACCGACATCGCCATCCTGGTGGTGGCGGCCGACGACAGCGTCATGCCACAGACGATCGAATCGATCAGCCATGCCAAGGCTGCCGGCGTTCCGATCATCGTGGCGATCAACAAGATCGACAAGCATGATGCCGATCCGCAGAAAGTGCGCTCGGAACTCTTGCGTCATGAAGTCTTCGTCGAATCGATGGGCGGTGAAGTGCTGGACGTCGAGGTGTCGGCGACCAAGGGCACCAATCTCGACAAGTTGCTCGAAGCGATCCTGCTGCAGGCCGAAATCCTCGACCTCAAGGCCAACCCCGACCGCACCGCCGAGGGTGTCGTCATCGAAGCGCAGCTCGACAAGGGCCGTGGTCCCGTCGCCACCGTGCTGGTGCAGACCGGCACCTTGATGCCGGGCGACATCCTTGTCGCCGGCAACGAATGGGGTCGCGTGCGCGCGCTGGTCAACGATCGCGGCGATCAGATCAAGGAAGCGCCGCCGGCAATGCCGGTCGAGGTGCTCGGCCTTCAGGGAACCCCGCAGGCCGGCGACCGCTTCGCCGTGGTCAACAACGAAGCCCGTGCCCGCGAGATCACCGAATATCGCCAGCGTCTGGCGCGCGAGAAGGCGGTGGCCAGGCATGCCGGCCAGCGCGGCTCGCTCGAACAGATGATGTCGCAGCTGCAGACGAGCGGGTTGAAGGAATTCCCGCTGGTCATCAAGGGCGACGTGCAGGGTTCGATCGAAGCGATCAATGCTGCCCTGGACAAACTCGGCACCGATGAAGTGCGTGCGCGCATCGTCCATTCCGGCGCCGGCGCCATCACCGAAAGCGACGTCTCGCTGGCGGAAACATCGGGTGCGGCGATCATCGGCTTCAACGTGCGCGCCAATGTGCAGGCGCGTGCCGCGGCCGCGGCCGCGGGCATCGAGATCCGCTACTACTCGATCATCTACAACCTGGTGGATGATGTGAAAGCGGCTCTGTCGGGCCTGTTGTCGCCGGAGCGTCGCGAGACCTTCATCGGCAATGCCGAGATCCTCGAAATCTTCGACATCACCAAGGTCGGCAAGATCGCCGGCTGCCGTGTCACCGAAGGCAAGGTCGAACGTGGCGCGGGCGTACGCCTGATCCGCGACAACGTCGTCATCCACGAAGGCACGCTGAAGACCCTGAAGCGTTTCAAGGACGAGGTTTCGGAAGTCCCTGGCGGCCAGGAGTGCGGTATGGCCTTCCAGAACTACGAGGACATGCGCGTCGGCGACGTCATCGAGTGCTTCCGCGTCGAGATGGTGACCCGCACACTCTGAGTTCGAGTGGCTCGTCGATACCGGGCGGTGGTCGAAAGACCGCCGCCTCAGTGCTATTGAGAATGACCGTTTGAGACATGCGGCACGGTCCCATCCCGCGCCTCACGCTTTCAGGATTGAGAAAAATGCCCCGTTCGACGACATCAAGTCCATCCCAGCGCATGCTGCGCGTCGGCGAGCAGGTGCGCCATGCGCTCTCCGAAACTTTGCAGCGTGGCGAGATCATCGACCCGTTGATTGAAAACTCGGTTGTTTCGGTCTCCGAAGTGCGCATGTCGCCCGATCTCAAGATCGCCACCGCCTTTGTTTCTCCGCTCGGCGCCAAGGACGCCGACGCGGTGATCGAGGCGCTGAACAAGCATGCCAAGTTCGTGCGCGGCCGCGTCTCCGGCGCGCTGAGGCAGATGAAGTACATGCCGGAATTCCGCTTCCGGCTGGATACGTCCTTCGACAATTTCGCCAGGATCAACGATCTGCTGAAATCCCCCGAAGTGGCGCGCGATCTGGATAGCGACGACAATAAGGAAGAAGAATAATGGCGCGTCGCGGCAAGAAAAAGGGCCGGCCGGTCTCCGGCTGGGTGGTCCTGGACAAGCCGGTCGGCATGGGCTCGACCGAGGCCGTGTCCAAGATCAAATGGCTGTTCCAGGCCGAAAAGGCCGGCCATGCCGGCACGCTCGACCCTCTTGCCTCCGGCATGCTGCCGATCGCGCTCGGCGAAGCCACCAAGACCGTGCCCTACGTGCAGGACGGCGCCAAGGTCTATCGTTTCACCGTTGCCTGGGGCGATGAGCGTTCCACCGACGATCTTGAAGGGCCGGTGACGAAGAGCTCCGAGCTGCGTCCGGCGGAAGCCGAGGTGCGGGCGCTGCTGCCGAAATACACCGGCGTCATCATGCAGACGCCGCCGCAATTCTCGGCCATCAAGATTGCGGGCGAGCGCGCCTACGACCTCGCCCGCGAAGGCGGGACGGTCGACATACCCGCGCGCGAGATCGAGATCGGCCGGCTCGATATTGTCGAGCACAAGCCGGACCGGACGATTTTCGAAGTCGAATGCGGCAAGGGCACGTATGTGCGTTCGCTGGCCCGCGACATGGGCCGCGACCTCGGCTGCTTCGGCCATATCAGCGAGCTGCGCCGGGTCGAGGTTGAGCCGTTCACGCCGGAGGACTTCGTCACCATCGCCGAACTCGAGGCCGCCCGCTTCGGCGCGCAAGGCGAGGACAAATCGGACCCGGAAGCAGATCCTGCTGACGCGGTGGAAGTGCCGATCGACTTCGGCGCCATCGACGGGCTTCTCGTCGACACGTCAGCGGCGCTCGACTGTCTGCCGCAGATCGCCATCAGCGATGACGCGGCGACAAAAATCCGCCTCGGCAATCCGGTCATCATCCGTGGCCGTGACGCACCGGTGGAGGCGGAAGAGGCCTGCGCGACGTCACGTGGCAAGCTGGTCGCCATCGGCGCCATCGAGCAAGGCATGTTCAAGCCCAAGCGGGTCTTTGCCGGGTGACCGGTCTGCTCTCCATGGCGGCATAGGCACGGAGCTTGCGGAACAGCGGATAGTGAAGGCGGTTCGCGAAGCTCGTTCTACTTTTCTTGTGTGCAGATTAAGTGCATAATCCGATCATGACAGACCTTCTTGAAAAAGCCGTTGCCGTGGCAAGGGTCCTTTCTCCGGCCATGCAAGATGAGATTGCTCGCGCCATGCTTATGCTTGCTGCCGAGGAGTCGGAGCCGGTGCCTTTGACGCCTGATGAGCGTGCGGCTATTGCGAGATCGCGATCGGCTGCCGCACGCGGTGAATTTGCAACCGACGATGAGGTGCGTGCTATGTGGGCCAAGTACGATCTGTGAAGGTTCGCTTCACCAGTCCGGCCCTTGCTGACCTGAAGAATATCATTGACCACATCAATGTTCACTCGCCGCGAGGCGCCCATCGTGTCCGGCTACGCATCAAGCTTTTGTTGGAGCGGATTGCGGGTCAGCCATTTCTTGGCAAACGAACGGACGATCCGGCCATCCGTCGTCTCGCAACCGTCCCCTATCCCTATCTAATTTTCTACGAAGCGGCTGACGAAGAAATCATCGTTCATGCCGTACGTCATGGTGCCCGAGACCCATCGTCCATGCCAGGTCAATCATAGGCATTCGATCATACGCATCTATGGCAACAAGCAGGTTTCGACGGGTGGTGGCATGGCGAAGGCCGAGGTGGTGAAAAAACGGGCGCCGGTGAAGACGAGGCGGCCGCCTGTCGGCGCCTCGCCGGGCACATTGATCGCCGATCCGGCGGCGCGGCGCTCCGAATTGCGGCTGACCCTGATCTCGCCGCAGAAGTTCAAGACGATCGACAATGCCAGCATCGACGATGTCGAGGCCAATTGCCGGAAATGGCCGGTCATCTGGCTTGACTGCACCGGCCTCGCCAACATCCAGTTGATCGAGGAGATCGGCCGCATCTTCAGCCTGCATCCGCTGGCGCTGGAGGATGTCGTCAATACCGGCCAGCGGCCGAAAGTCGACTTCTTCGAGGATCACGCCTTCGTCGTCATGCGCATGATCGACGAGGTCACGTCGCATCGCTACGAACAGATCGCTCTCTTCCTGGGCGAGAACTTCGTCGTCACCTTCCAGGAACGCGAGGGCGATCCGTTCAATCCGGTGCGCAAGCGCATCGAGAGTTCGGCGCCCAACCGGTTGCGCACGCGCGGCGCCGACTATCTCGCCTACGCGCTGATCGACGCCATCGTCGACAGCTATTTTCCGCCGATCGAGGCTGCCGGCGACCTTGTCGACAGCATCGAGGACCAGATGTTGCATTCGACGCACAAGCACCAGATGCGGCAGTTGCACGAATTGCGGCGCGATGCCAACGTCCTGAAAGGCGTGCTGTGGCCCATGCGCGATGCGCTGGCCACCCTGATCCGTAACGACGTGGCCTATGTTGGAGCCGAGACCAAGGTCTTCCTCAACGACACGCTCGACCATTCGCTCAGGCTGATCGAACTGGTCGAGACCCAGCGCGACATGCTGACCGGCCTGATCGAAATGCACCTGTCGCTAAGCCAGGCCCGCACCAACGACGTCATCTCCTATCTCACCATCGTCTCGGTCATCTTCATGCCGCTCACCTTCCTGGTTGGCATCTGGGGCATGAATTTCGACCCCGCGAGCTCGCCATGGAACATGCCGGAGCTGAAGGCGTACTACGGATATCCGTTGTCGCTGCTGTTCATGGCTGCCGTCGCTGTCGGGCTGATTGCATTCTTCAAATGGAAGAAATGGCTTTGACTGGGATTAAACCTGCCATTTGAGCGTCAAAAGCCGGCTTGTGAATTGGGCTGGTGTTTTTCGGAAAATTGCACTATATGCGCCGCAGCATAGCGCCTTGACGCCTTGCATGCACGGCCCCTGCTGGACGACATCCCGGCTGTGGGCGACCCGTTTCCTCAAACAGATAAGGAAAAACACGATGTCGATTACTGCCGAGCGCAAACAGGAATTGATGGGTGAATTCGCAACCGCCAAGGGCGATACCGGGTCTCCGGAAGTCCAGGTAGCCATCCTTTCCGAGCGCATCAAGAACCTGACCGACCATTTCAAGGACCACAAGAAGGATAACCATTCCCGCCGTGGTCTGCTCGCTCTCGTGTCCCAGCGCCGCAGCCTGCTTGATTATCTCAAGCGTAAGGACGACACGCGCTATCAGACACTGATCGAGAAGCTCGGTCTGCGCCGTTGACGAATTGACCGGCGGACTTTCCCAGGGAAGTCCGCCGGTCACGCATTCTGCCAGTCGTATCGGCTGGCCAGACCCGGTTTCGAGCGTGCAGAGGGCCACTCGAAACCGCCCATGGACGGTCATGGGGCAGGATTGCAGGACGCTCGTGCGCGCTCGTCGCGCTTAAATCATCCGAGCTTCCCGTTGTCTTGCCCGTGGCTGCCCGAGAAAGGAAGCCAGGGAAAGGGCATCCGCGCACCGTGAAACGGCGCGCCCCTTTCCGCTTATTAAGGACAAGACATGTTCAATCACCACAAAGTGGAAATCGAATGGGGCGGCCGTCCGCTCATCCTGGAAACCGGCAAGATCGCGCGCCAGGCTGACGGCGCGGTGCTCGCCACCTACGGCGAGACCAAGGTTCTCGCCACCGTCGTTTCGATGAAGGAGCCGAAGCCCGGCCTCGACTTCTTTCCGCTGACCGTCAACTACCAGGAAAAGACCTATGCCGCCGGCAAGATCCCGGGCGGCTATTTCAAGCGCGAAGGCCGTCCCAGCGAAAAGGAAACGCTGGTTTCCCGCCTCATCGACCGCCCGATCCGCCCGCTCTTCGCCGCCGGCTACAAGAACGACACCCAGATCGTCGTCACCGTCGTCCAGCATGATCTCGAAAACGATCCGGACATCCTGTCGATCGTTGCCACCTCGGCCGCTCTGACGCTCTCCGGCGTTCCGTTCATGGGCCCGGTCGGCGGCGCTCGCGTCGGTTACATCAACGGCGAATATGTGCTGAACCCGCATGTCGACGAGATGCAGGAATCCAAGCTCGACCTCGTTGTCGCCGGCACCGCCGACGCCGTGCTGATGGTCGAGTCGGAAGCCAGGGAACTTGGCGAAGAGCTGATGCTCGGCGCCGTCATGTTCGGCCACAAGGGTTTCCAGCCGGTCATCGACGCCATCATCAAGCTGGCCGAAGTTGCCGCCAAGGAGCCGCGCGACTTCACCGCGCCGGATTATTCCGCGCTTGAGGCCGCGATGCTGAAGATCGTCGGCGACGAGCTCAGCGATGCCTACAAGAATGTCGACAAGCAGAAGCGTTATGCCGCCGTCGACGCCGTCAAGGCGAAGGTCAAGGCAGCGTTTGCCCCGGCCGAAGGCGAGGACGCCAAGTACACCTCCGAGCAGATCGGCTCGGTGTTCAAGGAGCTCCAGGCCAAGGTCGTGCGCTGGAACATTCTCGACACCGGCTCGCGCATCGATGGCCGCGACCTGAAGACCGTGCGCAAGATCGTCTCCGAAGTCGGCGTCCTGCCGCGCACCCACGGCTCGGCGCTGTTCACCCGCGGCGAGACCCAGGCGCTGGTCGTTGCCACGCTCGGCACCGGCGAGGACGAGCAGTATGTCGATTCCTTGACCGGCATGTACAAGGAGAAGTTCCTCCTTCACTACAACTTCCCTCCCTACTCAGTCGGTGAGACCGGCCGCATGGGATCGCCCGGCCGCCGCGAAATCGGTCATGGCAAGCTCGCCTGGCGCGCCATCCGTCCGATGCTGCCGAGCGCTGACCAGTTCCCCTACACGCTGCGCGTCGTCTCGGAGATCACCGAGTCCAACGGTTCGTCGTCGATGGCTACCGTCTGCGGTACCTCGCTGGCGCTGATGGATGCCGGCGTGCCACTGGCCAAGCCGGTCGCCGGCATCGCCATGGGCCTGATCAAGGAAGGCGAGCGCTTCGCCGTGCTCTCCGACATCCTTGGCGACGAGGATCACCTCGGCGACATGGACTTCAAGGTTGCCGGCACCGAGGGCGGCATCACCTCGCTGCAGATGGACATCAAGATCGATGGCATCACCGAAGAGATCATGAAGATCGCCCTCGGCCAGGCCAAGGACGGCCGCCTGCATATCCTTGGCGAGATGGCCCATGCTCTGACCGGCGCCCGCCCCGAACTCGGCGAGTTCGCGCCGCGCATCGAGGTCATGCACATCCCGACCGACAAGATCCGCGACGTCATCGGTTCGGGCGGCAAGGTCATCCGCGAGATCGTCGAGAAGACCGGCGCCAAGATCAACATCGAGGACGACGGCACGGTCAAGATCGCTTCCTCGAACGCCAAGGAGATCGAGGCGGCGAAGAAGTGGATTCACACCATCGTAGCCGAGCCGGAAGTCGGCGAAATCTACGAAGGCACGGTCGTCAAGACCGCCGACTTCGGCGCCTTCGTCAACTTCTTCGGTCCGCGTGACGGCCTCGTCCACATCTCGCAGCTTGCCAACGACCGGGTCGCCAAGACCTCGGACGTCGTCAAGGAAGGTGACAAGGTCTGGGTCAAGCTGATGGGCTTCGACGAGCGCGGCAAGGTCCGCCTGTCGATGAAAGTCGTCGACCAGGCCACCGGCAAGGAAATCGCGCGCGAGAAGAAGACAGAAGGCGAAGAAGACGCCGCCTGAGCGATCTGACGGCAAATGAGGCGGGCGCGGCTTGGGTCGCGCCCGTTTTTGTTTATGGAGCACGGCTATGTCCGCTGAAGCGCTGAAGACGCTTTTTCATCCGTTCGATGCCGAGGCTGTTTCCCCACCGCGCAAGGGCGAGCACATCCTCTTCATTGGCGCCGAACCCGGCCTGCGCTTGCCGCCGGCTTTCGAGGCCACGCTCAATCTCGTACAGGGCTTCCGGCCGTATTTCCGTGCGCTGCAGGCGGCGGGCTTCACGGTCACGCCGCAATCGACCGGCGACCGTTTTGATGCCTCGCTCGTGCTCGCCGGCCGCCATCGCGGTCAGAACGAACTGCGCATCGCCGAGGCTTTCGAGCGCGTGGCCGAGGGTGGGTTGATCGTCATTGCCGGTGGCAAGGAGGATGGCATCGCCAGCCTGCGCAAACGCGTCGGCGATCTTGCGCCGCTTGATGGCCACATGCCGAAATATCACGGCATCGCCTTCTGGCTGCGCCGCCCGGCCGACACGCAAGCTGCCGCCGCGCTTCGCGCCGCCAATCCCGCCTTGCTGGTTGGGGAGCGGTTCCACACCGCACCCGGCATGTTCTCCTTCGATCGTGTCGATGCCGGTTCAAAACTGCTGGTCGAGCACTTGCCCGGTGATCTGCGTGGCAGTGCGGCCGATTTCTGCGCCGGCTGGGGCTATGTGGCGGCGGAGATGGCTGCCCGCTCGCCGGGCTTGTCGGCCCTCGATCTTTACGAGGCCGATTTCGATGCGCTGGAGGCGGCCAGGGGCAATCTCGGCAACACCGTGGCGCAGGGCTTCTTCTGGATGGATCTGCTCGCCGAACCTGTCGAGCGCCGTTACGACGTCATCGCCATGAACCCGCCCTTCCATCGCAGCCGTGCGGCGGAGCCGGAGATCGGTGCCGGCATGATCCGCGCGGCAGCCAAGGCCCTGAAGCCCGGTGGACGCCTGTTCATGGTCGCCAACCGGCAGCTTCCTTACGAGCCGGTGCTGTCGGCCGCCTTTGCCAGTCATGCGGAGCTTGCCCGCGACGGCATGTTCAAGGTGTTTGCCGCGCGCAGGTAATGCGGAGCTGCGGGTTATCAATGCAGGTTGGGGACGCGCCTCATGTCGTCGGCGACATGCCCGTCGCCAACGCTGATCTTGAGCGGTGCTGGCCGGCCGAACAGGTAGCCCTGCACCACCTCGCAGCCGGCGGCCCGCAGCAGCGTCGCCTGGCTTTCGGTCTCGACGCCTTCGGCGATGATGCTGACGCCGAGCGCCCGCGACAGCCCGACAATGGTCGACACGACCGCGCCGGAGCTGGCATCCGTATCGATGCGGCTGACGAAGGAACGGTCGATCTTCAGCTTGCCGAACGAGAAGTCGATCAGATAGCTGAGATTGGAATAGCCGGTGCCGAAATCATCGACGGCGACCGAAATGCCCATCTCGGCAAGTTCTTTCAAGATGATGGCCGCGCGGTCGCGGTCCTGCATCATCGCCGTCTCGGTGACTTCCAGTTCCAGCCGTGACGGCTTGATGCCGGTGGCCCGCATCGTGTCGCGCACAATGCCGACGAAGTCCTTGGTCATGAACTGGACCGGCGAGATGTTGACGGCGACGAAACAGTCGTCAGGCAGATGGCGGGCATCGCTGCAGGCCTTGCGCAGAACCCATTCGCCGATCGGGTTGATCATGCCGGTCTCCTCGGCGATCTGGATGAACTCCATCGGCGGGATCATGCCGCGTTCGGGATGCTTCCAGCGGATCAACGCCTCGTAGCCGACGATGCGGCCGGTCGGGAGGTCGAGTTGCGGCTGATAGTGCAGGTCGAAATCGCCGCGTTCAAAGGCGCTATGCAGCTCGGATTCGACCCATTGGCGATGATCGGCCACCCGTCCCATCTCGCTGTCGAAGACCGACCAGTTGCCAACCCCTCTGGCACGCGCATTCTGCAGCGCCAGGTTGGAGCGCCGCAGGATAAGGACCGGATCGATACCGTCCTTGGGCATCGCCACGATGCCGACCGACAGGCTCACCGATTGCTGGTGGCTGCCGAGTTCATACGGCTCCATCATCTCGTCGATGAGCCTCTCGACCATGCTTTCCAGGGTTCCCTGGATCAGATGATCCGGGAGCAGCACCGCAAACTCGCCGGCCCCGATGCGGCCGATCAGGGCGCGCGCGGGCACGCAGTCGTGCAGCCGCCTGGTGAAGGCGCGGATCAGTTCATCGCCCTGGGTGTAGCCGATAGCGTCGTTGATCTGCTTGAACCGGTCGATGTCGATGTCGATCAGGAACACCGGTTCCCCGGTGCGGCTTGTCGCGCATGCCGCCTCGGCGATCTTGCCGACCATGGCCGGGCGCGCCAGCAGTCCGGTCAGCTTGTCGAAATGGGTTTCGTTGAAGACGAAATCGGCCGATTCATCGATGCCGGCGAAGAAGGACATTGCCGCCACCGATGCCGCCAGCGCGCAAAGCGCGGCCATGACCGACACCATCATATCAGCCGATATGCCGGCAAACCCGCCGCCGAGACCGTGCTTCAGGCCCCAGATGCCGAGGACGAAACTGCCAATGCCCGAACTTGCTATCGTGAGCAGTCGGAACACGGGTGTTCGCTTCGGGTTGCTGATGCCAGGCATGAAAAGGTCCCCAGATGGGGAGCTCTATAGCGGAAATCCTCTTAAAATGAGTTTCCGCGAATGAATCCAATTTTACTGGAGAGGATTATTTTCTTTACTGGCAAAGGACCCCACTTGGGGACGCTTCAGTCACGCCCGCCATCCGTCTGCTTCAACTCATCGAGTGTCGGCATCGAGACGATATGATAGCCGGAATCGACATAGTGGATTTCGCCGGTGACACCGGAAGCAAGGTCGGACAGGAGATAGAGCGAGGAGCCGCCGACCTCGTCGATCGTCACCGTCCGGCGCAGCGGCGAGTTGCGCTGCTGGTAGGAGAACATGTGGCGGGCGTCAGAAATGCCGGCGCCGGCCAGTGTGCGCACCGGACCGGCCGAGATGCCGTTGACGCGGATGCCGCGCGGGCCGTAGTCGTTGGCGAGGTAGCGCACGCTGGCCTCGAGCCCAGCCTTGGCGACGCCCATGACATTGTAGTTCGGCATGACGCGGACCGAGCCGGCATAAGTCAGCGTGATCATCGAACCACCGGCAGTCATCAGCGGCGCGGCATTGCGCGCCACTTCGGTGAAGGAATAGCAGGAGATCACCATGGTGCGGACGAAATTGTCCCGGCTGGTGTCGGCATAGAGGCCTTTCAATTCGTTCTTGTCTGAAAAGCCGATGGCATGGACGACGAAGTCCAGTCCGCCCCACGCCTTGCCGAGCGTCTCGAACGTGGCGGCGACCGAAGCGCTGTCCTCGACGTCGCAGGGAACGACCAGCGAAGCGCCGAGCTTGTCGGCGAGCGGCTTGACGCGGCGGCCGAAAGCCTCGCCCTGATAGGTGAAGGCGAGTTCCGCCCCATGTTCGGACAATTTCCGGGCGATGCCCCAAGCAATCGAATGATCGTTGGCGACACCCATGACAAGCCCACGCTTGCCCTTCATCAATCCGTCCATGGCCGGCAAATCCTTATATAAAAAAACTTGGCCTTATGCGGAATAGCGCTGGAAAACGAGCGTTGCGTTGGTGCCGCCGAAACCGAAGGAATTCGACAGAACGGTGTCGATCCCTGCGTTGTCGATGCGCTTGCGCACGATCGGCATGCCCTCGAATTCCGGATCGAGCGTCTCGATATGGGCGCTTTCGCCGATGAAGCCGCCTTGCATCATCAGGATCGAATAGATGGATTCCTGCACGCCTGCCGCGCCCAGCGAATGGCCGGTCAGCGACTTCGTCGACGTGATGAACGGCATCTTCTCGCCGAACACCTCACGGATCGCGCCCATTTCCTTGGAATCCCCGACCGGCGTCGAGGTGCCGTGGGTGTTGATGTAGTCGACCGGCGTGGAAACCGTCGCCAGCGCCTGGCGCATGCAGCGGACCGCGCCTTCGCCCGAGGGCGCGACCATGTCGAAACCGTCCGAGGTCGCGCCATAACCGACGATCTCTGCGTAGATCTTGGCGCCGCGCGCCTTGGCATGTTCCAACTCTTCCAGCACTAGCACGCCGGCGCCGCCGGCAATGACGAAGCCGTCGCGATTGGCGTCATAGGCGCGCGATGCGGTCGAGGCCCTGTCGTTGAACTTCGACGACATGGCGCCCATGGCGTCGAACAGGTCCGACATCGTCCAGTCGAGATCCTCGTGGCCGCCGGCAAAGACCATGTCCTGCTTGCCCCATTGGATCAGCTCGTAACCATTGCCGATGCAATGCGCCGAGGTCGAGCAGGCCGAGGAGATCGAATAGTTGACGCCATGGATCTTGAACCACGTGGCCAGCGTCGCCGACGCGGTCGACGACATCGCCTTCGGCACCGCGAAGGGACCGATGCGCTTGGGGCTGCCGTTCTTGAGCGTGGTTTCGGCCGCCTCGACGATGGTGCGGGTGGAGGGGCCGCCCGAACCCATGACGATGCCGGTGCGCTCATTGGTGATGTCGCTCTCGCCGAGACCGGCATCCGCGATCGCCTGGTCCATGGCGACGTGATTCCAGGCCGCGCCCTGGCTCAGGAAGCGCATCGCGCGGCGGTCGATCATGGCGGAAGGGTCGAGCGTCGGCGCGCCCCAGACCTGGCAGCGGAAGCCATGCTCGGCAAAGGAATCGGAAAAGCTGATGCCGGATCTGGCATCATGCAGCGAGGTCTGCACCTCGTTGGCATTGTTGCCGATCGACGACACGATGCCGAGGCCTGTGACTACGACACGTCTCATTCGCAACTCCTTCCAGGGATGCTGGCCAATGGGCGGGCCAGGGCTGCGGTCAAGCGACCGCCGACTGCTTTGACAGGCCGACCTTCAGGTCCGTCGCCGCATATATGGGCTCGCCATCCGCCTTCATCCAGCCATCAGCGATGCCGAGCACCAGCCGGCCGCGCATCACACGCTTGAAATCCACGCCATACTCGACCTTCTTGACCGATGGCGTGACCATGCCCTTGAACTTGACCTCTCCGGTCGACAGCGCCATTCCCCTGCCGGGTTCGCCAAGCCAGCCGAGATAGAAGCCGGTCAATTGCCACAGGGCGTCCAGGCCGAGACACCCAGGCATGATCGGATTGCCGATGAAATGGCAGGCAAAAAACCACAGGTCCGGCTTGATATCGAATTCAGCGCGGATGAAACCCTTATCGAAGGCGCCGCCGGTCTCGCTGACCTCGGTGATACGATCGAACATCAGCATCGGCGGGTAGGGCAGCTGGGCATTGCCCTCTCCGAACAGCTCGCCGCGGGCGCAGGCCAGCAATTCTTCGTAGTCGTAGCTGGATTTCGAACCCGCCATCAATTTCATCCCCATATCGTCCGGGCGGTAGCGCGCCCTTGTCGTTGGTGTCCTAACACAATCTGTTTCAGGCCGGAAACCGGCGTTTGCGCTTAACCCGCCAGTCCGCCCGGGTCAATGCGCGCTATTGATCGCATTCGGGCGACAGAATATATGTCAACAGGGGTCCGGTTTCGGCAGACATTCATCTTTTTGCCATTCTGGGCATGTCTTGAAGCGGAACTGTGAGTTTGGACGACCAGATGGACCGGGGCTGCCGGAAGGAAAATGTCGCTGTGGACAAGCGGGTACGTGAAGCCGGCCTGAGGCCGACGCGTCAGCGCATTGCGCTGGCCGACCTGCTTTTCGCCAAGGGCGACCGCCATCTGTCGGCTGAGGAACTGCACGAGGAGGCGCAGGCCGCCGGCGTGCCGGTGTCGCTGGCCACCGTCTACAACGCGCTTCACCAGTTTACCCAGGCGGGGCTGCTGCGCATCCTCGCCGTCGAGGGTTCCAAGACCTATTTCGACACCAATACCTCCGACCACCACCATTTCTATATCGAAGGCGAAAACAGGATATTCGACATCGCCAACGGCCCGGTCACGGTCACCAACCTGCCGGACCCGCCCGAAGGCATGGAAATCGCCAATGTCGATATCGTGGTGAGGCTGCGTCCCAAGCGTCCGGAATGACCGGCGAGGCCGGAATAATGGGCCAGGCCAGGACAATCAGCCAGGCCGGAATAATCGGTCTGGCCCGAATAATCGGTCTAGGATGAAGCCCCTCGATTGGATAGTCCGGCTCGAATGGGCTGTCGTGGCGGCGGTTGCGGTCGTCTTCTATGGCGCGACAGGCGTCTCCTGGTGGCTCTTAGCGTTGCTCATCCTGGCGCCGGACCTCTCGATGCTAGGTTATCTCGGTGGCCCGCGCATCGGCGCCATCGCCTACAACGCCTTGCACACCCTGATCGTACCGGTGCTTCTGCTGCTTGCCGGGCATCTCGCCGGCAGTGCGGTCGGCAGCGCCATCGCACTGATCTGGATCGCCCATATCGCGATCGACCGTGCACTGGGCTACGGCTTGAAGCTGTCGACAGGATTTCAGGACACCCATCTTGGCCCCATTGGGCGCAAACGCGAGACGTTCAGTCCTTGACCCGCTCGCCCGGATAAGCGCCCCAGACGACCGACTGGGCAAGCCAGCCGGTGTGGCCGTCGAGCGTCATTTCGCACCACTGGCCGTCGCAGGACTTGATCATGCCCATCACGCCGGGTTCGACGATCGCCACCACCCTGGCATCCTTGTCGGGACCTTTCAGAAGATTGATCTGGCCGCCCTTGCCGCGCTGCCAGGGCGCGATGATCGCTGTGCGCCGGCCCGAAAGCAGCGACTGGTTGATCCATCCTTCCGAGCCGTCGGCGTCGCGCACCCGCCGCCACGTATCGAACTCCTGGATGATCTCCATCGGCAGGCCAGCCTTCATATACATCCAGTCGACGGAATAGTTGGCGCCGGGGCCGACGCGCGAGTTGACGCGGCCGGATTTCAGGCTGACGAATCGCGGCAGCGGCAGCCCGCTCGGTCCGAGCGTGATGGCGCTCTGGGCTGGGGCGGCCGCGCTCTGCGCGCCGGCAAGCGGAGAATAGAGGAGAGCGCCGAGAAATGCTGCGCTGAGGGCCAGGCGAAGCGACGCGAAACCAGACACTTTCGTTCCTTTCGGCGCCGGCCCGACGGCTGCGGCACCCCTTTTTCTTTGTCTTCGGCGGCACCGCTTGTTACATGGGTAAATCGGCTACCGCGACCAGCTTTCAGTTTCGCCGGTCTTGGTTAAAGAGGTCTCAACGAGGGAAACAATGCCAGGCAAAAAGAAGCCTCTCGTGGTCATCACGCGAAAGCTGCCCGACCCGGTCGAGACCCGCATGCGCGAACTGTTCGACGCAAGGCTGAATGTCGAGGACAGGCCGATGACGCAGCCGGAACTGGTCGCTGCGGTCAAGGAAGCCGACGTGCTGGTACCGACCGTGACCGACCAGATCGATGCCGCACTGATCGCCCAGGCCGGCGACAACCTCAAGCTGATCGCCAATTTCGGCAATGGCGTCGACAAGATCGACGTGGCGGCGGCGGCCAAGAGAGGCATCACCGTCACCAACACGCCCAATGTGCTCACCGAAGATACCGCCGACATGACGATGGCGCTGATGCTGGCCGTACCGCGCCGGCTGGCGGAAGGCGCCAGCGTGCTTACCGGCGACAAGAAATGGGCCGGCTGGTCGCCGACCTGGATGCTTGGCCGGCGCATCTGGGGGAAACGGCTCGGCATTGTCGGCATGGGCCGCATTGGCACCGCCGTTGCCAAGCGGGCCAAGGCTTTCGGCTTGTCCATCCACTATCACAACCGGCATCGCGTGCTGCCGGCGGTCGAAGATGGACTGGAGGCGACCTATTGGGAGAGTCTCGACCAGATGCTCGCCCGCATGGACATCATCTCGGTCAATTGTCCGTCGACGCCGGCGACCTTCCATCTTCTGTCAGCACGGCGGCTGGCGTTGCTGCAGCCCACCGCCTACATCGTCAACACCGCCCGCGGCGACATCATCGACGAAGAAGCGCTGGTCAAGCTGATCCAGGACGGCAAGATCGCCGGCGCCGGCCTCGACGTTTACGAGCACGAGCCGGCCCTGAACGGCAAGCTCTTGAAGCTCGCCGCCAGGAACAAGGTCGTGCTTCTGCCGCATATGGGCTCGGCCACGCTCGAGGGCCGTATCGACATGGGCGAGAAGGTCATCATCAATATCCGCGCCTTCGTCGATGGCCATCGCCCGCCGGACCGCGTCCTGCCGCTCAGAACCTGAAACCCGTCCAGGCGTCGGCTCGCCGTTTATGAGATCGTTTTGCGCATGGTGATGGACGTCGGCCTGTTATAACCCTCATGCGCCGTCCGTTCGGTCTCGCGAAAGCCGAGCCGGGCAAAGGCGGCGTGATTTGCGGTGAGCTCGATCCTCGTCTCGAGATCGATGGCGGACTTGCCGCGGCTGCGGGCCAGATCCTCGGCCGCTTGCATCAGCCGCCGGCCAATGCCTTGCCCTTGCCGGTCCGGGGCGACGGCGAGCTTGCCGATATAAAAACCGTCAGCCCTTTCAAGAGCAAAAACGCAGCCCACGATTCTATCCTCGCCGTCGAGTGCCAGAAAGCCCGTCTCCCGCAGGGCCTTGGCGCGTAGCGCATCGACTGTGAGCAGGTGAGCCGACGACGGCGGGTCGATGATGCCGTCCATGAAGGCGAAGGCACGCATGATGAGGGCAAGCACATCACCCCAGCGGCCGAAATCGGCCGGGATCTGCGTGATCGAAATACGGGATTGTTCCAAGATCAGCGTCTCTTGTAGCGGATCGTCTCGAAACGCGCGGCCAGCGCATCATAGAGCAGCAGCCGGCCGATGAGCGGCTCGCCTATGCCGGTCACCAGCTTGATCGCCTCCATCGCCTGCAGCGTGCCGATGACCCCCGTCAGTGCGCCGAGCACCCCGGCCTCCGCACAGGACGGCACCAGGCCCGGCGGCGGGGCTTCGGGAAACAGATCCCGATAGCTCGGGTTTGGCTTGCCGTCGCTGCCGTTTTCGAAAGGCTTCAGCACGGTCACCGAGCCGTCGAAACGTCCGACGGCCGCATGCACAAGCGGCTTCCCTTCGGCCGCGCAGGCATCGGCCACCACATAACGCGTCTCGAAATTATCGGACCCATCGACGATAATATCGTACTTGGCCACGAGGGCAGGGGCGTTCTCCGCGGTCAGTCGGAATGTGTGCGTTTCGACTGATATGTTGGGATTGATACGGGCGATTGCCGCCTCGGCGCTCTGGGTTTTCAGCATGCCGATCGTGTCGGTGCCATGGATGACCTGACGTTGCAGGTTGGAGAGCGAAACTGTGTCGTCGTCGATCACGCCGAGCGTGCCGACGCCGGCCGCGGCGAGATATTCAAGCACCGGCGCACCGAGCCCGCCGGCGCCGATCACCAGGACCCGCGCCTGCTTGAGCTTCTGCTGGCCCGCGCCGCCGACCTCCGGCAGCACGATGTGGCGGGCATAACGTTCGATCTCGTCGGCGGTGAGCGCAGTGGTCATATCAGGACCATATAGCGGCCGAAAAACCTTGTCAGGGGTCTTCGGTTGGCCCAACCGTGCCATGGTCGACCGTCAGGAACTGCGCGCGGCCGTGCAGGCTGGAAAACAGCGCCGCATCGGTTCCCGTCATGAAAGCCTGGCAGTTCAGTTCCTCCAGGATCGAGAACAGTGCCGCGCGGCGACCGCCATCGAGGTGCGCCGCGATCTCGTCGAGCAAAAGGATCGGCGTCAGGCCGGACATTTCGCCGGTCAGCCGGGCATGCGACAGCACGATACCGACCAGCAGTGCCTTCTGTTCGCCGGTCGAGCAAAGTTCGGCCGGCATGGCCTTGGGCCGGTGCCGGACCACGAGGTCCGAGCGGTGCGGGCCCTCGAGGGTGCGTCCGGCGGCACGGTCACGGTCTCGGCCATCGGCAAGCGCCCGCCGGAACCGCTCCTCGACATCGACCGCCGGTGCATTGGCAATCTCGGCCTCCAGGTCACCCGAAAGGCCGATATCGGCCTGCGGAAATGGCCCCGTGTCGGGCAGCCTGCCGATCATGGCGGCCAGCAGCCGCACCATTTCGGCGCGCGCCGCGGCGATCGCCACGCCGGTCTCCGCCATCTGCGTCTCTATCGCCTCGAACCAGCCGGCATCGCGTGAGCCTTCCGTCAGCAAACGGTTACGGCCCCGCATCGCCTTCTCGTAGTCGAGCGCACGCTGGCCGTGTCCGGGATCGATCGCCAGCACCAGCCGGTCGAGAAAGCGCCGGCGATCCGCGGCCGGTCCGGTGAACAACGAGTCCATCGCCGGCGTCAACCACACGACCCGCAGCCACTCCAGCATGTCCTCGGCCCGGGCGGCGGCTCCGTTTATACGCACCCGCCTGGCACTCTCCGCCGTGTCGCCTCCGGAAATGCCGGTGCCGATCTCAACCTCGCCGTCAGGTCCATCGAGCCGGGCATGCAGGGCAAAGCCGCCATCGCCACCCTCACGGGCCACATCCGCGTAAGGCGCGCGGCGCAAGCCGCGCCCCGGGGTCAAAAAGGAGATCGCTTCGAGGAGATTGGTCTTGCCGGCACCATTGTCGCCGGAAAAGACCACGGCGCCCGGAGCAAAATCTATCGCCAGGCTCGCGTAGTTGCGAAAATTGGTAAGCGTAAGCTTACTTATGTGGGTTTGTGCCGGCAACCGCTATCCGCCTGTGGAAGTCACCGCAACCAATATCCGCCGCCGGCCGTATCGTCAGGCGACGCCGGTCCGGCTATACCCGCATCGGCATCAGCACGTAAAGCGCGGTCTCGTCGGCCATGTCGTGGATCAGTGTCGGCGAACCGGCATCGGCCAGCATGAATTTGGCTTCCGTGCCGGTCAGCTGCGCGGCGACATCGAGCAGATATTTCGCGTTGAAGCCGATCTCGATCGGGTCGGACGAATAGTCTGCAGCCAGTTCTTCCGTGGCGCTGCCTGAATCCGGATTGTTGACGGCAAGCGTCACCTGGCCTTCGCTGATCGAGAGCTTCACCGCACGGCCGCGTTCGGAGGAGATGGTCGAGACGCGGTCGACCGCGGCAGCGAAGCTCTGGCGGTCGAGGATCAGCTTCTTGTCGTTGCCGGTCGGAATGACGCGCTGATAGTCCGGGAAGGTGCCGTCGATCAGCTTCGAGGTCAGGACGACGCTGCCGATGGTGAAGCGGATCTTGGTGTCGGACAGTTCGGTGGTCACGGCGACATCCGGATCGTCGACCAGCTTCTGCAACTCACTCACCGTCTTGCGTGGAATGATGATGCCCGGCATGCCCTCCGAACCCGCCGGGGCGTCGATCTCGGCGCGCGCCAGGCGATGGCCGTCGGTTGCCACCGAGCGCAGCTTCAGCTTGCCACCGACTTCATGCGTGTGCAGGTAGATACCATTGAGATAGTAGCGCGTCTCCTCGGTGGAGATGGCGAACTGCGTCTTCTCGATCAGGCCCTTCAACGCCACCGCATCAAGACGGAAAATATGCGAGAAGGATCCCGCCGAAAGCTCGGGGAAGTCGGATTGCGGCAGACACTGCAGGCGGAAGCTGGAGCGGCCCGACGTAACCGTCATGGCGTTGCCGTCCTCATCCGTCTTCAGCATCACCTCGGCGCCGTCTGAAAGCTTGCGCACGATGTCATAGAGCAAGTGCGCGGGGACGGTCGTCGCGCCGCCGCGCTCGACCTTGGCGGGCGTCGCTTCCGTCACCTCCAGGTCGAGATCGGTGGCCTTCATTTCGAGGCTGGCGCCTTCGGCGCTGAGCAGCACGTTGGACAGGATCGGTATGGTGTTGCGCCGTTCGACCACGCGGTGGACGTGGTTGAGCGACTTCAGGAGATTTGACCGTTCCAGGATAACACGCATGACGAAACAGGCTCGCTTGAATGAATGAACGGGTCTCCGGCTACCGGCGCCCCGCAAAAGGTCTGAACAGGCTTCAGAATCTACGCAAACTGACAGGAAAAAACCAGTGAGCGCAAGCCCGCGCCACCGGATCGGGCCGGTTACGCGGGCTTTCTGGGGACAAAGCTGGCCAACCCTGCAAGCGGGCCGTTCTGGGCCGGTCAGGCCTGGTCGTTGATCAGCCTTCTCAGCAATTCCAGTTCCTGCGCCAGCGTGTTGTCATTGCCGGACAGGTCCTCGATCTTGCGCACGGCGTGCAGCACCGTCGTGTGGTCGCGGCCGCCGAAACGCCGCCCGATCTCCGGCAGCGAGCGCGGCGTCATCACCTTCGACAGGTACATGGCGACCTGCCGCGGCTTGACTATGGTGCGCGTGCGCCGGTTGGACAGCAATTCCGTCTTCGAGACGTTGTAGTGGCGCGCGACGATGCGCTGGATGTCCTCGATGCGCACCCGCTTCGGCTCGCCCGTGCGATAGATATGGCCGAGGATCTCGTCGATGCGGTCGATGGTGATCTGCGGCTCGAACGACTGGCGAAACAAGAGCTGGTTGAAGGCGCCTTCCAGTTCACGTCCGCTACCGGTCACGGTGCGGGCCACGTGGTTGAGGATCTCTTCGGAAATGTCGAGCGATGCATCGTCGATCCTGGCTGTGGCCAGGCGCAGTTTGAGCATGCCGAGCCGCATGGCGAAATCGGGTGCCGACATTTCGAGCGCGACGCCGCCATTGAGGCGCGAACGGACCCGCGGCTCGAGCGATTCCAGCTCCGACGGTGGCCGGTCGGCCGCGACGACGACCTGCTTGGCGCTGTCGAGCAGCATATTGATCAGATGGCAGAATTCATGCTGGATCGACTTGCCCTGCAGGAACTGCATGTCGTCGATGATCAGGAGGTCGATGTCGCGCAGCTGCTCCTTGAGCGTCAATGCGTTGTTGTCGCGGATCGCCGTGGCGAAGCGCCACATGAAATACTCGGCGGTGAGATAGACGACGCGCGACTTCGGGTTCTGCTTCAGCGATTCCGCGGCGATGGCTTGCAAGAGGTGCGTCTTGCCCAGCCCGACGGTGGCATGCAGGAAAAGCGGATTGAAGCGCACCGCGCTCGACTGAGATTCCGCCACGGCCTTGGCGGCGGCGAAGGCGACGCGGTTCGAGGGCCCTTCGATGAAGGAGCCGAACGTGTAACGCGGATCAAGCGGTGATCCCAGCACATTGTGGCGGAACTCGCTCTCGACCGGCACACCCGGACGCGGCACGGGAGACCGCTCCACCCTGCCTGGGCTGACCGTGCCGGCGGCCAGCGCCGTCTGCGTCTGCCGCGTCATCTTGCGCGCCGGCGCCAATTCCGGTTCGGGCTGGCTGCGCCCCTGACGGGTCGCGGTGCGCACGATGATCTCGATCTTGAGAAGCTCGGGATCCTCGTGCTTCCACAGCTCGGAAATGAGATCGTGATAGTGGCCGTTGATCCACGAGCGCAGGAACGCGGTGGGCACGGAGATGCGGACAATGCCCTTGGAAGCTTCCGCGACCTTCATGCGGCCGAACCAGCTGGAATAGACTTCGGTTCCCAGGCGCGCCTTCAACTGGGCCTTGACCCGGTCGAACTTCTGTTCCGCGTCGCTGGAGACCGCCATCTCGTTTGCTCCGATCAAAGTTCCAGGAAATGGGAGGTCGCCCGTAAGCTCCCTTTCGATGCCGCTCTGCATGATCGAGTTCCTTGCCTTTCTGTACCCGTTTTTCGCTGGGGATGCGCCTCCTGCACCCTTTTTCCAGCGACCGTGTCTTCGCTACGATGCCCGTTGCCGCCGCCGGCAATGAACGTCGCCCACCATCCAAGGGAACCGGTGCCGGCTCATGGAAGCCAGCCCGCGTTGGGTATGTCAGGGCAATACAACACCGTCCGGCGAAAGAGCGCCGGCGCGCCGTCCTACCTGCCATGTCTAGTTACGCCAGTCCCCTACCGTATCGAAAAAGAGCAAACCATACCCGTCCGCGGACTTGATCCACGTCGCAAATCCCGCCAATTTAAGCTGGCCGCGTCAGGCTGGGTTAAGGGCCAGAGGCCCGTCTCCTTCGATAGATCGACATTACCGAAATCGCTGTGGATAGGGCAAGGCCACGTCTAACGGATTTTTAAGGAATCTGGTTACCTCGGGCGGGTTGGAGCGCCATGCCGCAGTGCTGTATTTTGACAAAGCCATTGTGATTCAAACCCTTTTCCGACGAATATGAAAAAGCCGGACCGGCGCGAAATTTTCTGAAATAATTCACTTGACAGCCAGTTGTGCTCCCGTCCCTTCGGCGCGTTGTGGACAAGCTGTGGATGACCGTCGCTAAACATTTGAAAAGTATCGGTTATTTCTGATGGATATGGTTTTTAAAGTCGACGCTTTTCAAGCGTTCCGATCATCAGCGGGCATGAATGTGCCGGCAAACCATTTCAAACTGTGAACGCTGCATTTGCAGTTGTTTCCGGCTATTCTTTTTAAGTACTTGCCGGCAAACGAAAAAACCCGGCGTGATCGGCCGGGTTCGAAGAAGATCGTCCTGAGAAGGCGATGTTAGGCCGACAGCACCTTGAGGCGCTGGGCGAGGCGCGACACCTTGCGGGACGCCGTGTTCTTGTGGATCACGCCTTTGGTCGCGGCGCGCATCAATTCCGGCTCGGCAGCCTTGAAGGCGGCCTGTGCGGCGGCCTTGTCGCCCGAGGCGAGTGCCTCCTCGACCTGGCGGACGTAGGTGCGGACGCGCGAGCGGCGGTTCTTGTTGATCGCCGCGCGGCGGGCGATCTTGCGCGTTGCCTTTTTGGCCGAGGATGTGTTGGCCATGATGCCTCTCTTCTGGTCTGGTCGGCGCACGCGGCGTGCCGCAGGGCGCAAAAAACAAACGGGCAGCCACGGGGCCGCCTCGGTTGGTGCGGCTTATAGTTCAGCTTTTCCGGCGCGTCAACGCCGCCTGGCGTTCTTTTTGGCCAATGCCACCGGTTTCGGTCGCTGACCCGCGACGCCCTACCGGTTGGTGAAATTCGGCTTCCGCTTTTCGGCGAACGCCGCCATGCCTTCCTTCTGGTCTTCGAGCGCGAAAAGCGAATGGAACAGGCGGCGTTCGAAGCGCAATCCTTCGGCAAGCGTCGTCTCATAAGCCCGGTTGACGGCTTCCTTGGCCATCATCACCGACGGCAGTGAGAAATCGGCGATTTTGGCCGCCGCCTTGACGGCCTCCTCGACCAGCTCGCCGGCCGGAACGACCCGCGACACAAGGCCCGAACGTTCGGCCTCGGCGGCATCCATCATCCGTCCGGTCAGGCACATGTCCATCGCTTTCGATTTACCGACGAACCGGGTCAGGCGTTGCGACCCGCCCATGCCGGGAATGACACCGAGCGTGATCTCCGGCTGGCCGAATTTGGCCGTGTCGGCGGCAATGATGAAATCGCACATCATCGCCAGTTCGCACCCGCCACCGAGCGCATAGCCGGCCACCGCCGCTATGATCGGCTTTCGCGCCCGCGTGAACTCTTCCCAGCCGACGAAGAAGTCCTGGCTGTAGGCATCCGCATAGGAGATTGCCTGCATCTCCTTGATGTCGGCACCCGCGGCAAAGGCCTTGTCGGAGCCGGTAACAACCATGGCGCCGATGCCAGGATCGGCACAGAACACGTTCACGGCTGCGACGAGTTCGGCGAGGATCTGGGAATTCAACGCGTTGAGCGCCTTTGGCCGGTTCAGCGTGATCAGTCCGACCTTACCGCGCCTCTCGGTGATGATCGTCTCAAAGGCCATTGGCTGTTCCTCCTTGCTCGACACCGGTCTAGCTCACGTCTGACAGGTCCGGCAATAGAAGGTCGAGCGACCGCTCTGCACGATACGTTCGACATGGCCGCCGCAGCCAGGCTTGGGGCAAGGCTCACCCTCGCGGTCGTAGACGGCGAAGGAATGCTGGAAATAACCCAGCGATCCATCGGTGTGCATATAGTCGCGCAGTGAAGACCCGCCGGCCGCGATGGCATCTGATATGACCGAGCGGATCGCCTCGGCGAGGCGTTCGCTTTGTTCCCTGGCCTTCTTGCCTGGCCTGGCGATGGTGCCCGCCTCACGTAGCGGTGACAGGCCGGCGCGCCAGAGCGCCTCCGAGACATATATATTGCCTAAGCCGGCGATCAGCCTCTGGTCGAGAAGCGCTGCCTTGAGCGGCGATCTGCGGCCTTTCAGCAACGAGGCAAGCAGAACGCCGTCCAGCGCATTGCCGGTCGGTTCGACGCCCAGTCCGGCGAGCATCGGATGCGTCTCCGGCGGCTCTTGCGCAAACAGCATGAAACCGAAGCGGCGCGGATCGTTGAAGATCACACGTGACCGCCCGCCGGCGGCGGAAACGACATGGAACACGACATGATCGTGTGCCGCGCTCTTCGAGCGCTCATGGTGGAACACGCCAGGTGTCTCGTCGTCGTCGCCGGTCTCGATGCGAAAGGAGCCGGACATGCCGAGATGGCAGATCAGCACCGGACCGCCCAGCATATGCATGGTCAGATATTTGGCCCGCCGCCCAAGCGCCGTGATCGTCCTGCCGGTCAGCCGCTCCGAAAACCGTTCTGGGAAGGGGAACCGCAGGTCGGGCCGTCTCATCTCGACCTCGGCCAGGTGGGCACCTTCCAGGACCGGCTGCAGACCGCGCCGGACCGTTTCGACTTCGGGTAATTCAGGCATGGCCGCCAATCGAGGCATAAAAGGATATGCCGTTGCAGCCGCGCGTCAGCGCGAGATGTTCGGCAACGGTCTCGCCGATATCGGCAAATGTCGCCCTAAGCCCTATGTCGCCGCCTTTGAGGCCGGGTCCAGTGCCGATGACCGGAATGCGTTCACGCGTATGGTCGGTGCCGCGCCAGGACGGATCGTTGCCGTGATCGGCGGTCAGGATGAGAAGGTCGCCCTGCTTCAGCTTCGCGAAGGCCTCCGGCAGTCTCCGGTCGAAGGCCTCGAGCGCGGCGGCATAACCGGCGACGTCGCGGCGATGGCCGAATTCGGTATCGAAATCGACGAAATTAGCGAAGACGAGGTCGCCGTCGGTGGCCTCGTCCATCGCGATCAGCGCCTGGTCGAACATGGCCATGTTGCCCGCGGCCTTGCGGACTTGCGAGATCCCGCGATGGGCGAAGATGTCGCCGATCTTGCCGACGGCGATGACGCGGCTGCCGCGCGCCGTCAGCCGGTCGAGCAATGTCGGCTCGGGTGGCGGCACGGCGTAGTCGTGGCGATTATAGGTTCGCTCGAACGTGGCTGATGTCTCGCCGACGAAGGGGCGCGCGATCACCCGTCCGATCCTCAGCGGGTCGACCAGCCGGCGCACCACCTGACACAATTCATAGAGCCGCTCCAGGCCGAAATGGACCTCATGCGCGGCGATCTGCAGGACGGAATCGACCGACGTGTAGCAAATCGGCTTGCCGGTGCGGATATGTTCCTCGCCGAACCGCGCGATGATCTCGGTACCCGGCGCATGGCAATTGCCGAGAATGCCGGGCACCTTGCCCTCGTGGATGATCGCCTCGGTCAGGTCGGCCGGGAAGGCGGGAACCGTGTCCGGGAAATAACCCCAGTCGAAGCGCACCGGCAGGCCTGCGATCTCCCAATGGCCGGAAGGCGTGTCCTTGCCGCTCGAAATCTCTTGCGCCGCGCCATGGAAGGCATTGGCGAGCAGGTCCGTCCCGAAATGCGTAAACCCCAGTCCTGTCGCGGTCTCGGCCGCCTTGCCAAGTCCCAGCGATGCCATATGGGGGACGAACAGCGGTCCCTGACGAAGCCCTTCGCGATCCGCGCGCCCTTCGGCGCAGGCTTCGGCGATGTGCGCCAGCGTGTTGGCGCCGGCATCGCCATAGCTTTCAGCGTCGGCCGCGCCGCCGATGCCGAAGGAATCCAGGACGAAGAGGAAAGCACGCGCCATCGGGTCATTTGTTGCCAGTGTGGACACCCAGACATAGGGTTCCGCGGCGGCCTTGGCAATTCGGAAACCAAACGGCAACAGCTTGGCGCGATAGTCAACTCCATGTCGCCCAAAAGTGCGCAGCGGTTGGATAAGCTAGGAATCCATGTCGCCCAAAAGTGCGCAGCGGTTTTGGGGATAGCGACATGGACAAGCTAGGGATCCAT
The DNA here is from genome assembly GCF_000513935.1 of Mesorhizobium sp. WSM3626. Lineage (GTDB taxonomy): Bacteria > Pseudomonadota > Alphaproteobacteria > Rhizobiales > Rhizobiaceae > Mesorhizobium > Mesorhizobium salmacidum. Next base: position 60,013 of record NZ_AZUY01000003.1, on the reverse strand, counting down.
GTCGCCCCAATGTGCCTGGGCGGTTTTGGCAACGAGATTCACACAGCGATCAGGTGTTGTGACGAGGGATCCATGGACGGAACAAGAGGCGGGACGGTCCTGTCGACTGCGCTCAAGGCATGGACCGCCTTCATGGCGGTAAACGCGTTCTGGTGTGAACCGGCGTGGGCAGACTGGCGCGATGATATAGGCACATTTCGCATCGGCATCGTCGCCGAGCCCGGCGCCGGCAACACCGTTCCGGGGCTGGCGGTGTTGACGCAAGCCTTTACCAATGCGCTCGGCATGAAGGTCGAGTTCGTCGTTGCCCGCGATTATGCGGCACTGATCGAGGGACAGGCCAATGCACGGATCGAATACGCCATCTATTCGGCGACCGCCTACGCCACGGCGCTGCAACGCTGCGGATGCATCGAGCCGCTCGTGGCTCCGGTCGATTCCGACGGTGTGGCCGGCATCCGCTCGGTACTGCTGACCAGGGATGGCAAACTGCGCGGCTTGGCCGATATGGAGGCCCACCGGGTCGCCATACCGCCGCCGGACAGCGTCGGCGGTTCGCTTTTGCCCTTGGCGGGGTTGGCTGCCGAACACGTCGAGATCGCCGAAGATGCACGGTTTCTTGTCCATGCCCCCTCGGCGTCGGCGGCCGAAACCATGCTCGTCGACGGCGAGGCCGACGCCATGTTCGGCTGGGTGAGGGCAGGGGCCGACGGCCAGCCGCGGCTGTCAGGGGGCACGCAGGCAAGGCTCGAGGCATCAGGGCTTTCGGCGTCGGCCCTTCAGGTTGTGTGGACGTCGGGTCTACTGAGATACGGTCCCCATGCGGTGCGCAGCGATCTCGATCCGGAAGCCAAGCGTCGGCTGACCGTGTTCCTCACCAACCTCAAATCGACGACGCCGGATGTCTACGATCTTCTGGAATCGAAGCATGCCGGCGGCTTTATGCCCGTGGTTTCAAAAGATTATGCCACGGCGGAGGCCATCGTGCGCCTGGTGTCGGTCGATGGTGGGCGGCGATAAGGTCTTCAGCAGTCGCCGCAAGGAATCGTGACGCTCCTGCGGGGGCGCAGATAATAGGTTTCGCCCATCGGAATCCTCGTGGTGAGAGATGGGGTCATTCCAAGCTTCTGCTGGCTGTCCGTCGTCCAGCCGATGATCGGCAAATAGCTGAGATTGCTCTCGACGCGGATGAGGAAGGTGCCGGCGACCCTGAGCGTTGCCGGAACCGTGGTCGCGGTGCCGGCGGTGGCTCCGACGCCGTTCACACCGTTGACCACCTTGCGCGACCACACCACCAGCACCCTCGGCGTGGCTTCGGTGGTGACCTGTATGGCCGTGATGGTGATGTCCGGCGTCGAGCGGTTGTAGGGTTGAAGGGTTACGCTGCCGATCTTCATGATGGCATCGAGCTCCGCCTTGACGATGCTCGGCTGTTGCGTCACGAGATCGGCGACCATGCTGCCGACACGGCTGACCTTCTTGCTTGTCTCTATGGCCTGCGAAGCCTCCAAGGTCATGAAATACATGACCAGCAGGATAGGCGCGATAAGCGCGAACTCGACCGCCGCGACGCCGCGGCGATTGGACCAGAACCGGACCGTTTTGCCCCAGAGCCCTGCAATTCCCAGATGTGCCCCCGCACGCATCATACTCGTTGCCTTTTTTCTTGTTGGTGCTTGCGTGATAGTCTCAATTGTCGAACGGCTCGTTCTGCCAGGTCACTGAAGCGAAATGCAGGGTTTTGTTACCCCCCATCGACTGCGCCATCAGGTCGGTCATGATCGGCCATTTGTAAAAGACGCGCAGCATGTTCTTTGATTCCGCCGCACCCGCCGTGACGGTAAACGGCACGTCGGCGCCGCTGTTCGTCAGCTTGATGTCACCGCCCTGAATCCTGAAGCCGGCCAAAGCCGCGTCGGCGAACGCCGTGTACTGGCGAAGATCGACGCTCAACTGATTGGGACAATCCTGGGAAACGATGATTTCCAGCTTGTCGCAGATCATGTTCTTCAAACTATCTCCGGCGATGTCGGCGGCCCTTAACTGGCCGGTGCGCAGCCGGCGTGCGACATCGTCCGTGATGTTGGCCATCACCTCCTGGCTGGCAAACGAGATGCAGCTTTCGAGGATGGCGAACACCAGGAGTGCGAACGGCATTGCAAGCAGCGCGAACTCCAGCGCCGTGCTGCCGCGCCGGTCGCGCACGAAGCGCCTGAAAGATCTGGTGCGCTCCATCTTGTGCTGACCTGTCGAGCTGAATTCCATGCTCATGCGATGTTCCTGCCATCCCTGGACGGTGCTGACAGGTCTACTAGCGCAAACCAATTGAGGTCCGGTTTGAATGATCGTTAAAGTCGGCGCGGGCGTTTTAACCAGGCGGTAACCTGGGCCATGGCGCACTCCGTGCAGCCTATTTGCTGAGGTTCATCTCGGCTTCGGACGATTTCTCCGCCTCGCTCTTGTAGGAGCTTTCGCAATAGGGTGTGCACGACATGGTCTGGACATCCGCGCGCCGGTAAATGCGAACCGACGAGGCTGCCTGGCGGACCACGGTAACCTGTGCGTCGACGATCGGGCTGCCGTCCGGGTCGAGAACGACGAGATTGGTGACACCGAAACCCTTGCCGGTGAGCACGATCGTCGAGGCATCCTGGACGGAAGCGTCGGCGATTGCCGGGTTGCCCACGACGATCGTATCGGCGGGGCGCGACAGTTTCACGATCTTGGCCTGATTCATGGTGACCTCGATGTCGGCGCCAGCCCTGGCGGGCGTAATCAAGCTGGCGGCGACAAGAAGCGCGGCAATCAGGATTGAGGATTTCGGCACGGCCATCAAGGCGCTCCACGCAAACGGACTGTTCAACGGAACATGAACGAGATTGGTGAACCAACGGTTAAGTCGGCTTGCCGCCGCCGGGTGTAGCGGTCGGCATGGCTACCCGCATGGCCCGATGCGCGCAGGGCTCGCAAGCTTCCGCAAACCCTTGCCTTTTACGGCGTTGACCCGCGAAACGGAATATTGGCCAGCGCTTAGTGTGGAGTTAACCACGCACCCGGTTCGAGCCGGGAAAGGAATCGGTAAGGCTGTTTATTAAGCCGATTGAAAGAGCTTCTCCCTAGATTGGCAGCATCCGATCAACCATCACAGAAGTTGACGGAAGTGCTGTAACACGTGGAGTAGGAGCTCTCGAATGTCTAATCTCATCGCACGTTTCGTGAAGGACGAATCCGGCGCGACCGCCATCGAATATGGTCTGATCGCCGCCCTCATCGCGCTCGCCATCATCACCGGCGCCGGCGCCCTCGGCAATGCAATCAATGCCAAGTTTAGCGCGATCGGAACCACGCTGAACTCCAGCGGCAGCTAATCTGCTTATTGCTGATCGCTCGGATTGCGTTCTGGACAGGGGCCGCCATAGGGTGGCCCTTGTTTTATTTTGCAAGTCTCGGGGCGCGGCGGAACAGTAGCCTTTTCACCACGGACCTCATCAATCGTTAATCGAATCAGCCTAGATTGAGTTTCTGTGGAATCCGCACAATAGGCTGATTGCCGATGCTTGAAGCCCTGATCTTCGTCGTCTTTCCGTTCTGCATGCTGTTTGCCGCGATCTCCGACATGCTGTCGATGACGATCGCCAATCGCGTGCCGGTGCTGCTTGTCGTCGTCTTCGCGCTGGTGGCGCCGCTGACGGGCATGGAATGGGCGGTTTACGGCTGGCATTTCGCCGCCGGCGCCATTGTCTTGGCCGTCACATTCGGTCTGTTCGCCTTGGGTGGCATGGGCGGTGGCGATGCCAAGCTGCTGGCCGCCACGGCCGTGTGGATGGGGCTCAACATCCATCTCGTCGAATATCTTGTCGCTTCGACAATCATCGGCGGCCTTCTGACAATCGCGATCCTGTTTTACCGGAAATCGCCTCTGGCGATGTTCACTGGACGCAATCCATTCCTGCGTCATTTTGCGGAAGAATCAGCCGGTGTTCCCTACGGGATCGCGCTCGGCCTGGGAGGCCTGCTGACCTATCCCGATTCCCCATTGATGGTGTGGGCGCTGGCAAGGCTGGCGAGCTGAATTCATTAAATTTTCGTCGGCCGACATGCCTTGCACGTCGGCTTTGCGGAGCGGCCGCCCAGCATTTCCGCGCCTCACGGCGCGATCCATTCTAATTTATATAAACCTTAAATTAATCACGATCGTAAGCATTGCATTAACCTTGTTTTGACGATTGCCGCTGCAAAGTCCGGCTTGGCTAGGTTGGTTTGCCAAGGGCGAGGGTTCGGACAGATGCCAGCATCCCGATTGATTATTCTGAGCGTGGCGGTGGCCGCGGCGGGCGGTGCTGGCTATGTCGCGAAAAACATGGTCGCTCCGCCGCCTCAGGTCGTCGTCGATTCTGGCCCCCAGGCCCCCGCGGTGACCCTGCAGGACGTGCTTGTGCTCTCGGGCGATGTCGCAATGGGCAACGCGCTCGAGAACAACATAAGCTGGCAATCCTGGCCTGCTGACGGCATCAACGCGAATTTCATCACCAAGGCCACAGCTCCTGATGCCCTGGAGAAGCTGAAAGGGTCGATTGCCCGTGTGCCGATGTATGCCGGCGAGCCCGTGCGGCGCTCCAAGCTGATCGGCGAGGGACAAAGCTTCATGTCGTCCATCCTGCCGTCCGGCATGCGGGCGGTCGCAACGACGATATCGGCGGACACTTCGGCCGGCGGCTTCATCCTTCCCAACGATTTCGTCGACGTCATCATGACCCGCAGGGCCGATGCCAACACCGGGGCCGGATTCAGCACCGAGACCATCCTGAAGAATATCCGCGTCCTGGCAATCGACCAGACCATCCAGGAAGACGAGGAAGGCAAGAAGACCAGGGTGGGCCAGACCGCCACGCTGGAGCTGACACCCAAACAGGCGGAGATCATCACCGTCGCCCAACAGATGGCGGATCGCCTGACGCTGGCGCTGCGGGCGATCACGGACACCCAGGAAAAGAATGTGGACGAGGCCGACTATCTCGTTTCCGGCAATGGCCGCCGGGGAACGGTGAGGCTGATCAAGTCGGGCGAAGTCTCCGAAGTAGGGGCAAGGAAATGAGGCTAAGCGCTAAACTGCCGGCAATCGTGGCCATGGCACTCGGCCTTTTGCTCGTCGGAGCGAATGTGCAGGGCGTCGAGGCGAAGAGCACGAAAGTGTCGGCCACGACAGCCACCCAGCGCGTCAAGCTTGGCCTCAACAAGTCGGTGGTCATAGACCTGCCGAGCGATGCCTACGACATTCTTGTCGCCAATCCCTCTGTTGCCGATGCGGTGACCCGCACCGCAAGGCGTATCTACCTCTTCGGCAAGGCGGTCGGCGAAACCAATATCTTCGTCTTTGGGCCGAACGGCGAACAGATCGCCAGCCTGGACCTGGCCGTCGAGCGCGACGTCGCCGGCCTGGAGGACTATATCAGGCGCTTCATTCCGACCTCGGCCGTCAAGGTGGAACTGCTCAACGACAACGTGGTTCTGACCGGCACCGTGGATACCCCCCTGGATGCCAAGCGCGCCGAACAGCTGGCAAATATGTTTGTGTCCGGCGGTGAAGCGACGACGGGACAATATTCGCAGACCGCCGCCGGCGGCTCGGCCCAGAGCGGTGTCGACATCAACAACCCGGACCAGGAGCGCCGCGTCAGCCAAATCGTCAATCTGCTGCAGATCATCGGAGACGATCAGGTCACGCTGAAGGTGACGGTCGCCGAAGTCAGCCGCTCCGTGATGAAGCAACTCGGCGTCAACATGGTCGGCAGCGGCGGCAGCAACGGCATCAGCTACGGCGCGATCAGCGAAAATTTCGCTGGCCTCGGCAAGCCGCTGTCGAATTCGGGCTTCAATATAGCCGCCTCGGGGTTACAGGCCTACATCAACGCCATGGAGCAGTCCGGGGTCATGAAGACGCTGGCTGAGCCGACCTTGACCGCCGTATCCGGCGAGAAGGCGACCTTCAAGGTCGGTGGCGAATACAACATCGTGAGCGGCGTCACCGCCAACGTGTCCACCGACAACCAGACCGGCTTGAAGAATTACACCCTCGACAAGATCGAGTACGGCATCGGCCTGGAATTCCAGCCGGTGGTGTTATCTCCCGGCCGCATAAGCCTGAAAGTCAGGACTTCGGTTTCCGAGCCGACAACGGAAGGATCCGCGACGGCGGGCGACACAAATATCATGTCACTGCGCAAGCGTCTTGCCGATACGACGGTCGAACTGCCCTCGGGCGGCTCCATGATGATCGCCGGCCTGGTTCGCGACGATGTCAGGCAGGCCGTCAACGGCTTGCCTGGACTGACAAAGATTCCCGTGCTCGGCGCGCTCTTCCGCAGCAGGGATTTCGTGCGCAACGAGACCGAGCTCGTCATCATCATCACGCCCTATCTGGTGAAACCCGTGGCACGCAACGATCTCGCCAAGCCGGACGACAATTTCAACCCTCCGAGCGACGGGGCGGGCATGTTCCTTGGGCGTGTCAATCGCGTCTACGGCACCATGCAGACCGACAGGCCCAATGGCCGCTATCACGGCGTTGTCGGCTTCATCTACAAGTGAACGGGAAAGCAGACATGTCTCAGTCAGCATTGAAGGCAAGGACCATGGCGATGCGCTCCGGCCGTTCTCGGATAAGCCTGCGGGTCCTTCCGATCATGGCGGTGGCGGTATCGGCTCTGCTGGCCGGTTGTGCTCACCGCGACAGCATTACCGTCGGCGCCATCCCCGACGACTATCGCACCAATCATCCAATCGTCATCGCGGAGAAGAACCAGAAGATCGATCTTCCTGTCGGCGCTGGCGACCGCGGCATGACCGGTTCGCAGCGCGACACGCTCCTGGGTTTCCTTGACGGCTATGACAAGAGTGCCGCTCCGGCATTGACGATCCAGATTCCAAGCGGATCGGCCAACGAAGTCGCCGCGACGGCGGCCGGCCGCGATTTCGCCCGGCTCGCGGTCGCCGCCGGCATAAAACGCGACCGGATCGTCGTGGTCTTCTATCAGGCTGGATCGAGCGAGGCATCAGCCCCGGTTCGCGTCTCCTACATCGCGGTGAGGGCACAGACCGACAAATGCGGACGTTGGCCCGCCGACCTGGTGGAAACGTCGGAGAACAAGCACTACGCCGATTTCGGCTGCTCCTATCAGAACAATCTTGCCGCCCAGATGGCCAATCCAGGCGATCTTCTCGGGCCGCGCAAGTCTACCACTATTGATGCGGCAAATCGCAGCAAAGCCATCGGTGTCTACCAAGACAGGGGCATTTCGGATGAATTCCTCGGCAACTCGGAAGTGACTTACTAAGCCGCCCTCGGAAAGAAGAGACGCCACGATCAGGCAACGGAAAGAGCATGACCATGAGCAACCTTGCCTATAACGCCACCGTGGAGGGCGGTGACACCTCGCCGCAGGACGTCGCCGCGATGCAGGCGTTGCGGCCGGTTCCGCGTATTTCGATCCAGGCATTCTGCGAGACGGAGGGCGTTGCCAATCCGGTCCAGCGCGCCGGCGAGGACCGCCGTATGACCAAGGCGCACCTCAAGGTCCATATGGGCGGCGTTCCCACCGCCATCGAGTTCTACCAGTCGGCGCCGACACCGAACCTGATCCTGCTGGAATCGCGCAGCGAACCCAAGCAACTGCTGGAGCAACTCGCCCACCTGTCGGAATACTGCGATCCATCCTCGAAAGTGGTGGTGATCGGTCACTACAATGATGTTGGCCTCTATCGCGAACTCATCCGCTCCGGCATCTCCGAATACGTCATCGCGCCGGTGTCGATGGCCGACGTCGTCAGCGTCGTGTCGTCGATCTTCGTCGATCCGGAAGCTGAACCGCTCGGCCGCTCGGTCGCCTTCGTCGGCGCCAAGGGCGGCGTCGGCTCTTCCACGATCGCCCACAATGTTGCCTGGGCAATGTCCTCCCTGTTCAAATCCGAGGTCGTTGTGGCCGACCTCGATCTCGCCTTCGGCACCGCCAACATCAATTTCGATCAGGACCCGGCCCAGGGCATCGCCGAGGCCGTGTTCTCGCCCGAGCGCGTCGACGAAGTCTATCTCGACCGGCTGCTGACCCAATGCGCCGAGCATCTGTCGCTGCTCGCGGCGCCCTCGACGCTGGAACGCGTCTACGACTTCGAGCCCGATGCCTTCGCGCAGCTTGTCGATACCGCGCAGCGCAGCGTGCCGATCCTTGTGCTCGACGTTCCCCATGTCTGGACGGGATGGGCCAAGAACACGCTGGTCAAGGCCGACGAGGTCGTCATCACGGCAACGCCGGAACTGGCCAATCTGCGCAACACCAAGAACCTGGTCGACATGTTGAAGCGGCTTCGCCCGAACGATCCGCCGCCGAAATTGATCATCAACCAGGCCGGCGTGCCCAAGCGGCCGGAGATATCGCCATCCGATTTCGCCGAGCCGCTCGGCCTGACACCGATGTCGGTCATCGGCTTTGATCCCTTGCTGTTCGGCAATGCCGCAAACAACGGACGCATGCTGGGCGAGATGGATGCCAAGAACCCGGTTGTGGCCACCATCAACGAGATTGCTCATGTGCTGACCGGCCGCAGCGAAATCAGGGCGAAAAAGAAGGCTGGCCTGGGCAGTCTGCTCGGCAAGCTCTCGCGCAACAAGAAGTGACGCAATGGGGTCGGTAGTCGGTCATGTTCGGTAAAAGAGGCAACGACGACGGCAATCGGTTCACGCCGGAATTTCGCCAGCCGGCACCGGTCGCGCCGGCCGCCGCGGTCTCGGCGGACACCGCGGTTCTTGCCCGGCCCGCGGCCACGCCTCAGCCGAGCACGCCTGTCGCGCCACCGGCCAGGCGCGCGGTCGAGGCGCCGCCGATGGCGCCGGAACCGAGGAAAGGCCGCGAAAAGAGCGAAACCTACTACGATACCAAGAGCCAGGTTTTCTCGGCTCTCATCGATACGATCGACCTGTCGCAACTCGCCAAGCTCGATCCCGAAAGCGCCCGCGAGGAAATCCGCGACATCGTCAACGATATCATCGCGATCAAGAACTTCGCGATGTCGATCGCTGAGCAGGAAGAACTGCTCGAGGACATCTGCAATGACGTGCTCGGCTATGGGCCGCTCGAGCCGTTGCTCGCGCGCGACGACATCGCCGACATCATGGTCAACGGGTCCAAGAACGTCTACATCGAAGTCAACGGCAAGGTCGAACAGACCAACATCCGCTTCCGCGACAACCAGCAGCTGCTCAACATCTGCCAGCGCATCGTCAGCCAGGTCGGCCGCCGCGTCGACGAATCCAGCCCGATCTGCGACGCCCGTCTTCCCGACGGGTCGCGCGTCAACGTCATTGCGCCGCCGCTGGCCATCGACGGCACCGCGCTCACCATTCGCAAATTCAAGAAGGACAAGCTGACGCTCGACCAACTGGTCAAGTTCGGCGCCATCTCTCCGCAAGGGGCCGAAGTTCTCAAGATCATCGGCCGTGTCCGCTGCAACATCGTCATCTCGGGCGGCACCGGCTCCGGCAAGACGACATTGCTCAACTGCCTGACCAACTACATCGACCGTGATGAGCGCGTCATCACCTGCGAGGACTCGGCCGAACTGCAACTGCAGCAGCCGCATGTCGTGCGCCTGGAAACGCGTCCGCCCAACCTTGAGGGCGAGGGCGAGGTGACGATGCGCGACCTGGTCAAGAACTGCCTGCGCATGCGGCCCGAACGCATCATCGTCGGCGAAGTGCGCGGACCCGAGGTCTTCGACCTCCTGCAGGCGATGAATACCGGCCATGACGGCTCGATGGGAACGATCCACTCCAACAGCCCGCGCGAATGCCTGAACCGTATCGAGTCCATGATCGCCATGGGCGGCTATTCGCTGCCGCAGAAAACCGTGCGCGAAATCGTCGTCGGCTCCATCGACGTGATCATCCAGGCGGCGCGCCTGCGCGATGGATCGCGCCGCATCACCCACATCACCGAAGTGATCGGGATGGAGGGCGACGTCATCATCACGCAGGATATTGTCCTCTATAACATCAAGGGCGAGGACGCCAACGGCAGGCTGTTGGGTGAACACGTCTCGACCGGCATCGGCCGCCCCCATTTCTGGGAGCGGGCCCGATACTATGGCGAGGAGCAGCGTCTCGCCGCAGCGCTCGAGGCTATGGAGAAACGTGCTGACTGACGCATCCGCGGGCGTGAAGGTTCTGGTCGATGTTTGGAATTGACGGCACCGTATTGGCGTTTGTCGTGCTCGCCGGCTTCAGCGCCGGCGCGGTCGCCTATGCATTCCTGTTCACCCAGATCAGCAATGAGAAACAGGCCGGAAAGCGGCTTGAAACGATCAAGGCCGCCGAGACGGACCGTTCTGTTGTGAAGGCGACCCGCGACCGCGCGGCGGACGCCGCCAAGCGCCGCAAATCGGTGCAGGATTCACTGAAGGAACTCGACGAGAAGCAGAAGACCAAGGACACCGCCGTCAAGAAGCCGCCGCTGAAAGCCCAGCTTCGCCAGGCTGGGATGAAGGTGCCGATCGAGCGTTTCTATATCTATTCGGCCATATTCGGCCTCGCGCTGACAATCGTCGCGTTCGTGGCCGGAGCGCCGATGATTGTCCTGCCCGGTGTGCTGCTCGCCGGAGCGCTCGGCCTGCCGCGTTGGTTCGTTTCTTTTCGTCGTACCCGCCGCGTCAAGTCATTCCTCAACGAATTTCCAAACGCGCTCGACATCATCGTGCGGGCGGTCAAGTCCGGCCTGCCGCTGAACGACGCTATACGCCTGATCGCCAATGAATCGCCTGAACCCGTGAAGGCCGAGTTTCGCCGGATAGTCGATTCGCAGCAGATGGGCCTGTCGATCCCCGACGCGACCTTGCGCATGCCCGAAACCATGCCGTGCACCGAGGCGAGTTTCTTCGGCATCGTCATCCAGATCCAGTCGCAGGCCGGTGGCAATCTCTCCGAGGCGCTGGGTAACCTTTCGCGCGTGTTGCGCGACCGCAAGAAGATGAAGGCCAAGGTCGCGGCACTGTCGATGGAAGCGAAAGCATCCGCCGCCATCATCGGCGCCTTGCCTTTCATCGTCGCCTTTCTCGTCTATCTCTCCAGTCCCAACTATCTGATGCCGCTGTTCACGACCAGCGTCGGCCATTTGATACTCGGTTTCGCCGCCGTCTGGATGTCGATCGGCATCTTCGTGATGCGCAAGATGATGAACTTTGAAGTCTAGGGCCGCGGCATGACCGAACAAGCCATCAAATCACTGACGGATCCCAGCTTCCTGATTGCGCTGCTGGTCGCTATCGCCGTGTTCGCAACCGTCTTTACGCTGCTCCCGGCGTTTGGTGGAAACCAGCTCAAGGCGCGCATGAAATCGGTCGCGCTGGAGCGTGATGAGCTTCGCGCCAAGCAGCGCGCGCGGCTTGCGACCGAGGCCGATCGCCGCCGCAAGGGTCTGCGCGAGGAACAGTCGATCGGCATGCGCAACATTGTCGACCGGCTCGATCTGCGGCGTGCGTTGGCCGACGAGGCAACCTTGCAAAAGCTCAAGGTTGCCGGCTTTCGCGGGCAGAATCCGCTAACGCGTTTTCTGTTCTTCCGCCTGGTGCTTCCTTTTGTCGGCTTCGCGCTCGGTCTGGTCTATATTTTCGTGCTCGGAGGATTGCCCGACAAGCCATTGGTGGTCCGGCTGTTCGTCTGCGTCCTGGTTGCCTATGGCGGCTTCTACGCGCCGGTCCTCTACGTCAACAATCGCGCGACCAAGCGCAAGCAGTCGATCCAGATGGCGTGGCCGGATGCGCTCGACCTGATGCTCATCTGCGTGGAGTCCGGCATGTCGGTGGAAGCCGCGCTGCGCAAGGTCGCCGACGAGATCGGCGCGCAGTCGGTGGCTCTGGCGGAAGAATTCATCCTGACCAACGCCGAACTCTCCTATCTGCAGGAGCGCAAGCAGGCTTACGAGAACCTGGCCAGCCGTACGGGGCTGGAATCGGTCAAGTCTGTGTCGCAGGCGCTTGTCCAGGCCGAACGCTACGGTACGCCGGTAGCGCACGCGCTGCGCGTGCTCGCCGCCGAAAGCCGCGACATGCGCATGAACGCCGCCGAGAAAAAGGCGGCCGCCCTGCCGCCCAAACTCACCGTGCCGATGATCTTGTTCTTCCTGCCGGTGCTGTTCGCCATCATCCTGGGGCCGGCGGGCATCCAGGTCAGCCAGCGCGGTATCTTCGGCGATCATTCCGGGGCGGCCGCGTCGACCAGCCAATAGCCAACGCAGAATCCGTCTGCGGAGACAAAAAGCCGCGCTGCAATCGAGCGCGGCTTTTACGATTTGCGGTAAGCCCGCGGCGATCAGTTGGTGGCGGTTTTCGCCGGTTTCGCCTTGTCCTGGTCCTTGAGCTGGCTCCAGGCGTTCTGCTGGGCCAGCATCTGCCTGAGATAGGCGACGTTGGCCTGTGCCTGTTCGGGGGAAAGTTCCTGCGAGGCGATCTTCTCGGCTTCGTCGAAACGACCCTGCAGGCCGACAACAAGCGCCAGGTTCTGGCGCACCCGGCTGTCGGCGTTCGACTGCTGGGCGGCCGACCGCATATAGGTCTCGGCGGTGCGCAGATCCCCTTCCAGCACATAGGACATGCCGAGATTGGAAAGGATCGAGGGCTCGTTCGGCTTGAGTTCGAGAGCCTTGCGGTAGAGTTGGCGCGCCTCGTCCTTCTGGCCGGTCTGATCGAGGATGGCCGCCTCCGCCGACACCAGCCTCCAGTCGGGATATTCCGGCGTCTGTGCGCGGCGCACCGCATCGAGCGCCGCCTCGAACTGGCCGTTGGCGGCCAGCGCCTTGCCATAGGCGGCGAGTACGTCGCGGTCCTTGGGATAGGCGATCGCCAGCTTGCGCATCACGGCGAGCGACTGGTCGGCATCCCCGTCCATCTGCAGCGCCGCCGCGAAATTGGTGGCGATTCGCTTGTCGGTGGGGTTCCTCGCATAGGACTGGCCAAGAGCGGCAGTGGCGTTGTGCAATTCTCCCGCCGACATCGTCTCCAGCGGCTTGCCGCTGGTGCGTCCGATCGAGCCGGTGGTGAGCTTGTCGGTTGCGCATCCCGCGACACCTGCCGCGAGCGCCAGCATGAATGCCGTGGTGATGAGCCGCTTTCCCCGGATGTTTATCGTGCGGTTGGTCGGCATCGGCACCCTGGGCCTCCATTCATGCGCGTGGCCATTGCGTGGCCATCTTCCCTCCAGCAGAAATATTCTGTTAACCCTAACGGAGGGTTAAGAAACGCCGACTCGAGCGAGTTCGGCAGGAGAAACGTCTGATGTCCGTGGAACTGGTCGAGAACAAGCTGAAGAACCCGCTGCCGATCCATCTGGTCGCCAGGGACGGGCTGGACGCGGCCGGTCTGTCGCCGTCTATTGTCGCTTGGGCCAAGGCAAACGGTTTTTCCGGCGAGGCCGGGAGGACGCTGGCCGTGCCCGGCGAAAACGGCGCGCTCGGCGGCGCCATGTTCGGTCTTGGCGACGGTGAAGGCGCGCTCGGTCTGGGCGCGCTGTCGAAAACCCTGCCCGAAGGCGACTGGCACTTCGCCTCGGCGCCGACCGAGCCTGAATTGGCGGCGATCGCGTTGGCGCTCGGCGGCTATGTCTTTACCCGCTATGGCAAGAAGCCGGGCAAGGCGCTGCGCTTCGAATTGCCGGCCGGCGTCAATGCGCAGCGCGTTCGCCGCATCGCCGACGGCGTTTTCCTGACGCGTGACCTCGTCAACACACCGACCAACGATATGGGGCCGGACGATCTGGAGAGGGCAGTGCGGGTCCTGGCTGGGACCCACAAGGCCGAAGTCTCCGTCATCAAGGGCGACGACCTGCTCACACAGAATTTCCCGATGATCCACGCCGTCGGTCGTGCGTCGTCCGATGCGCCGCGCCTGATCGACTTGACATGGGGGCAGCAAGGCGCGCCGAAGGTGACCCTGGTCGGCAAGGGTGTCTGCTTCGATACGGGTGGCCTCGATATCAAGCCTTCTCCGGGCATGCTCCTGATGAAGAAGGACATGGGCGGCGCGGCCAACGTGCTTGGCCTGGCTTCGATGATCATGGCGGCCGGGCTCAACGTACGGCTGCGGGTGCTGATCCCCGCGGTCGAGAATTCGATTGCCGGCAATGCCTTCCGCCCGGGTGACGTGCTGGCGAGCCGCAAGGGCATATCAGTCGAGATCGGAAATACGGACGCGGAAGGGAGGCTGGTGCTGGGCGACGCGCTGGCGCTTGCCGACGAAGAGGAACCGCAGATCCTGGTCGACATGGCGACCCTGACCGGAGCAGCCCGCGTCGCGCTGGGTCCCGACCTGCCGCCCTTCTACACCGATGACGAGGCGCTTGCCGCGGAGCTGGCGGCCGCCTCCATCGCGGTCGAGGACCCGCTGTGGCGCATGCCGCTGTGGCGGCCCTACGACGCGAAACTGTCGTCGAAGATCGCTGACATCAACAACGTCACCACAGACGGTTTCGCCGGCTCGATCACGGCCGCGCTGTTCCTCAAGCGCTTCGTCGAGAAGACGGCAAGCTGGGCGCATTTCGACATCTTCGCCTGGAACCCCGCCGACCGCCCCTACGGCCCTGCCGGTGGCGAGGCGCAAGGCATCCGCGCGTTGGAGCGGATCATCTCGACGCGCTATGCCTGATGTGCAAGCAGAGCCGGCAAATTGCTGAAACTGAAACGGAACCGAAACAATTTGCCGTGATGCTGGTGCGATGTCGATTGTGATGCGCCCGAGCCAGGCCTTGCGACTGTGGCAGCAAGTGATGCTGTCGCAGGTGCGCGAGGATGCGCCCGATCTCACCATGCGGCAGACGGCGATCCTGTTCACCATCTATCTCGATCCGCCGCCGCACACCGTGCGCGGGCTCGCCGCCCGCCTCAACGTCACCAAGCCGGTCATCACGCGCGCGCTCGACACGATGGGCGCGCTGAAGCTGGTGTCGCGTCATCGCGACGAGCTCGACAAGCGCAACGTCCTGATCAAGCGCACTGTCGAAGGCGCGCTCTTTGTCGAGCGCTTCGGCGATGGTATCATTGCCAAGGCCCACGACCTGCCGATCTGAACAATTTTCCTATCTAACTGGATTGCCGATTTGACCGCCCACGACCCCCGCCTGCACGCCTTCCGCTCCGATCTCGCCGATGCCAGGTTGAAAGGAGAGGTCGCTGCCGACCGTTTCGTAGCGGGCCGGCCGGCGCGGATTTCGGTCCCGGTGGCCGATATCCGCAAGGCGCCGGCGCTGGATTCGGGCGTCAACACGCAAGCTCTGTTCGGCGACGATGTGCTGGTTTTCGAGGATAGAGAAGGCTGGGCCTGGATCCAGGCCGAGCGAGACGGCTATGTCGGCTATGTCGCCGACACCATGCTGGGCGAGCGGGACCATGCGCCCACCCATATCGTCTCGGTGCCGCGCACGTTCCTGTATCCCGGTCCCGATCTGCGCTTTCCGATTGCCGGGCAATTGTCGATGGGATCAAGGGTAACCGTGACGGGTGCCGCCGAAACGCGCGGCACGCACTATGCACTGCTGCCCTCCGGTGAAGCCGTGATCGCTGGCCATCTGCGCCCGATCGGCGAAGTGGCCGGCGACTATGTGTCCGTGGCCGAGACGTTTCTCGGCACGCCCTATCTCTGGGGCGGTGTTTCCGGCTTCGGCATCGATTGCTCCGGCCTGGTGCAACTGGCCATGCGCATGGCCGGCGAGGATGTGCTGCGCGATTCCGACATGCAGGCCGTGTCGGTCGGCGAGCCGCTTCAGCCCGGCCCCGACTTTACGGGGCTGCGACGTGGAGACCTTGTGTTCTGGAAAGGCCATGTCGCCATCATGACCGACGCCGAGACCATGATCCACGCCAACGGCCACACCATGCTGGTGTCGCGCGAAGGTCTGAAGGAAGCCATCGCCCGCATCGGTTATCTCTATGGCGTGCCGATGGGGTTCCGGCGGCCGTAAGGCTTTCGATCCCCTTTTGTTCCGATTCTGCTTGGCGATTGCGCGCCGCCGCGCTACCTCTGGCGGGTGACCGAGCTGCCGCGCCTCGCAGACCAGAATGCCGCCGTCGTCTTGCCCGAGCCATTCGTAGAATGGTTCGGCGAGAAAGGCTGGTCGCCGCGCGCGCATCAGATCGAACTCCTGGCGAAGGCCCAGGCCGGGCAATCTGTGCTGTTGATCGCGCCGACCGGCGCCGGCAAGACGCTGGCCGGCTTCATGCCGTCGCTGACCGAACTGGCCGTCAGGCCGAGGCGAAAACCAGGCCAGGCGCGGCGCGGTATCCACACGCTGTATATCTCGCCGCTGAAGGCG
Source organism: Mesorhizobium sp. WSM3626 (assembly GCF_000513935.1). Lineage (GTDB taxonomy): Bacteria > Pseudomonadota > Alphaproteobacteria > Rhizobiales > Rhizobiaceae > Mesorhizobium > Mesorhizobium salmacidum. The sequence continues at coordinate 43,668 of NZ_AZUY01000003.1, read as the reverse complement.
TTGGCCGTCGACATCGAGCGCAATCTCGGCAAGCCGGTCGAGGAGATCGGTCTGCCCGTCACCATCGAAACGCGCACCGGCGACACCCCCGCCCACAAGCGCCAGCGCCAGAAGCTTGCGCCGCCCGATATCCTGCTCACCACGCCGGAGCAACTGGCGCTGTTGATCGCGGCAGGCGATGCGAGGCGCTTCTTCGAGGATCTGCGCTATGTCGTGCTCGACGAGTTGCATTCGCTGGTGACGTCGAAGCGCGGCCATCTGCTGGCGCTTGGGCTGGCGCGGCTGCGCAGCTTCGTCCCTGGCCTGCAGACGATCGGCCTGTCGGCGACGGTGGCCGAGCCGGGCGAATTGCGGCGCTGGCTGGTCAGCCAGAACCCGCCGGGTGATATGGCGGAATTGATCACTGTGACGGGCGGTGCGAAGCCCGAAATCTCGATCCTCGATTCCGAGGAGCGCGTGCCGTGGGCGGGGCACTCGGCGCGCTACGCCACGCCGGAAATCTACCGCGAGATCAAGCGCCACAAGACGACCCTGCTGTTCGTCAACACGCGCAGCCAGGCGGAGCTGCTGTTCCAGGAGTTGTGGCGCGTCAACGAGGACACCTTGCCGATCGCGCTTCACCATGGTTCGCTCGACGTCGCCCAGCGCCGGCGCGTGGAGAAGGCGATGGGCGAGAACGCGCTGCGCGCCATCGTCGCCACCTCGACGCTCGATCTCGGCATCGACTGGGGCGATGTCGATCTGGTCGTGCATGTCGGTGCTCCGAAGGGCGCCAGCCGGCTGGCGCAGCGCATCGGCCGCGCCAACCACCGCATGGATGAGCCGTCGAGGGCGATCCTGATTCCCGCCAACCGTTTCGAGGTGCTGGAATGCCGGGCCGCACTCGACGCCAATTATCTCGGCGCCCAGGATACGCCGCCGCTGGTCGATGGCGGGCTCGACGTGCTGGCGCAGCATGTGCTCGGCTGCGCTTGCGGCGCACCGTTCCGAGCCGATGACCTGTATGAAGAAGTGCGAACGGCGGCACCCTATTCAGGCCTCAATCGTCCGACATTCGACCGCGTCATCGATTTCGTCGCCACCGGTGGCTATGCGCTGAAGAATTATGAGCGCTACGCCCGCATCCGCCTGAACAAGGATGGACTGTGGCGCGTATCCAATCCGCGCGTTGCCCAGCAATACAGGCTGAATGTCGGCACCATCATCGAGGTGCCCGCGCTCAACGTGCGTTACGTCAAGGCCGGCAGCAAAGGCTCGGCGTCGCACGGCGGCCGCGTGCTCGGCAAGATCGAGGAGGCGTTCCTCGAAACCTTGACGCATGGCGATACCTTCATGTTCGCCGGCAAGGTACTGCGCTTCGAAGGCATCCGCGAAAATGAATGCTTCGTCTCGAACGCGCCCGGCAGCGACGCCAAGGTGCCCTATTATGGCGGCGGCAAGTTTCCGCTCTCGACCTACCTTGCCGAGCAGGTCCGCATCATGCTGGACGATCCGCAGCGCTGGAAGAAGCTGCCGGAGCAAGTGGCCGACTGGCTGCGGTTCCAGTCGGACAAATCGATGCTGCCCAAGCGCGACGATTTGCTGATCGAGACCTTTCCACGCGGCAACCGCCACTATCTGGTCGCCTATCCCTTCGAGGGCAGGCTGGCGCACCAGACGCTTGGCATGCTGCTCACCCGTCGCCTCGACAGGACGGGCGCCAGGCCGCTCGGCTTTGTCGCCACTGACTATGCGCTCGCCATATGGTCGCTGGGCGACATGGGCGCGATGTTCAAAGCCAGGAAACCTTCACTCGGCGCGCTGTTCGACCAGGATATGCTGGGCGATGATCTCGAAGCCTGGCTGGCAGATAGCTGGCTTCTCAAGCGCACTTTCCGCAATTGCGCGCTGATCTCGGGCCTGATCGAAAAACGCCACCCCGGTCAGGAGAAGAGCGGCCGCCAGGTCACCGTTTCGACCGACCTGATCTACGATGTGCTGCGCAGCCATGAGCCGGACCACATCCTGCTTCAGGCGACGCGTGCCGATGCGGCGACCGGCCTGCTCGATGTCAGCAGACTTGCCGACATGCTCTCGCGCATCCAGGGTAGAATCATGCATAAGGCGCTCGAACAGATATCGCCGCTTGCCGTGCCGATCATGCTCGAGATCGGCAAGATGCCCGTGAACGGCGAGGCCGATGAAACGCTGCTGATGGATGCGGCGACGCTGGTCGAAGAGGCCATGGGGCCCGGGATGGTTGACGAATGAACTTTTCGCTGGCGCGCGCGTCGCTGATCGCCGAGGCCGACCTTGTCGGCATCGCGGGCGAGCGCGCGGTCTGCGATCCGCGCGGCGTGCTCTATTTTCCCGAGCTCAGGCTGCTGACAGTATCGGACCTGCATCTGGAGAAGGGGTCGTCGCTGGCAAGGCGCGGCACGCTGATCCCACCCTACGATACCGGCGCGACCCTCCTGCGGCTGCAGGCGGTCATATCAGACTACCAGCCGTCGATCGTCATCAGCCTGGGTGACTCCTTTCACGACGGCGGCGGCGCCGAGCGCATGCATTCGAGCTTCCGCGAACGGCTGGAAGCGCTGATGGCAGGCCGCGACTGGTTCTGGGTGGCCGGCAATCACGACCCGGAAGCGCCCGCGGACCTGCCCGGCGAGACCGTGCGGGAACTGGCCATAGGCTCGCTGCTGTTCCGGCACGAGCCATCGAAAGTGCGGGTTGAGGGTGAAATATCGGGCCACCTCCATCCTTGCGCCCGCATCGTGCAGCAAGGCCGTTCGGTGCGGCGGCGCTGCTTTGCCGGCGACGGCGGCCGCATGATCATGCCGGCCTTCGGTGCCTATACCGGTTCGCTCAACGTGCTCGATCGCGCCTATGCCGGCCTGTTTCGGCCGGAGACGCTGATGGCCTATATGCTCGGCGCGGACCGCATCTTCGCGATTTCAGGCTCGATGCTGAGGCCGGGCTGAGATCGTCGGGAGCTCTTGGCGAGCTCAAGTTTTCTTAAGCGCAGCTTGAACGCGATCAAGCGCTTCTTCCGCGCCATGGTATCCCTGGGCTGCCGAGCGTTTCAGCCATTGGACCGCAACGTCTGCATTCTGCTCAACTCCAACGCCTTTAAGATACATCAATCCCACGTTGAATTGGGCCTTGCCATTGTTCAGTTGCGCAGCCCTTTCGTACCAATGAAAGGCCAGCTTGGGGTTTTTATCTACAATTTCGCCGGTTAGATAAGCGGCGCCGAGATTAATTTGCGCGTCAACGTTACCCTGCTCCGCTGCTCTGGTTAACCAAAGAGTTGCGTCCGCCCCACTTTGGGGCACTCCCTTCCCGACGGAATACACATATCCAAGATATTGCTGAGCTTCTGACAAACCCTGGATCGCCGCCCTGCGCCATAGCTCCGCCGCTTTGGTGTCATCCAGCGGAACGCCCTTACCCCAGGAATACAAAAGTCCAAGATTTAACTCAGCCACTGCCATGTCCTGATCCGCCGCCTTACCCCACCATTCCGCAGCTTTGGAATAATCCAGTGGAACACCAAGTCCCCTGGAATACAGAAAACCGACATTGAATTGTCCAGTAACATCGCCTTTTTGGGCGAGAGCCGCCCATTCTTTGTACGCTTCTGTATAGTTCTTCGCTTCAAAGGCGGCGTCGGCTTCGACGCCGCCTGCCAAAGAATTGTGAGGTAAAAAAACCAAGATCCAGGCAAAGCAAAACGCCCATGGGAACAGTGATGCTGAACTAGAGGCAGCAGTGGAGTTCGTCACTTGATCTCCTAATGTTGGTCCTGCGACGACGCTATCGAACGACAACAAAATCATTGACGTCCCAGCCCAAGTCAATGTTGGGATTCGCGGCTATCCGCCAACCAGCCGGCACGCTTGGGCATTCTGTCACGTTTTTCATTTCCGGGTTCGGATCAAGATTATGCTTGGCCCAGCGTCTTACCCTCTATCGCCCGTAATAGAGCATGACCGTGTGCTTGGCTTCGGCGAAGAACAGCCAGCGTTCGACCAGCATGCCGGCGAACTGGACGATCGCGGCGAGCGCCGACGACACCGCCGCAAACGGCCACGGCAAGGCGAAGGCGGCGATCAGCAGCAGGATTGGCAAACCGAAGGCCAGCGCCTGCGTGACCCGGCGCAACTTCGCGCTGTGCTTGCGCGCGATGCGGAAGCCCATTTCCTTGAGCAGGTAGTTTTCCTCGGTATGCGGCCATTCCAGGGATCGTACAGTGCCGCCGGCGAGCCCAGTCGCGGTGTTGGCATTGGTCTGGATTTCAAGCTGGTCGTTGTAACGCCAGGTCGCCAGCTTCCAGCCCCAGCCAAGCAGGGTGAGCAGTACGGAAGCTGCAAGCGGGATCGTTGAGCCGAGCGCAAAGCCTTGCAGCAGGGCGTTGACAAGCACACTGCCGCTCATCGCCGAGAAGATGAGATAGCCGGGCAAGGTGTAGGGGCTGTGCCACTGCGCAATCGGCTTCAGCGAGGCATAGATCATGCCGGTCATGCACACGGTGGCCATGGCGCCGACGGTGGCCAGAACGCCTGTGGCCGCCACCCAGCCATCGAGGCGGCCAAGGAAGATCCAGCCGATCCCGAAAAGGCCTGCGGGAATGAAGGTGGCGACCGAGGCGACGCCTTCGCGTGACAACCATGAACTGCGCCATTGCGAGAACGCCCGCCAGGCACGTTCGGGTCGGCCGAGATGCCCGGTCGACGACAACAGGCCGGCGGTGATCAGGCCGAGCGCCAGCCCCATGCCGACGAAGCCCGGCCAGAAATCGGGTGCGATGAAGCCGAGCGGGCCGAGCACGCCGAGCAGCGCGAGCAGCCCATAGCCGGCACCCGTGGCAGTGGTGAAGAAAACGACCGAAAAAGCTGGATGCATGGACGGTCAGCTCGAAAGCATGCGGTCGACCCAGCCAAGGAAATCGCCCTCGGCCCGTACCGGCTCCAGCGCGGGAGCGGCTACCGATGCGGCGCGCTGTGTGTGAGCGCGCGGCGGCAGGTATTTGTTGGTCGGGCGGTAGCCGAGTTCCGGCATCAGGTCGACACCGCCGCGCTCCGCCACCAGTTGCGAAACCGGGGATTGGGGATCGCCGAGGTCGCCGAAATGCCGGGCGCTGGTCGGGCAGGCGGCGACGCAGGCCGGCACGCGGTCCCCTTCGGCCAGATTGTCGTTGTAGATGCGGTCGACGCAGAGCGTGCATTTCTTCATCACGCCGACATCCGTGTCGAATTCGCGCGCGCCGTAGGGGCAAGCCCAGCTGCACAATTTGCAGCCGATGCACTTGTCCTCGTCGATCAGTACGATGCCATCGGAGGCCCGCTTGTAGGAGGCGCCCGTCGGGCAGACGGTGACGCAGGCCGGCGTCTCGCAATGCAGGCAGGAGCGCGGGAAGTTCACCGTGCGCCCCCCCATCTCGGTGATGTGCTCGTAACTGTGCACGCGGTTGAACCAGACCCCGTCGGCATGGCCGCCATAGGGGTCGATGTCGGTCAGCGGCGCCATGTGGCCGCCGGCATTCCACTCCTTGCAGGCGGTGACGCAGGCCTGGCACCCAACACAGGTGTCGAGGTCGATGACGAGGCCAAGCTTCTTGCCGCCTCGATTTGGAAGACAGGTCATTCGGCCGCCTCTCTTGCCTGCCGGAACCCGGCGCCGAAAGTGAGCTTGTCCGGGGAGGGCTCGAGGTGCGGTGGCTGGTGAAAACGCTCGAATTGCGGTTCGGTGAAGCCGGCCTCTTCAGCCGCGCATTTGACGATGCGGACGCGCAGATCGAACCACGCAGCCTGTCCCGTGACCGGATCGGAATTTGAATAGCGTTTGCCGCTGGCGTCAGCAGAAGTCTGGTCACCGATGATGTGGTTGAGCAGGAAGCCGCGATTGCTCTCGGCGGCATCGTCCTTCAGCCCCCAGGTGCCGCGCCTTTTGCCGATCGCGTTCCAGGTCCAGACCGTGCTTTCGTTCACCCCGTCGACCAGCTTGATCTGCCCCTTCACCTTGCCGTTGATGCTCTCGATCCACACCCAGTCGTCATCGGCGAGGCCGAGGGCGGCTGCGGTCCGGTGATGTACGAACAGCCGGTTCTGGCTGGTGATCTGCCGCAACCACGCGTTTTGCGAACCCCAGGAATGGTACATGTGCATCGGCCGCTGCGTCAGCGCGTGCAGCGGATATTTTCCAAGGTCGACGGCCGCTTCCTCGAATGGCATGTACCAGAACGGCAGCGGGTCCATGTAGGTCTCGACGCGCTCGCGCTGCGTCTGCGGCGGCACCACCCGACCATGGCCGCGCGCGGCCAGCCGAAAACGTTGCATCGGTTCGGAATAGAGCTGGAAGACGATCGGCTCGGCCTTGGGGATGAAGCCCAGTTGCACCGCGAAATCGAGATAGGAGCGGTTGGCCATCTTGTAGTAGCGCTGGTCGTCGGCGAAGTCGTGGTGCCAGAAACCGCCATTGTCGATGTAGCGTTGCAACTGGTTGGGGTTGACGTCGCCCTTGCCGATCGAGGTTTCATCCTTGCCGCGCCAGCCGGCGAGCGGGCCGATGCCGGGCGTACGTTCATGATTGACGATGTAGTCGGCGTAGTCGCGGTACTTCGCCGAGCCGTCGTCATCGACGAAGCCGGGTAAGCCAAGCCGCGCGCCGAGTTCGATCAGCACCGACTGGAACGGTCTGACGTCGCGGTCGGGCTCGACGACCGGATGGCGGATGGCGTCGCCCGGTCCGTCGGCATGGCTGATCGGCCGGTCGAGCAGGCTGATGCAGTCATGACGCTCGAGATAGGTGGTGTCGGGCAGGACGAGGTCGGCGAACGGCACGGTCTCGGAGTAGTAGGCGTCGGAATAGATGATGAAGGGGATCCTGTAGTTGCCCGCTTCATCATGATCGGTGAGCATGGCCATGGTCTCGACCGTGTTCATCGAGGAATTCCAGGCCATGTTCGACATGTACATCATCAGCGTGTCGATCTTGTAGGGATCGCCGGCCCAGGCGTTGCGGATGACGGTGTGCATCAGGCCATGCGCCGCAAGCGGCGAATCCCAGGAATAGGCTTTGTCGATGCGCAGCGGCGTGCCCGCTTCGTCGACCAGCAGATCATCGGGCCCGCAAACGAAACCGAGCGGCATGCCGTCGAGCGGCGTCATCGGCCTCACGTCCTTGCCGCACGGCTTCGGACCCGGCGGGGCGGATCTGGGGTAGGGCGGCTTGAAGCGGAAGCCGCCCGGCACGTCCACCGTACCCAGCAGAACCTGCAGCAGGTGGATGGCGCGGCAGGTATGAAAGCCGTTGGAATGGGCCGAGATGCCGCGCATCGCGTGCATCGAAACGGGGCGTCCCTTGATCGTCTCATGCCGGCGACCCGCCCAGTCGGTCCATGCAACCGGCAGTTCGATTGCCTGTTCGAAGGCGACGTGGGCCAATTCGGCGGCGATCCGGCGGATCGTTCCGGCGGAGATGCCGCAACGCTCCGCGACCGCATCGGGTGCATAGCTCTCGTCGAGATAGCGGTCCGCAATGAGCTGGAACACCGGCACGCAGCGGCGGCCATCGACATCGCAGCTGCCGGTCAGTGCCGGTTTGGCATCGGCATCGGTGGCGTTCACCGGACGCTTCGCCACCCTGTCCCATGCCAGCGGATTGCCGTCGCTGTCGCGCACGAACAACCCGTCATCGGCCGCGCCCGGTTCCTGAATGACCAGGACATGCGCGTTGGTGTAGCGGAGCAGATAATCGAGATCGACGCGGCCCGCCTTCAACAATTCGTGGATCAGCGCGAACACGAACAGGCCGTCGGTTCCGGGCCGGATGCCGATCCAGTCGTCGGCGATCGCATTGTAGCCGGTCCGGCACGGATTGATCGAGACCACCTTGGCGCCGCGCGCCTTGAGCTTGCCCAGCCCGATCTTGATCGGGTTGGAGTCATGGTCCTCGGCGACGCCGAACAGCATGAAGTATTTCGTGTTGTCCCAATCGGGCTCGCCGAACTCCCAGAACGAGCCGCCGATCGTGTAAAGGCCCCCGGCCGCCATGTTCACCGAACAGAAGCCGCCATGGGCTGCGAAGTTAGGCGTGCCGAACTGGCTCGCCCACCAGCCTGTCAAGGATTGCGACTGGTCACGCCCGGTGAAGAAGGCGAGTTTTTTTTTAGGATCGGTGCGGCGGATATCCGACAGCCTTTCAATGGCGATCGAGAAGGCTTCCTCCCATTCGATCTCGCGGAACTCGCCCGAGCCTCGTGGGCCGGTGCGCAGCAATGGCTTCTTCAGCCTGGCCGGGCTGTAGTGCTGCATGATGCCGGAGCTGCCCTTGCCGCAGATCACGCCGCGATTGACCGGATGATCCTTGTTGCCGTTGATGTAGCGGACCTTGCCGTCCTTGATATGCACGTCGATGCCGCAGCGGCAAGCGCACATATAGCAGGTCGTCTTGGCGATGCTGTCGGAAACGTCAGGCGAGGTGTCGACGCTGTCGCCTTCGTCGGGAGCTCGCGTGTCGGCAAGCTGGCGTTGCGAAGGGGCTGAATTGGCGCCGCGCGGCGGTCCTTGCATCATCATCCCGTGCTGCTCGCGCGGCCGGCGGATTTGGCTCGCGTCTTCGGCCCGGGGCCGCGCATGTAATGCTCTTCCGGGTGGTATCGATCACCGGCCAACCGCCGTCGGATGCCGCGGGTCCAATGCGCAACCAGGGATCTGAACCGCCCGATCATTTTATCCTTCGCGATCCACTGGCGAATTTTTTCTAACTTCTTCCGAAAAAGTAGAATAAAGCTATCGATCCGTCTAATCAGTTGTTCTTGTAAATTCGATCGATATTGGTTCTTAATGCGCGCATGACCCTGGATCAGTTGCGCATTTTCGTCGCCGTCGCCGAGCGCGGCCACATGACCAAGGCAGCCAAGCTCCTGGGCATTTCCCAATCGGCCGCGTCGGCGGCTATTCGCGCGCTGGAAGAGCAGCATGGCGTCCATCTGTTCAACCGCGTCGGCCGCAACATCGAGCTGGCCCAGACCGGCCACCGGTTCCTGCCCGAGGCCAAGGCCGTGCTGGAGCGGGCCGCCGCCGCCCGCAATGTGCTGGAACATGTTTCGCAGACGGTCGCCGGCAGCCTCTCCATCGCCGCCAGCCTGACCATCGCCAGCTATTGGCTGCCGCGCCGGCTGGCCTCCTTCCACGAGGCGCACCCGGCCGTCAGGCTTAGCGTCACCATCGGCAACACAAGGCAGGTCGAGGCCAGCGTGCTCGATGGAACCGCCGATCTCGGCCTGGTCGAAGGGCGCACCGAATCCGACATATTGCGCCGCGCCAAGGTCGATACCGACCGGCTGATGCTGGTCGTTGCCAGCTCCCATCCCAAGATCGTCGAAACCGCGCCGGGCCGCCCCGACATCACCGGCCTGCGCTGGATCATCCGCGAGGGCGGCTCCGGCACGCGCGAGGTGCTGGAGGATCTGGCGCGCCGCGAGGGGATTTCGCTTGCCGACCTCAGGATATTCCTGGTGCTGCCCAGCAACGAGGCGGTTCGTCAGGCCGTCGAGGCGGGCGCCGGCGCGACCATCATTTCGGAGCTCGTCGTCGGGCGTGCGGTCGCCGAGGGGAGCCTGAGAGCCGTGCCGATCGAATTGCCGAAGCGCGACTTCGCCATGATCACCCATCGTGACCGTCAGGCAAGCCTGGCCCAGATGGCGCTGAAGGCGCATCTGGCTGCGGATATGAACGGGTCAGGGTAGGATCAGCCGAACTTCCGCTGCGCGTCGAGCGCCAGGCCAAGCCCGACCGATCCGAACATATCGCCGTCGATGACGGAAGCCTGCGGCACCAGCGACAGGATTTCCCGCCTTGCCAGCGGGATCGCCGTCGATCCGCCGGTCAGGAACACCGCGGTGATGTCGGACGGCTTCACCTGCGCGTCGCGGATGGTCTGCGCCACCGTTTCGGTGACCCGCTCGATATCCCGCGCGATCGTGGCCTCCAGCCCCTCGCGCGTGATCCCGGCGGAGAATGCCACGTCCGGCAGCTTCACCGCCACGTCCGCCGATGACCTGTCGGTCAGTTCTATCTTGGCTTTCTCGACCAGTGCCGCCAGAGCGTGCCCGTAGCGGTGCTCGACGATGTGGATGAAACGGTCGACCAGGTCGGCGCGCACGGCCTCGTAGCGGATCTGGCGCAGATGCGTCATCGCCTTGGCGGTGTAGACCAGGTTGATCCGCTGCCATGTGGCGAGATCGATGAAGTAGCTGGCCGGCAGATTGCGTTTGCCGTCCTTGGTCGCGGAGAGGTAGCCGAGCTGCGGCATGACATGGGCGATGCTCAGCAACCGGTCGAAATCGGTACCGCCGATATGGATGCCGCGGCTGGCCAGGATATCGTCCTTGCGGTCGGTCGATCGCGAGCGCTCCGGCGAGACCCGCACGATCGAGAAATCCGAGGTGCCGCCGCCCATGTCGATGATCAGCGCCAATTCCTCGCGCGTCACCTTCTGCTCGTAGTCGAGCGCCGCGGCGATCGGCTCGAACTGGAAAGCGATATGCTTGAAGCCCTGGGCGCGGGCAGCCTTCTCGAGTTCGCCTTGCGCCTCCGCGTCGGCTTGCGCATCGTCATCGACGAACTGCACCGGGCGGCCGAGCACCACGCTCTCCACCACGCCGCCGGCGTCCGCCTCCAGCCGCGTCCTCAGATGACCGATGAACAGGCCGATAATGTCGATGAAGCCGATCTGGCGCGCCTTGATACGCGTCTTCTCGTGGGCGAGCGAACTGCCGAGCACGCTCTTCAAAGAGCGCATCAGGCGGCCTTCGATGCTGTCGGTATAATCGCCGATCGCGCGACGGCCGAAATAGGTATGGCCGTCCTCGAAGTTGAAGAACACGGCGCTTGGCAAAGTGGGTTGTTCGCCCTCCAGCGCGACTAGCCGCGCCTTGCCGTTCCGGATCACGCCCACCGTGGAATTGGACGTGCCGAAGTCGATGCCGCCGAATGCCTGATGCATTGCAGCCTCCTGTCATTGTTTCACGGCGGCAAAACAGCGGCGGCGTATCGCGCTGTCATCCCGGACCGCTCTTGCGAATTGTATGTGCGTGTTTGCCCCTGGGCTGGGAGGCGGCGGTTTATCGCATGGCGGGGAAAAGGGGAACCCCTCTTTTCCCGCAGCATCAATCTTTGCGGAACACCAGCCGGCCGAGCCAGCCCGTCACCATGGCCAGCGATATGGCGAACACGCCGTAGAGGAACGAATAGTCGTGGGCGACGCGGAAGATCGATTGTTCGAAGCCCGATTTGCGGATTTCGAGTTGCGCCGAACTCTCCTTCACGAAGAGGCCGCTCTTGAATAGGAACGCGCGCGCCTTGTGCGTGCCGACCGACACATTAGGCGCCAGCCTGACGGTGGCGCGAAACAGGTTCTGCGACAGGAATTGCACGCCGCCGACATTCTCGCTGTAGAGGCCGGCGGCGGCCTTGCGCTCGCGCAGCGCCGCCGTGAACTCCTCGATCGTCGCCGGACTGTCACCGGCATCGGCGGGCTGCATGTAAAGGTTGGAGGCGCCGAGCGACAGTTGCTTGTAGCTATTGGGTTCGGTGATGTCCTGCAACGGCCGCGTCGTCGCCACAGAATAAGACACCGGCACGTTCTCGAAGGTCTCGGAATCCAGATTGACCCAGACGCCCAGCACCCGGTCCTTGCGGCGCACCACCACCGGTTTTGGTGGCCCTTCGAGCACGACGATGACGTCGTAACGACCCTGGCGCGCCACCAGTGGGTCGGGATTTTCCAGCGAACCGAAAATGGTCAGGTCGGCGCCGGAAAAACCGGCTGTGATCGACACCGCGTCGGTGGAGAGGCCGATCTGGATGCCTTCCGTCAGCGGCGTTTGCGCCTTCGCCGGCGCGGCGGCGGTCAGGGACAGGAGAGCGACGGTTGCGAGCGCTATCGGGCCATTCATCAGTTGAGGCCCGCGCCGGACAGCGAATAAAGGTTGGGTGGCGTGACGAACAGATCGGTAGCGAGTCGGATCGCCACCGCCAGCACCAGCAGCGCCAACAGGGCTCTCAATTGCTCGCCGCGCAGCCGCTGGCCGGCCTTGGCGCCATATTGTGCCCCGGCCACGCCGCCGGCCATCAAGAGGAAGGCCAGCATCACATCGACGGTCTGGTTGGTGGTGGCGTGAACCAGCGTCGTGTAGGCGGAGGTGAAGATGATCTGGAACAGCGAGGTGCCGATGACGACGTTGGTCGGCACTTTCAACAGATAGATCAGCGCCGGCACCATGATGAAGCCGCCGCCGACGCCCATGATCGACGACAGGAAGCCGATACCGGCGCCAAGCCCGAGCACCGGAATGACGCTGACGAACAGTTTCGACGCGCGGAAGCGCATCTTCAGCGGCAGGCGGTGGATCCAGTTGTGCTGGCCGGATTTCTTCAGCACCGGTGCCGCCCCGCTGCGCGTGGCGCGCAGCGCGTTGATGCTTTCGACCAGCATCAGCCCGCCGACGGTGCCGAGCAGCACGACGTAGAGCAGCGAGATGAACAGGTCGAGCTGGCCGAGCCTGCGCAGGAAGCCGAACACGTAAATGCCGGCGGTGGACCCGACGATGCCGCCGGCCAGGAGCACGCCGCCGAGCTTGAAGTCGAGTGTGCCTCGCTTCATGTGCGAAAGGACGCCGGAGACGGAAGAAGCGATGACTTGGTTGGCGCCGGTGGCGACCGCGATCGCCGGGGGGATGTTGTAGAAGATCAAGAGCGGTGTGATGAGGAAGCCGCCACCCACCCCGAACATGCCCGACAGAAAGCCCACCGCGGCTCCCATGGCCAGCAGCACGAAGACGTTGACGGAAATTTCCGCGATCGGGAGATAGATGCCCACCCGTCAGTCTCGATCAGTTTGCCTGTCGGCGAATAAAGCCGTTGCGGACAGTATCGCATCGAAAAGCCAATTTTCTCTTGCGACGACGCGGCAGCGGGGTCAAATCCCGCCACCGCGCCGAAACAAAAAGACAACTCAATCAGTTAACAGGCAAATATATGGCAAGGGCGTCGTGGAAACGACGCTTCTGCCGTTATTTGCGCGCCAGCAATGCCTTGACCAGTTTCTCGTCGACCGCGCCGGTCGCCGGCAGCTTGTTGGCGGTCTGGAAAGCGATGATCGCGTTCTTGGTCTTCCCGCCCATCACGCCGTCGGCACCGCCGGCGTCATAGCCGTTCTTGTTGAGGATGAGCTGGATGTTCTTGACCGCCTTCTTCATGTCGATGCCGGCGGTCGTCTGCGGCGTGCCTTCCTGCCAGGATTCAGGAATGTCCACCGAATTGGCCGCCGCGTTGAGCGGCTTGGCCTTCCACAATTCGGTCGCTGCGCGCGCCCGCTCGAGCTGCTCGGGCCGCAGCGCATTGGCGATCTCGTCGCGCTTGGCCGCGGCATCCTTGTCACCGGTCTTGGCGACCAGCGCGAACCATTTGTAGGATTCCTCCAGGTTCTGCTTCATGCCGACGCCCTTGGCGGCGAGGATGCCGAGATTGAACTGGCTGTCCTTGACGCCGAGGTCGGCGGCCTCCTGGAACCAGTGCGCTGCCGATTGATTGTCGGTCGCGCCATCGGCGGCCATGGCGAACAGCACCGCCAGATTGTGCATGGCGCTGGCGTTGCCCTGCGCGGCGGCGAGCTGGTACCAGGTCTTCGACTTCTTGATGTCGCGCGCGACGCCGATGCCCTTCTCGTAGAAATTGCCAATGCGGTATTCGGCCGGCGCGAAGCCGAGTTCCGCCGACTTCTCATACCATCTGGCGGCCACCGCCATGTCTTCCTTGACGCCGCGCGACTCGGCGTAGCGCGAGCCGACCTCGAACAATGCCTTGGCGTCGCCACCGCCGGCGGCGTCACGCAAGGCGGCCGGGCCGGCATCTGCCGGGATGTCGAACTTGGTCGCGGCTGTCGCCGCCGCCTTGTCCACGGGCGCAACGGTGCCAGTCGTGTCGTTGGCCGTTGCCTCGGTCGCGACTGGCGCGGCAGGGGCCGGTTGGGCATCGGCATCCGCCTGCGTACCGCCGGCGATGGCGGCGGGTGCCGGATCCGTCATGGTAGGAGCAGCGGTCATCGGGGCGACCGGCGCCGGCGCGGCCAAAGCCATCGCGTCGGGAGCGGCTGTGCTCGGGCCGGAAGCCACGGCCGGCGCGACCGGCGCCGGAGCGGGCCTGGCGGCGGATGCTGTATCCGGCATCGCGTCCGCATCGGACGGCATGGCCATGACGGTCTGCGCCGTCATGTCGTCCTTGCTTGCCGGCGCGGATTGTTCGGCCTGCCTGACGGCAGGGGCCGGCGCGATATCTGTCGCCGCCGGCTGGACTTCGGTCTTCGGCTGGCTGGCGGTATCGACAGATGCCGTCTTCACCGGCTGCGAGGCGACGATCGGGGCCGTGTCGTTATTTGCCACCTGGGCGGGATCCGAAAGAAACGCCTTGCCGAGCTGCAGGCCGGCAAGCGCCAGCATGATCGCTGCCGCAGCCATCAGGATCGGCTTGCGCCGCGCCTTGAGCAGGTCGCCTATCCTGAGCGCCTTGACCGGGCCTTTCATCGTCGACTGGCGCTTCAGGGCGTCGGCTTCGGCCGCGGCCGCCTGCGCCGCGCGTCGGGCAGCGGCGATGAAATCCGACTTCGCCGCGTCGCTGTCGCCGGGCTTTGCCGGTTGTCCGCGCTCATCGCGCACGCGCTTCATGATGGCATTGAGGTCGGGCGCGCCGGAGCCGGGCTCCAGCGGGCGGTTGGCGACTCTCGGGTCGAGCGGCTCGTCGAGATCGACACTCGGGACATCGGCGCTCGGCGCCGAGCCGGCCAGCGGCGGAACATCCGCAGGCTTCTTGCCCTTGAAGGCGCGCGCCAGCCCGCCGAACATCGACCTGCGGCCAGCAGGCTGGTCCTTTCCGGCGGTGGCGTCGGAACCGAGTGCGGCCATCGCGGCGGCGGCTGCTGCTTCCGCGGGTGAGCGCGCGCCCGGCCGGGCAGACAAGCCCGTTTCAACGTGCAGTGCCGGCTCGCCGGGCTCGGCGCGCAATATGGCCGCGGCACGCGCGTCCAGATCGGCCATGCCGGTCAGCGGCTGCGGCTCGTCCATTGTCATCGACGGTGCGTTCACGGCCATCTTGGGCCGCCGTGCGCCACGCCAGCCGCTCGGTTCGGTCGGAGCCGCGTCGAGGAGTTCGCTTACCGCTTCGGACGAGTCGCTGGTTTCCAGCGAACCCAGCCTGTCGACGATCTTGAGCAGTGTATCGTGAATGGCCTCGAAGGTGCGCGAATTGCGCTCGTCGGAACGCCGCGTCAATGTCTCCAGCGTCTTCAGGTCCTGGGCGAGGCCAGATACCGCGGCTGTATTGGTGCTCGTTCCGGCCAGCGAGCGCACCGCGTTCTCAGCCGCCTCGCGTGCGGCCCCGAGGATGGAATCGCGGGTCCCAGCCAGCGCTTTTTCGATTTCGTTGAGGCGCGGGCTGATGTCCTCGAAATCCGGCAGCGGCGTGCTGGGCTTGGAAAGATGCGCCGACAGGCCGGCGACCTGCGCCTCCAGGCTGCGGATCAGCGCCGGATCGATGCCGGCCACTTGAGCCGCCGAAGCGTCCAGCCTGCTTGAAATGTCCTCGAGCCGGCTTTCCAGCCCGCGGATCGCCGCCTCGCCGGCTGGATCGGGAGCGCGCGTTTCCATGCGCTTGGCCAGTGCGGTGAAGCGGGCGTCGATGGCGTCCATGATGCCGGCGCTGTCGACCTGCGCCATGCTGCGCTGATCCAGCCGGTCGGCAACCTCGTCCAGCCGGCGCTCGAGATCGCGAAACAGCATGTTGCCCTGTTCGATGGCGTCGCCCTGGCGACGCTCCATCATGCCGGACAGCACGTCGAAGCGCTGCTCAAGCCCGTGGAAGATGTAGTCGGCGTCGGGCATGGCCGGCGCCTGATCGATCTTGTCGGCGATCAGCGCGATCTGCTTGGCGAGCCGTTCCATCGCCTGCTCCGGCAGGTTGGCGCGGCCGGCGAGGTCATCGACCCGGCTCGACAGCGTGTTCAGCCGGTCGACCACGACATTGCCGGGACGGTCCTGCGCCACTTCCTCGATCTGCTGGGCGAGCGAGTCGATTCGCTTCTCGATGCGCTCGAAGGCTTCGTGATCGATTGAATTGGCCTGTGCGGCGACTGTCGAGGCTACGATGGCGCGGGAAATCTCGTCCAGCCGCTCGTCGATCATGGCCAGCGTGCCGCCGCCGCGATTGTCCTGCTGGCTGGCGAAATGGTCGACCGCCCCAGCCAGTGTGCGGACCTTTTCCTCCAGCGAACGCAGCGACAGCGATTCCGGCAGGTTGTTGACGGCGTTGCTGATCTGCTCCAGCCGGTCGGTCAGGGCCGCAAGGGCGGGATCGTCGGAGCGCTTGCGCTGGTCGGCGTCGACGCGGTCCTCGAAAGCCGTCCAGCGGCGATCGAAATCGTCCCAGCGGCGGTCGACCTTCTGCACGCTCTCCTCGCGCGCCAGCGTCTCGAGCGCGGCCTTGACCTGCTCGAGTTCCAGTCGCAGCAGGTTGACGCCCCTGTCGTCACTCTTCTCCGACAGCGATTTGATGGCGCCGGACAGCCGCTCGAATTCCACGCCGAGTTCGGCGCTGCCCTTGCCCGTCGCGCCGGGCTTGGCGTTCGCCTGGAAGGCGCGGTCGATGTCCTTGCGCAGCGCGTCGAATTCGCGCTGCAGGCCTGAAGTCACCTGGTGGCGCAGTTCCTCGCGCATGCCGCGCAGCTCGCCCGCGATCTTGCCGACCATCGCGACGCTGTCTTCCTGGCCGCGCACGCGGTCGATGTCGCGCGCGATTGCCTGGTAATTCTGGTCGAAGCCAGGCGAGGGCGCCGGGTTGTGCGCACGCGGTGCCGGCTGCGGATCCTCATACCAGCGCTGCTGGGCCGTCGGCTGCGCGGCGGGATAACGCGGTTCGGCGGCGGGGTAACGCGGGTCGGCGCCATATTGGCGAGGAACGGGCCGTGCCATCGCGTCTTCACGCGTTTGCCCCAGGCGCTGTTCCAGGGTCTCCAGCGAGCGGTTCAGCTGCTCGAGCGTTGTCTGTGGCTTGCGCTGCCTGCCGGCATTGAGTGTATCGAAGTAGGACCGCTTGCTGTTCATCGGTGCGTCCGTCTTTCAGATTGGCCGGCTTGCGACCAGCTCCCCAAGTCCCTGCCGGAACGAGGCGACCGCGCTTCCATGCCACGGTGGAAGACAAGCTTCCCGGGTTTCACCCCGCGCTCCGAAAAACCGTGAAAATTCGATACAGGATAACCACGGATAGCCGACACGCGCACATTTCGCCCAACGTGGTAAACAACGCGTTAACCAAGCTTAAGAAGTTGCAAGGAAGTTGGCGGTCTCGATTTCCGGTGCGGCATAAAGCACGGTTCTCAGAACGCCCTTGCCTCATGAGGCGGCTATCGGTATAGAATTGACGTAAACGTAAATGGCGCATCAACTGTGCTGTTTTGCGATTTGTTTGTTGAAACCACGGCTGGAAGCACGCCCCCGCTTCCAGTCAGGCGACGCATGGTCCGGGACCGCGACGCCACCAGACGGGGAAGCCAGTGACCATGAAACTTATCTCGGCCGGCGAGACCGCGGCCAATACCAATAATGCATCCGTCGAAGTCGGCGAGGATCTCTCCCGCATCGGCGAAATGGCCAAAAAGTATGGCGTGACGCTGCGCACGCTGCGCTTCTACGAAGACAAAGGCCTGCTCCACCCGCAGCGCGACGGTTCGACCCGTCTCTATACGCGCCGCGACAAGGCCAGGCTGAAGCTGATCCTGCTCGGCCGCAAGGTTGGGTTCTCGCTGCGCGACGTCAAGCAGATGATGGACCTCTACGATCCGAAAGGTTCCAACACCAAGCAGTTGCGGCTGGCGCTGGACAAGTCGGAGAAGCAGCTCGCTCGCCTGCAGAAGCAGCGGGCACTGATCGACGACGCCATCAATGAGCTCGGCGGCTCGATGTCGGCGGTGCGCCAGATGTTGGCCGAGCGTTCGACGCCGCAGGCGAGCGTCGCGAGCTAAGCCACTCTCCGACACTGTCGGACCTTCACCATCAAAGCCGCGTGGCCATGCCGCGCGGCTTTTCGCTGTCATGGCCTGCCGTTTCGCGCTCGCTTGCCCAATGCCGCAACGCTAGGCTCCGCGCGCGTGGCAGCGGAATCTTGTCGCATTGAAAATATTGACGTTTACGCAAACGTCAATATTTGCTATTGCCACTTCGACATTGGCCCGCTTGCCGCGCACGGCTTGATTTCGGGGCCTTTATCCGCATGGTGGAGGAAAGCATGCCGATCTACAGGGCCCCGGTCCAGGACACGCTGTTCGTGCTCAACGAGGTGCTGGGTTATCAGCGCTATTCGAACCTTGCCGGATTCGCCGACGCAACGCCCGACGTACTGGAGGCAATTCTCGCCGAAGGGGCCAAGCTCGCCGAGAACGTCATGCATCCGCTCAACCGTGTCGGCGACATGGAAGGCTGCGTGCGCCACGACGACGGCTCGGTGACCACGCCCAAGGGCTTCAAGGAAGCGTTCTACCAGTATCGCGAAGGTGGCTGGATGGGTCTGGCGGCTCCGGTCGAGTTCGGTGGCCAGGGCCTGCCCTATGCCGTGCACACGGCGGTGGCCGAATACATGGTCTCGGCCAACATGTCGCTGATGATGTATCCCGGGCTTACCCAGGGTGCGATCGCGGCCATCATCACCCACGGCACCGACGAGCAGAAGGCGACCTGGCTGCCCAGGATGGTCGAGGGCACCTGGACCGGCACCATGAACCTGACCGAGCCGCATTGCGGCACTGATCTCGGCCTGCTGCGCACCAAGGCGGTGCCGAACGGCGATGGCACCTACAAGATTTCGGGCCAGAAGATATTCATCTCGGCCGGTGAGCACGACATGTCGGACAACATCGTCCATCTGGTGCTGGCCCGTATCGAAGGCGCCCCCGAAGGCGTCAAGGGCATCTCGCTGTTCATCGTGCCGAAGCTCAAGCTCGATGCGTCGGGCAATCCGGGGACAAGGAACACCGTTTCCTGCGGTTCCATCGAGGAGAAGATGGGCATCCACGGCAATTCGACTTGCGTCATGAACTATGACAAGGCCGAAGGTACGCTGCTGGGCGAGGCCAATGGCGGCCTGAAGGCGATGTTCACGATGATGAACGAGGCGCGGCTCGGCGTTGGCCTGCAGGGCCTGTCGCTGTCGGAGATCGCCTACCAGAACGCCGTCGCCTACGCCAAGGACCGTTTGCAGGGCCGCTCGCTGTCGGGCCCGAAGGCGCCGGAGAAGAAGGCCGACCCGATCATCGTCCATCCCGACATCCGCCGCTCGCTGATGACCATGAAGGCTTTCAACGAGGCCGGCCGCGCGCTGGCGCTGTGGACGGCGATCAAGTCCGACATCGCGCACCGCTCCGCCGACGACAAGGACCGCCAGGCGGCCGACGACTACACCGGCCTGATGACGCCGGTGGTCAAGGGCGTGCTGACCGACAAGGGGTTCGACCACGCGGTGATGGCGCAGCAGGTGTTCGGCGGCCACGGCTACATCGAAGAGCACGGCATGAGCCAGTTCGTGCGCGATGCCCGCATCGCCATGATCTATGAAGGCGCCAACGGCATCCAGGCGCTCGACCTCGTCGGCCGCAAGCTCGGCTTGAACGGCGGCCGCGCCATACAGGCCTTCTTCAAGGAGGTCGGCGAATTCTGCGAGGAAAACCGCGCGGACGAAAAGATGGCGCCCTTCACCAAGGGTCTGAAGAAGGGCCTCAATGATTTGCAGGCGGCGACGATGTGGCTGCTGCAGAACGGCATGGCCAAGCCCGACAATGCCGGTGCGGCCTCGACCGACTACATGCATCTCTTCGGCCTCGTGGCGCTGGGCTACATGTGGGCGCAAATGGCCAAGGCGGCGCAGGGCAAGACCGGCGCCAACGGTTCCCACTCTTTCCTTGAAGACAAGGGGGCCTTCTACGACAACAAGGTCGTGACGGCGCGCTTCTTCATGGAACGGATCATGCCGGAAACCTCGGTCCACCTCGCCCGTATTTCTAGTGGCGCCGATACGCTGATGGCCCTGCCGGCGGAAGCGTTCTAAACTCAACCTCGCTGGCCTGTCTGTCTGTCGATACGCGGAGGAAATCGTGGCGACAAATCCCGCCGAAGTGCTCTCTTTGCCGAAGCCAGCCTGGGCGGCCGACGAGGTCGGCATGCTCTACGACATGGCTATCCGTTTCATGTCGGAGGAGATCGCACCGCGCTACGATGAGTTCGAGAAGAACGAGATGGTCGACCGCGAAAGCTGGCTGAAGGCAGGTTCCGCCGGCCTGCTCTGCGCGTCCATGCCGGAGGAATATGGCGGCTCGGGCGGCACCTTCGCGCATGAGAGCGCCATCATCGAGGCGATCGGCCATGTCGGCGTCGATGGCTTCGGCATCGGCCTGCACAATTCGATCGTCGCCCCTTACATCCTCCATTACGGTTCGGAGGAGCAGAAGAAGAAATGGCTGCCCAAGCTCGCCACCGGCGACCTGATCGGCGCCATTGCCATGACCGAGCCTGGCGCCGGTTCCGACCTGCAGGGTGTCAAGACCCGTGCCGAGAAGGACGGCAACCAATACAAGATCAACGGCTCCAAGACCTTCATCACCAACGGCCAGCTGGCGAACTTCATCATCGTCGTCACCAAGACCGATCCGGAGAAGGGCGCCAAGGGCACCTCGCTGATCGTTATCGAGACCGATGAAGTCGAGGGGTTCGAACGCGGCCGCAACCTCGACAAGATCGGGCTGAAGGCCAACGACACATCGGAGCTGTTCTTCAACGACGTGCGTGTGCCGACCTCCAACCTGCTTGGCCATGAAGAGGGACAGGGCTTCGTCCAGCTGATGCAGCAATTGCCGCAGGAGCGGCTGCAGATCGGCACCGGGGCGATCGCCATGATCGAGCGGGCGCTGGCGCTGACCATCGACTACGTCAAGGAGCGCAAGGCTTTCGGCAAGGCGATCATCGACTTCCAGAACACGCAGTTCAAGCTGGCTGAATTGAAGACGGAGGCCACCATCGGCCGCGTCTTCTACAATGACTGCGTCACCCGCCACATCAATAGCGGGCTGGATCCGGTAACGGCCTCGATGGCCAAGTACTGGCTCTCCGACCTGCAGGGCAAAGTCGTCGATGAATGCCTTCAATTGCACGGCGGCTATGGCTACATGAATGAATATCCGATCGCCCGCATGTTCCGCGACGCCCGCGTCCAGCGCATCTACGGCGGCACCAACGAGATCATGAAATTGCTGATCGGACGCTCGCTCTGAGCAGCTCTCTTCAGCGAACCCAAGGAGCATGAAAATGGCCGAAGCTTATGTCTATGACGCCGTTCGCACGCCGCGTGGCAAGGGCAAGAAGGACGGATCGCTGCACGAGGTGCCGGCGGTGCGGCTCGCCGCCAGGACGCTCGAGGCACTGCGCGATCGCAACGGGCTGGACACCGGCACGGTCGACGACATCATCTTCGGCTGCGTCGACCCGGTCGGCGAGGCGGGCTCCGTCATCCCGCGTGCCGCCGCTTTCGAGGCCGGCTACGACACAAAGGCACCCGGCATGCAGATCTCGCGCTTCTGCGCCTCCGGATTGGACGCCATCAATTTCGGCGCCGCCAAGATCGCGCAGGGCGCCGATGAAATCGTCATTGCCGGCGGCGTCGAATCGATGTCGCGCGTCGGCATGGGCATGTCCGGCGGCGCCTGGTTCATGGATCCTTCGGTCGGCCTGCCCGGCTGGTTCGTGCCGCAAGGCATTTCGGCCGACCTGATCGCCACCAAATACGGCTTCTCGCGCGACGACGTCGACGCCTACGCGGTCGAGAGCCAGAAGCGCGCCGCAAGATCCTGGGCCGATGGCCGCTTCAAGAACTCGGTCATCCCGATCAAGGACCAGAATGGACTGACCATTCTCGACCATGACGAGCATATGCGGCCGTCGACCGACATGCAGTCGCTCGCCTCGCTCAATCCGTCCTTTGTCATGCCTGGCGAAATGGGCGGCTTCGACGCGGTGGCGGTGCAGAAGCATCCCGAGGTCGAGGAGGTCAACCACGTCCATCACGCCGGCAACTCGTCCGGCATTGTCGATGGCGCGGCGGCCGTACTGCTTGGCTCGAAGAAGGCCGGTAAGGCGATGGGCCTCAAGCCCCGCGCCCGCATCCGCACCTTCGCCAACATCGGCTCCGAGCCGGTGCTGATGCTGACCGGCCCGGTCGATGTCACCGAGAAACTGTTGAAGCGTGCCAAGATGAAGCTGTCGGACATCGACCTGTTCGAGCTCAACGAGGCCTTCGCCTCGGTGGTGCTGCGCTACATGCAGGCTTTCGAGATCCCGCACGACAAGATCAACGTCAATGGCGGCGCCATCGCCATGGGCCATCCGCTCGGGGCCACCGGCGCGATGATCTTCGGCACGGTGCTGGACGAACTCGAGCGCCGCGACTTGAACACCGCGCTGGTGACACTGTGCATCGGTGCCGGCATGGGTACCGCAACCATCATCGAACGCGTCTGACGGGGAGAGAACGATGAGCTACACCAATTTCACCCTCGACATCGACGCCGATGGCATCGCGCTGGTCACCTGGAACAGCCCGGACCGCTCGATGAACGTCTTCACCGAAGCGGTGATGCGCGAGTTGAACGCCATCGTGGACAAGGTGGCCGGCGATGCCGCCATCAAAGGCGCGGTGATCACCTCCGGCAAGGACACTTTCTCCGGTGGCGCCGACATCACCTTGCTGCAGAGGATGCTGACCAGCTTCGCCACTGACAAGGCCAGGGACGTCGAAAAGGCGACCAGGGCGCTGTTCGACAATGCCGGCATCATGACCGGCCTGTTCCGTAAGCTGGAAACCTGCGGCAAGCCATGGGTATCGGCAATCAACGGCACCTGCATGGGCGGCGCCTTCGAAATGTCGCTCGCCTGCCATGGCCGCGTCGCCGCCGACTCCGACAAGGTCAAGATGGCGCTCCCCGAGGTCAAGATCGGCATCTTCCCCGGTGCCGGCGGCACCCAGCGCGTGCCGCGGCTGACCGACCAGCAACAGGCGTTGCAGATGCTGACCTCCGGCCAGACCCTATCGCCGCAGAAGGCGAAGGCGATGGGCCTGATCCACGAGATCGCCGAACCGGCGAAGCTGATCGAGACCGCGAAGGCGATGATCAGGAACGGCCTCAAGCCGGTGGCGCCGTGGGACGAGAAGGGTTTCAAGCTGCCTGGCGGGCCGATCTATTCGGCGGCCGGCGCCAATCTGTGGCCGCCGGCCATCGCCATCCTGCGTCGCGAGACCCATGGCAATTACCCGGCCGCCGCCGCGATCCTGAAATGCGTCTATGAGGGCCTGCTGGTGCCCTTCGACACCGCGCTCAGGATCGAGCAGCGCTATTTCACCGAGATCATGCAGAGCAAGGAAGCGGCGGCGATGATCCGCTCGCTGTTCGTGTCGCTGCAGGAGCTGAACAAGGGCGCGCGCCGTCCGGCCGGCGTGCCGGACACCAGGTTCAAGAAGATCGGTATCCTCGGCGCCGGCTTCATGGGCGCGGGCATCGCCTATGTCACCGCCAAGGCCGGCATTCCGGTGGTGCTGCTCGACCGGGATATGGAGGCGGCCGCAAAGGGCAAGGCGCATTCCGACAGCCTGATCTCGGATCAGGTCAAGAAGGGCCGCGCCAAGCCCGAGGAGAAGGACAAGTTCCTGTCGCTGATCACGCCGACGGCAGACTATGCCGACCTCGCCGGCTGCGATCTCGTGGTGGAAGCCGTGTTCGAGGATTCAGCCGTCAAGAAGAACGCCACCGAACAGGCGGAGGCCGTGCTGAAGTCGTCGGCGATCTTTGCCTCCAACACTTCGACCATTCCGATCACCGGCCTGGCCAGGAATTCGGCGCGGCCGAAGAATTTCATCGGCATCCACTTCTTCTCACCGGTCGACAAGATGCTGCTGGTCGAGATCATCCTCGGCAAGAAGACCGGCGACAAGGCGCTGGCGACCGCGATCGACTTCGTGCGCGCCATCAAGAAGACGCCGATCGTCGTCAACGACACGCGCGGCTTCTATGTCAACCGCTGCGTGCTGCGCTATATGTCGGAAGCCTACAAGATGCTGATCGAAGGCGTGCCCGCGCCGATGATCGAGAATGCGGCGAAGGCCGCCGGCATGCCGGTCGGTCCCTTGGCGCTGACCGACGAGACGGCCATCGACCTTGCTCAGAAGATCATGAAGCAGACCATCGGGGATCTCGGCGACAAGGCCGTCGACCCCAGGCAGATGGCGCTGATCAACACCATGGTCGACGACCACGGCCGCCTCGGCCGCAAGAACGGCAAGGGCTTTTACGACTATCCGGCCAAGCCCGCGAAGAAGAAGCTGTGGCCGGGGTTGAAGGACCTCTATCCGCAGCTCGCGGCCGAGAAGGTCGACTATGAGGAGCTGCAGCGGCGCCTGCTGGTCACCATCGCGCTCGAAGCGGCACGCGTGATGGAAGAGGGTATCGTCACCGACCCGCGCGAGGCCGATGTCGGGTCGATCCTGGCCTTCGGCTTCGCGCCCTATACCGGTGGCGCGCTGTCCTACATCGACGGGATCGGCACCAAGCAATTCGTCAAGATCGCCAAGGGCCTGCAGAAGAAGTATGGCGCCGAGTTCAAGGCGCCCAAGCTGCTCATCGACATGGCCGAGAAAGGTGAGACCTTCTACGAACGCTTCGGTCCCTATGCCAAGGGCGATGTGAAGCAGGCAGCCTGACACAGCGTCATGTACGTCTGGGCGCGCATGGCGCGCATGCTGGCCACGGCGCGCAGGCGTGGTCCCTATCTCATGGGCGGCGAAGGCCGGCTGGCCTTTCGCTGCCTGCCGACCGACATCGACTTCAACATCCATCTCAACAATGCGCGCTACATGATGCTGGCCGACCTTGGCCGCATCGACCTGTTCGTCCGCGCCGGCCTCATCACGCTGGCGAGGAAGAATGGCTGGGCGCCGATGATGGGCGGGTTGCAGGCCGTCTACGCCCGCGAGATCCGGCTGTGGCGCCGCTTCGAAGTGGTGTCCTCGATCGAGACCTGGGAAGGCACCCAGGTCATCGGCAAGCACCGCTTCGTCCTCGACAATGGCGAGACGGCCGCCCTGATCCTGACGACGGCCGGCGTCTATGACCGCAAGGCGCGCCGCTTCCTCGACATTGACGAGGTAGTCGCCGCACTTGGCCGTTCCGCCACGCTACGTCCGCTCACCGAAGCCGAGCGAACGTTCATGACCTCGCACCGGAACCTGCGCGATCAGGCCAAACGAACCTGATCGCGCTCCGAAGCCGGTATTCGTCACGCCGCCGCACTGAACAGGAAATCTGTCACCTCGTCTGAAAAGACCATCGTACGATCCTCGAAGACGACATTCCGCGTGCCATTCGGGTCCGGCCGTCCGCTCGGCATCCCATGCGCCACGAGCGCCTCGGCGCAACCAAGCCAGTCGCCGTTCGCCTCCGGTTCATTGACCGAACCCCATCCCAGCGTTCCGCGCACGTCGCCGCCGAAACCATGCTGTTCGTTCCAGTTGGCGCCGTTTTCGAGCAGGAAGCGGGTGAGGTCGGCGTGGCGGCGAAACACGGCGTGGTTCAGCGCGGAGGCATCCCAATCGCCGCCGCGCACGGCGATCGGCCAACCGGACCGACCATGGCTCTCACCGCCTCGGTGCAGCCTTGCGCGGCAAGCTCCGGCAGCAGGCGCAACTGCGTGTCCGACAGCGAGTGGGGCAAGTCCGGGTGCTGGGCCTTTATCCGCCGAGCCGTCGCCTCGTCGCCCGCGGCACACGCGGCGATGAACTGCTCGTCATCGGGAAGCGGTCCATTGTCTGCCCATCGCCGCAGTAGCGCGGCGACATCGGTCAGCCCAAAGCGCAGGGCGATCAGATAGGCACTCGCCCCGTCGGGCGTGCGAACCGCAGCATCGGCACCGGCGGCAAGCAGCGCTTCGATGTGGGCGGCAGAGCGCCGCCGCCGGAGCGCCCACAAAAGCGGCCTGCCCCAGTCGGATGTCGGCTGGCTTGTGGCGCCTTCGTTCGGATTGGCATCGGGTGCCGCGAGCAGCAGGCGCAGCGCCTCGATGCTGTCGAGGTCAAGAACGCGATAGAGCGCATTGGAGCCGGTGACGCGCGCGCCCGCGGCAAGCAGCAGCCGGGTGCAGTCCGGATTTTCGAGCGAGTGATAAAGCGACTCGCCGTCGTTCGGATTGGCGCCGGCGTCGAGCAGCAGCTTTGTCAGCACGGGATCGTAGTTCTGACCGGCAGCGCCGTAGAGCGCGGACAGCGGGAACTGTTCCGAGGGCTTTTCCACGGACGCCGGCGGCCAACGGCTGCCGACGGCCTGGTCTGGTTCGGCACCTGCTTCGAGCAGCAGCTCGGCACAGGCATGAAGCGGTTCGCGAAAGCGTGGCAGTCGGAGAAGACTGGAATGCGCCACCGCCACCAGCGGCGGCAAGTTGAGCGGACCGCCCGGGCGATTGATCCATCCTGGGTCCCGCTCCGTGAAGCCGCGCAGGATGGCTTCATTGCCAACAGCGCAGGCGAGATAAGGATCGCCTGCAACGAGATCCGGATGCTCCTCGACCATCCGCGCGGCGGCGGCCGGGCTTGCCCGGTTCGTACCGCCGCTGATGTCGCCGGCATAGACGAGGCCCATCCAATTGCGGATCGAGCCGGCACGGTCGGTTCGGTAAGCGCGCTGCGCCGCGACGAAGCTGCTCATGTCCGACCAGGACGGGAACCCATAGTCCCGCGCAAGGCAGGACTGGGCATCATGAAGACGCAAGGCGAGACTCTTGATCGCCTGGTCGGACTTGCCCATGGCTGCCGGCAGGACATTTCGAAGGCGCTCGAGCGCATCCGGATCGCCGCGTTTGTAGTCCGCGAGCAATTCCTTTGCTTGCTTCTTCAACAGATCGAGATTGGGCCGGTTGGGGAGCTGTTTCATAAAAACCTCCGTGCGTGAAGTGCCGAAGGTCCGCAAATCGGCAGCACAAAGGTTTGGCTACAAGCTCATCAAGACAAGTGGGTTCAACCCTTCCCGCGGACCCGGATACGGCTTGCACCGCAGGCTGAACATAGGGCCATCCTCCCGCGGCGGTCAATAAGGATACGACCTTTGTCACGAGCGGCCGCACTGCCGGCGATCCGTCATCGAAACGGTGGACAACCAACTGGTCGCGGGTTAGACAGGCAAGGCATTTTTTCCTGTTTCGAAGGAGAGCACGTCATGCTCTCGCACGACCGCGTCTGGGCTGCCATCGATGCTCTTGCCGAGCGCTATTCGCTTTCGGCTTCGGGTCTGGCAAGGCGCGCGGGACTTGATTCGACCGCCTTCAACAAATCGAAACGCCTCTCGTCTGATGGCCGGCCGCGCTGGCCTTCGACCGAATCGCTGGCCAAGATCATCGAGGCCACGGGCGCTTCGCTGGACGAATTCACGGGACTGATCGAAGGCCGGGGCGCATCGCCCGCCAGCCGGCGCGCCGTGCCGTTGCTCGGCTTTGCCCAGGCAGGCGCTGGCGGCTTCTTCGACGATGCCGGCTTTCCCGCCGGGCAGGGCTGGGATCTCGTCGAATTGCCTGCGCAATCGACCGAGAGTTCCTATGCGCTGCAGGTGCAAGGGGATTCCATGCTGCCGCTCTACCGCAACGGTGACGTGCTCATCGTCGAGCCGGGCGCCGCCACCCGCAAGGGCGATCGCGTCGTCGTCAAGACCACGTCAGGCGAGGTGATGGCCAAGGTGCTCGAACGCCAGACCATTAAGTCGATCGCGCTGGTCTCGCTCAACCCGGAGCATCCGGACCGCGACATCCCCATGCGCGAGGTCGAATGGGTGGCGCGGATCGTCTGGGCAAGCCAATAGGTGCAGCGGGTGCGACTTCCTCATCTTGTCCTGGCGGTTCTGATGGTTCCGATGATGGCGGCGCTGGTCGTTGCCGGCGGACGCACTCTGAAAGGCAGCGCAAGCACTGTTGCGGTGGATCAGATCGATCCCGGCGCCGAGACGATCCCGCGGGCTGACACCGGGACGCTACCAGAAGAACCTGCCACCTCAGCCATACCTGCTCCGCAGCCGCCAAAACCGGCGGCGCATTCGCGGGCGATCGATCCGCAGGTCGTCGCGCCGCCGGAACTGCCCGCCGGAGAGCTAGAGCGGGTCGAGCCGCGCGAGCCGTTGAGCAAGCTGGCGCTCGCCGTGCCGCCCAAGCCGAAGATGCCCGACGACTGGAACGGCACAAAGCTGTTCCAGCCGGTCGCGCCGGCCGCCGGCCTGATCGAGGCGAAAGGCTATTCGATCGCCGTTTCCGGCATCGATGTCGTCGGGCAGGACGAGACCTGCACCACCGATGGCAAATCCTGGCCGTGCGGTGTCCGTGCCCGCACGGCGTTCCGCGCCTTCCTGCGCGGTCGCGCCGTGGTCTGCACGGTGCCGCCGGAAGGTGGTCGCGACCGGATCGCGGCGGAGTGCCGGATCGGCAAGCAGGATGTCGGTCAATGGCTGGTCGAAAACGGCTGGGCGCGCGCCGCCAAGGGCGGGCCCTATGTGGAAGCGGGTGACAAAGCACAAAGCGCTAAGAAAGGCATTTTCGGATCGGCGCCGAACCTTGCCGGCATCTCGGCGGCGCCGGCCGCACCCGCCCCGGCGCCTCAGGCGCCGGGTTCGATCCTGGAAGAGGACGGCGGCGTCCTCAAGCCAGCTGACCAGCCAACGCCTTCTGAATGAGCGAGCGGGTCTCGGTGACGCCGTAGAGGGCGGCGAAGGATCCGAAGCGTGGGCCGCGTTCCTGGCCGATCAGCACCTGATAGATCATCTGGAAGAAGGCGCCTGAAACGCCGGGGCCGCCTTCAGGGCTCTGCTTGGAATGATCCTGGTAGCGTTCGATCTTGCGCGCCACGTTGAGCGAAGCGTTCTGGATCGCTTCGCCGCTGGCGCCCGCCGGCAAGTCGCCAAGAGCCTTTTCGAGAGCCAGCAGCGCTTCGCGCTCGACCTCGTCGGCCGGTCGAAAGGTCTTCGTCGGCTTCACGAAATCGTCGAAATAGCGGATCGCATAGCCCGTCAGCCGGTCGAGCTCGGGATGGGTGGCAGGCGTCACGCCCTGCACGTGGCGCGAGATGAAGCCCCACAGCACGTCCTTGTTCTGCGCATTGGAGGCGCTGACCAGGTTGAGCAGCAACGAGAAGGGCACCGGCATGTCGATGGCGGGCGGATTGCCGTCATGCATATGCCAGACCGGGTTGCCCAGCCGCTCCTTCCAGTCCTGACGCGGGTATGCGGCGAGGAAGGTGTAATATTCGTCCACGGCCCGCGGGATGACGTCGAAATAGAGCTTTTTGGCCTGCCGCGGCCGCTGGTACATGTAGAGCCCCAGGCTCTCGGTCGGCGCATAGGTCAGCCATTCGTCGATCGTCAGGCCATTGCCCTTCGACTTGGAGATCTTCTGGCCGTTCTCGTCGAGGAACAGCTCGTAGACGAAATGCTCCGGCGCCCGCCCGCCCAGGATGTTGCAGATGCGGTCATAGACCACCGCATTGGTCTGGTGATCCTTGCCGAACATCTCGAAGTCGACGCCGAGGGCCGCCCAGCGCATGCCGAAATCCGGCTTCCACTGCAGCTTCACCCTGCCGCCGGTGACCGGCAGCGTGGTTTCGGTGCCTTCATCGTCGAAGGTGATGGTGCCGGCCTTGGCGTCCACATGCTTCATGGGAACGTAGAGCACGCGCCCGCTCTTCGGCGAGATCGGCAGGAAGGGGCTGTAGGTCGCCTGCCGCTCCGGCCCGAGCGTCGGCAGCATGACCGCCATGATCTGGTCGTAGCGTTCGGCGGCGCGCAACAGCATCGCATCGAAACGGCCGGTCTTGTAGTACTGCGTCGCGCTGGCGAATTCATAGTCGAAGCCGAACGTGTCGAGGAAGCGGCAGAGCATCGCATTGTTGTGATCGGCGAAGCTCGCATAGTCGCCGTCAAACGGATTGGGCACCGACGACAGCGGCTTGTGCAGATACGGCTCGAGCGCCGCGCGATCCGGCACGCTGTCGGGTATCTTGCGCATGCCGTCCATGTCGTCCGAAAAACACAGCAGCTTGGTCGCGACCTTGTCCTGCGTCAGCACGCGGAACGCATGACGCACCATCGATGTGCGCGCCACTTCGCCGAACGTGCCGATATGCGGCAGGCCCGACGGTCCATAGCCGGTTTCGAACAGGATCGATTCTGGAAAATTGGCGCCCTTGTAGCGTTCGAGGATCTTTTTGGCTTCCTCGAACGGCCATGCCTTGCTCTCGACCGCGGCCGTCAGCAGTTCGGGATTGAGATCGATGATGTTTGATCCCGCCATGGTCCTGTTTTCCAAAATTATTCGCCGCTCTGGCTGCAAGTGTCGATTTTCAACCGGTCTCTAGGCGCGCGTGGCCGGAGCGTCAACGCGTGGGGCGCTTTTTCCTTGCGGCCTCGGGCTCACCTTCCTACCTTCGGAACCCGTTCAAGGAGTAAAGAATGCCGTCGCCCACCCCTCACGAAGCCCTGATCTATCTTATGGTCATCACGTCGGCCTCCGACCGGGACATGACCGACGTCGAACTGGCCAGGATCGGCGATGTCGTCCGCTCGTGGCCGGTGTTCGAGGATTTCAGGCAGGACCGGCTGGTTGCCGTGGCCCAGGCCTGCCAGAAGATGCTGCATGAGAAGGATGGGCTGGAAGGTGTCCTGACCCAGGTTGCGGAGGCGCTGCCGGAGCGGTTGCGCGACACTGCCTACGCAGCCGCCTTCGAAGTCGCCGCCGTCGATCTGGAGATGCGGCTGGAAGAGGTGCGCGTGCTGCAGCTGATCCGTCGTCAGCTCGATCTCGACACGTTGACCGTCGCTGCGATCGGCCGTGCGGCGAAGGCAAGGCTTCGCACGCTCACCTGACATCGGCCTGAACAAGGACTGTTGAGATTCAGGTCAGGCCGGCATCACCTGAATATCAGCAGTCCTAGAAAGAGCCGGCCGGGAACCGGATCAGAAAAAACTGACCGGACCGGATCAGAAAAAACTGACCGGGAAATAGCGCAGGTAGAATTCGGCGAAGGTGCCTTTCATCGAAATCTCCTGCAACGCGTAGTCGAGTGCCGCAGCCAGTGCCGGATTGTCCGCTCGCGTCGCGATGGCCATGCCGGTGCCCAGATATTCGGGCGCCAGGTAGGGGCCGCCGGCAAAGCGGCAGCAGCCGGCGGCATCGGAGCCGCCCAGCCAGAACGCGAATCGCATGCCGTCGCCGAAGGCGGCGTCGATCTTGCCGGCCTTGAGGTCGCCGTAGAGGGCTTCCGGTCTGTCGAAGGGGACGACCTGGACCGTGCCGAAATAGTCGCGCAGCATGCGTTCATGCGCCGAACCTGATATCACGCCGACGCGCTTGCCGTGCAGTTTATCGAAGATCGGTTCCGCCAGCGCCTTGTTTTTCGGCATGATGAAGCGCGCCGGAAATTGCAGGTAGGCGCGCGAGAAGGCGTATGTCTGTCGCGACTGCGGCGTTGCGGCAATGCCGGCGATGATCGCTTCCCCTTCGCCTTTCTCGAGCGCGCCTTGAAGTTCCGCCCAGGGCAAGGCCTGGATCTGGCACTTGTCGACGATATCGAGTTCCGCGCAGATGGCGCGCGCCAGGTCGATATGGAAACCGGACAGCTTTCCCGAACCATCGAGGAAATTGAAAGGTGGAAAATCCGTGGTCGTCAGGAACCGCAGCCGCGGCAGTGCCGAAAGGTCTGGCTTGGGCAGCCGCTCCTTGGCGTCCCATAGCACCGGTACCTGCGGCTCCGCCGCGCGCGCTCCGGGAACCAAAACCAGTGCCGCGATGAGCGCCGCTGCCAGGACCTGGAACCTCCATTGGAACGCCACGATAGAACTCCCCGCACCGTGCTCGTGCCGGTTTTGGTATGAAAATGGTACAGGCACAATGCTTTTTGATTTCAACGCTTCGATTTCGGGATATGATTTGGTGGGTTTGCACACAGCGGTGGCTGCCCTGGTGGGGGTACCAGGGTCGAGAACCACAACCGGAAGCGGGCGCTTTGCAATTCCTGGTCGGTGGCGAAGTGCCGGCATGGCGTGGACCATGGGCTTCAATGCATAAGGCAACATGGGGTTGATGTTGCGATGAGTCAGTTCGATCGGACGCTGGAATACATGGACCAGCTGCAGCACGCCGCAACGGCGGCCGCGGTCTGCGAGAAGCTGTTAGGCGTAACATCGGAGTTCGGCCTGACCGCGCTGATGGCCGGAACCGTTCCGCGGCCGGGCACGCCGACGGGGCAGCAAAAGCAGCATGTGCTGCTTTGCGACTGGCCGGTCGAATGGCTCGAGCGCTATGTGACGCGTAACTATGTCGATCACGATCCCGTCGTCAGTCACATGAAACAGTTGCAGGCGCCGTTCCAGTGGCGGGAAGCCGCCCAGGGCGTTCGCATCGACAAGAGCAGTGGCGAAGTAATGGGTGACGCCGGCGCCTTCAAGCTGCGCGACGGGCTGGCCTTCCCGCTGATCACGCTCGATGGCGAAATCGTCATGGTGTCGCTGGGTGGCGAGGCCGTGGAACTGTCGGCGGCCGAGTTCGGCCTGGTCTCGCTGGTCTCGACCTATGCCATTGGCCGCGCCATGCAGCTTCACACCATGGCGGCCACGACAATCGATCATATCGAACTGACGCCGCGCGAACGCGAGTGCCTGCAATGGGCCGCGGTCGGCAAGTCCGAATGGGAGATTTCGCAAATCCTCGGCATCTCCGAACACACGTCGGAGAAACATCTTCTTAACGCCAAAAGCAAACTCGGCGCCGTCAACCGGGTGCAGGCAGTCGCCGAGGCGATAAGGCGCGGATACATTAGCTAGGTCGGCCGTGCAGGCCTAGAACTTCTTGCCTACGTGATCACGCAATTTTCGCATCGAAGCACGGCCGTATCTTCCCCTGAAACACAGGAGATTACGGAATGCTTTTTTGTCTTTCGACCAAGGAATTGATGGAACGCCCCGACCTCTGGGAGGCCGTCCATCGGCTGCGCTACCGGATATTCGTCGAGGAAATGGGATGGGAGGACCTGCGGCGCCCCGACGGTTTTGAGGTCGACCAGTTCGATCATGACGAGGCGGTGCATCAGATCGTCATCAGGGGCGATGAAGTCGCGGGCTATCAGAGGATGTTGCCGACCACACGGCCGCATCTGCTGACCGAGGTGTTGACCGATCTCTCCGAAGGAACGCCGCCGGCGGGCCCCAACATCTGGGAGTTGACCCGCTATGCGGTGGCTCCGGGTTTTCGCGATGGCCGGCGCGGCGTCTCGACCGTCGGCACGGAATTGATAGCGGGCTTCGTCGAGTGGGGTCTCAAGCGCGGCGTCGACAAGGTCATCATCGAGTTCGAGCCGATGTGGGTGCTGCGCGCATTGCAACTGCACTTCCTGGCGACGCCGCTGGGCTATCAGCGCACCTATGGCAACCAGCAGGTCGTGGCGACGCTGCTCACCTTCAACGAGCACACGCTGGACGTGGTGCGTTCGCGCCGCAATCATCATGCACCCGTCCTGGCCAGGGGATATCCCGACATGTTCGGCCAAAGGAGGGCGTCATGAACGCGCACCCGCAACCCGAACTGCGCAACCATGCGCTGATCGTCACCGTGTCGTCGAATGACGGCCGGCCGGTGCTTGACAGGAGGGCCTATGAGAGCCTTGCCAGGACGTTTCATGAAGCCGCCGAGAACGACGAGGTGCGGGTCGTCGTGCTGCGCGGCCTGGCGGGCTGCTTCTGTCTTGGCGGCGACTTTTCCGAATTCCTGGACGCCACCAAGCATCAGAAGCTGATCGCCGCCGTCACCGACATGTTCCGCATGCTGGCAACGTTTCCAAAGCCCATCCTGGCCTGTGTCGACGGCGATGCCGTCGGGGTCGGCTGCACCATCCTGTTCCATTGCGACATGGTAATTGCGTCAGAAAAAAGCACGTTCCGGGTGCCGTTCGTCGATTTCGGCCTGGTGCCCGACGCGGCGACCAGCATCCTGGCGCCGCAGAAGCTCGGCTATGCCGGTGCCTTCCGCTTCTTCTGCCTCGGCGACACGCTTCGTGCCGAAGATGCCAGGGCGCTCGGCCTAGTCGCCGAGATCGTCCCGGAAGGCAGCGTCGAGGAGGCGACGCTCGGCCGGGCCAGGCAGCTGGCCAAAAAGCCGGTTGCGGCGTTGCTGCAGACGCGCGGCCTGCTCAAGGGCAACACCACCGCGCTTTGCGAGCGCATCGATGAGGAGATATCGCTGTTCCAGCAGGCGCTGCAGGACGATGCCACGCTGCGACGGTTGCAGCGGATCGCACGCCTGGCGGCCTAATGCATGTCGCCCGGAAGTGTCCTCGGTTCCGGGATAACGACATGCATAAAATCAGAAGCTTACAGCAGGTCTGGCGAATCCCATTCGCCGCGACATGCTGTAGAGCCGGATCAAGGGCGCTCATCAATGGCGCCGCGCCGCCTTTGGCTGCGCGGCGCCAAAAAGGCGTCAGTCCTGCTTGCCCAGGAATGATGGCCCTTCGCCGATGATCTTCCTGTCTTCCTTCCCGATGATATCGAGATCGCGCCCCTCATAGGGCAGCGACAGGAGGATGCGACGCATTACTGCCAGACGCGCGCGTCGCTTGTCGTTGGCCCGCACGATGATCCATGGCGCGAACTCCTTGTGGGTGCGCTCGAACATACTGTCGCGCGCCTTGGTGTAATCGTCCCACTTGGTGATGCCGGCAATGTCGATCGGCGAGAACTTCCAGCTCTTGAGGGGGCTGTAGCGGCGATCGTGAAAGCGCTCGAGCTGCGTCTCCTGGCCGATGTTCAGCCAGAATTTGAAGAAATGGATGCCGTCATTGACGATCATTCGTTCGAAATGCGGCGTCTCGTCGAGAAACTTCTCGTGCTGTTCTGGGGTGCAAAAACCCATCACCGGTTCGACGCCGGCGCGGTTGTACCATGAGCGGTCGAAGGTGACGAATTCGCCCGACGTCGGGAAATGGTCGGCATAGCGCTGATAATACCATTGCCCCAGCTCCGTCGGGGTTGGCTTGGTCAGCGCGACGTTGCGCGCCGTGCGCGGGTTGAGGTACTGGCGCAGCACGAAGATCGTGCCGCCCTTGCCGGCGGCGTCACGCCCCTCAAACAGCGCCATCGCCCGCTTGCCGGTCGCCTGCAGCCATGCTTGCGCTTTGACCAGCTCGATCTGCAATTGCTCGAGTGTCTCGTCGTACTCCTCGGCTTTCATCTTCTTGTCGTAGGGATACCCGCCCGCGGTCAGCTTGTTCTCCTCGACCCAGTCCGGAAGCTCGGGATTCTCGATATCGAACTCCCGTTCCTTGCCGCCGATCCGGATTTTCAGCGGACCTGAAGTTGGCGTGGCGGAATTTTCCTTGGCCTTACTCATGCAGACGAACCCTTTTAAGTGTCTGGACTCATGCTATTGGGAGCCACTACAGCGCAGCGCGTCCATTTGGGCGCGCAAAGGACGCTGTAGCACTTTTGATTTGCGGTCCAGCGGAAGTTTTCGCCGCCGTGTGACCGGTGGAGGCTGGGCGCGCGAATGACTGACCTGGGTGCAGAGCAGAAAGGCATGGGGCAAGCGATCGCCGCCCGGCTGTGGACCAGCCACCGGCTGCTCGCGGCCGGTGTCGTGGCGGTCCTGATCGCCTATGGCTTCGCGGGTATTTCCGCCTACGTGCTGGTACCGGCGCTGCTCCTGCTGCTGGCGGCGGCACTATTGCCGGTTACAGCTGCGCGCCATTCCGCCGAGAGCGCCGGGGCAATCGAAGCGATGGGCTTGCAGCGCCTGTCCGGCGAATATCTCGCGGCCGCCGTCGCCGATCCGCTCATCATCTTCGACCAGGCCGCCACCATCGTCCACGCCAACGCCGCCGCTTTTGCCGCCTTTGGCGGCATCGCGCCCGGCATATCGCTGCCGCTGAAATTCCGGGCGCCGGAAATGCAGGCGCTGCTGGACAGTGTTCTGTCGGGCACCGTCGCCTCGGATGTTGTCGACTATACCGAGAAACTTCCCGTCGAACGGGCCTACCGGGTCAGCGCGTCCTCGGTCGGGCATGGCACCGATCTCTATGTGCTGGTCTTCAAGGACCAGAGCGAGGCACGGCGCATAGACCGCATGCGCGCCGACTTCATCGCCAATGCTAGTCACGAGTTGCGCACCCCGCTGGCCTCGATCGCTGGCTTCATCGAAACGCTGCGCGGACCGGCCCGCAACGATCCGGCGGCGCGCGAGCAGTTCCTCCAGATCATGCAGAACCAGACCGGCCGCATGGCGCGACTGATCGATGATCTCCTGTCGCTGTCGCGGCTGGAGATGAAGCCCTATCTGAAGCCGGGAACCGAAGTCGATCTGCGCCAGACCGTCGACAGCGTCATCGATTCGCTCGGACCGCTCGCCCGAGAAAACAATGTCGCCATCGAACGCGATTTCGCCGAGGGGTCGCTCGATGTGCCGGGTGATCGCGACGAGTTGTTCCAGGTCTTCGAGAACCTTTTGGAAAATGCCTGCAAATACGGCCGGTCGGGCGGCCGCGTCGTGGTGTCGATCGCGCGCGGCGATGACGGTTCCGAACCAGGCATCGACGTGACGATCAGGGATTTTGGCCCCGGCATTCCCGAGGAGCATATCCCGCGCATCACCGAGCGCTTCTATCGCATCGATGTCGAGACCAGCCGGACCCAGAAAGGCACGGGACTTGGCTTGTCGATCGTCAAGCACATCCTGACGCGTCACAATGCCAGGCTGACGATCAAGTCCGAGGTCGGCAAGGGCGCCGCCTTCTCGGTCCATTTGCCGGCGCACTGATACTGCCCTAGTTTCCCACTGGACCGTTTCTTTTTTCTGTCATCCGGTTAGCGTATCAGCGGGGATTCGAGGAAACGACTCAAGATCAAGACACCCCGTGGGAAGGCATTTCGTCCATGCAGTCCGTTCACACAATGAGCGCCTTTGACGAGGAACTGAAATATCTCGCCAAGCGCATCGCCGCGATGGGCGGCCATGCCGAGCGCATGGTCGAGCAGGCGGTCGCCGCCTTGGTCAATGCCGATCCGGGATTGGCCCAGAAGGTCATTCGCGACGACATCGTGCTGGATGAGGGGCAGCGTGAGATCGACGACAAGGCGATCATCATCATCGCCAAGCGCCAGCCGATGGCGACGGACCTGCGCGAGATCGTCGGCGCCATCCGCATTTCGGCCGACCTCGAGCGGGTCGGCGACCTCGGAAAGAACGTTGCCAAACGGGTGGTCGCCGTCACCGACGGCCGTCAGCCGATCAGCCTTTTCCGCGGCCTGGAGGCGTTGGCCAACCTGGCGCTGACCCAGCTGAAGGAGGTCCTCGACGTCTATGCGTCGCGTTCGGTCGACAAGATCGGCTTCGTGCGCGACCGTGACGACCAGATCGATGCCATGTACACGTCGCTGTTTCGCGAATTGCTGACCTACATGATGGAAGATCCGCGCAACATCACGCCCTGTACGCATCTGCTGTTCTGCGCCAAGAACATCGAGCGTATCGGCGATCACGCCACCAACATCGCCGAGACCATCTACTACATCGTCACCGGCGACCAGATGCCGGCCGAGCGGCCGAAGAGCGACAAGACGGACAAGATCGGCCTCCCCGCGGCGCTGCCGGTGAAGTGAACGCACGTCCTCTCGAACGCTTGATCATATTGCGCTAAACTATCCCGAGATAAGCTTGCCGGTTCCCTAGGAAAGGCAACGCTTTCGGGAGGCCGCGATGGAATATGTCCGGGAATTCAAGCCCTCGCCGCCGACATCGGGCATCATCGCCTGCGGTGTCTACACCGCTGGGCACCGTATCGCCGATATTCCCATCGAGGAAGCCGGCGATTGGGCCAAGAAATCGGGACATGTCGTCTGGATCGGGCTGCTTGAACCCGACCGCGAACTTTTGTTGCGCGTCAAGGCGCAGTTTCATCTGCATGAGCTGGCGATCGAGGATGCCGAGCACCCGCACCAGCGGCCAAAGATCGAGCAATATGGCGATGCGCTGTTCATCGTCGCTCGCACGGCGCAATTGATCGAAGGGCGCGTCACCTTCGGCGAGACGCATCTGTTTGTCGGCTCAGGCTACATCGTCAGCGTCAGGCACGGCCCTTCCACATCCTATGCCGCCGTGCGCCAGCACTGGGAAAGCTGCCCGCATTCACTGGCCAAGGGCGAGGATTTCGTCCTCTACGCCATTCTGGACTTCATCGTCGACAACTACATGCCCGTGCTCGAGCAGATCGAGGATGAGGTCGAGGCGATCGAGGACAAGGTCCTGCTGAAGCCGATGACCGGCCCCGATATTGAACGCCTCTACATGCTGCGCCGTGACCTCCTGCGCCTGCGCAACGCGGCATTGCCCCTGGTGGAAGTCTGTCGCCGGCTGACCAGCGCCGAGCTGCCACAGATCCATTCGGCCATGCACCCGCTGTTCCGCGACGTGACGGATCATATCCGTACCGTCCAGGAGAAGATCGACAGCCTGCGCGAGGTGCTGGCCTTCGCCTTCGAGGCCAGTCTTCTGGTCGGTCAAAGCCAGGAAACGGCGATCTCCAAGAAACTCGCCTCCTGGGCGGCCATCCTGGCGGTGCCAACCGCATTCGCGGGCATCTACGGCATGAACTTTACCGACATGCCGGAGCTGAAGATGGAATATGGCTACCCGATGGTGCTGGCCATGATCGCGCTGATCTGCTGCTTCCTGTACTGGCGGTTCAGGAAGAATGGGTGGCTGTAAAAGAGCGAATAGCGAATAGCGAATAGCGAATAGGGAATAAGGGAAAAACCGCATTGCCCCTCGCGGAAGCTCAGCCACTGTCTATTCGCTATTCGCTATTCGCTATTCGCTATTCGCTATTCGCTATTCGCTATTCGCTCAGCGATTCCGCCGCCGCTCCGCCGCTGGCTGGAACGCCACGCGGGCATGGTATTTGCAGTAGGGACCGGTTTCGGCGGCTTCGTTGCCGCAGAAATTGAAGTCCTCCGAAAGCGGATCGCCGTTCGGCCATTTGCAGGTGCGCTCGGTCAGTTCGACGAGCTGCAGATGCCGTGAGATCGGTACCACGACGTTCTCGACCGGGCGGATATAGTGCCTTGCCACGGGTTCGGCGTCGAATTGCGTCTGAAGGGCCGTCGCGCCGATCGAAGTCGTGACATGGCGTGCCGTGCTCGCGGCGCGCGCCACCGACTTCTGGACGGAGGAGCCTTGCGATGCCTTTTTCTGGCGTGCCGGCGTGGCCGTTGCGCGGCCACGGCCCGACAGCTTCAGCCGGTGCACCTTGCCGATGACCGCGTTGCGGCTGACCCCTCCAAGCTGCGCAGCAATCTGGCTTGCGCTCAGACCCTCCGACCACAGTTTTCTCAAGAGTTCTACCCGCTCGTCAGTCCAGTTCATGACCGCGCTCCTTATAAGCGTGCGGCAATCAGAATCCATTCCCGACCCAGCACACCTGCTGGGGCAGACACCACATATATCTGGTGATTAGGTCCGCCGCACGAAATCTAGTTATTTCTCGACTACAACTACTCTATGCGCTGACTCGGTGACAAGAGTCCCAAGTGCAACACGAATCGGTTTTTTCGGTTTTCCCCAACTTGCCCGGTCGCTCATGAGCCGGCGTTGCGTCAGGGGGCTTGCCGCGCGCCACTACGCGACGTTTTCGTTGACTTCATGGCCGAAAAACACGATAAGCCGCAGAAGGCCGCCGCTTTGGCGGCTTTTTTGATTTTCCGGTACCGGAGACGCATATAATGAGCGGTTCGGCGCTTTACGAGACCTTTGCTCGCGCACCCCTGGCCTTCGACCATGGGGAAGGCACCTGGCTGGTTACCGACAAGGGCGAGCGATATCTCGATTTCGCCGGCGGTATCGCGGTCAATTCGCTTGGCCACGGTCATCCGCATCTGGTCGCGGCCCTCACCGAACAGGCGGCGAAACTCTGGCACGTCTCCAATCTCTATGAAATCCCGGGGCAGAGCAGGCTTGGCGAGCGTCTGGCTGATGCCACCTTCGCCGACAAGGTGTTCTTCACCAATTCCGGCGCCGAGGCGCTGGAATGCGCGATCAAGACGGCGCGGCGCTACCACTTCGTCAAGGGCCATCCCGAGCGCTTCCGCGTCATCACCTTCGAAGGCGCCTTCCACGGCCGCACGCTGGCGACCATCGCGGCTGGCGGCCAGTACAAATACCTCGAAGGCTTCGGACCCAAGGTCGAAGGCTTCGACCAGGTCGGTTTCGACGACATCGACGCCGCTGAAAAGGCGATCACGCCGGAGACCGCCGCGATCCTGATCGAGCCGGTGCAAGGCGAGGGCGGTATCCGTCCGGTGCCCACACAGTCGCTGAAGCGGCTGCGGCAGCTCTGCGAACAGCACGGTCTGTTGTTGATCTATGACGAGGTCCAGTGCGGCATCGGCCGTACCGGCAAGCTGTTCGCGCATGAGTGGTCGGGTGTGACGCCCGACATCATGGCAATCGCCAAGGGCATTGGCGGCGGTTTCCCGATGGGCGCCTGCCTTGCCACCGACGAGGCGGCCGTCGGCATGACCGCCGGCGTGCACGGCACCACATTCGGCGGTAATCCGCTGGCGATGGCGGTCGGCAACGCCGTGCTCGACGTGGTGCTGGAAGATGGTTTTCTCGAGGATGTCCAGCGCAAGGCGCTGCTGATGAAGCAGGGGCTTGCGTCAATAGCTGACGAATTCCCCGAAATTGTCGAGAATATCAGGGGCACCGGGCTGATGCTCGGCCTCAAATGCGCGATGCCCAACGGCAAGGTGAACATGGCGCTGCGCGACCAGCATTTGCTGGCCGTTCCGGCCGGCGACAACGTCATTCGCCTGCTGCCACCGCTCACCGTCACCGATGCCGAGATTCACGAAGCGCTCAACCGCATCCGCGCTGGCGCCAAGGGCCTGTCGGAGGCCATGGCCTCCGCCGCTGCGAAGTAATCCGGAACCATTCCTGATGTCAGTCCGCCATTTCACTGATCTTTCCACCGTTTCCGAAGGCGATTTGCGCTTCATGCTGGATGACGCGGTGACGCGAAAGGCGCGTCTCAAGGCCGGTGAACGGACCAAGCCGCTCGAAGGCAAGGTGCTGGCGATGATCTTCGACAAACCATCGACGCGCACGCGCGTTTCTTTCGACGTCGGCATGCGCCAGCTTGGCGGCGAGACCATCATGTTGACCGGCACTGAGATGCAGCTAGGCCGCTCCGAGACCATCGCCGATACCGCCAAGGTGCTGTCGCGCTACGTCGATGCGATCATGATCCGCACCACCTCGCATGAGCGGCTGCTGGAGCTGACCGAGAACGCGACCGTTCCGGTGATCAACGGCCTGACCGACGATACCCATCCCTGCCAGCTGATGGCCGACATCATGACTTTCGAGGAGCATCGCGGGCCGGTGGCTGGCAAGACGATCGCCTGGACCGGCGACGGCAACAATGTGCTGCACTCGCTGCTCGAGGCCTCGGCCCGGTTCCGCTTCAATCTCAACGTCGCCGTGCCCGAAGGCAGCGAACCGGCGCAGAAGCATATCGACTGGTCCAAGGCGCATGGCGGCAAGCTGCATTTCACCCGCTCGCCCGAGGAAGCCGTCGACCAGGCCGACTGCATCGTCACCGACTGCTGGGTGTCGATGGGCCAGGAACACCGTGCTCGCGGCCACAATATCTTCTCGCCCTATCAGGTCAACGCAGCGCTGATGGCCAGGGCAAAGCCCGATGCCCTGTTCATGCATTGCCTGCCGGCCCATCGCGGCGAGGAGGTGACCGACGAGGTCATCGACGGGCCGCATTCGGTGGTGTTCGACGAGGCCGAGAACCGGCTCCACGCCCAGAAGGCCG
The DNA here is from genome assembly GCF_000513935.1 of Mesorhizobium sp. WSM3626. Lineage (GTDB taxonomy): Bacteria > Pseudomonadota > Alphaproteobacteria > Rhizobiales > Rhizobiaceae > Mesorhizobium > Mesorhizobium salmacidum. Next base: position 1,657 of record NZ_AZUY01000003.1, on the reverse strand, counting down.
TGCTCGCCTGGTGCCTCGGTGCTTGAAGTGTCTCGGTGCTTGATGTGTCTGGGCGCCTGAAGTGTCCAGGCGCTTGATCTGCGGGGGCGCGATGCCTATCTGCGCCGCATCACGCAAATCAAGCGCGTTTGGACGCATGTGCCCACCAGGGCCGCATGGCCGCGCCCTGGAGCTTTGTCATGTTGGAAAGCCATCAAGTGACTGAACATCACCCCAAACTCGGCGAGTTCGGTTACGCCGGCGACGACCACGTCGTTCCCTTCGAAGTCGGTCCGCTCGACGTGCGTGGCCGCACGGTCCAGCTCGGGCCGATGCTCGACGCCATCCTTGGCCGCCACGACTATCCCGAGCCGGTCGCCCGCCTGCTGGCGGAAGCCTGTGTGCTGACGGTGCTGCTCGGCACCTCGCTCAAGTTCGAAGGCAAGTTCATCCTGCAGACCCGTACCGATGGGCCTGTCGACATGCTGGTCGCGGACTTTTCCACGCCCTCGGCGCTGCGCGCCTATGCGCGTTTCGACGCCGACCGGCTGGAGGCACTGATCGCGGCCGGCGAGACCTCGCAGCAAACGTTGCTTGGCAGCGGCGTGCTGGCACTGACCATCGACCAGGGCGCCCATACGCAGCGCTATCAGGGTATCGTCCAGCTCGACGGCGAGACGCTGGAAGAGGCGGCGCGCACCTATTTCCGCCAGTCGGAACAGATCCCGACCGACCTCAGGCTCTCGGTCGCCAAGCTGCTGACGCCCGGTGTCGGCGGTGCGCGCGAGCAGTGGCGCGCCGGCGGTATCCTTGCGCAGTTCCTGCCGCAATCGCCCGAGCGCATGCGCATTCCGGACCTGCCGGGTGGGGATGGCGATCCGCGCGAGGAGATCCATGATCCCACGGACAATTCCTGGCAGGAGTTGCTGGCCTTGCTCGGCACCATCGAGCCGACCGAATTGATCGACCCGACCATCGGCGCCGAGCGGCTGCTCTACCGCCTGTTCCACGAGCATGGCGTGCGCGTCTTCGGCGGCGTTCCCGTCGCCGACCAGTGCTCATGCTCCAGGGACAAGATCCGCGGCATCCTCGAGGGCTTCTCCGCGCAGGAGATCAAGGACAGCACCGAGGATGGCGGCATCCACGTCGCCTGCGAGTTCTGCTCGACGCAGTACGACTTCGATCCGGCGGAATTTGCGGCTCAGTGAGCTATCTTTCCTTCTCCCCGTTCACGGCAGGGGAATCGCATATGACGTTTTGGGAGTTGAAATTGGTCTGAGAAGGGATTCTTTGGGAAGGCAGTCCAACGAAGGATCGACTGCCATGTCCTGCCTTGAGAGCTATTTCGGCGCGGTNCCTGACCCGCGCGCGGCCAACGCCACGCACCGGCTTGGCGATTTGATCGTGATGATGGTTGCGGCAAGCCTGTGCGGCGCGACCAATGCGACGGAGTTTTCGTTGTTCGCNCAAGAGCGCAAGCAGGCGCTGTCGCGGTTGATCGCCTATGAGGAGGCGCCCAGCCATGACACCTTCTCGCGGCTGCTGCGCTTGCTCGACCCAGAGGCCTTCGGGCGCGCCTTCGCCGCCTTTGCCGCAGGCTTTGCCCAGGCATGCCAGGGCGTGGTCTCGCTCGACGGCAAGGCGCTGCGGCGGGCTTATGAGAAGGGCCTTGTAGCCA